>NZ_JAQFWQ010000017.1 GCF_027706725.1 Nocardiopsis endophytica
CCGAGATCAACACCAGTGCACCCCGCACCGCTGCCCCCTCGTTGATCTCGGGAGAAGCGACGCTACAACCGGCCTGGTAGGGGCGATTTCCCCGAGATCAACGAGGAGCGGCACCAGGGGTGCGGGCGCCATGGGCGCGGGCGAGCACCTGCCCTCCCCGTCGCGTCGCCCACCCGCACCGCGAGGGGCCTCGCGCCCGGCAGGCAGGGCCCGGGAACCGCCCCGCTGTCGCCGTCGCCGCCATCCACGGCGGCCACGCACACGCCCTACGGCCGACAGCGCTGCCGGAAGGGCCACCGGCCTCCGTCGCCGCGCTCCTCCGACCGCGCCCGGGACGGCCCGGTCGGCACCTGCACCCCTGAGGCACCGACCGGGCGCGCCCCTTGCCCGCCGAGGGCAGGGGCGGGGGCGGCTTCACCCGGGGCCGGGGCTCACCAGCTCGACTTGGTGATGCCCGGCAGCTCCCCTCGGTGGGCCATCTCACGGAAGCGGATCCGGGAGAGCCCGGCCTTGCGGATGTAGCCCCGGGGCCGACCGTCCACCGCGTCGCGGTTGCGCACGCGCGTGCGGCTGGCGTCGCGCGGCTGGCGCGCCAGCGCGCGCACGGCCTCGGCGCGCTCCTCGGGCCCGGTGTCCGGGTGGGCGATGATCCTCTTCAGCTCGGCCCGGCGCTCGGCGTACAGCGCCACGATCTCCTTGCGGCGCTCGTTCTTGGCGAGCTTGCTCTTCTTGGCCACGGCTCAGACCCTCTCTCCGCGCGCGCGGATCTCCGCGACCACCCGCTCGATGCCCCGGCGGTCGACGACCTTCATCCCCTTGGTGCTCACCCGAAGGCGCACCCAGCGGCGCTCCGACTCCAGCCAGTACCGCTTGGTCTGCAGGTTGACGTCGAACCGGCGGCGGGTCCGCCGGTGGGAGTGGGAGACGTTGTTGCCGAACGCGGGCCTCTTGCCCGTCACCTGGCACACGCGTGACATGGACAGCACGTCCTCTCGGGTCGTTCCGGACCCGCCCACCCTACATCAGAATGATAACCGTTTTCATTTCCGGCCCCGTCACTCCCCGTCCAGGGCCCGGCGCAGCAGCACGGGATCCACGGTCCCGCCCGAGACGACCGCCACCACCGCCTCCCCGCGCACGTGCCCCGCCAGGTGGGCCGCGACCGCGAGCGCCCCGCTGGGCTCGGCCACCACGCGCGCCTCCCGCGCGATCACCCCCATCGCGTGCACGATCTCCTCCTCGGTGACCGTCACCACGCCGTCAAGGCGCTCCTTCATGTGGGCGAAGGTCAGCTCCGAGGGCCCCACCCGGACCCCGTCGGCCACCGTCCTCCCGGTGCGCTCGGGGCTCCAGGACACCAGGCGCCCCTCCCCCAGCCCCTCGGCGGTCTCGGCGGCCAGCTCGGGCTCCACCCCGACCACCCGCACGTCCGGCCGCAGCCCCTTGACCGCGGTCGCCGTCCCGGAGGCCAGGCCGCCCCCGCCCACCGGCACCACCACCGTGTCGGCGCCGCCCAGGTCTTCCACGACCTCCAGCCCCACCGTCCCCTGCCCGGCGATCACCTCCCGGTCGTCGAAGGGCGGCACCAGCACCATGCCGCGCCGCAGGGCGATGTCGCCCGCGGCCTCGGCCCGCCGCGCCGGCGGGACCGGCACGATCTCGGCCCCCAGGCGCCGCATCCCGTCCAGCTTCACCTTCGGCGCCCCCTCGGGCACTACGACGACACAGGGGACCTCCTCGGACCGCGCGGCGAAGGCCAGCGCCTGCCCATGGTTGCCCGACGAATGGGTGACCACCCCGGCCGCCCTGCGCCGCGCCGGCAGCGCGCGCACGGCGTTCACGGCCCCGCGGATCTTGAAGGCCCCGATGGGCTGGAGGTTCTCCGGCTTGAGCCACAGCCGCCCCTCGGCCCAAGGGCAGGACAGGAGCGGCGTGCGAACCGCCCTGCGCCGGATCCGCCCCGACGCCGCCTGCACGTCCGCCAGTGTGATCAGCTCGATGCCACTGCGTTCCATGCCCGTTCCCATTCCCCCCGCGGGCACCGCGGACCCCCTCCCCCTCCCCGGGATCCCGCCGCACACGCCCCCGCTCGCGCCGCCGATAATGAAGGGGATGCGTACCGAGTTCACCGCCGAGGACCTCCCCGGGCGGGCCTTCTACAAGATGCTCACGGCCGTCGTCGTCCCGCGCCCCATCGCCTGGGTCGCGACGGTCTCCGCCACGGGGAGCGACAACCTCGCCCCGCACTCCTTCTTCACCGTCTCCTGCGCCGAGCCGCCGATCGTGCAGTTCACCTCGGTCGGCCGCAAGGACAGCCTGCGCAACATCGAGGAGACCGGCGAGTTCACCGTCAACCTCGCCGCCGAGCCGCTGATGGAGCAGGTCAACGCCACCTCCGCCCCGCTGGAGCGCGGTGACAGCGAGTTCGACGCGGCCGGGCTGGCGCGCGAGCCCGGGGCCGTCGTGAAGGCCCCCCGGGTGGCCGCGAGCCCGGTGGCCCTGGAGTGCCGCCTGCACTCCACGCTGCTGCTCGGCGACTCCACGGTGGTGTTCGGGCGGGTCGTCCACGTGGCCGTGGACGCCTCCGTCCTCGACGGCTCCCACCCGGAGGTGACACGCCTGCGCCCGCTGTCCCGCCTCGGCCGCAACGAATGGGGGACACTCGGCGGGGTCGTGGCCCTGGACCGGCCCACCGGACGCCCGTAGCCGCGGGCGCGCCCCTGGACGCGGGCCGCCGTCCGCCTTGACCTCGAGTTAACTCAAGGTCTTAATGTGCTCGTGCCAAGCGCGCCCCAGGGCGCCGACCCACGAGAGGCCGGTGAGCCGGACATGAGCATGGAGATGACCGCGTGGCACTCGCTGTACATGGCGATGCACGCGGAACAGGACAAGCGCCCGTTCTCCAAGGAGACGCTGAAGCGCATCGGCCGGTTCGCGGCCCCGCACCGCACACGGCTCGGCGCCTTCCTGGTGCTGAGCGTCGTGCTGGCCGTCCTGGCCGTGGCGACCCCCGTGCTGGCGGGCCGCGTGGTCAACGCCATCATCGACGGCCGGGACCTGGGCCTGGTCGCGGGGCTCGCCGCGCTCATCGCGCTCATCGCCGTGGGCGAGGCGGGCTTCGGCCTGCTGAACCGCTGGCTGTCGGCGGGCCTGGGCGAGAGCCTGATCCTGGACCTGCGCACCGCGGTCTACGACCACGTGCAGCGCATGCCGGTCGCCTTCTTCACCCGCACCCGCACCGGCGCCCTCGTCAGCAGGCTGAACAACGACGTCATCGGCGCCCAGCGCGCGTTCAGCGACATCCTGTCCGGCGTCGTCAGCAACATCGTGACACTGCTGCTGACCCTGGTCGTGATGGTCAACATCTCCTGGCAGATCACCCTGCTGTCACTGGTGCTGCTCCCGCTCTTCCTGATCCCCGCCCGGCGCATGGGCTCCCGTCTGGCCCGCCTGGAGCGCGAGTCGGCCCACCACGACGCCGCCATGGGCACCCAGATGACCGAGCGCTTCTCCGCCCCGGGCGCCACCCTGGTCAAGCTGTTCGGGCGCCCTGAGCAGGAGTCGGCCGAATTCGCCACGCGCGCGCGGCGGGTGCGCGACATCGGTGTGCGCACGGCGATGGTGCAGGAGGTCTTCTTCACCGCACTGACCCTGGTCTCGGCGCTGGCCCTGGCCCTGGTCTACGGCCTGGGCGGCTACTACGTCTTCACCGGCGGCCTGGACTCGGGCTCGGTGGTCTCCATGGCCCTGCTGCTCACCCGCCTGTACGCGCCGCTGACCGCCCTGGCCAGCGCCCGCGTGGAGATCATGAGCGCGCTGGTCAGCTTCAGCCGCGTCTTCGAGGTGCTCGACCTGGAGCCGCTGGTCAAGGAGCGCCCCGACGCGCGGCCGGTCCCCGACGGCCCCGCCGACGTGGAGTTCGACGGGGTCGAGTTCGGCTACCCCAAGGCGTCGGCGTTCTCCCTGGCCTCCCTGGAGGAAGTCGCCGACCTGGACGACCGCGACGAGGGGCAGGTGCTGCACGGGGTCTCCTTCCGCGCGGCGCCCGGCGAGACCGTGGCCCTGGTGGGCTCCTCGGGCGCCGGCAAGTCCACCATCGCCCAGCTCATCCCGCGCCTGTACGACACGGACGCCGGGGCGGTGCGCGTCGGCGGGACCGACGTGCGCGACCTGACCGCCGAGTCGCTGCGCCGCTCGGTCGGCATGGTCACCCAGGACGGGCACCTGTTCCACGACACCGTGCGCGCCAACCTGCGCTTCGCCGCCCCCGAGGCCTCCGACGGGCAGCTGTGGGACGCGCTGCGCCGGGCGCGGCTGGACGGGCTGGTGGCGGGGCTGCCGGACGGCCTGGACACCATCGTCGGCGAGCGCGGCTACCGCTTCTCCGGCGGCGAGCGGCAGCGGCTGACCATCGCCCGGCTGCTGCTGGCCTCCCCGCGCGTGGTGATCCTGGACGAGGCCACCTCCAGCCTGGACGCCACCTCCGAGGCGGCGGTGCAGGAGGCCCTGGCCGAGGCGCTGCACGGGCGCACGGCGGTGGTCATCGCGCACCGGCTGTCCACGATCCAGGCGGCCGACCGGATCCTGGTGGTCGAGGAGGGGCGCATCGCCGAGCAGGGCACCCACGAGGAGCTGCTGGCGGCGGGCGGCCGGTACAGCGAACTGCACCGCACCCAGTTCGCGGCCGCGGAGGGGGCCGCCGAGGGGGCCGCTCCGGGCACCGCGGCCGCCCGGGGGGCGAACGGCGCGGGCACGCCGTCCCGCGGCGCGCTCGACCCGGCCTGACTCGCCTGAAGTGCCCTGCTCCGCCGACGCTGCCGCCCGGGCGGCGGCGCTTCCGCCGAGACCGACGCGGGTACGGCCCCTTCAGGCCGTACCCGCGTCCTCGTCCGCTCCTGCCCGCTCCTCAGGCCCCGCCCCTGTCAGGACGGCGCCGGCGCCGGGGCATCCGTCAGAGGAACTCCACCCCCTGGGCCAGCGGCAGCCCACCGCCGTAGTTCACCGTGTTGGTGGCCCGGCGCATGTACGCCTTCCACGAGTCCGAGCCCGACTCACGGCCGCCGCCGGTCTCCTTCTCCCCGCCGAACGCGCCGCCGATCTCGGCGCCCGAGGTGCCGATGTTGACGTTGACGATGCCGCAGTCCGACCCGGCCGCCGACACGAACCGCTCCGCCTCGGCCTGGTCCCGGGTGAACAGCGCCGACGACAGCCCCTGCGGCACCCCGTTGTGCAGCTCCACCGCCTCCTCGAAGGTGCGGTAGGTCATCACGTACAGGATCGGGGCGAAGGTCTCCTCCTCCACCACCGGCGTCTGACCGGGCATGCGCACCAGCGCGGGCTCGACGTAGTAGGCCCCGGGCGCGGCGTCCTCGCCGACCCGGCCGCCCCCGGTGACCACGGTTCCGCCCTCGGCCCGGGCGCGGTCCAGCGCGTCCTGCATGGCGCCGTGCCCGCGCTCGGAGATCAGCGGCCCGACCAGGGTGCCGTCGTCGAAGGGGTCGCCGATGCGCTCGCGCAGCTGCCGGTAGGCGCCGGCCAGGCGCTCGGTGACCTCCTCGGCCACGTCCTCGTGCACGATCAGGCGGCGCAGCGAGGTGCAGCGCTGCCCGGCGGTGCCCGCCGCGGCGAACACGCTGCCGCGCACCACCAGGTCCAGGTCGGCCGAGGGGGCGACCACCGCGGCGTTGTTGCCGCCCAGCTCCAGCAGGCAGCGGCCCAGGCGGGCGGAGACCCGCGGCCCCACCGCGCGGCCCATGGCCACCGACCCGGTGGCCGAGACCAGCGCCACCCGCGGGTCGTCCACCAGGTGCTCGCCGACCTCGCGGCCGCCCAGCACCACCCGGTGCAGCCCCTCGGGGGCGCCGGTGTCGGCGGCGGCCCGCCGCAGCAGCGCGTCGCAGGCCAGCGCGGTCAGCGGGGTGGTGTCGGAGGGCTTCCACACCACGGTGTTCCCGCACACCAGCGCGATCGCGGTGTTCCAGGACCACACCGCCACCGGGAAGTTGAAGGCGGTGATCACCCCGACCACGCCCAGCGGGTGCCAGGTCTCCATCAGCCGGTGGCCGGGCCGCTCCGAGGGCATGGTGCGGCCGTAGAGCTGCCGGGACAGGCCCACCGCGAAGTCGCAGACGTCGATCATCTCCTGCACCTCCCCGGCGGCCTCGGAGCGGATCTTGCCCGCCTCGATGGTGACCAGGTCGGCGAGGTCCTGCTTGTGCTCGCGCAGCAGCTCGCCCAGGCGGCGCACGAGCTGCCCGCGCACGGGGGCGGGGGTGTCCCGCCACACGCGGCGGAAGGCCTCGTCGGCGGCGGTGACGGCCTGCTCGGTGGTCTTGGCGGTGCCGAAGTCCAGCCGGAACAGCTCCTCGCCGGTGATGGGGGTGCGCGCCCGCCCGGGGGCGCCCCCGTCGTCGGGGAGGCGGGCCGCGCCGCACGCCTCGAGGGCGGCGGTGGCGCGCTCGGCGAGGCCGGCGGTGTCGGGGAGGGTCGTGGTGAACGGCATGCGTGATCTCTCTCCATCGAGAGCCGTGGGGTCCGGTCGTCGGCGGCATGTGGACGCCGCCACACGCCGGGTCTACCCCGGATCGCGCCGGGCCTCACCCGTGCGCCGCGAGCGCCGCCGCGCCGGGGCCGGTGTCGCTGCGGGCATGTAGACTCACGCCCCGTTCGGACCGACGACCCGCGAACATGGAGCCATGGACGCCACCCCCACCACCGCCGAGGAGGACCGCGCCCGAGGCGAGGCGCCGCGGCTGCTGCTGCGCCGCTCCGGGTTCGCCGCGGCGGCCCCGCTGTTCACCGCCGACCTGGCGGGGGCCGCCGGGGCCGAGGACGCCGCGCGGATCGTCACCTCGCACGGGCACCGGCTGTGGTCGGAGGCGGCCCGCAGCGGGCAGGCCGGGGACGACCGGCCGCTGTACTGGGCACGGCTGACGCTCGCCGCGATCCTGCGCTCCTGGGAGCCGCCGTTCGCGCTGGCCGGCGAGGAGCGCGCCGCGCTGCTGCGCCGCCTGGAGTACGCCTCCCGCGGCCACGACGACCTGGTCTTCGCCCCCGACGACCGGCAGCTCAGGGTGATCGTCACCGGGTTCGACCCGTTCGGGCTGGACGAGGACGTGCGCCGGTCCAACCCGTCGGGGGCGGCGGCGCTGGCGCTGCACGGAACCTCGTTCGAGGCCGGGGGGCACACGGCCGTGGTGCGCGCGGCGGTGTTCCCGGTGCGCTGGCGGGACTTCACCGAGGGCATGGCCGAGCAGACGCTGATGCCGCACTACGGGGCCACGGCGGCCCCGGCCGACGCGGTGATCACCGTCAGCCGGGGGCGCGAGGGCCGGTTCGACCTGGAGGCCTACAACGGCGCCTGGCGCGGCGGCCGGGCCGACAACGAGGACCACGGCGCCCAGGGGCCGATCCCGCTGCCCGGCGGCATGGGGCTGCCGGACCCGCCGCCGCAGTGGTGCCGGTCCACGCTGCCCCGCCGCGCGATCATCGAGGGCGCCGCGGGGCGCTTCCCGATCGTGGACAACACCGAGGTCACCGAGATCCCGGCCGGCGCCGAGGAGCCGGTCGTGCGCCCCGGCGGCCCGACCGAGGGCTCCCGGGCGCGCGCGGGCGGCGGCGGGGGCTACCTCTCCAATGAGATCGCCTACCGCAACACCCTGCTGCGCGACACCACGGGCCGCGGCATCCCCGCCGGGCATGTGCACACGCCGAAGCTGGAACTGGCCACCGACGACCCGTCGGCGGTCACCGACCCCGACTTCGAGCGCGACCGGGCCGACATCACCGAGCAGCTGAGGGCCATCGTGATGGCCGCGGTCCGGGCCCACACCGAGGCCGGGGAGTAGCGGCCGCGCCGCCGCGCGCTACCCGGACGCCGAGCCCTCGGTGTCCATCAGGCCGGAGCGGTAGGCCCACGCGGCGATCTCCACCCTGTTGCGGGCGTGCAGCTTCGCCTGGACGCTCGCCAGGTGGGTCTTGACCGTGCTCAGCGACACGAAGAGGCGCTCGGCCGCCTCCGTGTTGGTCAGCCCCTCGGCCACCGCCCGCACCGTGTCCAGCTCCCGCTCGGTGAGCCCCTTGCGGCGCGCCTCCTCCTCCGGGCGCCGTGACGCGCGGAGGGCGGGCCGGGCGAAGTGCTTGAGCAGCCGCACCGTGACGTTCGGCGCCACCAGCGCGTCGCCGCGGGCGGCCGCGCGCACCGCCTCGATCAGCAGCGCCGGACCGGCGTCCTTGAGCAGGAACCCCACGGCTCCGCCCTGCAGCGCCGCGTGCACGTACTCGTCCAGGTCGAAGGTGGTCACCACGACCACCTTGAGGGGGTCGGCCACCCCCGGCCCGGCGAGCCTGCGGGTCGCCTCCAGGCCGTCCACGCCGGGCATGCGGATGTCCATCAGCACCACGTCCGGCCTGAGCTCCCCGGCCAGGCGCAGCGCCTCCAGGCCGTCCCCGGCCTCCCCGGCCACCTCGATGCCCTCCTCGGCCTCCAGCATGTACCGGAAGCCGGTCCGCACCATCGCCTGGTCGTCGGCGAGCAGCACCCGGATCGTCAACGCGTCCCTCCGTCCACGGCCGTCCCGGCGGGCAGCTCGGCCTCGACCCTCCATCCCGGCGCGTCGTCCGCGGGGCCCGCGGTGAACGACCCGCCCAGCAGCTTGGCCCGCTCGGCCATGCCGATCAGACCGTATCCCCCGCCGGCCGCGTGCACCGAACCGCCGCCCCGGCCGTCGTCGGCGACGCGCAGCCGCGCCCCGGCCGTGCCCGCCTCCAGCTCGACCCGTACCAGCGAGGCGTCGCGGGCGTGGCGGCGCGCGTTGGTGACCGCCTCCTGGGCCATGCGCAGCACGGCCGAGGCGGTCTCCTCCGGAAGGGCCCCGGTGTCGCCGTCGACGGCGACCTCCACCCTCGGGCGGCCGATGTCGCCGGGCTCCTCCATGGCGCGCAGGGCGACCGCCAGGTCGTGCGGCTCCAGCGGGGCGTCCCCCTCCTCGCGCAGGGCGCCGACCATGCGGCGCATCGCGGCCAGGGCGGCGGTTCCGGCGTCCTCGATCTGCGGCAGAGCGGCGGCGACCACGGCGGGGTCCCGGTCGGCCACGTGGCGCAGCGCCTGCACCTGTACGACGATGCCGCTGACCTGGTGGGCGACGACGTCGTGCAGGTCCCGGGCCAGGGACAGGCGCTCTTCGCGCCGCGCCTCCTCGACCCGCCAACCGCGCTCGCGTTCGCGCCAGCGCAGCACCAGGCCGGGCAGGAACGTCATGGTGGCCAGCAGGAGCATCCAGCCGACCGAGTCCAGGCCCCACCCCTCGCTGCGCAGCCCCTGGGACAGGATGGCCAGCGTGGTGGCGGCCGCCATCACCGCCACGGCCCGGCGCGGGGCGTGCCAGGCGACCAGGTTGGCCGCGAGGAACATCGCGAAGACCTCGAGGATGCTCATCGTGTAGCCGTACATGCCGTGCTCGGCGGGCCACAGCACGAGGGACGCCGCCAGGACGGCGACGGGGGCGGCGGGGCCGAGCAGGGACAGGCGGCGCGGGGGCGTTCCGGGCCAGGCGGCCGCCAGGGCGGCGGCGCCGCCGATGAGGCCCGAGCACAGCGGGATCCAGTCGCGGAAGGAGGGCGGCGGCCCCAGCCAGTCGGGGCCGGGATCACGGCTCAGCAGCTCCTGCAGGGTGGCGCTCAGGCCCAGCACCAATACCACGGCGATGCCGATGACCAGCAGGTACCCGTTCCGGGCCAGGCTCTCCACGGCCGCCTCGGCGCGGCCTCGGGACGTCCACGATGGCATGGCGCCAGGTTAGAGGGCCGCATGAAAGGACCGCCTCGGCCGTTCGGCCGAGGCGGTCGCACCGGTCACCACCGAGGTGGGCCTAGTAGGTCGTCGCCGTCCCTGCTCCGCTGGCGAGGAACACGATCCAGTAGATGACGCTGCCGACGAGGCCGAGCGCGAAGATGATCCAGCCGATCAGCATGCACGTCCGGGAGGCCTTGGGGTTGCTCTCCGCCGTGGCGATGGCGGCGATGCCCAGGCCCGCTCCCAGGAGGTTGCAGCAGAACAGGAAGCTGAGGACCGTCAGCGCGATCGCCGCGCCCTTGTTCGCCGGCGGCTCCGTCGGGCCCATGTTCGGCGGAGGCGGCGGGGCGCCGTAGCCGCCTCCCGGGGGCGGGGGCGGAGGCGGCCCGTAGCCCCCGGGGCCCTGCGGTGGCGGTGGACCGTAACTCATACTCGGTTTCTCCTGGATTCGGGGATTCACTGCATCGGCCAGCGCCGACTCGCGCGGCGGCTCGCCGATGATCTCACTTCCGACGGGACCCGTCCGCGCGAGGTTCCCGATGGGACCACTTCGTTATCAGGACGTATCCGAAATCGCCGCTGCCGCGGCGAGCGGACGGGCATGACCATTCGGATGGTACGACGCGGCAGTGACCGCGACGCGCCGCGAGGGCGCGATTGCACGCCCGCCCTAGTCCCCGTATGTTCGCGATGCGGTCCGCCGCGGGAGGACGGGGCGCAGCCCACCGCTCCCGCCCCGTGCGCCGCCGACCGGCCCCGAACTCCAGGTGGGAACCCGTGCCCGTGTCCGCCGTCACCCGTCTACGCACCCGGCTGCGCCCGCGCCACGCCCTCGCGGCCGCGGTCGCCCTGTGCCTGCTCGCCGTTCCGGGCGCGGCCGCCGTCGTCGGCGAGGGGGCCGACACCCCGCCGCTGGCAACGGCCGACCCGCAGAGCGTTCCCGGCCTGGAACTGGTCGAGCACGCCGCGAACGACGGCCGGATGAGCACCGCGTGGACCTACCCGGTGGTGCCCGGGGCCCCGGGCTTCGGCTCCGAGGTGCGCACCGCCATGGCCGAGGCGCACACCGCCTTCATGGAGGAACGGGCGGGGCAGGGCCCCGCCGAGCTGAGGCAGCGGCTGGACCTGCTGGCCGCCTCGGGGGACGTGCTCGGGGCGCGGATCGTGCGCGAGGCCGTGCTGGGCGGCGGCGAATCGCGGGTGGACGGCGAGTCGCTGTGGTTCGACGGCGGCTCCGGCGCGGTGCTGCCGTGGACGGGGCTGCTGCGCGGCGAGGACGCGGTGGCGGCGCTCGACGCCGAGGTGGCGCGGGTGCTGCGGGAGCGCGACGGGGCCGAGCCCGGCGAGCTGCCCGAGGGGCTGGAGTCGGACGGGTCGGCCGAGCCCTTGGGCGGCACCGACGCGTCCGGGGGCGACGACGAGGACGGCGGCGCGGACGGCGGCACAGGAAAGGCCCCCGAGTTCCGCCCCGGTGACGCCTGGAGGCTGAGCACCGAGCTCGGGGACTCGCCCCTGAGCGATCTGGCCTTCGACACCGAAGGGGGCCTGGTGGTGACGCTGCCCGGCGCACCGGCCGAAGGCTCGGGCTCCGCCGGGAGCGGCGACGGCGGATCACCGGCCCCCGAGGGCCGCAGGGTGGAGATCCCCGCGGAGGCCGCGACCGGGCTGCTGTCGGAGTTCGGCGAGCGGGCGCGCGCGGCGGCCCTGGCCGACGCGCCGCTGGAGCTGGAGGACGCCGATGCGCCGGGCCGCGCCGACCTGGACTGCGACCGCGTCCCCTGCGTGGCGCTGACCTTCGACGACGGGCCGGGAGAGCACACCGGGCGTCTGCTCGACACGATGGCCGAGTACGACGCGAAGGGGACGTTCTACCTGCTGGGGATGCTGGCCGGGGAGTTCCCGGACCTGGCCTCCCGCATCACCGAGGAGGGGCACGAGGTGGGCGCCCACTCCTGGAAGCACGACGACCTGGCGGGCAAGTCGGCCTCCGGTGTCTCCGACGACTCCGTGCGCACGGCGGAGGCGATCGAGAAGGCGTCCGGGGAGTGGCCGCGGACGATGCGCCCGCCGTACGGGTCGTTCAACGCCACGACGAAGCGGAGCGTGGGGGCGCCGCTCGTGCTGTGGGACGTGGACACCCTGGACTGGCAGGCGCGCGACGCGGGCAAGGTGGCCGACACGGCCCTCGAGCAGACCCGCCCGGGGAGCATCGTGCTGATGCACGACATCCACGGCACGACGGTGGACGCGGTCCCGGAGATCCTCCAGCGCCTCCACGCGAAGGGGTACCACTTCGTGACGGTGTCCCAGCTCTTCTCCGACCTGGAAATGGACGAGGGAACGGTCTACCGCCGCCGCGAGTGAGCGGGGGGCGTCCGGCTCACGGCCTCAGCCGGAACCGGCCTTCGCGGACTCGCCGAGGCTCTGCCGGTACTCGGCCGCCTCAGAGGACTCGGTGTACTCCAGAAGGTCCCCCGCGACGCTCTCCAGCAGGTCCCGCACCTCCCCCGGTGTCGCATAGAAGAACTCCCGCCGCTGATTGACGCGGTTGACACGCCGATCGGCCAGCCGCCGGTGCAGCTCGGCCTCGACACCGACCGCGTCGTCGGAGAAGTGCAGGGCATGGACGTCGAAATTGAAGGGCACCGAGGCGTCGCCGAGCTCCTTCACCCGGTCCATCGGGTCCAGGCGCCGCGTCATACCGACCTTGACCATGCGCTCCCCGAACGAGCCGAGGTTGGAGATGACGTAGACATAGCCGGCACGCACATTCGCGGCCCGCTGTTCCACGTCGCCCATCGCCCGGCCGATCTCTTCGAGCTGCCCCTCCATGCGCCGGACGCCCTCGTCGTCGCCGTTCCTGCGCAATGCGTCGAGCGCGTTCTCATAGTGGGTGCGCTCCTTCTCCAGGCGGGCCATCTCCCGGTCGATGTCGGCCTGGGCCTGGCGCTCCTCCCGCAGGCGTGCCCGCTCCTGGCGCTCGCGCTCCTTCTCCTCCGCCAGCTTGTTGAGGTGGTCCGCGGTCAGTTCCAGCTCCGTGACCCGCAGCCGGTGGTAGGTGTGCGCGATCCTGATGTCCATTGAGCGGCCCAGTTTCTCGACCGTCGCGCGCGTCTTGTCCAGGCGGTCCCTCGCCGAGGAGAGCTTGTGCGGCTTCATGGCGCGGACCAGGGTGTCGACCTCGTTGTTGTAGGCGCGCAGGAGCAGCTTCGAGAACTCGTTCACCATCCTCTTCCCCTGGGTGAGGGAATCGTTCATCGTGAACCGGGTCGTCGCGGTGACGGCCCCGCCGTCCTTGCGGTTCATCACCTTGATGCGGTCCCGCAGCTCCGCCAGCTCCGCCTTATAGGCGACGGAGTCGTCCAGGGGGTGCGCGTACCGGTAGACGCCCACCTCCTGGAGCGCGGCCGTGTCCTCGGCCTCGACGACGGCCTTCCGGAGTTCGGCGATCCGCCCTTCGAGGCGGGCCCTTTCAGCGGCGTTCCTCGACGCCCACTCCTCGGCCTCCGCCTCGGCCCGCCGCCGTTCGGCGTCCCGCGCCGCGGTGAGCGCTTCGATCTCGCCCCTGAGGTCCGCCCTGACCTGCTCGAGTTCGGCGATCTCCATGGCTCCGAGCCGGGTGAGCTCCGAGCGGAGCCGAGCGTTCTCCTCCAGGAGGCGGTTGACCCGTTCGGCGAGTTCACGCGCTTTGGAACGGGCGCCGAACACCCCGATGTCGGCGGTGACGTATCCGGGGTCCGTTCCCGGCGCGGCGGCTCCCGCGGCGGCTTGTGCGCTGCGGGGGTCGACCGGGACCCAGAACTGCCAACCGGGTGGCGGCGGCCCCCATGCGGGGTCCGGGCGCCAATCGGAGGGAGGGAGCCATCCGGGAGGAGGCGGGGGCCAATTCGGCGGAGGGTTGTACCGGTAACCCCCGGTCGTCCCGGGCTGCGCCGTACCGTCGTGACCGCTCACCGCTCGCTCGTTCTCGGACACCGGGCTCTCCGAATGGTGCACGGCGCCTGAGCGGGGGGCGCATTCGACATTGAGGGGGACACCGCATGACGACACGGTGAATACATGACGAAGCATAGCGCACCCACTCGGCCCCGGAGAGGCCTCCTTTTCGAGGAGCGCCCGGGACCTACGGCGTCGGCGCGGAGGTCACACCGCCTCCGAGGAGTCGCCTCCCTCGCCCAGTTCGCGGTAGGCGGTGCGGGTGCGTTCGGTGTGGGCGGCCATCAGGGACGCCGCCTCGTCGGGGCGTCCGGCCTCCACCGCATCGATGATGCGGGCGTGCTCGTCCCATGAGGCCTGTCCGCGCGACCGGGCGATCGGGGCGTAGAACCAGCGCACCCGCCGGTCCACTTGGGCCGCGAGTTCGGCCAGCACGGTGTTGCCCGAGGACGCGATCAGGGCGCGGTGGAAGTCGGCGTTGGCGTTCACCGCCGCCTCGACCGGCTCCTCCCCCGCGGCGCGGGTGCCGCGGCGCCACAGCGCGCGCAGGCGCTCGATGTCGTCGGGCCCCGCGTTGCGCGCGGCCAGCCGGGCCGCCTCGGTCTCCAGGAGGGCGCGCACGGCCAGGAGCTGTTCGGCCTCCCCCTCGTCCGGGGTGTGCACGAACGCCCCGTAGCCGGGCCGCAGGTCGACCCAGCCCTCGTTGCTCAGGCGCTGCAGGGCCTCGCGTACGGGCTGGCGGGAGACCCCCAGGCGGGCCGCCAGCTCGGTCTCGACCAGGTGCCGTCCCGGCGGCAGGGCGCGGGTGGTGATCAGGTCGAGGAGGGCATCGTAGACCGCTTCGCGAAGCGGGGCCGGGCGTCGCACGGGGTCGGCCGCGCCGCCGGCGGTGGTCGTCGGTGAGGGCATGGACGGTCCTCCGGCTCCTCGGCGGTGATTGTCGACAGTGTACGAAACGCGCGGACAGGCGCGGGGGCGATCGCGCCGACCGACCGCCGCAGGAGCGGAAAAGTGCGGAAAGAAGGCGAGAACTTCCCGGTCCGGGACCATCCCCGCCTCCTTCTCCCTTCCGTGGAGGGTCACCCTTCCCGCACACGGCTACTGTATACAGTATTCCTTTCCCCGAGAGAAGGGACCCCCCATGCGCATCGCCGTCCTGGGAGCGGGCGCCATCGGCGCCTACGCCGGCGCCGCCCTGCACCGCGCGGGCGCCGACGTCCACCTCATCGCCCGCGGCCCCCACCTGGAGGCCATGCGGGAGCACGGCGTCCGCGTGCTCAGCCCGCGCGGCGACTTCACCGCCCGCCCGAACGTCACCGGCGACCCGGCCGAGGTCGGCCCGGTCGACTACGTCCTGCTCGGCCTCAAGGCCCAGCACTACGCCTCCTGCGGCCCCATGCTCTCCCCCCTCATGGGCCCCGACACCGCCGTCGTGGCCGCGCAGAACGGCATCCCCTGGTGGTACTTCCACGGCTCCGGGTGCCGGTGGGAGGGCCACCGGGTCGAGGCCGCCGACCCCGGCGGGGCGGTCAGCGCCACCATCCCGCCCGAGCGCGCGATCGGCTGCGTCGTCTACGCCGCCACGGAGATCGAGCGGCCCGGGGTGATCCGCCACATGGAGGGCACCCGCTTCTCCATCGGCGAACCCGACCGCTCCCTGTCCCCCCGCTGCCGCGCGTTCTCCGAGGCGATGACCGCCGGGGGCCTCAAGTGCCCGGTCGAGAACGACCTCAGAGAGGACGTGTGGGTGAAGCTGATGGGCAACGTCACCTTCAACCCGCTCAGCGCGCTGACCCGCTCGACCATGGCGCAGATCTGCTCGTTCCCCGACACCCGGACCTCCGCCGAGCTGATGATGCGCGAGACCCTCGACGTCGCCGAGCGGCTCGGCGTGCGCACCTCCATCTCGATCGAACGGCGCATGGCGGGCGCGGAGCGCGCGGGCGACCACCGCACCTCGACACTGCACGACGTGGAGCGCGGGCGCCCGATGGAGCTCGACGTCATCCTCCGCGCGGTCGTGGAGCTGGCCGACCTGACCGGTGCCGATGCTCCGACCCTGCGCACGGTCAACGCCCTGGCCTCCCTGCTGAACGAGCGCCTGGACGAGGGGTCGGTGCACCCCCGGGCCGCCTCGGGCGCGGCGGCGGGCTGACCCGCGGCCGGGAGGGCGGGCCGCCGCCGCCCGTCCCCCGTTCCCCCCTTGCCGCCGTCGCCGAACGGTTGAATACTGTAGACAGTCACCATCGGTCGACCCTGCCCGCCGCACGCCCGGACGACCCCTCCCACCCCTGCGAGGCAACGATGCGATCGGACCGGCGGAGTCCCGCCTACCAACGACTCACCCAACCGCTCGTCCGCGAGGGCGGCGAACTGCGCCCCGCCACGTGGGACGAGGCCCTGGACCGCGCGGCCGAGGGCTTCCGCGACGCCGTGGCGCGGCACGGCCCCGACTCCTTCGCGATGCTCTCCTGCGCCCGCTCCACCAACGAGATGAACTTCATCGCGCAGAAGTTCACCCGCGCGGTGATCGGCACCAACAACGTCGACTCCTGCAACCGCACCTGCCACGCCCCGAGCGTCGCCGGCCTGGCCGCCGCGTTCGGCTCCGGGGGCGGCACCTCCTCCTACCGCGAGGTGGAGGAGACCGACCTCATCGTCATCTGGGGCGGCAACCCCCGCAACGCCCACCCGATCTTCTTCCAGCACGTGCTCAAGGGCGTGCACAACGGGGCGCGCCTCATCGTCGTCGACCCCCGCCGCACGCCCACCGCCGAGTGGGCCGACCGGTGGCTCGGCCTGAACGTCGGGACCGACATCCCCCTGGCGCACGCCGTGGGCCGGGAGATCATCCACGCGGGCCTGGTCAACGAGACCTTCGTCAAGCGCGCGACCAGCGGCTTCGAGGAGTACCGGGAACTCGTCGAGCCCTGGACCCTGTCCGCCGCCGAGGCCGAGACGGGCGTCCCCGCCGAGGCGATCCGCGAGCTCGCCCACTCCTTCGCCCTGGCGGAGCGCGCACAGCTGTGCTGGACCCTCGGCATCACCGAGCACCACAACGCCACCGACAACGTGCGCTCGCTGATCAACCTCTCCCTGCTGACCGGACACGTGGGGCGCCCCGGATCGGGGCTGCAACCGCTCCGGGGGCAGAACAACGTGCAGGGCGGCGGCGACATGGGCGCCATCCCCGACCGCCTCACGGGGTTCCAGGACATCCTGGACGCGGAGTCGCGTGCGCCGTTCGAGCGCGCGTGGGACACCGTGATCCAGCCGCGCAAGGGCAAGAACCTGACCCAGATGTTCGAGGGCATGGACGAGGGCGAGGTCAAGGCGCTCTACGTCATCGGGGAGAACCCCGTCCAGTCCGAGCCCGAGACGGAGACGACACTGCGCCGCCTGGGGCGCCTGGACCACATGGTCGTCCAGGACATCTTCCTGACGCGGACCGCAGAGCAGGCCGACGTCGTGCTCCCGGCGAGCGCGGCCTGGTGCGAGTCGGACGGGACCTTCACCAACAGCGAGCGGCGCGTGCAGCTCGTGCGCAAGGCCGTCGACCCGCCGGACGGGGCGCGCGACGACATCGAGATCCTGTGCGACCTGGCCGACCGCCTCGGGCACGCATGGAAGACGCCCACCGCCGAGGAGGTGTGGAACGAGGTACGGGCGCTGTCCCCGATCCACCGCGGGATGACCTACGCGCGACTGGAGGACGAGCAGGGGCTCCAGTGGCCCTGCTTCTCCGAGGACCGCACCGAGCCGTCCTACCTCCACGGCCGCCTGTGGTCGGAGACGCCGGAGGAGCGCGGGGAGCCCGCGCCGTTCGGCATCGTGGGCCACTCCCCGCCGGTGGACCTGCTGGACGAGGACTACCCGCTGAGGCTGACGACGGGGCGCCGCCTGGACGACTACAACACGGGCGTCCAGACGAGCGGCTTCTCGTCCCCGCTGCGGCGCGGGGAACTGCTGGAGATGTCCCCTGAGGACGCCTCCTCGCTGGGCCTCCAGGACGGCGAGGAGGTCCGCGTGTCGTCCCGCCGCGGGTCGGTGGTGGCACCGCTGGCGGTGTCGCCGGGGCTGCGGCCCGGGCTGGTGTTCATGACGTTCCACTTCCCGGACCAGGTGGACACCCAGCTCCTGACGATCGACGCGACGGACCCCATCGCGGGGACCGCCGAGTACAAGGCGGCGGCGGTGCGCGTGGAGCGCGCGGATTCCACCGATGGGAAGGCGAAGGACGGGAACCGCGTGTCCGCCGCGTGAGTGTCCTGCGGCCACCGCACTCGGCCGCTGAACGCCGGCGGGCGCGGCACCCGGATCCTCCGAACGCCGCGCCCGCCGTTCCCGTCGCCGTCGGAGCGGCCCGGCATCGCCTCGAACGCCCGGCTCGCGGGCGCTCCGCCACCCTCCGCGAAGAAGCCCGAGCGGGGCTCCCGCGAAAGGGGTTGTCCCCGCCCGAACGAAGGCATACTGTAGCCCGTATACAAAATCCTGTGACGTAGACCACGGACAGCCGCGCGAACAGCCGCCGCGCCACCGCCCGCCCGCTACGGGCGCCGACACACTGAAAGGTGAGCGGGGAACGTGGACCTTCAGCACCTGGACACGCCGCCGAGCGACGCCGAGCGCGCCGCCGTGGACGCCCTCCTCGGCCCGCCCGGGTCGGCCTGGGAGGGCGGCGAGCGCACCGGCGACGACCTGCGCCGGGCCGACGGCGGACAGGCCGCGCGCGGACGGCGCGACCTCCTCCTTCCCGCCCTGCACGCCGTCAACGACCGCATCGGCTGGGTCAGCGAGGGCGCGCTCGGCTACATCTGCCGGCGCCTGACCGTCCCCCCGGCCGAGGCCTACGGCGTCGCCTCCTTCTACTCGATGTTCGCCATGCACGAGCGCCCTAAGCGCGTCCTGCACGTGTGCACCGACATCGCCTGCGCCGCCAAGGGTTCGGACCGGGTCTGCCGGACCCTCCGCGAGCGCCTCGGACCGCCCGGCCACGGCCCGGGCGCCGCGCACGGCGGCGACGATGCCGAAGGCGGCGCCTCGGAGGTCGCGTGGGCCGAGAGCCCCTGCCTCGGCATGTGCGAGCGCGCCCCGGCGGCGCTGGCGATCGAGGCCGGGGACCCACCCGGGTACGCGGTCTCCGCCCCCGCCGACCCGGATGCGCTCTGCACGCCCCCTGCGGCCAGGGCCACCGACGGGCACCGCCCCGCCACCGCCCGCGCCACGACCTTCTCCCCCGACACGCTCGCCCCCCTTCCCGACGAGCCGCCCGCCGAGGCCGCCGTCCCCCAGGCCGGGGACCCCGGCCTCCTGCTCCTCGGCCGCATCGGCGCCGTCGACCCCACCGACCTCGACTCCTACCGCGCCGCGGGCGGCTACACGGCACTGCGGCGGGCGATCTCCCTCGGCCCCTCGGGCGTCATCCGCGAGGTCACCGACTCCGGCCTCGTCGGACGCGGCGGGGCCGCCTTCCCGACCGGGCGCAAGTGGGCCGGGACCGCCCAGCGCCCCGAGGCGCCCCGCTACCTCGTCTGCAACGCCGACGAGAGCGAGCCGGGCACCTTCAAGGACCGGGTGCTCATGGAGGGCGACCCGTTCTCGGTCATCGAGGCCATGACCGTCGCGGGGTTCGCGATCGGGGCGGCCCGCGGCTACCTCTACATCCGCGGCGAGTACCCGCTCGCGCTCTCCCGTCTGGAGAACGCCATCGCCCGCGCCCGCGCGCGCGGGCTGCTCGGGAAGGACATCCTCGGGTCCGGCTTCACCTTCGACATCGAGATCCGCCGCGGGGCCGGGGCCTACATCTGCGGCGAGGAGACCGCGATCTTCAACTCGATCGAGGGCCTGCGCGGTGAGCCCCGCAGCAAGCCCCCGTTCCCCGTCGAGCGCGGGCTGTTCGGCCGCCCGACCGCCGTCAACAACGTCGAGACGCTCGTGAACGTCCTGCCGATCGTGCGGATGGGCGGGCCCGCCTACGCGCGCATCGGCACCGGGTCCTCCACCGGGCCCAAGCTCTTCTGCGTGTCGGGGACCGTCGCGCGCCCCGGCGTCTACGAGGTGCCGTTCGGGGCCACCCTGCGCGACCTGATCGGCCTCGCCAACACCGGCGCCGAGTCGCCCCCTGAGCCGCGCGCGGTCCTCCTCGGCGGGGCGGCCGGAGGATTCCTGCGCGGCGACGAGCTCGACGTGCCCCTGACCTTCGAAGGGGCGCGCGAGGCGGGGACCACCCTCGGGTCGGGCGTCGTCCTGGTCCTCGACGACACCGTGGACCTGCCCGCGGTCCTCGTCCGCATCGCCGCCTTCTTCCGCGACGAGTCGTGCGGGCAGTGCGTGCCCTGCCGGGTCGGCACGGTCCGCCAGGAGGAGGCGCTGGCGCGGTTGTCCGGCGGCACCGGCGACGGGTCCGACATCGCCCTGCTGCGCGACGTGGGGGCGGCCATGCGCGACGCGTCCATCTGCGGCCTCGGGCAGACGGCCTGGAACGCGGTCGAGTCGGCGATCGACCGGCTCGGGGTGTTCTCGGACGCGCCGCCGCGGAGATCCCTTCCCCTGACCACCGCCGCCCCGTCGACCACGAAGGAGGCGCCGTGACCGCCGCACCCGAGACCCCCGCCCCCTCCCCCGCCGGACCGGTCCCGCTGGCGCCGCCGCGCCGCCTGGTCGGGGTCACCGTGGACGGCGAGGAGATCCGCGTCCCCGAGGGGTCGACGCTCCTCGACGCCTGCGAGGCCAAGGGCATCGACGTCCCGACCCTCTGCTACGGCGACACCCTCACGCCGCGCAACGCCTGCCGGGTGTGCGTGGTCGAGGTCGAGGGGGCGCGCACGCTCGCCCCGGCGTGCTCGCGCAAGGCCGAGGAGGGGATGAGCGTCCTGACCGACTCCGAGCGTGTGCGGCACAGCCGCAAGCTCGTCCTGGAGCTGCTGGGGTCGTCGGTCGACCTGTCCACCACGCCGGGCGTCCCGGAGTGGAACGAGCGCTACGACGCCGAGCCGGACCGCTTCGGCCCGCGCGCCGAACCCGCCCCGCTCGGTGAGCGCGACGCGCGCCACGCCGGGGAGCACGGCCCCGTGGACGGGGCGGCCGCCGCCACCGTCGAGCAGCCGGCCAAGGACGACAACGACCTCTACGTGCGCGACTACGGCAAGTGCATCATGTGCTACAAGTGCGTGGACGCGTGCGGGGAGCAGTGGCAGAACACCTTCGCCATCGGCATCGCCGGGCGCGGGTTCGACGCGCGGGTGTCCACCGAGTTCGATGTGGGGCTCCCCGACTCGGCGTGCGTGTACTGCGGGAACTGCATCGAGGTCTGCCCCACCGGGGCGCTGTCGTTCACCACCGAGTTCGACATGCGCCGCGAGGGCACGTGGGACGAGGAGCGGCAGACGCAGACGACGACCGTGTGCACCTACTGCGGGGTGGGGTGCAACGTCACCCTGCACGTCCAGGACGGCCGGATCGTCAAGACGAGCTCGCCGCACGACAACCCCGTGACGCACGGAAACCTCTGTATCAAGGGCCGGTTCGGATACCAGCACGTGCAGAACGCCCCCGGAAGGGACCGGGTACGCGGCGTCGGGGAGTCGGACACACGGGAGACAATGGAGTGAACCGGTCCCGTGCATGAAGGCCGGGACGGGCGCGACGCCAGAAAGGCAGAGGGCTCATGGGACGCGTGACCACCCGAGAGAAGGTGCTGCGGATCCGCGGTGCGGCTTCCGACGACCGCGCCGACACCCTCGTCGTCGAGGAACCGCTGGAGATCCGCTTCGGCGGGTCGCCGCTCACGGTCACGATGCGCACCCCCGGGGACGACTTCGACCTGGCGGCGGGGTTCCTGGCGAGCGAGGGGGTCCTGGCCGGGGCAGAGGACCTGGAGTCGATCCGGTACTGCGCGGGGGCGACGGCGGACGGGTCCAACACCTACAACGTGCTGGACGTGGCCGCGGCGCCGCACGTGCCTCCGCCGGACACGTCGCTGGAGCGCAACTTCTACACATCGTCCTCGTGCGGGCTGTGCGGCAAGGCGTCGATCGACGCGGTGCGCACGGCGGTGCGGTGGGACGTCTCCGGGGACGCCCTGGAGGTGACGCCGGAGCTGCTGGCGAGCCTGCCGGACCGGCTGCGCGAGGCCCAGCGCGTGTTCGACCGCACGGGCGGACTGCACGCGGCGGGGCTGTTCGACACCGAGGGCCGGCTGCTGTGCCTCAGGGAGGACGTGGGGCGGCACAACGCGGTCGACAAGCTGGTGGGCTGGGCGCTGCGCCAGGGGATGCTGCCGCTGCGCAACACCGTCCTGATGGTGTCGGGACGGGCGTCGTTCGAGCTGGTGCAGAAGGCCCTGATGGCCGGGGTGCCCGCGCTCGCCGCCGTGTCGGCCCCCTCGTCCCTGGCGGTCGAACTGGCCCGGGAGCACGGCCTGACGCTGGTCGGCTTCCTGAGAGGGGATTCCATGAACGTCTACGCCGGCCGGAACCGGATCACCCTGGAGACGGCGTCCCAGACGCCTATGGCGGCCCCGAGGTGATTCCCCGGCCGGGCCGGTAGACGCGGAACCGGTCGGCGCTTTCACAGCCCCCTGCGCCGACCGGTTCCGACAACCGGTCCACGCCCGCAATCCCGTCAGCGAGTGAGGAGGGCACGGACCAGGCGGCCGAACACCAGACGGGCGCCCCAGGCCACGGGGGCGTCGAGGACGCGGGGGAGCCCCGCCACACGGATCTCCTCACGCCACAGCACCCGGGAGCCGCCCGCGCCTCCGCCCACGACGATCACCGCCCAGCCGGTGACCACGGAGCCGCGCTTCTCCAGTCGGCACACGCCCGGCCTCCCCTCCGAGGGCGGGGCCCACCGGACCACCTCCATCGGGTCGTCGAACCCGACCGGTCCGATGCCCGTACGCGCCGAGAGCAGAGTCCCGACACCGGTAGGGCCGGAGGGCTCGACGGTGACACGCGTCAGAGGAATGTGCACCCCGTGCCGGGGCCAGTCCGTCAGCCGCCGCCAAGCCTCCTCAGGCCCGAGCGCGACGTGCCACAAGATCCGAAAGAACGCCACGGCCCGATCCTAGGCGAGGGGCGGAGGTCCGCCGGGGCCCGGACCGCGGCCCGCCCCGGGTTTCACCGTCGCCGGGCCACCACCCCGTCAGGCCCCGTAAGCCTCCGAGAGGGCCTCCAGGACCTCGGTGCAACCGGTGTCGAGCTTCAATGCCGCCAGCTCGTCCGCGCGTGTTGGGCCCCGGTTCACGATGGCCACCGGCTTGTCCTGCTTCGCCGCGTGCTTGACGAACCTCCGGCCCGACAGCACCGTCAGCGACGATCCGGCGACCAGCACCGACGCCGCCGCGTCCACCAGGCCGTAGGCGTCGAGCACGCGCTCCTTCGGCACGTTCTCCCCGAAGTAGACGATGTCCGGCTTGAGCATTCCCCCGCAGTACTCGCAGTCCGCGACGCGGAACCCCTCGGTGGAGGCCAGTACCGCGTCCGCGTCCGGGGCGACCTCCACGTCCGCCACGCTCTCCGCGAAGCGCGGGTTCAGGGCGGTCAGGCGCTCGGCCAGGTGGGCGCGGCTGATGGTCCGGCCGCAGGACAGGCACACCACGCGGTCGAAGCGCCCGTGCAGGTCGATCACCCGGCGGCTGCCCGCCGCCTCGTGCAGGGTGTCCACGTTCTGCGTCACGACGCCCGACACCACCCCCGCCGCCTCCAGGCGCGCCAGCGCGCGGTGCCCGCCGTTGGGGTGGGTCTCCCGCATGTAGTGCCATCCCACGTGGTTGCGGGCCCAGTAGTGCCGGCGGAACGCCGCATCCCCGACGAACTGCTGGTAGGTCATCGGCGTGCGGGGCGGCGAGTCGGGTCCGCGGTAGTCCGGGATGCCGGAGTCGGTGGAGATCCCCGCCCCGGTGACCACGGCCACCGGCCCGTCTCCGAGGGTCTTCCGCAAACGCTCCGCCGCCGCGATCGGGCTCTGGGCCTCCGTCGTCTGAACCACGCAGACGAGCCTATGCGCCCGGGGCAACCCGCCGACCGGCCCGCCCCGGGCCCGCTCAGCCCGCGAGCGCCTGGCGTCCGTCGCCCTCGGGGAGGCCGTCGATCCCCTGCACATCGCCGGGAGTGAGGGAGCCGTCCTGCATCCTCAGCCCCCTGTACACCCGAAGCGGTCCCGCAGGGCCGTCGACCGCTCCCATTCCCTTGACCGAGGACGACCGGCCCGCGACCACGTCGTCCGCACCGTCGCCGTCGGTGTCCACCAGGCGCAGCAGCGTGTGCGGAAACTCCTCATAGGGGTCCTGGTATTCGTCCTCGGGAGGCGGGGACGCCTGCGGGTACTGGTCGGCCTCCTCGGGGCGCAGCAGGCACGCCCCCTCACCGGTCAGCCCGTCGGGGCCTCCCGGCAGGACGACGACGTCCCCCTCGTCCGCGGGCGGGACGTCGCCGTCCGCCGGGCGGTTCACGGCCGCGGCGATGTCGGCGTACCCGTCGCCGTTGACGTCCCCGGCCTCCAGCGCGGTTCCGAGCTCATCGCCGTTCACCCCCTTCTGGGGCAGGCCGGTCTCGTCCATGCCCACCCGTGAGGCCGGCTCCTCGGCCGGGCCGTCCGGTCCGCCGGGGTAGACGGTGACCGCCCCCGGGCCCGATGCCCCGTCCTCCACCGTCTCGCCGACCTCGCGGATGACGAGGTCGCCGTAGCCGTCCCCGTCCACGTCGGCCACCACGCCCTCGTCGGCGTTGGCGCGGGTACCGGCCGCCTCGAACCCGTCCTCGCCGCCCGTCCACAGGGCGGTCTCATAGGCCATCTCCTCGAAGGCGCGGAAGGCGACGAGGTCGTCGCACCCGTCGCCGTCCATGTCCCCGACGGTGAACGAGTGCTCCAGACCTTCCAGGTCGACCCCGGAGGAGGCCGTCCGGGCGGGTGCACCGTCGCGGTCGAACGGGCCGTACAGGACCTCGCTCTCGTCGCCGAACCACTCGACGCCGACGAGCATGTCGGAGGCGCCGTCGCCGTCGAAGTCCCCGACCGCGGTCAACCATGGCTGCACGTCGCCGCTCTCCTGGACCAGCGCTCCTCCGTCGGCGCCGCCTTCTCCGCCCCAGACCAGGGCGATGGACCCCTGGTCGTCGTCCTTCTCTGTCTCTGGGCCCGCGGACACGGCGAGGTCGGTCGTGCCGTCGGCGTCGAAGTCCCCGGACATGGCGGTCCCACCGAACCGCACATCGTCCTGCGGCGACGCCGGAATGCCGTCCTCGCCGGGGACGACGCTCTGAGCGGCTCCGCCGTCCGGCCCGTCCCCGCTCCCGGGAACGACGAGGACGCTCCCGTCGTGCGCGACGGGGTTCTCCGGGTCCTCCTCTCCGTCGTAGTGCCCCGGGCGGGTCACCACGAGGTCGTCGAACTCGTCCCCGTCGACACTCCCGTCTCCGCCTCCAGCGCGCGGGGAAGGCGCTCCGTCCGCGACGGGGGACGAGGGCGCCGGGGTGCCGCAGCCCTCCTGGGGCTGCTCCGGCTCCGCCGTTCCGCACCCCGTGGCGAGGAGAGCGAGGACGGTGAGGGGGATCGCCGCCGCTCGAACGTGGGTGAAGGCCATGTATCTCTCTGCTTTCCGCTGTTGTGCCCAGGGCGCCGTTCTAATCGCCGAGGCCCCTGTACACCCGGACCGGACTCGCCGGGAGGTCGTCGGTGTCCTCCACCCGCGGAGCCCCCACGACCACGTCGTCGGCGCCGTCCCCGTCGGTGTCGAGCAGGCGCAGCAGGGCGCGCGGCGTGTCGGCGTACTCGTCCCAGTACTCGTCCTCAGGAGGCGGCGACGACGTGGGGTATTGGTCGGCGTCCTCGGGGCGCAGCAAGCACGCTCCCTCACCGGTCAGCCCGTCGGGGCCTCCCGGCAGGAGGACGACGTCCCCCTTGTCGACGGGGGTTCCGGCCGTGACGGAGCGGTACACACCGGCGGCCACGTCGGCGTACCCGTCGCCGTTGACGTCCCCGGCGGCCAGGACGCGGCCGAAGTAGTCCCCGTCTTCGGCCTCGCGGGGCAGGCCCGCCGAGTCCAGGGTGAATCCGGCCGCTTCCTCTCCCAAGGAGTCGGGGCCGCCGGGGAACACGCTGATCCTGCCCGGTGTCCAGGGCCCCTCCTCGGCCGTGCCCCCGGTCTCGTGGACCACCAGGTCGCCGTAGCCGTCGCCGTCCACGTCGGCCACGACCCCCGCGTCGGCCGCGGCCGCGTTGCCGGCGCTCTCGAAGCCGTCCCCGGTCGATGCCCGTACGACGGTCGCATAGGCCATCTCCTCGAAGGCGCCCATGGCGAACACGTCGTCACGGCCGTCCCCGTTCACATCGCCGGTGAAGAACTCGTTCTCCCCGGCGCCGAGGCCGATCCCGTCCTCCCCCTCCCCCGCGTCGGCGGAGCGGTCGTAGGAACCGTCCCGCTCGAACGGCCCGTAGAGGATGTGCGGGGCGCCGCCTTCCCCGCCGACGAGCAGGTCGGAGGTACCGTCGCCGTCGAAGTCCCCGACCGCCTCCAGGGACGGCCGGCCGTCGCGCTGCCAATCGGCGACCGTGCCGCCGTCCGTCCCGCCCCAGAGGATCAGGATCGTCTTGGAGGTCCGATCCGCGTCCTCGTTCTCGGGCCCGGCGTTGAGGACGACGTCGGTGTGGCCGTCGCCATCGAAGTCGCCCAGACGGAGGCCGTCCCCGAACCCGGCTCCGGCCACCGGGGAGCCGGGCACCCCGCCCTCCCCCGGGACGACGGCCTGTGCGCGCGTGCCGTCGGGACCGTCCGCACCGCCGGGGACGACGAGGAGGCTCCCCTCACGCTCTGCTTCCCCTCCCGACTCGTAGGGGCCGAGGTGCGGGACCACCAGGTCCTCGAAAGCGTCCCCGTCGACGTTCTGGACGGTCCGGCCCGGGGCCCCCTCCCCCGCGGGCCCACCCGACGCGGACACGGATCCGCCGCACAGCTCCCCGGGATCGTCCGGCCGGTCGATGCCACAGCCGGTGGCCAGGAGGACGAGCGGGAGGACCATAAGGGAGCGGGCCGTCATCGTGAGGGGACGGTGGGGCAGGGCGATCATGCTGGGGAAGACGTCAGGACCGGCGGCCCAGTTGTCCGATGCCCTGAGGAGTCGTCAATCCGTGACATCTCCGTCGACGTAGGTCCACCGCCCCTCATGGCGGGTGAACCGGCTGTTCTCATGCAGGGCGCCGGTCGAGCCGCCAAGGCGGTAGGAGGCCCTGAACTCGACCGTGCCGTCGGTGTGGAAGGCCGTCCCGCCGGTGGTCGACAGGATCTCCAGCCCTTCCCACTCCATGGCGGGATCGAGGTCCAGCCTCCGGGGGCGGGTCGTCGGGTGCCAGCTCCGCTTCAGGTAGGCGGTGTCCTCGAAGACGAATGCGGTGTACCTGGACCGCATGAGCTGCTCGGCGGTGGAGGCGGAGCGCCGTCCCCGGTGCAGCGGGGCGCAGCAGTCGGCATAGGGCGCCCCCGTCCCGCACGGGCAGGGCTGGTCGGGGTCGGCGGAGCCACCGGAGCGACGTTCAGGCATGCCCCCATTGTTCCGCGAGCCGCATGGTGAGCGCGCCGCGGCCGGCCGACCCCGGGATCAGTGTTCGTCGTCGCCCTCCACGTACACCTCGGCGGTGCCCGGGCCGTGGTCGGGCAGGGCCGAGCCCGCCGCCGCCTCGCGGTGCAGGCGCAGGAACTCCAGGTGCCGCTCGTACTCGTCGAGGATGTTGCCGATGAGCTGCTGCTTGCTGTAGCCCATCACGTCGTATCCCTGGCTGCCCTCGGTGAGGCGCACCTCGAACCGCACGTAGGTGTCCTGCGTGGTCAGCGAGCGCATGGCGAAGGCCGGGGTGGGCATCTCGATCGGCCACACCTGGTAGCCGAACTCCTCCTCGGCGCCCATGGGCGCGCGCAGCTCCAGGTGCGGGATGCCGGTCGCCTCGTCGACCCCTTCGGTGATCGAGGCCTCCGCCCCCTGCTCGCGCAGCTCCTCGGCGACGTCCTGGAAGGCGGGGCGGCACACCTCCTCGACGAAGCGGGCCGCCGCCCGCCGACCGGGGAAGCTCGTCACCCGCGCCAGGCGCTGGCGCCAGTTGCGGTCGGCGCCCCGGCGGTCGATCTCGGTGCGGGTGGACAGCGAGGAGGTCAGCGTGGTGCGGAAGGCGTCCACCCGGAACTGCTCGACCCGCAGCGCCCGGTACAGGCCCCAAATGACCAGCAGCATCACGAACGAGAACGGCAGGCCCATGATGATGGTCGCGCTGGTCAGCGCGTCCACACCGCCGACGATGAGCATGGCCAGGGTGAGCAGGCCGGTCACCGCCGCCCAGAAGATGCGCAGCCAGGCCGGTGCGTCGGTGATCGGCGTGGGCAGGTGGGAGCTGAGGTTGGCGGTGACCAGCGCGCCGGAGTCGGCGGAGGTCACGTACAGCAGCAGCCCGACGATGGTGGCGAGCCCGGCGCTGAAGGTGAAGCCCGGGTACTGCTCCAGCAGGGTGTAGAAGCCCTGCTCCGGCGTGTTCATGGCGACCTCGCCGAACTCGGCGTCGCCGCCCATCACGATGCTCAGGGCGCTGTTGCCGAAGATCGACAGGAAGGTCAGCGTGTACAGCAGCGGGATGACCAGCGTCGCGGCGACGAACTGCCGGATGGTGCGCCCGCGCGAGATGCGCGCCAGGAACATGCCGACGAACGGCGCCCAGGCGATCCACCAGGCCCAGAAGAACAGGGTCCAGGTGTTGAGCCAGTCGACGGGCGGGTCGTAGGCGAAGGTGTTGAGCGTGATGCCGGGCAGGCGGCTGACGTAGTCGCCGATGTTCAGGATGAGGGTGTTGAGCAGCCAGATCGGCCTGCCGGCGAACATCACGTACAGCATCAGCACGATGGCGAGCAGGACGTTGAGCTCGGACAGGCGCCGGATGCCCTTGTCCACGCCGGCCACGGCCGAGACGGTGGCCACGGCCACGGCCACGACGATCAGCGCGGTCTGGCCCGCCACGCCCTCGGGCACCCCGAACAGGGCGCTGAGGCCGTAGTTGAGCTGCACCACGCCGATCCCCAGCGACACCGAGATGCCGAAGACCGTGCCGATGATGGCGGCCAGGTCCACGGCGTCGCCGACGCGCCCGTGGACGCGCTTGCCGATCAGGGGGTACAGGGCCGAGCGGATGGCCAGCGGGAGGCGGTAGCGGAAGGCGAAGTAGCCCAGCGCCATGCCCATCAGGGCGTACATCGCCCAGCCGGTCACACCGTAGTGGAACAGGGACCACACGAGGGCCTGCCGGGCGGCCTCGACCGTCTCGGGGTCGCCCTCGGGCGGCGCCAGGTAGTGGGTGACGGGGCCCGAGACCGAGAAGAACAGCAGGTCGATGCCGATCCCGGCGGCGAACAGCATGGCGGCCCAGGCGAACACCCCGTAGTCGGGGGTGGAGTGCTGCGGGCCGAGCTTGACCCCGCCGTACCGGGAGACCGCCACGAACACCACGAACAGCAGGTAGACGGTGGCGACGAGGAAGTAGTACCAGCCGAACCCCGAGGAGATCCAGCCGACGACCGCCCCGATGACGGCCTCGGCGTTCTTCGGCGCGATGATCGCCCAAACCGAGATCACCAGGATCAGCACGGACGACCCGACGAACACCGTCTTCTTGAGGCGCACCGGCCCGTGCCCGTCCCCGTCCTCGGGGGACGGCGCCCCCGCTTCCGCCTCTCCTCCGATGGATGACAGCGCTCTCACCTCTCCTGCCCACGGTGCCGACACCGGACGACTGCGGAGGACCCCGCAAGGACGGCCCCGTACCCTCCTGAGATTCCGGAGAACACCTGCACAGGGCCGGTCCGGGCACTATCCTTCCCCGATCCGCCCCCGCCTCCCCTGTAAACCCCGCCCCTCGGCGCGCCGCGGGCCGGAGAACGGCCGCCGGAGGGCGGCGTACCGCGATCCGCACTCTGTCCCGACGGCCGCGCAGAGGCCGCGTTCAGCCTGCGTCCGAGAGGATCTCCATCGCGACCGCGTCCGGCTCGGCCCAGCACCGCCATGCGGGGACTCGCACCGTGCGGACCCCCGACACCTCCTGGAAGAGGGCCGCCCGGCCGAGGATCCGCTCGAGCGCCGCCTCCGAACCGGGCTGCGCGGGATCTCCGATCCCCGCCCCGTCGACGATCACGGCGACCTCGCCCCGGCTCCCCGAGACGAGGAGGTCACAGGAGTAGCCATTGACGACCGGCCCCGCCTCCGGGCTGCCTCCGCCGTCCGTCAGCGCCTCGAAGAGCCGGTTGCGCGCCTCGTCGGGGGCATCCTCCTCCGCCGGTGAGAGCGCGTGGGCCGCCAGGTCGGCGAGCAGCCCTCCCTGCTCCGACCAGTACGCCCGGTCTCCGACCACGTAGAGGCGCGAGCGCGCTCGGGTGACCGCCACGTTCCACAGGTTCTGCTGCCTGACGGCCCACCGGCCCGCACCGCGTTCGACCCCGGTCGCGGCCGTCGGGGACACCACCATGACGTCCCGTTCTCCGCCCTGGAAGGTGTGCACGGTCCCGACCCGGATGCGTTCCCCCGCCTTGCCTCCGAGGAGCCGCTCGAGCTCCCTCTTCTGCGCCGCGAAGGGGGTGACCACACCGATGTCCGCATCGGCCGGAAGGTCCGTCCACAATTCGCGCAGCAGACCGAGGACCTCCTGCGCCTCGTCGGGGTTGCGGCAGGACCCTCCCTCCGGCCTTTCCGGTAGCCCCTTGACGTCGACCCAGGTGACGGCCCGGTCGGCGGGCGCGGCGAGCCCTGTGGTGCGGGTGCGCACCGCGAGCCTGTTCCCGTAGAAGCGCCTGTTCACCGGAACGACGATGTCGGGGTGGCAGCGGTAGTGCTCGTCCAGCCAGAGCACGTCGCGCCCGGCGCGCGCCAGGGCCGAGGCCGCCGCGTGGTAGGCGGAAGAGCGCGTGTAGACGAGCGACCGCTCATCGAGCCAGTCCTCGTCCAGCCCGGACGCCGCCTGGATACGCCGGTCCTCGGACGCGTCCAGCGAGTTCACCGGCTGGAGCTGGTGCGGGTCGCCGATGATGAGCGCCCTCTTGGCCCGGAAGAGCAGCGGGATCAGGTCGGCGATGGTGCACTGGCTCGCCTCGTCGATGACGACGAGGTCGAACAGGCCCTCCTTCGGCTTGAACACGCGGGCGGAGCGGGACGTGGTCGCCCAGGCGCGGACCACGCGTACGAGGCGGTCCATGCCGACCCATGTGGACCTGCGGGCCGCCAGGTTGTCCAGCCGCTCATCGAGGATGGAGACGCCCTCGTCCCGTGCCCGGGCCACCTGCGCCACGACGTACTTCTTACCGTCGCCGCGCCGCTCCTCCCTCAATTGACGGATCCGGGCGTAGGCGTCCTCAGGCGAGGCAATGCGGTCGAGGCGGGCATGCGTGCGGCGCCATTCAGACTCGGTGTCCAGGAATGCGGCGAGCGCCTCCAATTCGGCCTCATCGCGCCCGTAGTGCAGGGAACGCCGGACGAGCCATCGGTAGAACCACCCGGTCCACCTGCGTTCCCTGGCCGCGCCGACCCGGTGGGCCCACCGGCGGACACTATCCAAATCAGGAAAGGCGTCGTCGAGCGCGACGTCCTCCGCCACCCGCGCCCTGTCGCCCTCCCGTGTCGGCGCCAGGGCGGCCAGCCGGTGTTCCAGCGCACCGATCTCCTCGAGCGCCTCATGTCCGGCGCCGAGGCTGCGCTGGTGGAGGTCGAGCCGTTCCGCCGCGGTGCGCGCGCCGGAGGAGTCCAGACGCGCCGCCCGCAGCCTCCCGAGGATGTCGGCTTCTTTGCTCTTCTTGTCCGCATTGCCCGTACGGACGATCAGATCGGCCCCGGGGAGCAGGCGATTGGCGCGATCGACGACCTCGTCCACCGCCGTGTTGTTGGTCGAGGCCACCAGGACGGACTCGCCGCCGGCGACCGCGGTGGTGACCACCGCCGTGATGAGCTCGCTCTTCCCTGTGCCCGGAGCGCCCGTGGCGACCGTCAGGGTCTCGCGCATCGACGATTCCTGGATCCGCTCCTGCGCGGAGTTGCTGAGGCCGGTGATGACGGGGCGCTGGCCTCCGGCGCGTCGGGCGTCCCCGCAGACCGCCGGATCGGCGAGCGCTGCCAGGGCCGTAGACGCGATGCGCTCGGTCTTCAGCCCGCTGCCTGAACGGTGGTCGAGATCGGCCGACAATTGTCCGACCGCGGAGGCGGCAGGGTCGGCCGCATAGAGCATCGCCGCGTTCCGGGCCCCGCTGGTAAGTGGGCGACCGGTTTCCAATCGCTCCTCGAGTCTCCCGGGGACCAAATTCTGGACCTGCCGCAGCCCAAGGCGCCCACACAGTGCGCGCACCTTGTCCGCCAGGCCGGCCACGCCCTGCCCCGCCCAGTCCGCCTCGAACCAGGCCAATAGCTCTTCGATCTCCTCCTCGCCGAGATCCGCGGCGCTGAGCAGGACTTCCTGGTTGAGCTCGGGATCGCCGACAGGGACGAGCGCGCCGACGCCGCCTCGCCCGCCGTCCTCGCGCACCTCGACGTCCATCACGAGCAGCGGTGCGACTTTGGAACCGGTCCTCCCCTTCTTCTTCCCATGGACCGGGGTGAAGAGCACGGCCGGGTAGCCGTAGCGCAGGGATTGCCCCTCCCGGCGGGCACCGTCGGCGATGCGCGCGGGATCACCGGTCAGTTCGACCTGCTCGCTTTCTCCGCTCAGGAGGAGTTCGCGCCCCGTCCCCACGACCGCGTACAGGGCCGACCCGAGATCGGGGAGCTGCTGGAGGACACTCTGCCTGTCGAGGCAGGAGCGGTAGTAGTCGAAGAGGGCCGCCCATTGGCGGGTGTCCCAGGGGCGCTCGGCGCCACCGCGATCGGGTTCGTGCACCGCCCCTCCGCCCGCATGGCCGTTGGCGGCTCCGACCCCGTCCCGGCCCGCTCCCGCCTCCTCTGCCTCCGGCGGCGCCGGATCACCCAACGCCACCCCGGTCGCCGCTCCTGCGTGCCGGGACAGCTTCAGGCGTCCGCTCGCACCGAGGTTGAAGTGGGTGACCCGTTGGCGCCCCTGTCCGTCCACCTGCCGGTGGACGTACTGGTAGAGGTCGAGCGCGTCGATCCAGCCGTCGCCGTCGGAGTCGTCGGCCGCGCCAGATAGCCCGCGGACCACGGCCGCGGTGAACGGAGAGGGGTCCGTCCCCCCGGTATTCGCTCCTTCGTAGGCGTACTCGAGGGCCCCCGATGAAGCGAGGACGTAGGTCCCGGCCGATTCCCCCGCGCCCATCTGCCGTTCGAAGTCGGGGTGCTCCTCCGCACCGGCGCCGCTCCGGGTGGCGAACCTGTCGGCGAAGGCACCGCTGTAGCAGCAGTCGAGCAGAACGACCTTGCTCGCCGCACGGGACTCCTTCAGCATGCGCTGCAACGACTCGGCGGGCAGTCCGGTGGACTCCAAGCGCTCGGAACGGGTGTCGCCGAAGGCGAAATGGAGCCGTCCCCGGGAATTGCGCAGTCCGTGCCCGGAGAAGGAGAGCACCACCAGGTCCCCGGGGCCCGCCTCCGCCAGGACGTCCTCGATGGCTTCGACCGCCTCGGCCCTGTGCGGGTCGTGGAGGGGGCGCACGCGGTCGAAGTGCCCTTGGGCCTTGAGCACCTTCTCCAACGCATCGACGTCGGCCCGGGGCGATTTCAGGTCGGAGAGCTCGCGGTAGGAGGTCGCGCCGATCAGCAGGGCCGTGCGCTTCACCGCTCCTCCCCGGCGGCCTCCGGTCCGTCGGCACCGGAAGCGTCTTCGGCTTCCGCGCCGTCCCGGCCCTCCACGGGACCGTCGCCTTCCCGAGGCCGCTCCGTCCGGGACCCGGTGTCCAAGCGGGCCAACGAGGACACCATGCGCTCGATCTCCTCGGGCCGCGTATGCCCCTGCACGGTCAGCCTGGTCGCACCGTTCTCGATGGTCACCGACTTCTGGGCCCGGGTTCGGAGCCATTCCTGGACGACCGCGGCGATGTGCGGAGCGGCCTGCCGAACCGCGACTCCGGCCATGATGATCGCGCCGCCGACCACCGCCAGGTCTCCGGCACGGGCCCTCTCGGAGACGGCACGGGGCGCCGTATCGAGACCGACCCGCTCGGCGTCGACCCCCTCCAGGAGTTCGAGCAGGTCACGGGTGTGCTCATCGGCCTCTTCGGGGGTGGTGTCCTCTCGGAACCCGATCCTGATCCGCAGGTCGGTCACGCGCGCTCCCTACCATCGGTGCGTTTCGAGCCCGTCCGGTAACCGGACGACCACGGTGCGAACCCGCCACATATAGCACCGGAACGATCACCGCTTTCCCGAAATCGGCACGGATGACCGGTCCCGGCCAGGGCCGACGGTCGGGCCGCCGACGCGCGTGCGTCGCCGCGCCCGCTCAGACGGGGAAAGCGGGAACCCGGCTCGCGAGAGCCAGGACGGCGGCGACCGCGAGGACGAGGAACACGGCACCTGCACAGCCGCCTCCGCTCTTGCGAGCATGGTGGCGGGGATCCTGGGACGCCGCGCCGCGAGCGGATACGTGCACGGCCGTCCCGTCCTCTTCGTCGTCCTCGAAGGGGGCGACGAACCGCCGGTAGTACTCGTCGTCGGAGAGTTCGCGCGGGCGCCATGTCCGGTGCCAGCCCGTTCGGCGTTCCATCTCCTCGCGGCGCTCGTCGCGCTCGCGCACATCGGCCGCTCTGGCCGACTCGCGTGCGTCATCGAAGAGCGACGTGCGCGCCTCGGCGGCTGCGGCGTCGAGGATCCGCGCGGCCTCGGGCGGGGCCGCCACCGGGATCCCGGCCTCACGGGCCCTGGCGACCGTACGGTGCTCTTCAGAGGGGTCGGCCACGACCAGCCGCACCGTCTTGGTGATGTTGACCCCGATCGTCGCGCCACGCTCAGCGGCGGAGTCGACGACCTCCCGGACGGCCGCCGACTCCCCGGCCGGAACGATCCTCCACCCCTTGAGCGGGCCGTTGCGGCGGGACTTCTCCTTCTCTGCGACCTCCAGCAGGTCCCCGACCAGGTGCCGCGTGCCCAGCTCCTCGGCGGCCTTTGTGAGTTCGCGCAGTTCGGCGGAGGTCACCACGCCGTCGGCCTCGGCACGCGCACGCGCCTCGGCCAGGACCTGTTCGTGGACCCCCTTCACCGTGGAGCGCGTGAACCCCGCACGCGTCGCCAACCGCGCCAACCGCTGGGCCTCCTCGCCGACGATCCTTCCGTCGGCAAGGGCGTCCACCAGCACGGCGCGGTACTCCGCTGCGGCCTGCGGCTCAGGCGGAGGCGACGGCCGCATGTCGGGGAGCCCGGCCGCCAGGTTGGCAAGCCAGCCTTCCTCGCCCCTGCGCAGGCTCCCGGGGCGCGGCGCGATCCGCCCCGTGCGGGGCAGCATCGGTTGGGGCGCCGGGGTCGGGCCCACCCAGGCGAGGGGCTGCGGCGCCTCGGTGACCAGGATCCGGAACAGGTGGCCGAGGTTGCGCGCCCCCACCAGGGAGCTCTGCTGCCATGCGGGCCAGGAGCCGGTGACCTCTTGGAAGACCGTGTCCTGGCGGTACCTGTAGAGGTCGATGTGCCTGCGGAACTCGAACAGGGTGCACAGCGCCGGGAACGGGCCCACAGGGATCCCCGCGTGCCGGAACTCGGCCTGGAGGAAGCCGTCGACGTACGGGAGGTTGTGCGAGACGACGACAGCATCCGACAGCCGGGGTACGAGTTCGCCGGCGATCTCGGGGAACATGGGCGCGGCGGCCGCCATCGCGTCGTCGATCCCGTGGTGATCGCTATTGCCGATGCGGCGTTGGGGGTTGACGACGGTCGCGAACTCGTCCTCGACCCGCCCGTCGCCCCACATGCGAAGGACGGCCACCTCACAGACCCGGTCGCCGCGGAGGGGCGCGAAACCCGTGGTGTCGAGCTTGACCACGGCGAACAGAACGCGGCGGGGATCCTGCCCCTGCTGTCCTCGTACCAGTCGGCCTTGGTTGAACATGGAACCTCCCGGTAGGGCGGGCAGTGCCGCCGACGGCGCGTGTACGCGCCAGAAGCCGGTTCGACCAAGCGAACCTACAGCTCGCCGATGCCCGGCAGTGGCCTAACGCCCGAACCGGCGACCGGTGGCCGGATCCGGTCGACGCGCGGGGGCATACCGCAGGTTCAGGTTCGGGATTCACTGCCGTTTCCTCCCTCCCCGAGCACCCGGCTCTCTCTGAATCAGGACACGCAAGCGCCACCCGAGAAATCAGCGGCACATGAGGATTCAGGAAGCCCCACATTTATCACGGCATTCCATTTCCGGCCACATTGGGCCATTGACGCCGCGTTCCTCCCGGGGTGTTCTAGTAGGAACAGAGAAATTCCCCCTCCCCTCGGAGATGCGATGACGGCGCTGCCGAGCGACCCCTCCCCCGACCACGGCCCCCACCTCCCCGTCGGCGGGTACGCCGCACGAAGACTCGAGGCCTTCATCGACGAGGTCAAACGATCCTCGAATCGGGGAGGTTGGAAAGAGGAGCAGCTGCGCTCTCCCCTCAAAATCCTGATTCAGGATCTCTCCAAAGACATGGGCATACCCGTGACCGTATTCGGCGAGATACCAGTGAAAGGACTAGGCGCTCGCCCGGACTTCGGCGTCGATACAGCAGATACCGGACGATCCCCGATCAACAGGATCGGCTATGTCGAGCTCAAGAAACCCAATCACCCGATACCTCCGAGCGAGTATGTGCAGGGCCACGATCTTCAGCAGTGGGAGAACCTGAGGAGTCTTCCAAACCTCCTCTACAGCAACGGAACAGAATGGTCCTTGTTCCGCTACGGCATCCAGCGCGGACGGACCACGGAGACCCCGCCCCTATTCTCGACGAAACAAAAGAGGATCCCACCACAGCGCGAATTCGAGACGCTGCTGTGGGACTTCCTCACCTGGGCTCCCGAACAGAGCTACACACTCGACCAGCTCATCACACGAGTCGCGCACATGTGCCGCCAACTCCGGGGAGAGATCATCGATCTCATCGAGGAGGAGCGCTACAGCGACGGCCTCAAACCGTTCACCGGCCTCGCCCGAGACTGGAAGACCATCCTCTTCCCCACCATGAAACCCGGCCCCGACTTCGCAGACGCTTATGCCCAGACTGTAACCTTCTCCCTGCTGGTGGCCCGAGAATCAGGGGTGGATTTCACCGACAAGACCGCACGCGAGATCGGCGAACAGCTCGGAAAGCACCACCGCTTCCTGGGGGAAGCGTTCTCCACGCTCGTGTCCAGCGAAGAGGTCGAGAAGAAGACGATCCTTCCCACGGTCATCCGCATTCTCCAGCCGCTCGACTGGAACACGGTAATGCAGGGAGAGGAACACCTTTACACCGACCTATACGAGGTATTCCTGTCCCGCTACGACCTCGAATTGCGAAAGAAGAGCGGATCATACTATACCCCCGACCCTGTGGCCTCCTATATGGCGGAGTTCGTCGACTCAGTCCTCAAGAAGAAGATGGGCGTGAGGACCGGATTTGCACACAGGAGCGTCACAACAATCGACCCGGCAATGGGTACGGGGACATTCCTTGCGGCCGTCACGAGGCGGGCAGCGACCACCCTCCTCGACGAGGTCGGGCCCGTCCAGACACGGCACCGGCTGAGGGAGATGTACGAGTCCAGGCTGATCGGCTTCGAGTCCAGCGCTGCGCCGTTCGCGGTCGCCGAGCTTCGACTGCACCAGCAGCTCCAGGACGTGTACGGAGTTGAGGTGCCCAAGGAGCATCGGCGCTTCCTGGTCAACACCCTCGACGACCCCGGCCTCGCGGTTCCGGCGTACGGCCTCCGCTACGAGGAGATCCTGGATTTCCGCAGGAGGGCGAACGAGACGAAGTGCACGACACGCATTCAGGTCGCGCTCGGGAATCCCCCCTATCTCGCCCAGGCTCACCAAAGGGCACCAGCACCGTGGATCTCGAAAAGAAGGACCGACCCTGTTACGGACCCCATTGACAGTCGCCCATCTCTGGACGAGTTCAGGGAGCCAGGCATGGGAAGGATCGACAATAAGCTCCACCACACCGCAATATACTTCTGGCGTTGGGCAACATGGAAACTGTTCGACGCCCATCCTGACGACCCCGCCGGCATCATCGCCCTCGTCAGCACGTCGGCATTCCTCACCGGGAATGTGTTCGCCGGTATGCGGAGGTACCTGCGCGCGACCGCCGACGAAGGATGGATCGTCGACCTTTCTCCGGAAGGGCACCAGGCTCCGGGCCCGACCCGGGTCTTCCCAGGCGTCCAGCACCCGATCTGCATCGCCGTGTTCGTCCGCTACGGAGAGCCCCGCCCCGATCGCCCCGCAAAGGTCTGGTACACGGCTCTGGAAGGACTCAAAGAACAGAAGTTCACTGCTCTGTCCTCCGACGCATCCCTGTCCGTCGACGGCGATGCCTTCGCCCTCACCCAGAATGGTGCAACGGCCCCTTTCCTACCAACCTCCAGTTCGGCCGTCGCCTGGAGCTCCTTCCCCGCATTCGCCAATCTGTTCCCCTGGCACGCCCCCGGCGTCAAGGCGAACCGTACCTGGGTCATCGCCCCTGAACGCTCAACGCTGCTTCAGCGTTGGAGGAAACTCAAAAGCGCCCGTCCGGACACGATGGACCACCTGTTCAAGGCCACCGACGACCGAACCACATTGAAGGGCGTCGAGAATCTGCCTGCCATAGCCGACGACCACCTTGAACCCGTGATCACGAAATTCGCCCACCGAGCGTTCGACCGGCAGTTCATCGTCAACGACCCTCGGTTCGTAGACCGCATCCGCCCTGCACTCTGGAAGTGTGTTGGCCTGCAGCAGGTCTATGCCGTGGAGCAGCACTCCCTTCAGGTCTCCTCCGGCCCCGGACTTCTCTTCACGTTCTGTCCCCCGGACCAGCACTACTTCAACAACCGTGGCGGAAGAGTGCTCCCCCTTCACCGCGACCGGGCGGGGAGGGTGCCTAATACGCCGCCCCGGCTGCTTTCGGCCTTGGAGTCGCGGCTCGGAATCACCGTCACGGTCGAGGATCTGATGGCCTACTGTGCCGGAGTGGTGGCTCACCCCGGGTTCGTGGCCCGCTTCCAGGAGGAGCTGAAGGTTCCCGGGATCCGCATCCCCCTGTCAGCCGACCCCGACCTCTGGCAGGCCGCGGTCGAGTCCGGGCGCCAGATCATCTGGCTGCACACTTACGGGGAGCGCTTCTGCGACCCGGACGCGGACAGGCCGCGAGGTGCCCCGCGCCTCCCCCGCGGGCGGCGCCCGCAGCTCGTCGCCGAGATCTCCGATGGCAAAGGAGGGCTGCCCGACCGCATCTGGCACGACTCCGACACCGGTGACGCGGGAGACCGTCTGCACGTCGGGGAAGGCGCCATCGCTCCCGTGTCGCCGCGTGCCTGGCACTACGACGTGAACGGCATGCAGGTGGTGAAGAAGTGGTTCTCCTCCCGGCAGCGCAATCCACGAGGGAAGCGAAAGGGCACTCCCCTGGACGACATCCGTCCCGACCGGTGGTCAGCCGACTACACCGACGAGCTCGTCGACCTCCTGTCGGTCCTGACACTTCTCGTCGATCTCGAGCCCCAGCAGGAACGACTCCTCGATGACATCATGGACGGACAACTGATCACCGTGGGCGAACTCACCGCCGCTCACGCGCTGCTCCCCGATGAATGGAACAGGAAGAGACCGCCTTCGGACGAACAGTTGAGCTTCCCCGCCGAGTGACCTGGCTGCAACACCAGTGGCCCACCTCTCGCGCTTTCGGCTATCTACCCTGCTCACGCAAGGTGGCCAGCCGGCCGTCGATCGCATACGTCAGATCCCGGAACTCCGACCTGCACTTCTCGACCAAGCCCTGCATGCTCCCCATCGCGCCATCGGCCGTTCTCAGGTCGAACATCGGCTTCCGAGCGTCGTGCGCGAGCGGCATGAGGCTCCGGTACTGGCGGATCGTGGCGATCTCGTGGTCTCCGTCGCCCTCGATGCCGCTCTCCTCCAGGACGAAGCGCTCGTACACCATGGGAATGCGGTCCAGCCACCGCTTGTAGGCCCCGACAGGACGATCCAGGCGGAATCCCGGCTGCATGATCACATACCCAAGAGGGCTCATGTCACCGCTCGGAAGCACCATGTCCTCCGGAGCCTGGTGCACGACGACGCCCTGCCACTTCCTCCTCCACTCGGCGAGCGTCGGCCCCAGATTCCGCAGCCCGCGCAGGGAGAAGAGGTCTGCGGCGAGCGGCATCAGCACCGTGTCGGAGGAGAGGAGGGCCGCACGGTTGATCGCACCCAGGTTCGGGCCGACATCGATGAGCACGACGTCAGGGTCGACCACTCGACGCGCGTTCTGGATGACACGGTAGAAGGCGGTCGTCGCGCGCACGGCTTTGGCGTTTCCGGCAAGGGTGTTGCCCCATGCTTGGGACAGTTCATCTTCGAACCGACTGAGTTCGAGGTCGCCGGGAAGGAGCCACAGCCCTTCGACCACCTGCGCCGGCTCGATGAGCTCCACATCACCGGTCCCCTCGACGATGGGCTGTACGGCCTGCGCGATCGTCTTAGGGGTGCCCGGGGACAGCAGCGTGAACATCACCTCCTGCCGGGGCCCAAAGGAGGGGTCCGTCTCATCCCATAGGAAGGCCAGATCGTCCTCGTCCAGGAACGCCGAGGTGAGGTTGGACTGCGGGTCCAGGTCTACCGCCAGTACGCGCTTCCCCCTGCGCTGGTACATGTGGGCGAGGTGGTAGGCCAGCGTCGTCTTCCCGACACCGCCCTTGTTGTTGAACAGCGCGATGGATGTCACTGGGCCCTCCTCATCACCACGACCCACGAATTCTCGTCCAGCCTCTCGCCCCGCGGGCGACCGGGGGCACCGGCCCCGTCCGGAAGGCAGCGGGGCCGGTGTGCTGTGGCCTTCGGGCTCAGCCCTTGACGGTTCCGCTGGAAAAGCGGCGGGGGAGGTCGGGCCTGTGGACGAGTCGGCGGGCGGCGCCGACCTGGCGCATGAGGCGTTCGAGGTAGGCGTACTGGAGGTCGGCCCTGTCGTGGCGGCCCAGGCGCAGCACGAGGTGGACGCCGGGAGCCAGGGTTAAGAGCAGCTCGCCGTCCTCGGTTTCGTCGAGGCGCACCATGCCGGGGGCCGGGTCGGTGATGCGGACGGGGCGGTTCACCGGGGCCTCCCGCAGCCGGGCATGGCGCGCCGAAACGGCGCGTCCCGGACCTCATCGCGGCCCAAGCGCCGGGCCAGGGCGGTCAGGGCGCGCAGGTCCTTGGCCTCGCGGCAGGCGGCTCGGCGCTCGTGGGCGTCGAGGTAGGGGCGCACGCGCGGGCGGGGCAGGTGGGCCAGGTAGTGGTCGGTGGCGGCGAGCAGGGCGGCGAAGTCCTCCAGGTCGCGGCAGGAGAAACCGACGTCGTGGCCGCCGTGCGCGGCGGTGAACAGGAGCGCGACTCCGTCGGACGTGTAGCCCAGGCCCCAGCGGGTGTAGTGCAGGGCGAGCTCGACGAAGCGGGAGTAGGAGTCGCCGTCGAGGCGAGGGGCGGCGTAGGTGACGCTCATCGGGGTGCCCCTTCGGGTCGGGGCGCGGTGGCCGGAGTGGACATGGGCTCCCCCAGGGGAGAGGTCGGGCCGATTAGGAGACCCGGTGGAAGGTTGACGCCCTCCATCATCGAACGTAAATTTTCGATCCTCAATAGGGAGTCCGAAAGTCGCCATCACGAGATCTATGCGGTGAATGCGTACATCGACCCCGCAGCCGGGGGCGGCGCTAAGATCGCCACGACCGTCAAGGAGGGGACGTGCCCGGACCCACCATCAGTCGCCGCCAGCTGTCAGGAGTCCTCCGGCGCCTGCGCCGCGACGGCTCGCTAACCCTGGAAGAAGTGGCCGACCGATTGGAGTGGTCGTCGGCCAAGGTCTCGAACATCGAGACGGGCCGCACCGCCAAGCCCTCTGTCACCGATGTCAGCGCCCTGCTACGGGTCTACGAGGTGGCGGAGGGAACCGCCGAGCACGACGAGGTCCTCGCGCTCGTCCGCCAGTCCCGCAAGCCGGGGTGGTGGCACCGGTACGGCGATGTGCTGACAGGCGCATACGTCAGTCTCGAGGCTGAGGCCACACGGATCTCGACCTACGAACCGATCGTCGTCCCCGGCCTCCTGCAAACCGAGAATTACGCGCGCCTACACCAAAGGGCCGCGTCGGCGCCGCTGGCGGCCGAGGAGGTCGAAAGGGCTGTCGAGGCCCGCAAGCAGCGCCAGGCTCTCCTGGCCAGACCGGACGCGCCCCGGCTTTGGGCGATCATCGATGAGAACGCTCTCCGACGGATGGAATCCGAGCCCGAGATGATGCAGGAGCAGCTAGAGCACCTCGTCAGAGTGGGAGAGGACACGGCTAACGGCGTGACCCTTCAGGTCTTGCCAACTACCAAGAGCTTCCGCAGCGGCCTCGTGGGCCCGTTCGTGATACTTGAATACAGCGGGCCGGACATCGCGCCGTTCGTGTTCTTGGAGACGGACACCGACGGGCTGTACCTGGAGCGGCCTGAAGAGATCGAACGGTACCGGACTCTCCTCGAACAAGCCCAGTCCATTGCGCTTGACCCACATGAGTCTGTGGAGCTGATGCGTTCCCTGATGCGACGCTAGAGAGGCTGATGACTGTGAGTCCCCTCCGAGACCTCCGTTTCCGAAAGAGCAGCTATAGCACTCCCCAGAACTGTGTCGAGGTCGCCGACGTCCCTGGGATGAGCGCCGTGCGCGACACGATGAACCGGCAGCGGGGCCACCTGGAGTTCCCGAGCGCCGAGTGGGCGGCGTTTCTGAGATCGCTCGACGGTGAGCGTTAGGCAGACGAGCGTGGGGCTCGGCCATCTGGCCGAGCCCCACGTGTAGCAGAGCGAGAACCGTGTCGAAGCAGCCGGAGTGGAGGACCGGCAGCTACAGCGGCGTCAACGGCAACTGCGTCGAGGTCGCCCGCCTCCCGGCCGGAGCCGCCCTACGCGACTCCAAGCACCCCGACGACGCCGTACTGGGCTTCCCCTCCTCCGAGTGGCGCGCCTTCCTCTCCTCGTTGGTCGAGCACACGCCCTGACCCCCTATCAGCCCGGCTCACCGGAGGCCGCCGCCTGGCCGCCTCCGGCCATGCCCCCCACACCGCCCCGCGGCCCGAGCACGCCTGTGAAACCATTCACGTCTCCGCTCCTCCGAAAACGTCAACCTCGGAAGCGGTCACCGCGTCCTCCTTCCTAGAGGATCGCCCGAAAGGGACCTTCGTCCCTTCTTCCTCCGCGGCATTCCGCTTTCCCATTCCTTGGTTGTGAACCCGGTTCACACTCGCTACGGTGGGCTCATCCGACGCTGCCCGCAGCCACGGTCCGGTGCTCCGCTCACACCTCCCTTGGCCACGCGTCGCCCGCGCCGCCCCGCAAGGGGTGCGCCCCACCAGCGCGATCAGGAAGTCCGGCGATGCCCAGCACAACCGAAGAGCGCCCCGCCCCGGGATCGCTCGTCGCCGTCCGCGGACAGAAGTGGGTCGTCAGCGATGTCGACCACGCCGACGGCGGAACCCTGGTGACCCTGCAGAACACCGACAGCGGCCGCTACGGCGAGACCCTGAGCGTCCTGTGGGAGATCGAGCCAGGCCGACGGGTCCTCCCCCGCGGCTCACTTCCCCCGGTCTCCCCCGACCGGTTCGACCCGCCCGAGCGCCTGGCCGCCTTCCTCGACGCGGTCCGCTGGTCGGCGGTCACCTCGGCCGACACCCGCACCCTCCAGGCCCCCTTCCGCTCCGGCGTGGCCATCGAGGACTACCAGCTCGAACCGGTCACCCGCGCCGTGGGCGCCCCGCGCGTGAACCAGCTCCTCGCCGACGACGTCGGCCTCGGCAAGACGGTCGAGGCCGGGCTGGTCGCCCAAGAACTGCTGCTGCGCCACCGTGCCCAGCGCATCATGGTCGTCTGCCCCGCCGGGCTGACGGTCAAGTGGAAGGACGAGATGGCCGAGAAGTTCGGCCTGGACTTCACCGTCATCGACTCCGACCGCTGCGCCCAGGTCCGCCGGGACTACGGCAGCGCGGCCAACCCGTTCAAGGTCTACCCGCTCACCATCGTCAGCCTGTCCTGGCTGCGCGGCCCCAAGGCCCAGCGCCTCCTCGACGAGGTCCTGCCCGCCGGCGGCGCCATGGGCCCCGAGGACCGCGTGTTCGACCTGCTCATCCTGGACGAGGCCCACCACGTGGCGCCGGCGGCGCCCAAGCAGGTCTACGCCGTGGACTCCCAGCAGACCAAGCTCATCCGCCGCCTGGCCCCGCACTTCACGCACCGGCTGTTCCTGTCGGCCACCCCGCACAACGGCTACCAGGCCTCGTTCACCGCGCTGCTGGAGATCCTGGACGACCAGCGCTTCGCGCGCGGCGTCGAGCCCGACCCGGCCGCCGTCAAGGACACGGTGGTGCGCCGCCTCAAGCGCGACATCACCGACGCCGACGGCAACCCCCGCTTCGTCGAGCGCGACGCGCGCTCCCTGCCGGTCGACTACCCCGAGAGCGAGCGGGAGATCCACGGCCTGCTCACCCGTTTCGCCGAGCTGCGCCGCAGGAAGCTCACCACCCGCCGCGGCCGCAAGGCCACCGACCTGGTCACCCTGCTGCTGAAGAAGCGCCTGTTCTCCAGCCCCGCCGCCTTCGCGCACACGGTGGAGGTCTACCTGGAGACGCTGCGCGCCAAGGGGCGTCCGCTCGACCCGCTCGCCGACCAGGACGGCGAGGACGAGGTCCCCGAGTGGATGGAGGACTTCTACGACGAGGCCGCGGCCTACAGCGACGAGGAGCTGGCGGAGGCCGAGGACGACGCCCTCGACCGCACCCGGCCGATGCAGCCCGACCCCGACGACGATGAGACCGCGCTCCTGGAGCGCATGCTCGAGTGGGCCCAGGACCACGAGGCGCTCCCCGACGCCAAGGCCACCAAGCTCATCGAGTACCTGACGGCGGTCTGCAAGCCCGATGAGCACTGGACCAACGAGCGCGTCGTCGTGTTCACCGAGTACCGCGACACCCTCGACTGGCTCCGTGAGCTCCTCCGCCAGCAGGGGTTGGGCGGCGACCGCGTCGCCGAACTCCACGGCGGCCTGGGCACCGACGAGCGGGAGCGGCTGCGGGTGGCCTTCCAGAAGGAGCCGTCCGAGCACCCGGTGCGCATCCTGCTGGCCACCGACGCCGCAAGCGAGGGCATCGACCTGCAGCGCCACTGCCACCGGCTGGTCAACTACGACATCCCGTTCAATCCGAACAAGCTGGAGCAGCGGATCGGCCGCATCGACCGCTACGGGCAGACCCAGACCCCCGAGATCCGCCACTTCGTGGGCACCGGCTGGGACACGGCCGTCGACTCCTATGAGGCCGACCTGGAGTTCCTGTCCCGCGTGGCCACCAAGGTCGCGCGCATGGAGGAGGACCTGGGGTCGGTCAACGCGGTGCTGTCGGACGCCGTGCAGCGCCGGATGCTCGGCCAGGGCGCGCCGGTGGACGTGGACGCGGCCGGCGCCAAGGGCGACCGGGTGCCGTCCGAGGCCAACGTCCGCGAACAGGTCCGGCGGGTCCGCACCGAGCTGGAGCGGACCGTCGAAGAGCTGGGCATCACCCCGGTGCGCGTGAAGCGGGTGGTGGACACGGCGCTGGGCCTAGCCCGCCAGCAGTCCCTCCGCCCGCACGTGGACGAGAAGCACTTCGCCGAGGGCATGTTCGAGGTGCCGCCGCTGACCGGTTCGTGGGTGCGGGCCAGCGAGGGCCTGACCGAGAAGCCCGCCGCGGGCTCCGGGGACGGCGGCGGGAAGGGCCGTGGGCGCGGGCGGGAGGAGCCGCTGCGCCAGCTCCCCGTCACTTTCGACCCGGAGGTGGCCAAGGGCCGCGACGACGTGGTGCTGGCCCACCTCAACCACCCCTTGGTCGCCATGTCCACGCGGCTGCTCCAGACGGCGGTCTCCAACGACCAGGTGGGCCTTGACCGCGTCACCGCCGTCGTCAGCGATGACCCGGATCTGGAGGACGTGCTGGTCGGCGCCTTCTCCCGGTTCGTGCTGGTGGGGGCCGACGGCATGCGCCTGCACGAGGAGGTGCTGCACGCGGGCGGCTGGCTGCCCGAGGGCGGGCGCTTCCGGCGCCTGGAGAACCTGGGGGCGCTGCGCGGGATGCTCGACCGGGGCCTGACGGACGGAACGCCGCTGGCCGGGCCGGTCTGGCACCGGATCCACCAGCGGTGGACCGACCGTGCCTCGGACGGCCTGATGAAGGCGATCGAGTGGCGCAAGGAGACGCGGCTGGAGTCGCTGCGCCGCAGGCTGGAGCAGCGTGAGGCCGAGGAGCGCGAGCGCGCGACCGAGGTCATCGACCGGTTCAGCGCCACGCTGCGGGCGGCGCTGGCCGAGGACGACGCGGACGCCGAGAACGCGCTGTTCAGTACGGCGGAGGTCACCCGCACCACCAAGGAAGAGCGCGAGCAGTACCGGAAGGACCGGATGAACTGGGAGAAACGGTTGGAGATGCTGGCCGCCGAGCGCGACCGCGAACTGGAGGCGATCGCGGCCCGCTACAGCCGCCAGGAGCCGCACTCCTTCCCCGTCGCCGTCGTCTTCGTCGTTCCGAAGCGGGAGGCCGTCCGATGAGCGCACCCACCACAGTCGCACGCCGGCGCCGCACCACCGGCGAGGACAGCGCCGAGCAGCACCGCAACTGGCTGAGCCTGATCGAGGTCGACGGGCCGTTCCTGACACTGCCGGTGCTGCGCGCCACCTGGCCCGCGCGGCTCGACCCGCTCGACAGGGAGAAGCGCGCCCGACTGCGCCGCGAGCACGCGCGCTGGCAGGCCGCCTCGGCCACGACGGTCGGGCAGGAGGCGTGGATCCGCTACCTGCTCTCGGACATGCTGGCGTGGGGCGATGACCTGCACCTGGTGACGCGGAGCGCTGGGCGGGCGGACGAGGCGCCGAAGGCGGGCGAGGCGGCCGACGATCCCTCCCCCGGAGGCGAGGAGGGGGACGGCAACGGCGACGATGCCGCCGCGCTCGACGCGCTCGCACTGGAGGTCCCCGAGCACGAGACGCGCGTCATCCCGTCGTTCGTACTGACCGACCCGGGCGAGGCCGTCAAGCCGGACACCGCCCGGGTGCTGGGGCTGGTGTGCCCGCCCGGCCAGCAGCCCACCGCCCGGATCCAGGGCGAGGCGTGGGCCGCCAGCCCGGCGGACCGGATGGCGCAGCTCTGCCGCCACCATGGGGTGGAACTGGGGCTGGCCACGGACGGCCGCTGGTGGGCGCTGGTGTGGGCGCCACGCGGAGGCGTGACGACCACCGCCGTCTTCGACACGGCGGTGTGGAACGAGCGCGCCGAGCGGGATGTGGTGGAGGCGTTCCACTCCCTCCTGTGCCGGCGCCGGTTCTTCGCCGTACCGGATGAGGAGACGCTGGTCCGGCTGCTGGCCAAGAGCCAGGACTCGCAGGAGGAGATCACCGAAGCTCTGGGCGTGCAGGTGCGCCAGGCGGTGGAGCTGCTGGTGGCGGCCTTCGGCCGCGCCGACACCAAGCTGCGCGAGCGCGGCGAGCCCGACCTGTCCGGGGTCGATGCGCACGAGGTGTACCGGGGCGCGGTCTCGGTGATGATGCGTGTCGTCTTCCTGCTGTTCGCTGAGGAGAAGGGGCTGCTGCCCTCGGACAACGACCTGTACCTGAAGTCGTATTCGGCGGGTCGGCTCTGCGCGGAGCTGGAACAGCGCGCGCTGGAGGGCAGCGAGGACGAGCTGGAGGAGACCTACACGGCCTGGCACCGGCTGCTGGCCCTGTTCGAGGCGGTGTACCGGGGCGTGGACCACCCGCGCCTGCGTATGCACCCGCACGACGGGTCGCTGTTCAACCCGGACGAGTTCCCGTGGATGCCGCTGCTCATCGACGACCGCACGGTGCTGCACATGCTGCGGTCGGTGCAGTACGTGGTGGTCGGCAAGGGCAAGAGCAAGGAGCGGCGGGCGCTGTCGTTCCGGTCGCTGGACGTCGAGCAGATCGGGTACGTGTACGAGGGCCTGCTCTCCTTCGACGGGTACCGGGCCGAGAGCGAGACGGTCGGGCTGACCGGCAAGGTCGGTGCCGAGGAAGAGGTGGAGCTGCGGCGGCTGGAGGAGATGGCCGCGCAGTGCGCCGAGGTTTCCGCGCTGGCGGCCAAGCTGGCGACGGAGTTCAAGGACTCGGGGATCGGGTCGGCCCGCGCGCTGGAGAAGAAGCTCGCGCCGATGTCCGGGGTGGAGAAGGAAGAGGCCCGAAAGAAGGTTCAGGCGGCGATCGGTAACGACCAAGGTCTGGTGGAACGGCTGATGCCGTTCTATGGGGTGCTGCGTGAGGACCTGCGGGGCCTGCCGTTCGTGGTGCTGCCGGGTGAGCTGTACGTGACGGAATCGTCGCTGCGGAAGAACACGGGGACGCACTACACGCCGAGGTTCCTGGCGGAAGAGGTCGTTGAGGGGGCGCTTGAGCCGCTGGTGTACGAGCCGGGGCCGCTCCAGACCGCGAACAAGGACGAGTGGAAGCTCAAGTCCAGCCGGGAGATTCTGGACCTGAAGGTCGCCGACATCGCGATGGGGTCGGCCGCTTTCTTGGTGGCGGCGGCGCGGTATCTGGGCGACAAGCTCCTTGAGGCGTGGACGAACGAGGACGACGAGCGGGTCTGCGACTACACACCGGGCAGCGACGGCGCGAGCGCCGATGAGGACCCGGTGGTGATCGAAGCACGGCGCCAGATCATCGAGCACTGCCTGTACGGGGTGGACATCAACCCGATGGCGGTGGAGATGGCGAAGCTGTCGCTGTGGCTGGTGTCGATGGACCCGGAGCGACCGTTCACGTTCCTGGACGACCGGTTGGCGGCTGGGGACTCGCTGCTGGGGATCACGTCGCTGGAGCAGCTTGAGTACATGCACATGGACCCGAAAAAGGGGAGGGAGATCCATTCTGAGGGCACGCTGATCGACTTCACAGCAGGTGTTCGTGAACTGGTGGGACGGGTGGCGTCACGGCGCCGCGAGATCACTGAGATCGATGGGACCACCCTGGAGGGCCTCAACCGAAAGCGCTCTCTTCTTGCCGACGCATATCTGGAAATGGGCCAGACACACCTACTAGCGAACCTCACGGCGGGAGCGGCGTTGGCCCACGCAGGGCGAAGTGAGCGTGAGAAACAAGAAGGATCCTTGACCGCGGCCAACCTGGCACGCAGGATCAATTCGACAGAGTCAACAGTAAAGACTCAGGCGGACAATTGGCTACAGAATGATCGACCAGAGGACACTTTCACGCGAACCCCCCTTCATTGGCCACTCACATTTCCTGAAGTTTTCCAAAAAACTGGATTTGATGCCATTATCGGGAATCCACCTTTCCTGGGAGGAAAGAAGCTAACTCGCACTCTTGGCATTAACTATCGAGAATATCTCGTAAATTCCATCTCCGCCAAAGCCCGAGGAAATTCGGACCTTGTCGCGTATTTCGCCATTCGAGCACACTCCCTCCTGTCCCCCAAAGGGCAAGTAGGGATTATTGCAACTAACACGCTAGCCCAAGGAGATACCCGAGAAGTTGGGCTCGATCAGATCCTCAAAGCTGGCGCTACTATCAGAAAATCCATCAAGAGCGAATCTTGGCCATCCAGGAGCGCAGCCCTAGAATACTGTTGCGTTTGGACATCATTGCCTCAACCGAGCGTGCATTCTGACTGCACAGCTGATGGCGTAGCTGTCGAAGGCATAACTTCCTCTCTCGACCCAACATCCCGAACAACTGGACTTCCATACAGGCTCGCCCAGAATCACAAGAAATGTTTCCAGGGAAGCATCCCCCTCGGTCCCGGGTTTCTCATTAATCCAGATGCAGCCAAAGCCATCCTAGAAGGCGACAACAAATACAATGACGTACTTTCCCCTTTTCTGAATGGAGATGACGTTACAAGCCACCCAACGCACTCCCCAAGTCGCTGGGCAATAAATTTTCATGATTGGACCGAGGGGCAAGCAAGAGAATACCCGCGCGTATATTCCATAGCCCGCAAGCTAGTCCTACCCAAAAGAGAGAACTCCTCTCCTCAAGTCCGAAAACACCCCTGGTGGCAGTACTGGAGAAGCAGGCGAGAGCTTTACTCTGAAATATCAACAGAAACTAGTGTCATCGCGATTGCTTTGACGAGCAAAACCGCAATGCCTGTACTGGTGCCGACTGGACAGATCTACTCTAATACGCTGGCTATATTTACAATGAGCGACGCAGCTATGCTCACCCTGCTCAGCAGCTCCTCCCACTACTGGTGGGCAGTTACACGCGGCTCAACTTTGGAGACCCGGGTTCGCTACACCCCCTCCGACGTCTTCGAGACCTTCCCTCTCCCCGACCTAACCCAGGAAATGCGTGACCTCGGTGAGCGGCTCGACTCCTACCGCCGGGACGTCATGCTCTCCCGGGACTCCGGGCTGACCAAGACCTACAACCTCGTCTTCGACCCCGACTGCAACGACGAGGACATCGTCGAACTCCGCCGCATCCACCGCGAGATCGACGAGGCCACCATCCGTGCCTACGGCTGGGAGGAGCGCATCGAGGCCGTCGGCGGGCTCGACCACGGCTTCCACAAGGTCGGCGGGCGTGAGACGCGCTACACCATCGGCCCGGCCGCCCAGCGCGAAGTCCTCGACAGCCTCCTCGAGCTCAACCACGAGCGCTACGCCGAAGAAGTCGCCCAGGGCCTCCACGACAAGAAGAAGTCCGGCAAGTCCAAGAAGCAGGCCGCCGACGACGAAGGGACGCTGTTCTGATGTCCTCCGACGGGCTCTTCCCCAACCCCAACGGGGAGCAGACCTCCCTCGACGCGAACGGCGCCTCGCCCTCCGTGTCCTCCGCTCAGGAGGCGCATGAGAAGGACACCCCTGCCGACCAGCAGCCGCCCCGCACCGGCCCCACCCTCACCGACCCCCAAGAGCTCATCGACCGCCTCGACACCCCCCAGACCTTCAGCGGCGCCTCCTCCTACCAGGTGCGCGACGAGTTCCAGGAACTCGTCGCCCGCGACCTCCTCGGCCCCTGGGGCGGCGACTACGAGGAGTTCGCCCCGAACGCCCGCGGCCCCCGCGAGCGCTACCTCGTCGGCATGCTCGGCCCACGCGACAAGCCCGCCGCCTCGCACACCGCCGACGCCGGGGACCTCGCCGACACCGAGGCCGGCATCGACGGCACCGCCAAGGGCGAGGAGGCCGGTGAACTCCCCGACGTCGTCACCACACAGAACCTCGGGCACATCTGGGCCTCCTCCATGGGCCTGGCGTTCAGCGTCGCCGACGACACCGACGCCCTGTCCGTCACCGCCTCCTGGGGCCAGTACTCCCGCCGCTCCCTCACCGACGACGACGGCAAGTCCCGCACCACCTGGGTCCGCGAGCCGTGCTCCTACATGCGCGAGGTCCGCCTGGACGGCGACCGGAACCAGCGCATCGGCCTCACCGCCGCCGACACCGATACCCCCGGCGTCTACCTCGACGTCGCCGTGCGCCCCCGCGACGGCCGCCGCACCGTCGAGCTGACCCTCATCAACGGCCGCCGACAGCCCTCCACCACCCCCGACACGGCCTGGCTGTTCCAGGCCCGCCTGGCCGTCACCGCCCTCGACGGCGGCTCCCCCGTCTTCCTCCCGATCGACGACCCCCTGGACCCGGCCCGGCCCGCCCCGCCCCAGGCCGACAGCGAAGAGCTCCACCTGCGGCTGCTCTACCGCAACCAGCTCTCCTACGCCCGGGGCCGCAACGTCGCCGTCCTCGAAGACGCCGACCCCGGCCTGCGCCGCGCCCGCTCGCTGGAGACCACCTGGCTGCCGACCTACGACGTCGCACCGACCAGCGCCCCCTCCGGCCCGGGCACGCCCCTCGCGGGCACCGAGCTGTCCATGGACGCCCTGGCCTCGGCCTCACCCGAGGAGCTGGCGACCGGCCTGGCGCCGCTCGCCGACGGCTACTCCGCCTGGCTGGACGAGCGCGAGGCCGAGATCGGCGACCTCCCCGAGTCCCTGCGCAGCTCCGCCGAAGCCGCCGTCTTCAAGGCCCGCCGGACCGCCGGCCGCATCCGCGCCGGGATCGGCCTGCTCTCCGACCCGGCCACGCCCGGCCACGGCGACGCCCTGCGCGCCTTCCGCTTCGCCAACCGGGTCATGGCCGACCAGCGCCGCCACACCGAGATCGGGCGGCTCCGCGAGGACCCCGACCTCGCCTACGCCGCCGCCGAGCGCGCCGTCCGCGAGCGCGGCCCCTCCGCCGCCTCCTGGCGCCCCTTCCAGCTCGCGTTCGTGCTGCTGAACCTGCCGTCCCTGGCCTCCCCCTCGCACCCCGAGCGGGCCGCCTCACCCGACGCGCTCGTCGACCTGCTCTTCTTCCCCACCGGCGGCGGCAAGACCGAGGCCTACCTGGGGCTGACCGCGTTCACCTTCGCCATCCGCCGACTCCAGGGCATCGTCGGCTCCGGCCAGGACGCCCGGTCCGGGATGGCCGGGGTGGCCGTCCTCATGCGCTACACCCTCCGCCTGCTCACCGCCCAGCAGTTCCAGCGCGCCGCCGCCCTGGTGTGCGCCGCCGAGGTGGAGCGCCGCGCCGACCCCGGCACCTGGGGCGAGGAGCCGTTCCGCATCGGCCTGTGGGTCGGCGCCGGGGTCTCGCCCAACTGGTACACCGACGCCGAGGAGCAGATCCGGAACGCCCGCGAGGCCGGGCACGGCGAGCGCACCAACGTGCTCCAGACGCTCGCCTGCCCCTGGTGCGGGGCGGAGCTGACCGCCCAGCGGGACCTGGTCCCCGACCCGGTCGCCCGGCGGGTGCGCCTGTTCTGTCCCAACGGCGAGGGCGCGGACGCCTGCCCGTTCTCCCAGCGCGCGTCCTCCGAGGGCCTGCCGATCCTCACCGTGGACGAGGAGATCTACCGCTACACCCCCAGCCTGGTCATCGCCACCGTGGACAAGCTGGCGCGGCTCCCCTGGAGCGGGTACGCCGGCATGCTCTTCGGCCGCGTCCGGGAGCAGTGCCCCCGGCACGGGTTCCGCCACGACGACCTGGACCGCAGGACCGACTGCCGGAGCCGCCACATCGCGCGCGCGGGATACCCCGCGGCGGCCAGCCGCCCCGTGCCCCGGCTGCGCCCGCCGGACCTGATCATCCAGGACGAGCTGCATCTGATCTCCGGTGCGCTGGGCACCACCGTGGGGCTGTTCGAGTCCGCCGTGGACCGGCTGTGCACGTGGACCGCCCCCGACGGCGCCCGGACCGCGCCCAAGATCGTGGCCTCCACCGCCACCACCAAGCGCGCGAACGACCAGGTGCGCGGCGTCTTCGCACGCGATCTGCAGATCTTCCCGCCACAGGCCACCGACGTCGCCGACACCTTCTTCTCCCAGCAGGTGGCGATCACCGAGAAGGACCCGGGCCGCCGCTACATGGGTGTGTGCGCGCACGGGGTGCGGCTGAAGTCGGCCGAGATCAGGCTGGCCGAGATCCTGCTCATCGCCGGGCAGACCATGTTCGACAAACACGGCGAGGCGGCCGACCCCTACATGACGACGGTCGGCTACTTCAACGCCACGCGGGAGCTGGCGGGGATGCGCCGCTACGTGGACGACGACGTGGTCACCCGGGTGCGCCGCAACGGCCGCGCGAAGGGGCTGTCCAACCGGCTCCAGGGCACCACCCAGCTCTTGGAGGTCCAGGAGCTGACATCGCGCGTGTCCTCAGGGGACATCAGCCGGGTCCTCAAGGGCCTGGAGATCCCGTTCGACCCGGAGCTGGACACCTCCGACCGCAAGCGGACCATCATCCAGCACGGTGCGGCGGTCCTCCAGAGCCTCCGCAAGGGCGGCTCGCGGCCCAATCAGCCCGAGTACCACCAGCTGGCGGACCGGCGCATGCTGCGCGCCCGGGAGGACCGCGCCCCGGTGGACATGGTGCTCGCGACGTCCATGCTGCAGGTGGGCGTCGACGTGTCCCGGTTCGGGCTGATGATGGTGACCGGCCAGCCCAAGAACACCGCCGAGTACATCCAGGCCTCCTCCCGCGTGGGCCGCGACGCCCGCCGCCCCGGCCTGGTGGTGACGCTGTACAACTGGACGCGCCCCCGCGACCTGGCGCACTTCGAGGACTTCCGGAACTACCACGCCTCCTTCTACCGCGAGGTGGAGGCGCTGTCGGTGACCCCGTTCACCCGCCGCTCGCTGGACCGGGGCACCGCGGCGGCGTTCGTGGCGGCCGTGCGCAACCTGGCCGAGGAGTACTCGCACAACGCCGACGCCCACGACGTGGACCTCGACGGCGACGTGGTCGAGGACGTCACCCGGCACATGCTGGAGCGCGCCGAGACCGTGGGAGGCGACCGCGGGCGCGCCTACCTGGGCGAGCGCCTCAAGGTGCTGACGGACGTGTGGAAGCGCAAGCGGGACGGTTCGGCGCGGCTCGGCTATGAACGCGACTCCTTCGGATCCACCCGGCTGGTGGAACTGCTCAACCGCCCCGGCGAGGGCCCTTGGCTGGCGACCACCGTCGGCATGTCCATGCGTGAGACCGAGAACGAGGTCAATCTCCTCCTTCCCGGGGACGCCCGCTTCCTGAATCCGCCGATCGGCGCACCGGAGTGGTCCTTCGCGGGCGCCACCGGCGACAGGGGCACGGATGGCGGCGGCACCGGCGGAGGCACGGACGAGGACGGCGCGGCGGACCCCGAGGACGACACCGACGAGCTCGGCCAGTCGGCCTTCGACAAGAAGCAGGACCGGGAGGGGAGCCGATGAGCGCCCAGAGCGGCAAGTACCGGCGCCGGGTCGGCGCCGTCCGCCCCAGCCACCTCATGTTCACCACCGGAGTGGGCGCGCTGGTGGACCTGCCGAACGTCTCGGTGCTGGTGCGCGGCGTGGACGACTGGGACTACGACGACGTCCCCGACTGGGAGCCGATCGCCGAACCCCGGCTGCTGCGCGAGCTCAACAAGTTCCACGACGGCCGCCACGTCGAACAGCTCCGCCCGGCGCCGTGGCTGGACGGCCTGGACGCCGACCCCAACGGGCCGGCCGCGCGCGTCGGGGTGCCGGTGGTGCCGTTCCCGACGTGGCTGCGGTGCACGGCCTGCAACGAGCTCGCCGGTCTGGACTCCAAGGCCTTCGACTTCGAGAACGACAAGGCGCGCAAGCCGCAGGACGCGCGCTTCTTCCACCAGGGATGCCGGAAGAAGCGGAAGCCCCCGCTGGCGGTCGCTGCCCGCTTCGTGCTGGCCTGCTCGCGCGGGCACCTGGACGACTTCCCCTACACGCACTTCGTGCACAAGGGCGGTGCGTGCCCCAAGGCGCCCCAGCCCAAGCTCCAGATGGACGACCGCGGCGGCAACATCGGCGCCAACGTCTCGATCCGCTGTATGGCGTGCGGTGTACGGCGCAACATCCGCGACGCCCTGGGCGAGCGCGGGCGCGACGAGCTGCCCGCCTGCCGGGGGCGCCACCCCCACCTGGGCACGTTCAAGCAGACGGGCTGTAAGGAGCGGCCGGTCGTGCTGGTGGTGGGGGCGTCCAACCAGTGGTTCGCCCAGACCATGTCGGTGCTGTCGGTGCCCGAGGGCGGGGCGAGCGAGCTCCGGCTGAAGGTTGAGGAGCAGTGGGACCAGCTGTCCACGCTGCCGCCCATGATGTACGAGTGGGCCCGGGAGAACTCCCCGGTGATGCGCGCATTCGCCAAGTGGGGCGACGACGAGATCGCCGCCATGGTGGAGGAGGTCCGCGCCGCCAAGGAGGCCGAAGCCTCCGGCGGCTCCGGTGCCGAAGAGGACCAGGGCCCGCCCGACCTGCTCACCCCCGAATGGGAGATCTTCTCCGCCCCCGAGGCGCCGGAGCCCACGGAGGACTTCGCGCTCTACCGCTTCCCCGAAGGGGTCCCCGAGGCGCTGACGCCGTACTTCTCGGACGTGGTCCAGGCCGAGCGGCTGCGCGAGGTGCGCGCCCTGACCGCCTTCACCCGCCTGGACGCTCCCGACCCCGAGGACCCGAACCTGGTCTCGCGCGCGCCGCTCGGCCGCGGCGAGCTGACCTGGGTCCCGGCGAGCGAGGTGCGCGGCGAGGGCATCTTCCTCCGCGTGCCTGAAGACGCGCTTCGCGGGTGGGAGGAGCGCATCGCGGGCACCGAGGCTCTGCGCCTGCACCAGGAGGCCTACAGGCAGTTCCGCGTCAACCGCTACTCCGGGCGCATCCCCGGCGGGTTCGACCCGATGCGGCTGTGGCCGGGGGCGCGCTATATCGCGCTGCATACGCTGTCCCATCTGCTGATCCGCACGATCGCCATCGAGTGCGGCTACAACGCGGCCAGCCTGTCCGAGCGCATCTACGCCGGGAACGAGGAGGACCCGCGCGGCGGGATCCTCGTCTACACCGCGGTCCCCGACGCCGAAGGCACCCTGGGCGGCCTGGTGTCCCAGGCCGAGCCCGAGCGCCTGGTCCCGCTGGTGGACAAGGCGCTCACGGGCGCGATGCGGTGCTCGTCGGACCCGCTGTGCCGCGAGCGCCTGCCCCAGGCGCACGCCGACTTCCTGCACGGGGCCGCGTGCCACGTGTGCCTGTTCGTGTCCGAGACCACCTGCGAGAAGGGCAACCGCTTCCTGGACCGCCGCTTCGTCGTCCCGGTGGACGACCCGAAGCTGGCGCTGTACCCGGACCTGCCGTAACGGGGGCGGGGATGAGCGATCCGCTGGACAGACCGGGCCCACCCGCGTTCGAGGCGGCGGCGGCCCAGGCCGCCCCCCGCCTCGGCGGCGCGCTGCTGCGCGAGGTGGCCGACCGCATCGCGGGCGGCTGGCCCGACCAAGCGATCCTGGGCTCCTCACGGGACGCCGGCGCCGTCGCGCCGCTGCTGGAGGCCCGCAGGTCCGGCGCCGTGCCCCAGGCGGAGGCCGCGGCCTACCTGCGGGGCCTGGCCGCCGGGTACGTCCGGGGCAGCGGCGCGGTCTCCGTGGAGACGGTGTGGAGCGGACCGGCCAGCCACGCCGTTCCCATCCGGGCGACCGCGCAGGCCTTGTTGGAGGTCGTCGAGGAGGCCCACTCCGAACTGGTGCTGATGACCTACTCGGCCCGGCGCAACGACGCCATCCGCGGCGCCCTCGCCTCCGCGGCGGGGCGGGGCGTGCGCATCGACGTGGTGGTGGAGACGCTCGAAGGGGCCGGCAGCGCCTTGGGCGGCGACGAGCCCGGGGCCGCCTTCGCCGGGCTGGACGGGGTCGACCTGTGGCACTGGCCGACCGCGCTGCGCGAGGAGAAGGGCGCCAAGTCGCACGCCAAGCTGGCGGTGGCCGACCGGCGGGTCCTGCTGGTCTCGAGCGCCAACCTGACCCAGTCGGGCGTGGCCCGGAACATCGAGGCCGGCCTGCTCGTGCGCGGGGGCGATGCCCCTCGGCGGGTGGCCGAGCACATCGCCGAGCTGCGGGCGCGCAAGGTGCTCGCGCCGCTGGCGACGGGCGGTGCGGCGTGAGCGGGCCCGCGGTCGTCAGTGCCGCCGACATCGCCCGGCTCACGGGCGTCGGGCGGTCGGCGGTCAGCAACTGGCGCCGCCGTTTCGCCGACTTCCCCCGGCCCGTCGCCGGGGCGCCGACCAACCCGCTGTTCGCCATGGACCAGGTCGAGCGGTGGTGCCTGGAACGAGGCAAGCCGTTCGAGGCCGACGACGTGGACCGCCTCTGGCAGCGGGTCCAGGCGGAGGTGGAAGGGGTCCGGCTCGCCGAGTTCATCGCGCACGCGGGTGCGTCCCTCATCAGTCCGCGCGGCACCGCCCTGCCCGAGCCGCCGCAGGAGTGGAGCCCGCTCTTCGACGAGCTCGCCAGGGCGGCCGAGCGCGCCGCGGAGGACGGCGCCGGCGGTGCGAGCGGCGTCTTCTCCCGCCTGTGCGAACGCTTCCGGGCCGCCCGCGAGCGGGCCTCGGAGGTGGACCCGGAAGTGGCCGAGGCCATGGCCGAACTCGCGGGCATCGAGCGCGGCTCCTCGGTGTTCGACCCGGCGTGCGGGACGGGCGTGCTCCTGCGGGCCGCCGCCGCCCGCGGGGCCTCGGTGCTCTGGGGCCAGGACCGTGAGCCCGCGCACGCCGAGATCACACGCGCACGCCTGGTCCTCATGGGCGGCGAGGTGGAGGTGGCCGCCGCCGACTCGCTGAGGGACGACGCCTTCAGTGACCGGCGGGCCGACGCGGCGCTGTGCGACCCTCCCTTCCGCGACCGCCACTGGGGCTGGGAGGAGCTCGCCGACGACGACCGCTGGGCCTATGGGACCCCGGCGCGCGGCGAGAGCGAGCTGGCGTGGGTCCAGCACTGCCTGGCCCGCGTCCGGCCGGGCGGTGTCGCCGTGGTGCGGGTCCCGGCCTCGGCGGCCCACCGCCCCTCCGGACGCCGGGTGCGCGAGGCCCTGGCGTCGTCGGGGGCGCTGCGCACCGTCGCCGAGCTCCCCGGCGCCCAGTCCCTGGTGTGGGTGCTCGACCACCCCGATGAACAGGCGGGACGGCCGTCCGCGGATGTGGAGTTCGTCCGCGGCCTGCTCACCGCCGAGGGGGCCTGGTCGTCCTTCCTGGACCGCGCGGAGCTGCTGGGCGCGGCCGACCTGCGGCCCTCCAGCCACGTCACGCCGGGCACCCCGGAATCCTCCTACGCGAAGGGGCGCGCGGCGCTGCTGGCGGCCCTCCACGACCTGGCGAAGGCCCCTCCGGAACTCGCCCCGAACGATGTCCCCTCCGCCGCCGCGAGCATCGCGGAACTGGTCGGCGATGGGGTGGTGGAGGTGCAGGCCGCCCCCTTGGCGGCCCCGGCCGACCGGGGCACCGTCCCCCTGCTCACCCACAAGGACCTGCGGGAGGGGCGGGAGCCCACCGGCCGGACCACCGAAGAGCCCGGACGGGTCGTCCTGCGGCCGGGCGATGTGGTCGCATCCGCCTCGGGGGACGCTCCGCCCCGGGTCGCCGGGGAGGCGGAATCGGGGGCCGCGATCGGCGCCAGGCTGGTCATACTGCGCACCGACCCCGAGCGGGTGGACCCGCACTACCTGGCGGCGGCCCTCTCCTCCGGCCCCGTCCACAGGTTCCGCGGCGACCCCCTCAAGGCCCGCATCGCCGTGCTTCCGTTGGACAGGCAGCGCGCCCACGTCCGGGCGCTGCGAAGACTCGCCGACACCGAGCGGCGCCTGGCGCGTGTGGCCGAACTCGGCGCCCGCGTCGTCGACGCCGGACGGTGCGGCCTGTCCGACCGTGCCCTTGCCCCCGCGATCCCCCGTGCCCCCGAGGAGACACCCCCATGAGCGGCGACGCCCACGGCCCCAGTCCCCTGCTCGCCGAGCGCTATGAGCTGAACCCGGTCCCGATGGCGCGGGGCGGGATGGGCGAGGTCTGGGAGGGCCACGACACCCGCCTCGACCGCGAGGTCGCCGTCAAGTTCATCCGCTTCCCCGATGGGGAGCGCAACGACGACCTGGTGCGCAGGTTCGTCCGGGAGTCCCGCATCACCGCGCGGCTGTGCCACCCCGGCGTTCCCGCCGTCTACGACGCGGGGACCGAGGACGGGCGCCCCTACCTGGTGATGCAGCGCATCCACGGGATCAGCGTCGCCGACCTGGTCGCCGAGCAGGAGCGGCTGCCGGTGGGCTGGGCGGCGGCGATCGCCGCCCAGGTGTGCGCGGTGCTCACCGCCGCGCACCGCCGGTCGCTGGTGCACCGCGACCTCAAGCCCGCCAACCTGATGCTGGAGCCGGACGGCACCGTCAAGGTGCTCGACTTCGGACTGGCCGTGGCTCTGGACCGGTCGGACGGCTCGCGGATCACCCGGACGGGCGACTCGCCCGGCACGCCCGCCTACATGGCGCCCGAGCAGGTCATGAGCGGCATGAGCACGCCCCAGACCGACCTGTACTCGCTGGGCTGCACGCTGCACGAGATGCTGACCGGCCGCCGCGTGTTCACCGGGTCCACCCCGTTCGCCGTCATGCACAAGCAGGTCCACGAGCGCCCGCGGCCGGTACGGGAGCTGCGCCCGGACGTGCCCGCCGACCTGGACGCGGTGATCGACCTGCTGCTCGAGAAGCGGCCGGAGGACCGCCCCGCCGACGCCGGCGAGGTGTACCGGCGCATGCTCGACTTCGCTGCGGGCCTGGGCCCGATCCCCGGCGTGCTCGACCCGCCGGCGGTGCCCAGCCCGACGCGCATGCAGGCCTCCGTCCTGGAGAGGGTCTTCTCCGAGACGCTTCCGGACGGCGGCGCGGGGAGCGGCGAAGGGGATCCGGCGCGCACAGAGGGGGCGACCGGCGCGGACGGGGGCGTGGGCGGTGCGCAGGCTCCCGGAGGCCGCCCTGAGACCGCACCCGAGACCGTGAGCGTGTCGATGACGCGCCCGGACATCGCCCGCGCGCGGTCCGAGGCGGCGGCGCTGGCCGGGTCCTCCCGGTACCGGCAGGCCGCCGACGTGCTCGAAGCCGCCGCGGCCACGGCTCGGGCGGTCTTCGCCTCCGACGACACCGACGTCATCGCACTGCGCACGGACCTGGCCAACGTCCTGTTCGAAGGCGGCGACTTCCGGGCCGCCGAACCGGTCTTCTCGGCGCTGGCGGCCGACCTCGCCCGTTCGCAGGACCCCTCCGACGTGTCCCTGGTGTTCCGCTGCCGCCTCCAGGCCGCCACCTGCCGCGCGCTGGCCGGGGAGACGGGCCCGGCCCTCACCGGCCTCAAGGCTCTGCTCGTGGACGAGGAGCGCACCTACGGCCCGGACGACCCCCGCCCCTTGGAGCTGCGGCGGCAGATCGGCCTCCTCCAGCGGGGCGTCGGCGAGCACGCCGCGGCCGATGCCACGCTGCGCGCTCTCGCGAAGGACCTGCTGCGCATCCACGGACCGGACCATCCGGGCCTCGAGCAGATCTCCGATCTCCTCGACCCCCCGCTCTACGGCGGCGACACGACCGCCCCATAGCCGTACCGCCGCGCCGCCGCGCCGCTCTTCTCCCCCCCCCGGCCCCGGTTCAGAAAGTGAGACCCCCCATGGCGAACCTCGCCATCCACCGCACCCTGCTCCGCGAATTCGGGTCCCTGGAGAAGCCCGTACAGGAGCGGGTGAGCGAGGTGTTCTCCAAGTTCGAGAACGCGACCCACGCAGGACTGCACCTGGAGAAGGTCAACGGCGCGCGGGACGACCGCATCCGCACCATCCGCATCGACAGGTACTGGCGCGGCGTCGTGCTCGCCCCCGAGTCCGGCGACACCTACACACTGCTCAAGGTCCTCGGCCACGATGAGGCCTACACGTGGGCGGAGCGCAGGAGGGCGTCGGTCAACACCGCCACCGGCCGCATCGAGATCCGCGACGCCGAGGCGATCGACAGTTCACTGCCCCAGCTCGCCCGGATGGCCGAGAGTGCCCCCGAGCGCCTGTTCGACGGGGTGGGCGACGCCGACATGCAGCGGCTGGGCGTGGACGAGGAGACGCTGCGCTTCGCCCGCGCGCTGACCGACCCCGTCCAGTTGGAGGCGGCGAAGGGCTTCCTGCCCCCGGTGCAGTGGGAGGTGCTCTACGGCCTGGCCAGCGGCATGACCGCCGACGAGGTCTGGGAGGAGATGAGCGCGTCCATCACCGCCGAGCGGATCGACCCCGACGACCTGGACGCCGCCGTGCGCCGCAGCCCCGACCGCGTCGTCCTGGTCGACGGTCCCGACGAGCTGATGGCGGTGTTCGCCCGCCCGTTCGACCTGTGGCGCGTCTACCTGCACCCGATGCAGCAGCAGGTGGCGCAGGCCCGGTACAGCGGCCCCGCGCGCGTCACCGGCGGCCCGGGGACGGGCAAGACCGTCGTGGCCCTGCACCGCGCCCGCACCCTGGCCGAGCGCGGGGAGGGGCCGGCGCTCGTCACCACCTTCACCTCCACGCTGGCCGACTCCTTGTCGGCGGGGCTGAAACTGCTCGCCGACGACGCCCGGACCGCCGAGGCCCTGGAGAACGTCACGGTCGAGCACGTGGACCGTCTTGCGCACCGGGTCTTCCGCGAGGTTCACGGACAGCCCGCGCTCCTGCGGCCCGAGCGCGAGAGGAAGATGTGGAGCGAGATCGCCGAGCGCCTCGGGGTGCCGTTCGGCCCCGGTTTCCTAGGCGAGGAATGGCGGCAGGTCGTCATCGCCCAGGACATCTCCGATGCGGAGGGGTACCTGGGGGCCAAGCGCACCGGCCGGGGCAGGCGTCTCGGCGCCACCCAGAAGGCCCGGGTCTGGCAGGCGGTGTTCGAGTTCGAGCGCGCGCTGGAGAAGGACGGGCTGTGGACGCACGAGACGGTGTGCGCCGAGGCCGCGCGCATCCTCGCCGAGAGGGACGACAAGCCGTTCCGGCACATCGTGGTCGACGAGGCCCAGGACCTCAGCGCCGAGAAGTGGCGCCTGCTGAGGGCGGCGGCCCCCGAGGACCATGACGACCTGTTCATCGCCGGAGACACCCACCAGCGCATCTACCAGCACCGGATCAGCCTGCGCGACATGGGCATCGCCGTGGCCGGGCGCTCGGCCCGGCTGCGGATCAATTACCGCACCACCGCCGACATCCTCGCCTGGAGCCTGGAGCTGCTGCACGGCGAGGCGATCGACGACATGGACGGCGGCTTGGAGACGATCGCCGGGTGCCGCTCGGAGGTCCGCGGCCTCGCGCCCCGGACCACGGGCTACCCCGACCGGGCGGCTGAGCTGCGCGGAGTGGCGGCGACCGTCCGCGAATGGCTGGACTCCGACATCCTCCCCGGTGAGATCGGCATCGCGGTCCGCTCGAACCGCCTGGTCAAGGAGGTCTCCGACGCCCTCCAGGGGGCGGGGATCCCGGCCACGGCGCTCGCCGGCGGCCACTCCGACGCCGAGCGCGTCTCGGTGGGGACGATGCACCGGATGAAGGGGCTGGAGTTCCGGTGCCTGGCGGTCGCGGGCGCGGACGCCGGCCAGGTCCCCGCGGCCGCCGCCGTCACCTCCGAGGACGAGGACCCGGGGGCGCACGCCGCCGACCTCCTGCGCGAGCGCTGCCTGCTCTTCGTGGCCTGCACCCGCGCGCGCGAACTCCTCAGCGTGTCCTGGCAGGGCGAGCCCAGCCCCTTCCTGCCCGCGGCGCGGTGATCCGAGCACGACGCACGAACAACAGACGGACGATCCGCCGAAAGGTCGGCCATGGCCAAACTCTCCACCCTCCTCGATCAGATCGACGCCGGGACGGTGCTGCTCCCGGAGTTCCAGCGCGGCTACGTGTGGAACCGCGACCAGGTTCGCGGGCTCATGCGGTCGGTGTACCGGGACCACCCGGTCGGCGGTCTCCTCCTGTGGGAGACCAGCGCCTCGGACGTGTCCGTCCGGGGCGGCGTCGCCGGTACGGGCACGCACCTGATGCTGCTGGACGGCCAGCAGCGCGTCACCTCCCTTTACGGGGTGGTGCGGGGGAAGCCGCCGGCGTTCTTCGACGGCGACCAGCGCTCCTTCACCGACCTGTACTTCAACGTGGACTCCGAGACCTTCGAGTTCTACGCGCCCATGCGGATGGCCGGGGACGACCTGTGGGTGAACGTCACCGAGCTGTTCAATACCGGGCTGGCGCCCTTCGTGCAGACGTTCGCCGCATACCCGGAGAGGTTCAACGTCTACGTCGAGCGCCTCAACCGGCTCCACCAGATCACTGAGAAGGAGTTCCCCCAGGAGAAGATCACCGGCGCGGACCGCACGGTCGACGAGGTCGTCGAGATCTTCAACCGGGTCAACTCCGGCGGGACGAAGCTCTCCAAGGGGGATCTGGCGCTGGCGCGGATCTGTGCCCTGTGGCCCGAGGCCCGCGAGAAGATGCGGGCGCACCTGGACGACTGGAACACGGCCGGGTTCGACTTCTCCTTGGACTGGCTGCTGCGCAACGCCACGGCGGTCGTCACGGGCCGGGCCATGTTCAGCTCCTTGGAGAACGTGGAGGCCGAGCCGTTCCAGCGCGCGCTGGCCCAGTCGGTCGAGTACATCGGCGCCTTCCTCGACGCGGCCTCCGGGCGCCTCGGCCTGGACCACGACCGGGTCCTGATGGGGCGCTACGCGGTGCCTGCGGTGTCCCGGCTGCTGTCCCTGGAAGGCGGGGCCTTCCAGGACGCACGCCACCGGGACAAGGTGCTGTACTGGTACGTCCACTCCGCGCTGTGGGGCCGGTTCAGCGGGTCGACGGAGACGCACCTCCAGCAGGACTACGACGCGCTCGCCCGTGACGGGGTCGACGGGCTCATCGCCAACCTGGAGCGCTGGCGCGGCGGCAGCCTGGACATCAACGCCTACGACTTCGAGGGGTCGACGCGCGGGTCGCGCTTCTACCCTCTGCTGTACATGCTGACCCGGGCGACCGGCGCACGCGACTTCGGCAGCGGGCTGGAGCTGAAGGCCGAGATGCTCGGCAAGCACTCCTCGCTCCAGCTGCACCACATCTTCCCCAAGGCGCTGCTGCGCGGAGGCTATGAGCGGGGGCAGGTCAACGCGATTGCCAACTTCTGCTTCCTGACGCAGAACACCAACCTGGAGATCGCCGACCGGGCGCCCGAGGAGTACCTGGCCGAGGCGGAGGAGCGGTTCCCCGGCACCCTGGCCTCGCAGTGGATCCCCACCGATCCCGACCTGTGGAAGGTCGACCGCTACCTGGACTTCCTGGAGGCCCGCCGGGAACTGCTGGCCGGGGCCGCGCGCTCCTTCCTGGCCGAGCTGCGCTCCGGCGGGCGGGACGGCGGCGCGGAGCTGGGCCCCGTGACCCTGGTCGCGGACCAGGCCGAGGACGACCCCCGAGCGGTGCAGGTGCGCGAGCTGGTCGACGAGCTGCTGCGCCTGGGGTGTGCCGAGCCGCGGCTCGACGCCGGGATCGCCGACCCGGTCACCGGACGGGAGCTCGCCGTCGCCGAGGCCTACTGGCCCGACGGCCTCCAGCCCGGCCAGGGCGGCCCGGTCGTGCTGGAGCTCGACCCTGAGCAGGCCGACCTGCAGCGCCTGCGGGAGCTGGGCCATGAGGTGTTCACCTCCCCCGACGCCCTGCTGGGCTTCGTCAACCGCCGCAACGCCGAGGCGGCGGGAGAGGAGGGCGAAGGCTCCGACGGGACCGGGGCGTCGTCGGCCGCCGATGGGCCGGCGGAGCCCGACGGGGGCGGACCGGAACTGCTGAAGCGGTTCGACCGGGCGATGCGGGACATCTACGACCGTGCGAGGAAGGAGGCGGGTTACACCGCGACCTACTTCCTCGGCATGCTCGCCGACCGCGGCCCCTTGGAGACGGCGCGCAGGCTGCTCGCCTCCCCGGCCGTGTCCGACGGCTTCGCCTCCCTGTGGGAGCGGGGCCGCCTCGACCTGACGGTGGAGGCGCTCGTCTGCCGCCCCGAGTACGCCCCCCTGTTCAGCGAGCCCGAACTTTCCCGCGCACGGACCCGGCTGGAGCAGTTCGGCTACCGCGTCTGAGGGCGGCCGTCCCGGTCGGTGCGGGCGGTGCCCCGATGTAGACCACCTTCTCCGGTTCCAGGGAAAAGCGATCGATGATCTCCTCGAGAATGGCGATGTCCGGCTTGAGGAGACCGGACGGCACATGGAGGTGGTCGGTCGCCGTCAATCCGTACTCCTCTTCCGGGTAGCGCCTCAAGTCCTCCGGCATCACGTCGTCCGGGAAGTCGTGTCGGGTGAGGAGTACAGGATGTCGACCATGCCGTCGAGCCCGGTCTCCCGCATTCGCCATTCCGTCCAATAGGCGATGGATTCGGTGTAGGCAACGACCGGAACACCGCGGCGGCGGACCTCCCCAAGCGCCTCCTCCACACCACGGTACAGGTGGATCGAGCGGCCGGGGATGCCCCCGTGTTTACACGGCACGCCCGGGCGCGCATGCTGGGGTGGCCGGGGGTACGGGCAGGAGGAGTCACACCGGGGGGAGGAAGCGAGGCCTCACATGGCCGCGATCCATGTCGCCTGGTGGAACGTCGAGAACCTGTTCGATGTCGAGGGGTCCCCGCGGCGGACCGAGAAGCTGGAGCGGGTCCTCGGGGCGTCGCTGGAGGGGTGGACCGCATCGGTCCTCGACCGGAAGGTCGACCGGCTGGCATCGGTCGTCGCGGGCATGAACGGCGGGCGCGGCCCCGACCTGCTCGGGGTCTGCGAAGTGGAGAACGAGCACGTTCTGCGCCTGCTCGCCGAGGCCGTCCGCTCCCGTTCCGGCCGCCCCTACCGGGTGGTGCACGCCGACACCACCGACCGGCGGGGCATCGACATCGCCCTCCTCTACGACCCGGACCTCCTGGAGGTGCCGCCCGACGCCGTCTTCCAGCACGTCGTCATGCGCCGCACCGGCACCCGGGAGATCCTCCAGGTCAACTTCCGCACCCGTGCGGGGACGACCTGGACCGTCTTCGGCAACCACTGGCCCTCCCGGAGCGGAGGACGGTGGGAGTCGGCCCCCTACCGCGCCGTCGCCGGGGAGACCCTGGCCTACTTCCACCAGCGCGCGCTGGAGGTGCACGGTCCCCGGACCCCGGTGCTGGCGATGGGGGACTTCAACGACGAGCCCTTCGACGCGTCCCTGGTCCAGCACGCCCTCAGCACCCGCCAGCGCGCGAAGGTGCTCAACGCGACGTCGACCCCGCGCCTGTGGAACCTGATGTGGCCGCCTCTGGGCGGTGAGGCACCCGACGGATCCGCCGGCGCGCCCACGGGGACGTTCTACTTCAACAACTTCGCCAACATGCTCGACCAGTTCATGGTGAACCGGAACATGGTGACCCGGGGATCGGCGCTGAGGGCGGTCCCCGAGTCGGTCCGGATCGTCCATGAGCCCGAGGACATGGTCTCGACGGGCGTCTACCCCTCCCCCGTCCGCTTCGGCGGAGCGGGAAAGCCCATCGACCCGAACGGCTACGCGGACCACTTCCCCATCGCCATGGAGGTCCGGGCCGACGCGTGATCCGGCCTGCGCGGCACCGCGGACGGCGGCCCGCGCCCGCCACCCCGACCTTCGCCCTCCCGACCAGTCGGTCTATATTGCGCATATGGTGCGCATCACACGGCCCATCCGACGATGGGTCCTCATCCCCCTGTCCGTGCTCCTCGCGCTCGCCCTCGTGGCGGGCGGAATCGGGTTCTGGGCCGTCCAGCGCGCCTTTCCCCAGGTGGACGGGGAGCTCGCGGTCCCGGGGCTGGAGAACGAGGTCACCGTGTACCGGGACGGGAACGGCATCCCCCAGATCTACGCCGACACCGCCGAGGACCTGTTCAAGGCCCAGGGCTACGTGCACGCCCAGGACCGGTTCTGGCAGATGCACTTCAACCGGATGACGACGTCGGGCCGCCTGGCCGAGATGTTCGGCGAGGAGCAGGTGGAGACCGACGTCTACCTGCGCACCATGGGCTGGCGCCGCGTCGCCGAGCAGGAGTACGACCTGCTCGAGCCCGAGACGCGTGCCTACCTGGACGCCTACGCCGACGGCGTCAACGCCTACCTCGCCGGGCGCGACGGCGGGGAGCTGGGGCTGGAGTTCTCCGTACTCGCCGCGCTGGCCCCCGACCACGGGGTCGAGGAGTGGACGCCCACCGACAGCCTCGCCTGGCTCAAGGCCATGGCATGGGACCTGCGCGGCAACATGGAGGACGAGATCGAACGCGCCTCCCTGCTGGCGTCCGGACTCGACCGGGGGCAGGTCGAGGAGCTGTACCCGGACTACCCCGAGGACGAACACCCGCCGATCGTGGACGGGGACGGAGAGGACGGCGACGGCGGAGGGGACGGGGAAGGCCGGGAGGAGGACGGGGCCGACGAGTCCCTGGCGCCCGCCGCTCCCCTGCTCCAGGACGTCGGCGCGGGCCTGGAGTCGGTCCCGTCCCTGCTCGGCCCCGCCGGACCCGGCCTGGGCTCCAACTCCTGGGTGGTCTCCGGCGACCACACCGCCTCGGGTCTGCCCGTGCTGGCCAACGACCCGCATCTGGGCCCGCAGATGCCCTCGGTCTGGTACCAGACCGGGCTGCACTGCACCGACCCCGGCGAGGCGTGCCCCTTCGACGTCACCGGCTTCTCCTTCGCCGGGCTGCCCGGCATCGTCATCGGCCACAACGCCGACATAGCCTGGGGCTTCACCAACCTCGGCCCCGACGTCGCCGACCTGTACCTGGAGCGGATCGAGGACGGCGCCGCCATCGTCGACGGTGGGCTCGAGCCGTTGGAGACGCGCGAGGAGACCGTGCAGGTGGCCGGGGGCGAACCGGTCGACGTCACCGTCCGCTCCACCCGGCACGGCCCCGTGCTCTCCGACGCCGAGGCCGCCCTCGACCTGCGCGGGTTCGGGGAGGCCCCGCCGGTCGACGCCGACGGGGAGCAGGTCGAGCGGGCGGGCGCCAAGCCTGAGGACGGCGGCTACGCGGTCTCGCTGTCCTGGACCGCCCTGACGCCCGGCACCACGGCCGACGCCATCTTCTCCATGTCCTCCGCGTCGGACTTCGAGGAGTTCCGCGACGCCGCGCGCTCCTTCGAGGTCCCGGCGCAGAACCTCATCTACGCCGACACCTCCGGCACCATCGGCTACCAGGCCCCCGGGACCATCCCGGTGCGCGGCAAGGGCGACGGCCGCTGGCCCGCACCCGGCTGGGACTCCTCCTACGACTGGGAGGGCTTCATCGACTTCGACGACCTGCCGTCGGTGCGCGACCCCGAGTCGGGCGTCATCGTCACCGCCAACCAGGCGGCCGCCGGGTCGGACTACCCGCACTTCCTCACCGAGGACTGGGACTACGGCTACAGGGCGGCCCGCATCCACGAACTCCTGCAGGAGGAGATCGACGCCGGGACCCAGCTGACCCCCGAGGACATGGTGCGCCTCCAGATGGACAACGCGAACCTCGGCGCGCGCGAGGTGGTGCCGTATCTGGTGGACTTGCACCTGGGCAGCCCTCCCGAGGAGGGCGCGGACCCGGCGGCCGCCCAGGCGCTGCTGGCCGACTGGGACATGGACCAGGACGCCGACTCGGCCGCGGCCGCCTTCTACAACGCCGTGTGGAGCCGCATGCTCGACCTGACCTTCGACGAGCTCCCCGAGGAGTACCCGATGGACGGCTCCTCGCGCGGCTGGCTGGTGATGTCCCGGCTGCTCGAGGACCCGGACTCGCCCTGGTGGGAAGGCGAGGAGGCCGACGGCCGCGACGCCGTGCTCGCCGAGGCCATGAGGCGGGCCGCGGCCGAGCTGTCCGAGCGCTTCGGCGACGACCCGTCGGAGTGGCGCTGGGGTGCGATGCACACCCTCACCCCCACCCACCCGTCACTGGGCACGTCGGGCATCGGCCCGGTCGAGTGGGTCTTCAACGGCTCCCCCGTCGAGACGTCGGGCGGCTCCAGCACGGTGAACGCCACCGGCTGGGACCACACGGAGGGCTATGCGGTGACGTGGGTGCCGTCCATGCGCATGGCCGTCGACATGGCCGACCCGGACACCGCGCGCTGGATCGACCTGACCGGCCCCTCCGGCCACGCCTTCCACCCGGACCGCGGCTCCCAGACCGACGCCTGGGCCGCCGGCGAGACCGTCCCGATGCCCTTCACCCGAGAGGCGGTCGAAAAGGCCGCCGAGAACACGCTCGTGCTCACCCCCTGACGCGGGACCGTCATTCCTGTCCGTTTTCCTGATCCGAATCTCATTCCCTGCGGAGGAGCGCCCCTCCGCACCGTTCTCCGAAATCCGGGGGGGGAGCACAGTGGAACGGGCGGCGCCGCTTTTTGGGCTCACTGGTCTGCGCCTGCCGCGCGCCGCAGGAGGGCTCCCCCTACCTGCGGCAGCACCAGGACGCTCAGCATCGCCGCGCCGACCAGGGACGCGGCAAGTGCCCCGTCCAAGGCCCCGGTCTCCTGGCCGATGGCGGTCAGTACCACGACCAGCGGCAGCGCGGTCGCCGACATCAGGGCCAGCGGGGCCCGCTGCCGCTGTGCGACGTCGCCCTTCGAGAGCAGGTAGTCGGGGCCGCCCCGCACCACCAGGAAGGCGGCCAGGAAGACCGGGACGAGCAGCAGGGAGACCGGGTCGGCCAGCAGGGCCCGCAGGTCGAACCGCACCCCGGTCACCACGAAGAACAGCGGGATCAGGAACCCGAAGCCGACCGCGTCCATCTTGGACTCGACCTCCTCGGCCTCGTCGGGGTGGTTGGCCGCCAGCATCAGCCGGACGATCACCCCGGCGGCGAACGCCCCCAGCAGCGCGTCCAGCCGCATCGTCGCGGCCACCCACACCAGGAGGACGGTGAGCAGCATGCACAGCCGCACCGCCAGCTGCGCGCTGGAGCCCAGGGTCGCCCGGATCAGCCTGCCCAGGCGCTCCGACGGCGGGCGCGTGGCGCGCCACGCCGCCACCCCCGCCAGCAGGAAGAACCCGGCCAGCAGCAGCGTCCCCTCCAGTGGGCGGTAGCCGCTGAGCAGCACGGCGATGAGCACGATGGGACCGAACTCGCCCACGGTCCCCGAGGCCAGGAACCGCGTCCCGAACGCCCCCTGGAGAGCGCCCGCGTCGCGCAGGATCGGCAGTACGGTCCCCAGCGCCGTCGTGGTCAGCGCCAGACCGACGATCAGAGCGGTCTGCGTCCCCCCGAACGCGGCGGCGGCCAGTGCCAGCCCTGCGCCGACCGACACGAGCCAGGCCACCAGCGCGCGCCTCAGCGGCCGCCCCGCGATCCGGGCGAAGTCGATCTCGTACCCCGCCATGAACATCAGCAGCGCCAGGCCGAGGTCGGCGAGCATCGCGATCGCCGCGTCCTCGTGGACGACCCCGAACCCCGCCGGCCCGAGGACGATCCCGAAGACGATCTCCAGGACGGTCGCCGGTATCAGCACCCAGCGCGCGAGATGGTCGCTCACCATGGGCGCCAGGAAGGCCGCCACCAGGATCACGAGCAGCATGCCCAGCGCCTCCGCGCCCGCCTCTTCCACCTGTCCCCCCTCCGCCGAACGCAGAGGAACCCTATGCGCGCAGGTCAGGCCGCCCGGGGTGACACGCCCAAGGCCGGGTGCGGCGGGGTCAGGCCGGGTCGGTGTGCGCTTCGGCGAGCGGGGTGTCCCAGTCCAGCGCGCGCGCCAGGGCCTCCTCCTCCCGGCGGGCGGTCTCCGGGTCCGCCGGGGCCACCGGCCGTTCCCGGCTCATGGCGTGGCTGCGCCGTACGTTCTCTTCGACGCGGTGCCTGCGTGCCCGCTCATAGGCGGCGAGTGCCGCGTCCGCTCCAGGGTTGTCGCGCAGCGCCTTGGCCAGAACCACGGCGTCCTCGGCCGCCATGGAAGCGCCCTGCCCCGTGGCCGGGGAGGCGGCGTGCGCGGCGTCCCCGATGAGGAGCGCCCTGCCCCTCCGCCAGGGGCCGCCGGGCGGGACGTCGTGCGCGTTGGTCGCCATGACGCGGTCCCCCGTCGCCTCCACGATGCGCACCGGCACGGGGGCGTCCCCCAGGGCGGGCACCAGTCGGCGCGCCCACGCCCCGGGCTCCGGAGCCGACAGCTCCCCGCGGGCCAGCTCCCGCGCGCTCAGCCTGGCGAACCAGAACACCTCCCCCTCAGGGGAGACGGTGTACCCGAAGGACCATCCCGTGCCGCGGATCATGTCGATCCGCCCGCGCGCGTGCGGGGGCTCGTGCTCGCGCGTATAGCCGTAGTAGACGTTCTGGCCCGCGTAGCGGCAGCCCGCCGCACCTCCGTGTCCCGGTGCGACGTGCCCCCGCACCGAGGAGCCGAGGCCGTCGGCGCCGAGCAGCACATCGCCGGTCGCCTCGCCGCCGCCGGAGAACACGGCGGCCACGCCCCCGTGCCCGTCGCTCCGCGCGGACGTGAACCGCTCCCTCTGGCGCACGCGCACGCCGCGGCTCAGCGCCTCGTCGTGCAGGGCCCGCCGCAGGTCGGCCCGGCGCAGGCAGCGGAACCGGCTGAGCGGGTCGCCGTCCGTGTCCAGCCGCCGATCGGCGAGCACCTCCCCGCCCGGCCCCGACAGGCGCAGGTCGGTGAGCTCGAATCCGGCCTCGGCCACCCGCTCGGCGGCGCCCAGCCGGTCGAGGGCGCGTATGCCGTTGCCCGCGATGGTGAGGAAGGCGCCGATGTCCTCGCCGCTGCGCGGGTGCGCCTCGTGGACGGAGCTCTGGGCACCGATCCGGTCCAGCGCCAGCGCCGCCGCCAGCCCGGCTATGCCTCCACCGACGATGACCGCGCGCACCGCCGCACCACCTTCCCGAACGTGCCTCAGATCCCGAAAACCGCTGGGCCTGTCCCCGCTCCTTACCCGCCTTCCGGCGGTGTCCCCCCATGCGAGCGGAGATCCAGGCGCGCCCTCAGAGGAGGGCCTGGTCACGCCCCCGGAAGCGACAGCCCCGGCGGAACCGGCGGATCTGCGCCGCCGTAGACTGCCGCGGGTCGGAGGCGCCGTTCAGCGGCGCGGATGCCTCGTTTCGGGTAAGGATGTGGATCGGCCATGGCGCTCCTGGAACGCGTCGCCTCGTTCGTGGGGCGCTGGTTCGCCCTGCTGGTGCTGGCCGGAGCGGTGGTCGGCATGCTCGTACCGGAGCAGTCCGCCGCACTCGCCCCGCACATCGCGCTGCTGCTGGGCGTGATCATGTTCGGGATGGGGCTGACCATGCAGCCCGTCGACTTCGCCATCGTGGCCAAACACCCCAAGGCGGTGCTGCTGGGGGTGGCCGCCCAGTACGTGGTGATGCCGCTGCTGGGCTTCGGGATCGCGCAGCTGTTCGGCTTCGAGCCCCTGCTGGTGGTGGGGATGGTCCTGGTCGGCGCCTCCCCCGGGGGCACCGCGTCGAACGTCATCGTCTACCTCGCCCGCGGCGACGTGGCCCTGTCGGTGGCCATGACCTCGCTGTCGACGCTCCTGGCACCCGTCCTCACGCCGCTGCTGGTGCTGGGGCTGGCCGGGTCGACGCTCCCGGTCTCGGCGGGCGACCTGTTCGTCTCGATCCTGGAGGTCGTGCTCGTCCCCGTGCTGCTGGGCCTGGTGGTCCGGGCCCTGGCGCGCCGCCTGGTGCTCAAGGTGCTGCCGGTGCTGCCACTGGTGTCGGTGGGCGGCATCGTCGTCGTGGTCGCCGCGGTGGTGGGCGCCAACGCCGGGGCCGTCGCCTCGACCGGCCTGCTGCTCGGCGCCGCCGTCGTGCTGCACAACGTGTGCGGCCTGGCGCTGGGCTACGGGGTCGGCCGGGTGACCGGGCTCCCCGAGTCCGCGCGCCGGGCGGTGGCCATCGAGGTCGGCATGCAGAACTCGGGGCTGGCCTCGGCGCTGGCGACCGCGCACTTCGCTCCGCTGGCCGCGCTGCCGGGCGCCCTGTTCTCCGTCTGGCACAACATGTCGGGCGCCCTGGCGGCCACCCTGTGGGCGCGCCGGCCCACCGGGGAGGACGCCGCCGAGGGGGCGGGGGCCGCCCCGCCCGCACATTAGGGGAACCGGCACGGGAGATCAGGCCTCACCGGGGGTACGAAGGCAGTTACCGAGAACGCGGGGCACACCTGAGGGCGCGCACCGCACCTCGGGGCACTACGGTCCGTATCCGGTCGTGAGACTCGGGTAACTTCTGTCCCAGCGGTCCCTCCCACCCCCAGGAGACGCCATGCACCTGGATTCCTGCCGAGAGCTCAAGAACGACCTGCGCGGGCGGATCATCACCGCCGCCGACGTCTCCGCCCCCTACCTGGCCCTGGGGATCAAGGCCGACTCCGAGGACCGGTTCCGGCTCGCGGTGCGGGTGCGGGAGGCGGCGCCCGTCAGCGACCTTCTCGCGCGCATCTCCGGCGACGCCCGCGGCGAGGTCGACGTCGTGGAGGTCGGGGAGATCCGGGCCCTGTCCCCCTTCTCCCCCGAGGAGATGCAGAAGCCGCACCGGCCGCTGGTCCCCGGCTGCTCCGTGGGGCACCCCGACGTCACCGCCGGAACGCTCGGCGCCTTCGTCGAGGTCGACGGCGCCGTGCACGTGCTGTCCAACAACCACGTCCTCGGCAACACCGGCGAGGCGGCCATCGGCGACATGGCGCTCCAGCCCGGCAAGGCCGACCGCGGCCGCGACCCCGCCGACCGCTTCGGCGAGCTCGTCGCGATGAGCGAGCTGAAACGGGACCGGCCCAACCTGGTCGACGCCGCGGTCGCGCGGATCGACGACGGGGTCGGGCACGACGCCGCGCGCTATCCGGGTGGGCCGGTCACCGAGGCCGACCCCGAACCCGGCGGCGCGACCGCGGTGGAGAAGGTCGGGCGCACGACCGGGCACACCCGCGGCCGGATCACCGCCTTCGAGGTGGACGGGCTGCGCATCTCCTTCCCCGGCGGCGAGCTGGTCTTCGACGACCAGCTGGAGGTCTCCGGCACCGGCGGCGCGTTCAGCGCCGGGGGCGACTCCGGGTCGCTGATCTGGACCGACGAGGGGCGGCGCGAGGCCGTCGGCCTGCTGTTCGCCGGGAGCGCCTTCGGCGGCCCCGACGGCACCGGGCTGACCTACGCCAACCCGATCGGCCTGGTGCTGGAGACGTTCGGCGCCCGGCTGGTGGCGCCGTGACGACCCTGCGCCAGGCGCGGCTGGCCAAGGACCTGGTGCGCCGGTGGCTGGGCGCCGACCCGCGGGTGCAGGGGGTGGGCATCAGCGCCGACTCCGAGGCCGGCTTCGCGGTGGAGGTCCGGCTGGAGCGTCCGCTCGACGAGGCGCCGCCGGAGCGCCAGCCGGTCGAGGAGCCCGAGGACGGGCCGGACGAGGTCGTGCTGCGCTGGCGCGTGGTCGGCAGGATCGAGCCCCGGGAGCAGGACCCGGGCCAGGGCTGAGGGCCCTGCCCCGGGACCGGATGCGCCCGGCCCCTGTTCCCCGGGGCCGGGCGCGTCCGCCTCCGTCAGGACAGGGCGCTCATCACGTGCTTGACACGGGTGTAGTCCTCCAGGCTGTAGGCCGACAGGTCCTTGCCGTAGCCCGAGCCCTTGAACCCGCCGTGCGGCATCTCCGAGGTGAGGCCGCCGTGGGTGTTGACCCACACCGCGCCGAAGTCGAGTTCGGCGCTCACGCGCAGCGCGCGCCCGTGGTCGCGGGTCCACACCGACGACGCCAGGCCCTGCTCGACCCCGTTGGCCAGCTCGACCGCCTCGCCCTCGGTGGAGAAGGCCTGGACCGTGAGGACCGGGCCGAACACCTCCCCGCGCACGATCTCGTCGTCCTGCCGGAGCCCGGAGACGACGGTGGGGGCGATGAAGTAGCCGCGGTCGCCGACGCGCTCCCCGCCGGTCTCCACCTTGGCGTGGGCGGGCAGGCGCTCCAGGAGCCCGAGCACACGGCCGAACTGGTCGGCGTTGTTCAGCGGCCCGAAGTCGGACTCCTCGTCCACGGGGCGTCCGGTGCGCTGCTCGGCGGCGCGCGCGGCGAGTTCGGCGGTGAACTCCTCGCGGATCGACTCGTGCACGATGACCCGGCTGGCGGCGGTGCAGTCCTGCCCCGCGTTGAGGAATCCGCCCGCGAGGATGCCCTCCACGGCCCCGACGATGTCGGCGTCCTCGAACACGACGGCCGGGGCGTTGCCTCCCAGCTCCAGGTGCGGGCGCTTCAGGTCCTCGGAGGCGGACTTGGCGACCTGGATGCCCGCACGCGTGGACCCGGTGAGCGACACCAGCTGCGGGACGCGGTGCTCGACCACCAGGCGCCCGGTGTCGCGGTCCCCCGGCAGGACGTTCAACGCCCCCTCGGGCAGGTGCGGCGCGGCGATCTCGGCGAGCATCACCGTGGTGGTGGGGGTGCTCTCGGCGGGCTTGAGGACGACGGTGTTGCCCGCCGCCAGGGCGGGGGCGATCTTCCACACCGCCATCATCAGCGGGTAGTTCCACGGCGTGATCTGGGCGCAGACCCCCACGGGCTCCCTGCGCACCCAGGAGGTGAACCCCGTCTCGTACTCGGCGGCCGAACGGCCCTCCAGATGGCGGGCGGCTCCCGCGAAGAAGCGCAGGTTGTCCACGCACATCGGGATCTCCTCCTCCAGCACGGAGGAGCGGGGCTTGCCGGTCTCGCGGCACTCGGCGTCGGCGAACTCCCCGGCGCGCTCCCGCAGGGCGTCGGCGATGGCCAGCAGGGCGTCCTGGCGCCGCGCCGGAGACGCCTTGCGCCAGGCACGGAACGCGCGCTGCGCGGCCTGCATGGCCGCCTCCACCTCGGCGGGACCGCAGACGGCCGCGGCGCCCGCGCGCGCTTCGGTCACCGGGTCGGTCAGGTCCATGGCGCGGCCGTCCGCGGGCGGAACGAAGTCCCCGTCGATGAAGGCCGGAAGGGTGTCGAAGTCGCGGGTGCGCATGGCGCTCTCCTTGTGTGGTCGGGGACCGGCCCGTGCCGCGTCGGGGCGCGGGCCAGCGGCGGTCCTGGTCGGTCAGGGGACCGCAGGCTCCGGCTCGGGGCTCTGCTCGCCTTCGGGGGCCGGGGTGCAAGGCACCCAGCGCGGGCCCAGCGGACCGAACACCCCGCGCGGCTCGGGCGCCGCCACCAGGGCGACGGGGTAGGCGAGCGCCGCCGTCACCAGGGCGACGGGCAGGCTGAGGTCGACGCCGCCGGCGAGGTCGCCGAGCGGCCCGACCAGCAGCGGTGTGTTGGCGAACAGCAGCCCCATCACGGCGGCGAGGCCCCAGGCGGTGCCCGCCCGCCAGTTGATGCCGCGCGTGAACCAGTAGGCGCCGCCGCGCCGCCCCTCGTTGAAGACCTGCAGGTCCTCGACCAGGTAGTGGCCCCGGCGGAACAGGTAGCCGAGCATCAGCACCACCATCCACGGCGAGGTCAGCAGCACGATGAGGATCGCCAGCGCGTTGATGGTGTCGACCGCCTCGAACACGAACGCCCCGGTGAACACCAGCACCAGCGCGAGCGCCCCCACCACGACCGTGCCCTGGACCCGGTTCAGGCGCGGCACCAGCGAGGAGAAGTCCAGGCCCGTGCCGTACAGGGCGGTGGTGCCGGTGGACAGCCCGCCGATGACGGCGACCAGCAGCAGCGGCACCGCGTACCACCCCGGCGAGGCGGCCACCAGGCCGGCGACGTAGTCGCCCGGGTCGGCCACCAGGGTGGCGGTGGCCACGCCGAACCCGAACGGCAGCAGCGTGGCCAGCTGCGCCAGGAAGGGGGCCGCCAGCAGGCGCGGGACGGAGGTGGTGGCGGGGATGTAGCGGGCCCAGTCGCCGAGGAACCCGCCGAAGGAGACCGGGTTGGCCATGATCGTCAGCACCGCCAGCACCCACGTCGGCCAGAAGCCGCCGAGCAGGTACTCCCCCGTGCCGGAGTAGGAGGGGTCGAACGCGCCGCCGTAGGCGACCGCGCCGAGCAGCATCAGTGCGCTCCCGGCGACCACCGCCACCTTGTTGACCAGCAGCATGAACTGGTAGCCGTACACGCACACCGCGAACACCGCCAGCGCGATGGCGCCGTAGGCGGCGGCCCGGACGGCGTCGCCGCCGCCCAGGCCCAGGCGGGCGGTGGCCCCGGCGATCGCGTCGCCGCTCACCCACACCGAGATGGAGAAGAAGGCCACGGCGGTCAGCAGCGACAGCAGCGAGCCCAGGCCGCGTCCCACGACTCCGAAGTGGGCGCCGGAGGAGACCGCGTTGTTGGTGCGCGTGCGCGGGGCGAACAGCGCCATGGGCGCCAGGATGAGCGCGCCGAGCACCACCCCGGCCGCCGTGGCCGCGGCGGCCGCCCAGAAGCCCAGGCCGTAGGCGATGGGCAGGGTGCCCAGGATGATCGTGGCGAAGGTGTTGGCGCCGCCGAAGGCGAGGCGGAACAGGTCGAACGGGCCGGAGGTCTGCGCGGCGGGCGGCAGCGGCGCCACCCCGTAGGCCTCCACCTCGGTGGCGCGCTGGCGCCGCCGAGGCGCCTCGGTTCGCTGGTCGGTCATGGCTCATCTCCTGGAGGCGGAGTGGAGGGGACGGGGGATGCCGCCGGGTGCGGAGGGGCGGCGCGCGCTCCCGTGGGTCCGGGGGCGCGACGCCGCCGACCGGAGCCGCAGGGCCCGGTCAGTCCAGGTGGGTGGGGGCGAACATGCGCAGGACGGCGGGGAGCACGACGACGCTGGGGCCGGGCGCGGCCAAGGCGGCGGCCAGATCGTCGCGGAGCCGTTCGACGCCGGTCAGCACCGCGGGCACCCCGAAGGACCCGGCGAGCGCGGTGAAGTCGGGGCGCGCGAGCTCGGTGTGCGAGGCGCGGCCGAAGGCGCCGTTCATGTACTCGCGCAGGATGCCGTAGCCGCCGTCGTCGACGATCAGCCACGTGACGTCGAGGTCGTGCTGGCGCGCGGTGGCCAGCTCGGCGATGCCGTACATGGCGCCGCCGTCGCCGGAGACCGCGAGCACCGGGCCGTCGTGGGCGGCGGCCGCGCCGAGCGCGGCGGGCAGGCCGTAGCCGAGTCCTCCGGTCCCCTGCGCGCTGTGCATGGCGCCGCCGCGCGGGTCCCAGGCCGACCAGGCCCAGTACCCCAGGATCGTCATGTCCCAATAGCTCGGGGCGGTGTCGGGCAGGGCATCGCGCACGGCTTGGAGGACGCGGGTCTCGGTCTCCAGGCCCTGTCCTGCGAGGCGGTCGGCGACCGCGCGCTTGACGTCCGCGGTCTCGTGCTCGGCCCGTTCGGAGCGCGCGCGGGGCGTGACGCGGGCGGCGACGGCCTCAAGGGCGAGGGCGGCGTCGGCGTGGATGCCGAGGGCGGGGCCGTTGGCCTCCAGCTTGCCCGGGTCGGCCTCGATCTGGACGACCCGTCCCTTGGGGCGCATCGTGTGGTAGTTGCTGGACAGCTCGCCCAGGCCGGAGCCGACCACGAGCAGCACGTCGGCCTGTTCGAGGTAGGCGGTGGTGTGCCGGTCCTCCAGCCAGGACTGCAGGGAAAGCGGGTGTTCCCAGGGGAAGGCGTCCTTGCCGCCGAAGGTGCAGGCGACCGGCGCCTGCAGGTGTTCGGCCAGGCGCAGCAGCGCTCCCTGCGCCCGGGCCCGGGAGACGCCGCCCCCTGCGAGGATGACGGGCCGCTCCGCCCCGTCGAGCAAGCGCACGGCCTCGTCGACGAGTTCAGCGCGCGGGCGCAGCGGCACCGGTGAGCCGTCGACGTCGGACACGGGCGGCAGCTCCACCGGGGCGAGGAGGACGTCCTGCGGGATCTCCACCCACGTGGGGCCCGCCGGTGCGGCGGCGGCGCTGCGCCAGGCCTCGGCGATCGCCGATGGGATCTGCGAGGCCTGGCGCACCGTGTGCACGGACTTGACGACGCCGCGCGCCGAGGCCGACTGGTCGGGGAGCTCGTGCAGGAAGCCGCGCCGGGCGCCGCCCAGCCCCTCGGAGGGGATCTGGCTGCTGATGCACAGCACCGGTGCGGACGCGGCCGCCGACTCCTGGAGGGAGGCCAGGGTCAGCAGGGCGCCGGGGCCGGTCGACACCAGCAGCGGGGTCACCTCGCCGGTCAAGCGCGCGTGGCCGTCGGCTGCGAACGCGGCGTTGTTCTCGACCCGGCTGGAGACGAACCGCACCTCGGGGCGGGAGTGCAGGGCGTCGAACAGCCCCAGCGCGTGCTGCCCGGGGATGCCGAAGGCGGTGCGGGCTCCCAGGGCGATCAGCGTCTCGACGGCGACGTCGCCGCCGTTGCGGGGTCGTGTCACGGTGGACGGCCTTTCGGTGCGGTGAGGTGGGGGACCCGTGCGGGGCTCAGCGCTTCAGGGCGAGGACGCTGACGAGGTCGTAGGCGACGTGGCAGGCGGCGGTGGCGGTGATCTGCGCGTGGTCGTAGGCCGGGGCGACCTCCACCACGTCGGCGCCGACCAGGTTGCACGAGCCCAGGCCGCGCAGGATCTCCAGCAGCTCGCGGCTGGTGATGCCGCCCGCCTCGGGGGTGCCGGTCCCCGGGGCGTGCGCCGGGTCGAGCACGTCGATGTCGACCGAGACGTACAGCGGCCGGTCCCCCACCCGCTGGCGGAGCGCGTCGGAGATCTCGTCGACGCCCTTGCGCATCACGTCGGCCGCGGTGACGATGCCGAACCCGAACCGGCGGTCGTCCTCCAGGTCCTTCTTGCCGTAGAGGGGGCCGCGGGTGCCGACGTGGCAGATGGCCTCGGTGTCGAGGATGCCCTCCTCCACGGCGCGGCGGAACGGGGTGCCGTGGGTGTAGGGCTCGCCGAAGTAGGTGTCCCAGGTGTCCAGGTGGGCGTCGAAGTGGACCATGGCGATCGGGCCGTGCTGGGCGTGCAGGGCGCGCAGCAGCGGGAGCGCGATGGTGTGGTCGCCGCCCAGGGTGACCATGCGGGTGCCCCCCTGGATGAACCCGGTGGCGGCCTCCTGGAGGGTCTCCACGGCGTCGCCGATGGAGAAGGGGTTGACGGCGATGTCGCCGCCGTCGGCCACCTGGACCTCGGCGAAGGGCGACACGTCCAGGCCGGGGTTGTAGGGGCGCAGGAGCCGGCTGGCCTCGCGGATGGACGCGGGGCCGAAGCGCGCGCCGGGCCGGTAGGACACGCCCGTGTCGAAGGGCACGCCCACCACCGCGATTCCGGCGTGGTCGACCTGGTCCAGCCGGGGCAGGCGGGCGAAGGTCGCCGGCCCGGCGAACCGGGGGACGCGGCTGGAGTCGGTGGGGCCGATCGGTGCGGACATCGTCGTACGCCTCTCGTTCGTCGTTTCGGATCCGCTGCGGTCGGCAGCGGGGGGGGAGCGGGGGCGGGCCCGGTCAGCCCGCGCCCTCGGGTTCGCGTGCGGGGGCCGCTTCGGCGCCGGCGTCGGGCTCGCCCCGCACACGGCGCTGCCAGGCGTCGAGGACGGCGGGCGCGGTGGGCCGGGTGGCGAGGCTGACCGCGATGTAGGCGGCCAGCGAGGCGCCAAGGCCGTAGTAGATGGCCTCGTTGGCGAGCATCCCCTTGGCGGCCATGGTGGCGATGACGGTCGCGGCGCCCACGAGCATGGAGGCCAGCGCGCCCGCGCGGGTGCCGCGCCGCCACACCAGGCCGCCGAGGATGGCGACGAGCAGGCCGCCCACGAGGATGTTGTAGGCGACGGTCAGCCCGGCGACCACGTCGTCGACGAGCAGGGACACGGCGATGGTCCCGGCGCCCAGCACCAGGGTGGTGATCCGGTTGGAGGCGACCTCGTCGCGCTCGCCCTCGGCCGCGCCCTCGGTCGCGCCGGCGGGGGCTCCGGCGGGGGCGCCGCGCCGCCACAGCCGCCGGACCTCCGGCAGCAGGTCGGTGGAGGTCACCGCGGAGCAGGCGATCAGGGCGCCGCTGGCGGTGGACATGACCGCCGACAGGGCGGCGGCCAGCACCAGCCCGGCCAGCCCGGTCGGCAGGGTGTCGGCGACGATGACGGAGAAGGCGTCGTCGGGGTTGTCCAGCCCGGGGAAGAGCACGGCGGCGGAGGTACCGATGAGCGCTCCGGCCACGGCGTAGACCAGGCAGTAGACCCCGGCGCCCAGCCCGCCGCCGGTGACGGTGGCGTCGTTGCGGCCGGTGAAGACGCGCTGCCAGATGTCCTGCCCGATGAGGATCCCCAGCGCGTAGATGAGGAAGTAGGTGAAGATGGTGCCGCCGCCGATGGTGAACGGGGCGAAGTGGTCCGGGCCCAGGGCCTCGCGCATCCCGGAGAACCCCCCGGCGTGCCAGACCGCCACCGGGGTGAGGACCAGCAGCAGGCCGAAGGTCTTGATGAGGAACTGGGCCATGTCGGTCAGCGTCACCGACCACATGCCGCCCAGGGTCGAGTAGGTCACCACGATCGCGCCGCCGAGGATGATGGCGACGGCGCGGGGCATGTCGAACAGCCCGCTGAAGACGGTGGAGAACGCCAGCGTGGAGGGCACCGTCAGCATGAACGTGTAGCCCCACATGACCAGCCCGGACACGGCGCGGGAGTTGCCGCCGTAGCGCAGGTCGAGCATCTGGGCCACGGTGTACACGCGCAGTCGGGAGATGCGGCGCGCGAAGAAGGCGTGCAGCAGGATGATGCCGACGCCGATCGCGCCGACCATCCAGGCGCCGGAGAGGCCGTAGGTGTAGCCGAGCCCGACGCCGCCGATGGTGGAGGCGCCGCCGAGCACGACGGCGGCCATGGTGCCCGAGTACATGAACGGGCCGAGTCGGCGGCCTGCGACCAGGTAGTCGCTCTTGTCGCGGGTGCGGCGCATGCCCCACCAACCGAGGGCGACCATGCCCGACAGGTAGAGCGCGATCACCGCGAGGTCGATCGTCATGCGTGCTCCTCGAACGGGGGAGAGTGTCCTGGCCTACGGGGGTCCGAGACCCGGATCACCGGATTCCTGCACGTTAAAGGCGCATAAGGTGAGCTGTAACTGGATGTTCCGCACAGCTTGGCCCCGCAGCCTGGCCGTTCCGTCCCGTTCGTCCCTCCGCGCCGCCCCCCGCGCGCCGGAACGGGGACGCGCGCCCGGCCGATGCGGGCGAGCGGGAAGGGGGCGTATGCACGGCGACGGGAGCGTCCCGCTCAAGCGCCTGTTGGACCGGCGCGACCTGGGGCTGCGCGCGGTCGTGCTGCCCGAGGGCGAGCCTCCGTCGGTGCGCTGGGCGGCGGTGAGCGAGCTGCGCGACCCGGCCCCCTACCTGATCGGCGGGGAGCTGGTGCTCACCGCCGGGGTGAACATGTCCACCGCCGCGGACGACCTGGAGGCCTACGTGTCCGGGCTGGTGCGGGCCGGGGCGGGGGCCCTGGGGTTCGGGGTGACGCCCGTCTTCGACGAGGTCCCGCCGGAGCTGGTGGAGCGGTGCGCCGCGCACGGGCTGGCGCTGCTGGAGGTCGCGCGCTCCACACCGTTCGTGGCGGTGGGGCGCGCGGTGGGCGCCCTGGTGGAGGAGGGCCGCGTCGAGGAGGTGCGGCGGGTCAGCGAGGCCCACCGCGCGCTGGTGCGGTCGGTGACGGCGGCCGCCCCGGACGAGCGGGTACTGGCGACTCTGGCCGGCGCTCTGGGCTGCTGGGCCGTGCTGCTGGACGGGCAGGGCGCGGGGCCGCGCCTCACCGCCGCCTCCCCGCCGCGCGCCCTGGGGGCGGAGGTGGCCGAGCTGGCCGAGCGGCTGCGCCGCCCGCGGGGGCCGCGCAGCGCCAAGGCCGTGCTCGGCGGGGACGAGGTGTTCCTGCACGCGGTGGGCGAGCCGCCGCGCGAGCAGGGTGTGGTGGTGCTGGGGCGGCCCACACCGCTGGACATGGCCGAGCGGGCGGTGCTGGGCACGGCGGTGGCACTGCTCGGGCTGCTCTCGCGCGGGGCGTCCGCGGCGGTGCCGGGGCCGCTACTGTGCCGCCTGCTGCTGGACGGCGCGGGCGCACCGGATCTGGCCCCCATGGTGGCACCCCTGGCCGGTCGCCCCCCCTCTCCCGAATCCGGCCCGGCCGACACTGCGCCGGACACCTTCCGGGTCATCCACGCGGTCCGGGCAGGCCGGGGGCCCGCCCCTGCGCCGGCCGACGCGGCGGCGGCACTCGGCACGGAGCTGGCCGACCCGGGCACCCCCGGCGGGGAAGCGCCCTTGCGCGCCATCGTGGCCGACCGGGCCGACGGCGCCGCATCCCGCGGTGAGGGGCACACCGAGGCGCTGGACGCCCTCTACCGCAGGGGCTGGCTCGGGGCGATGAGCAGGGCGGTCGAGGTTGCGGACCTGCCCGAGGCCGACCGCGAGGCCGCCGCCCTTCTGTTCCGAGCGCGCGCGGCCGCCCGCCCCCTGATGGCACGGGAGAGGGAGGACCCGCTCGAAGCCGCCATCGACCCGGCGGCGGCGGGACGGGCGGCCACGGCCCTACTGGGGCCTTTGGCCGAGGAGACCGAGTCGGCGGCGATGCTGCGGGAGACCCTGCGCGCATGGTTGGCAAGGAACGGCAACTGGGACCGGACCGCCACCGACCTGGGGGCGCACAGGAACAGCGTGCGGTACCGGGTCGGAAGGATCGAGCGCGACCTGGGCATCGACCTGTCCGACCCGGAACAGAGGATGAGGATGTGGTTCGCGGTGACGCGCATGCCGGGCACCGGACAGGGGTAATGCGAGTGGCTTGACGGCTGAGCAGATACCCCGCTCACGGCCCCCAGCCGGGCGGAAGGCCGCCGGAGTGTGAGGTGGAGGGCGGCGACCAAGGCCGGCGACCCATACGGCAGCACTGTCGGCCGTAAGGCGTGTGCGCGGTCACCGGATTCGGCAGCGACGGCGACAGCCAGGCGGTTCCCCGGCCCTGCCTGCCGGGCGCGAGGCCCCTGCTCGTTGATCTCGAGGAAGTCGGGCTTAAACCGGACACGATAACCCCGAGTTCCCCGAGATCATCGCGGAGTGGCCGCCCGGGAGGAACATAACGGTCATATCGGATAGCGGGAGAGCGGTTCGGGCATCCTGCGTCGTGAAATCGACGCTTTTACGCAGATCAGGTGTCGTTTTCACCACCCGATCCGCCCCCGCTCCCTTCGCCCACCCCTCCGGCGATGATCTCGACAAAGGTGCTGTCATTCCGGCGGTTTTGGCAGCACCTTTG
>NZ_JAQFWQ010000018.1 GCF_027706725.1 Nocardiopsis endophytica
CCCCGAGATCAACAAGGAGGGGCACCGGGGATGCGGGCGCCACGAGCGCGGGCGGCCACGCACCCACCCGGTCGCGCCGCCTCCCCGGACCGCGAGGGGCCTGCCGGACGGCAAGCAGGGCCGGGGAACCGCCCTGCTCCGGCCGTCGCCGCCGAGCTCGGTGACCATCCGCACGCCCGGCGGCCGACAGCGCTACCGGGCGGGCCGCTGACCTTCGTCGTCGCCGCCTCCACCCCACACCCCGGCGGACCGCCACCCGGCCAGGGCCCTTGAGCGGGGTACCTTGCTCAGCCGCCCACCCGAGCCGCGAGCGACCGGACGCCCGGCAGGCAGGGCCCGGGAACCGCCCGGCTGTCACCGTCGCCGCCATCTGCGGTGACCATGCACACGCCTGGTGGCCGACAGCGCTGCGGTGCGGGCCGCCGACCTTCGTCGTCGCCGCCAACCATGCCGACCCCCGCACACCACAGGCGGCCGACAGCGCTAAGGCTGCGGCCGCCTGGTTCGTTCCGTCGGTGCTGGGCGTCAGCCGGTACCGGTGCCCGTGCCGGTGCCCGCCCCTTGCTCGGTGCCGGTGCCCTGCTCGGTGCCCGTCCCTGCTCCCTGCTCGGTGCCCGTCCCTGCTCCCTGCTCGGTGCCGGTGCCAGCGCCCTGTTCCGTGCCCGTGCCGGCGCCCTGGCCGGAGTCGTCGAGGCCGGGGCGTTCCAGGTTGACGACCCTCCGGTACAGCGGGTCCTGGTAGCCGCTCAGCGCGATCAGCGGGGCCGTCAGGTCCTCCCGCTGGCTCGGGTCCTCCGAGGACTTGTCCTGTGCCCAGGCCACCAGCAGGTAGTGGCCGCTCACCGACGCCTCGGCCCGGCTGAAGCCCGTGCCCAGCCGGGTCAGCGGGTCCTCGGTGCCGGGGTTGAGGACGAACCCGGGGCTCTCCTTCTCCTCGTCGGTGATCAGCGGCTGCTCCATGGCGTCGGCCACCGCCTGGGAGGCCTCGGCGTCGCGCAGGTTGAACATCACCGCCACACCCACGTAGTCGCCCGAGTCGTAGGCGGCGCTGGCCGCCTGGGTGCACCCGGCGTCCTCGAGCGCCTTCTGCACCGCCGAGCCCCACACCGCCTTCGAGCAGTCCTCGGTCAGCGACTTGGCCTTGAGCTCGAAGACGATGTCCTGGCTGTCGATCTTCTCGTTGCCGCGCTCGAACATCTCCCCCTCGGTGAGGGGGCGCGAGTCGACCTCCTGCGACGGCAGTACGTCGTTGAACTTCTCCGAGTCGTACACCGAGTAGGTCGTGGGCCGGGCCTGCGCCGGGGCCTCCGCGCCCCCGCCCATGAAGGTCCACACCAGCACGCCGACGAGCGCGACCACCGCCACGCCCAGGGCGCCCAGCAGGATCGGCAGCGCCTTGCCGCGCCGCCCGCCCTTCCCGTTCCCGTCGTCTCCGCCCGCGGACCCCGGCCTGCGCCGGGACCCGCCGCCGGAGCGCCGGCGCGGCGCGTCGGCCGCCCCCTCACCGGGGTCGCCTCCGCCGTTCCGCCTGCGCCTGCCGCCCGTGGCCGCCGCGCGGGGGGCCGCGCCTGAGGGATCTGAAGAAGACACCGTGACCTCTCGAATGCCTGAGCCTGCTGCTCGCGTTGTGACGTCCGGGCCGCGCGGTGAACGCGGGGCGCGGCGCCGGTAGGCGCATCCTAGCCGGGATCGCCGGGGCGGCGCCGCGCGGGCGGGTCAGCCCTCCTGCTCCTCCTTGGCGCGGCCGACCTGCTCGTAGACCCACACCGCCGCGTCCATGGCCACCACGTTGACCTTGGCCATCGCGGTGTCCTCCTCCGGCTCCCCCGCGTCGGCGCGGGCCACCCAGTACACGGCCAGGTAGTGCCCCATGACCTGGGTCGACGCCTGGCTGTACCCCTGGTGCAGGCCGTCCACGCCCTGGTCCATGGGCACCAGGAAGCCGACGTCGGTGTCGTGGTTGCGCGGGTCGAGGGTCTTGGCGGCGGCGCTGGAGGCCTCGGAGTCGGACAGGTCGAAGAGCGTGAACTGCGCCACGTACTCCTCGTCGGCGTCCTGGTAGAAGCCGCGGGCCGCGGAGGTGCAGCCGCCGTCGACCAGCGCCTGCCCCACGTCCTCGCCCCACACCCACCGGGTGCAGGTGTCGGTGGCCTCCGCCTCCTGGAGGGTGAGGGTGAGGTCGTCGAGTTCGAGCTTCTCCGCGTCGGACCCGAACACCTTCTCGGCGTCGAGCGGCTTGGCGCCCTCGGGCCGCTCGGCGATGGGGTCGAAGATCTTCTGCTCCTGCGACTCGCCCTGGAAGACGGTGGGCAGGAGGGTGGAGTGGCCGTCCTCCGGCATGGCCATGGCGGGGTCGTCGCCGCCCCCGAAGGAGTTGTCGGTGAACAGCAGCAGGTAGAAGAGCACGCCCAGGAGCACCACGAGGGCCACCCCGCACAGCCCGAGCAGCACGCCCAGCACGGCGGTGCCGCGCTTGCCGGTGCTCTGCTCGGCGAGGGTGTTGACGACCTGGTTGGGGCGGTCGCCCAGGACGCTGACCTTGCGCAGGGCCGTGGCCGAGAACTTGGAGACGGGGTCGACGGTGCCGGGGGCCGAGCGGCGGCCCCGGCGCGGGGGCGCCGCCTCGGCCTTGCCCTTGGCCTTGCGGCCCTTCTTCTTCCTCTTGCCCGCTCTTCGGGCGGGGGCGGCCTCGTCGGCCGCCTCGTCCCCTTCGGGCAGGGCCTCGGGCCCGGGGCCGTCGTAGGCCTCGGGGCCGAGCTCCTCGACCACCTCGCCGGGCCCGGTGTCGACCACGGTGTCCTGCGGTGCGGCGTCGCCGCGGTGGCGGCGGCCGTTCCGGGCGCGGCGCGATCCGCGCGCGCCCGCCCGGCCGGCGGAGTCCGATCTGCTCACGTCGCTAGCTCACTCATCCTCGTCGGCGCCGCCGCGTCCGCGGAGGTTCCGCGGCGGCGCCGGCGGCGCCTAGTCCTCCCGCTTGTTCTCCGCGGGTCCGGTCGCGGCCCCGTCCGTGTCGGACTCGGGGCCGGTCCCGGGGTCGGGGGCCGTGTCGGTCTCGGGGGCCGTCTCGGAGTCGTCGGTGTCGTCCGCTGCGGCCCGGGTCTCTTCGGTTCCGGCCTTCTCGCCCTGGGGCCCACCGTCCGCGTCCTCGTCGGACGCGGACTCCGGCTCGCCCTGGGGCCCACCGTCGGCCGAGGCGTCCCCGTCGGCCTCCGAGGGCCCATCGGCCGGGGCGTCCCCGTTGGCTCGGGCGCCGTCCCGGTCGCCGTCGGGTCCTTCGGGCCCGGCGTCCTCCGCCGAGGCGGCGTCCTCCGCGGGGCCGTCCCCGTCGGGCGCGGCGGTGTCCGGGGCTCCGGCCTCCGCGGGGGCGTCCTCCGCGGGTCGGGCCCCGGCGGCCTCGTCCTCCGGTTCGGGTGTGACGGATTCCTCGCCCGTGTCGGCGCCGGTCGAGCCCGGCTCGTCCGTGCCGGTGGCGGCAGCGGCGCCGGTCCGCCCCTCCTCCCCGTCGGTGGCCGGGTCGGTGTCGAAGACCTGGGTTCCGGCCTCGTGGCCGTAGGGCACCACGCGCGTGGAGAAGCGGTGCATCCACCGCTCCGACAGGACGAAGTAGCCCAGGGCCAGCAGGAACACGACGACCGACGTCCAGTTGTTCAGGCGGAAGCCGAGGATCTCGTTCGCCGGGTCGATGCGCATGTACTCGATCCAGAACCGCCCCACACAGTAACCCATGACGTAGAGCGCGAAGAGCCGCCCGCCGCCGAGCCGGTCGGCGTAGCGCCGCCCCAGCCAGGCCAGGAGCACCGCGAGACCGATGTTCCACAGCGACTCGTACAGGAACGTGGGGTGGTAGGTGCTGAATCCCTCGATGTACCCGGCCGGGCGCCCGTCGGCGGTGGAGATCTCCAGCGCCCACGGCAGGTCGGTCGGGCTCCCGAAGAGCTCCTGGTTGAAGTAGTTGCCCCAGCGCCCGAAGGCCTGCGCCAGCGGGATGGTGGGCGCGATGGCGAAGGAGAGCTTCGACAGCGACAGCCCGCGGCGGCGTGCGCCGAGCCACACGCCCAGCGCGCCCAGCGGGATGGCGCCCCAGATGCCCAGGCCGCCGTTCCAGATGTACAGCGCCTGGATCGGCTCCCGCCCGGGCCCGAAGTACAGCTGGTAGTCGCTGATGACGTGGTAGAGGCGGCCGCCGATGAGGCCGAGGATGACGGCGGGCACCGCCAGGTCCATGATGGTGCCCTTCTCACCCCCCATGGCCGCCCAGCGGCGCTCGGACCAGGCCACGGCCACGATGACGCCGGCCAGGATGCACAGCGCGTAGATGTGGATGGTCAGCGGGCCGATCTCGAACTGGCTGACCGGGGGCGGCGGGATGGCGGCCAGAGTGAGGCCGCCCCCGGCGGCGTCCGCGGTCGCGAGGGTCGCAGGTGTGGTCATCTCGGCTGGTTCATTCCTTGGCGTCGGCGGAGGGCGAGGTGGAGGGGGACGCCCCGGCGTCGCCGCCCGCGCCCTCGCCGTCGCCGCCGTCTTCGGCGTCCTCGGCCGGCGTGGACTGCGGTTCGCCGGGCTCGGCCTCGGCCACGGCGCTGCGGAGGCTGGAGGCAGAGTACATCTCATTGCCCATCTTGGCGCCGTTGAGGTAGACGCTCGGGGTGCCCGCGAAGGCGTTCTCGCCGTCGTAGCGCTGGTTGACCGCGCCGGTGGACTCCAGGATCTCCAGGACGTAGGTGTCGTCGAGGAAGGAGGAGTCCACGCCGTTCTCGTCGCCCCAGGCGATGAGGTCGGTGACCGGCATGGTGTTGATGCTGTCGGCGCCCAGCTCGCCCTGGGCCTTCTCCAGCAGCTCGGGGGCGTAGTCCTGGGCGAAGCGGTCGGCGACCTCCGACTCGGCGTCGACGCGCTCGGCGAAGGCGGGGTCGTCGATGCCGACGTCCTCGCCCCACTGCTTGAGCTCGTCCGGAGAGAAGCCCGGGTCGCCCTCGGCGGGCTGGTTCTCGAACAGCACGTCGTTGTACTCGACGAATTTGCCCGCGTCGGCGGCGGCGCGGGCGGCGGCCCCGCCGCGCAGCGAGTTGGAGCCCAGCGGCTCGCCGCGCAGGGCGAAGATGCTGACCGGGCGGTAGTGCACGATGACCTCGCCCTTGGCGGCCATCTCCTGGATGGCCGAGCCGGTGGCGGTCTCGAACTGCTTGCAGGCCGGGCACTGGTAGTCGGCGTAGATCTCCAGCACGGGCGCGCTCGCGCCGTCCTCGGCCAGGACGACGCTGCCGTCGGTCTGCAGGGCCTGCGGGGGCAGCTCGACCTCGCCGCCGCCGCGGTCGCGCATGAGGACGAAGTAGCCGACCGCCACCACGAGCGCGACCACGACCACCGCGGCGCCCACGACGAGCAGGACGCGGTTGCGCTTGGCCTTCTGCTGCTCCTTGAGGCGCTGCTGCTTCAAACGTTCGCGGGCCTCGCGCCGCGCCGCCTTGCCCATGGGCCGATCACCGTTCTCCGTACTGATGGGTTGTCGGGTCCGTCCCCCGCGGGTGCGGGGCCGTTCTATCAGGTTCGGCGGCGCCCCGGGGGACGCCGCCGGGCGCCGGGCGTCAGCGGTAGAGCCCGGCGAGCCGGTCGAGGGACAGCGGGGAGCGCGGCCAGAGCATGACGATACCGGCCAGCACGACGAAGCCGATGTCGCGGGCGATGTCGACCCCGTAGGCGGTCTCGCCGGGGGCGACCGCGCCGCCGGTGCCGAAGCAGCCGCAGTCGATGTTGAGCCCGCGCGCCCAGGCGGAGGCGATTCCGGCGATGAAGGCCAGCATGAGCAGGCCGGTGGCGGCGGCGACGTAGCGGGTGGCCAGCCCCAGGAGCAGGAGCAGGGCCAGGGCGAACTCCAGCAGGGGCAGCGTGATGCCGATGAACTCGGCGACGCCGGCCGGGAAGAGCTGGTAGGCCTCGACGGACTGGATGGACAGCGCGGGGGGCAGCTTGGTGTAGGCGGCGAAGCCGAGGATTCCGGCGAGGGCGACGCGGCACACGAGGGTCACCCACGGCTGGGCGGCGGCCCAGCGGGCCTTCCACGGAGGGGCGGCGGCGTCCTCGGGCCCGGTGGCGGCCGCGGCCTCGCCGTCGGGCCGGCCGGAGGCGGTGTTCTGCTCGGTGGGACCGGTGTTCATGTCTGGACTTCCCTGTTCGCCTGGGCGGGTGGGCGCGCCGCGGGCCGTGGGCGCCGCCGGGGGCGCGCGGCGTCGCAGCGGAGCCTACTGCATGTGACCGCCCGGAGACCGTTGGTCGCGCAGGTCGCGGCGCGGTGTGCGGCGGCCGGTGCTGGAGAAGCCTATGCCGGTCGGCGCGCCCCGCACGTCCTCTTCCCAGGAAGAGGACTCGATTCTCACCCTTTTCTCACCCGGCCCCGCTCGCGGCCGGGGACCCGCGGCGGGCCCACCGCGGCCTGCGGGAACGGCCGACTCCGGGCCCCTCGCCCCGCCCTCCGCGCGGCCTCGCGAACACGCCACCGCAGCGCCGCGCCTCCACGCCGCCGCACCCCGGTCGGCCCCGCCGCCCCTCGGGCAGCAGGGCCGACCGGTGGGCCTCACCGCCGCCCGGCGCGGGCCCCTTCGGCGAGCTCCTCGGCGAACGCGCCGACCGCTGCGGTGGCCGCGCCCAGGTCGGCGGCGTCCAGCACCCGCTGGCAGAACCCGGCGCCGACGATGACCCCGTCGGCGTACCCGGCGACCTCGGCGGCCTGCTCACCGCTGGAGATGCCCAGACCCACGCAGACCGGCAGACCGGAGTCCCCGATGGCCTGGCGGGTGCGCACCACCAGCTTCTCGGCGGTGCTCGCCACCGCCGCGCGGGTGCCGGTCACGCCCATCAGGGAGGCGGCGTAGACGAAGCCGCGGCTGGCGCCGGTGGTCAGCCTCAGCCGCTCGTCGGTGGAGGAGGGCGCCACCAGGAAGATCCGGTCGAGCCCGTGGGCGTCGGTGGCCTCCATCCACTCCCCCGCCTCCTCGGGGAGCAGATCGGGGGTGATGGCGCCGGAGCCGCCCGCGGAGGCCAGGTCGGCGGCGAAGCGGGCGGTGCCGTACCGGTCGATCGGGTTCCAGTACGACATGACCAGCGCGGCGGCGCCCGCCTCGGCGACCGCCTCGACCACCCGCAGCACGTCGGCGGGGGTGGTCCCGGCGGCCAGCGCCCGGTCGGCGGCGCGCTGGATGGTGGGGCCGTCCATGGTGGGGTCGGAGTAGGGCAGGCCCACCTCGACCACGTCGCAGCCCCCGGCGACCATCGCCCGCACCACCTCGATGGAGGAGGCCAGGTCGGGGAAGCCCGCGGGCAGGTAGCCGATGAGGGCCGCCCGCCCCTCGTCCTTGGCGCGGGCCAGCCCGCGCTGCAGCGGGGTGGTTCCGTCCGCGTCCTGCGCGGTGTTCGGCTGCCCGGTCACTCCTGCTCCCCCTCGTCGTCCATGAGCCCGAAGTAGGCGGCGGCGGTGCCCATGTCCTTGTCGCCGCGGCCGGACAGGTTCACCAGGACGGTCGCCTCCGGCCCCAGCTCCCGGCCGATCTCGCGCGCCCCGGCCAGGGCGTGCGCGCTCTCGATGGCGGGGATGATGCCCTCGGTGCGGCACAGCAGCCGGAACGCCTCCATGGCGTCGGCGTCGGTGACCGCCCGGTACTCGGCGCGGCCGGTGTCGGCGAGGTGGGCGTGCTCGGGGCCGACCGCCGGGTAGTCCAGGCCGGCGGAGATGGAGTGGCTGGGCACGGTCTGGCCGTGCTCGTCCTGCAGCACGTAGGTGCGGGTGCCCTGGAAGACGCCGGGGGACCCGCCGGTGATGGAGGCGGCGTGGCGGCCGGTGGCCACGCCGTCGCCTCCGGCCTCGAAGCCGTACAGCCGCACGCCGGGGTCGCCGATGAACGCGGCGAAGGCCCCGATGGCATTCGAGCCGCCGCCCACGCACGCCGACACCGCGTCCGGCAGCCGCCCGGTGCGCTCCAGCACCTGCTCGCGGGCCTCCCGGCCGATGATGTAGTGCAGGTCGCGCACCATCGTGGGGAAGGGGTGCGGCCCGGCGACCGTGCCCAGCAGGTAGTGGGTGTGGTCGACGTTGGCGACCCAGTCGCGGAAGGCCTCGTTGACGGCGTCCTTGAGGGTGCGGCTGCCGATGGTCACCGGCACCACCTCGGCGCCGAGCATGCGCATGCGGGCGACGTTGAGCGCCTGGCGGCGGGTGTCCTCCTCGCCCATGTAGACGACGCACTCCAGGCCGAGCAGGGCGCACGCGGTGGCGGTGGCCACCCCGTGCTGCCCGGCGCCGGTCTCGGCGATCACCCGGGTCTTGCCCATCCGGCGGGTGAGCAGGGCCTGGCCCAGCACGTTGTTGATCTTGTGCGAGCCGGTGTGGTTGAGGTCCTCGCGCTTGAGGAGGATGCGCGCCCCGCCGCAGTGCTCGGCGAACCGGGGCGCGTCGGTGAGCGGGCTGGGGCGGCCGGTGTAGTCGCGCAGCAGGCCGTCCAGCTCCTCCTGGAAGTCCTTGTCCTCGCGGGCCTTCTCCCAGGCCCGGGCGACCTCGTCGAGGGCGGCGACGAGCGCCTCGGGGCTGAAGCGGCCGCCGTAGCGGCCGAAGTGTCCGGGCGCGCCGCCGGTGGCGGCAGGTCCGGTGGTCTCGGTGGTCATGTCGGGGTCTCTCCTGGCCGGCGCCGTCGGGGGCGCGGCCGAGCCGTGGGTCGTCATCGGGCGGTCGGGGCGCTGGGCCCCGGGGGCGGGCTCCTCGGAGGCGCGCCGGCGGGCGTGTCCGCGGCCGGGGTCGCGGTGTCCGTCCGGCGCGGGCGCCGCTGGGACGTCCGGAGGTGCCGCCCCGGTCCGCGCCGCGGGCCGGCTCGGGTGCGGGCGGCCCCGGTGGGGCGCCGCCGCGCGGGCCGGGTCCGCTGTGAGCGGACCGGCGAGCCGCCGCGTCGCGGGTCGAGCGGTGTCCTGCCCTCGGGGCGGCCGGCGGGCGGTGCCGTGCGGCCCGGCTACCGGCGCGGGACCCGTGCGGCGCCGCCGGTGCCGTCGAAGGCACCGGCGGGGCGGTGGCCGGACGCGCGTGGGCGCCCGGGCGCCGGTTCCCCCCTCAGGGCAGGCCGGGCCATCGCCGGTGCAGCGGTTCCCTGGGCACGGTCATCGGCGGTCCCTCAGGGCGGGGTGGGCCCCGGCGGTGACCAGGTCGGCGACGGCGGTCCGCGGGTGGCGGCCGGTCACCAGGCTCTCGCCGACGAGCACCGCGTCGGCGCCGGAGCCGGCGTAGGCGAGCAGGTCGTGCGGTCCGCGCACACCGGACTCGGCGATCTTGATGCGGTCGTCGGGGATGGCGGGGGCGACGCGGGCGAAGGTGTCCCGGTCGACCTTGAGGGTGGTCAGGTCGCGGGCGTTGACGCCGATGACGGTGGCCCCGGCCGCCAGGGCCCGCTCCACCTCCTGCTCGGTGTGCACCTCGACCAGCGGGGTCAGGCCGAGCGACTCGGCGCGCTCGACCAGCGAGACCAGGGCGTCCTGCTCCAGGGCGGCGACGATGAGCAGCACCGCGTCGGCGCCGTGCACCAGCGCCTCCCACAGCTGGTAGGAGCTGACGACGAAGTCCTTGCGCAGCAGCGGGGTGGGCACGGCGGCGCGCACCGCGGCCAGGTCCTCCAGGCTGCCGCTGAACCGGCGGCGCTCGGTGAGCACGCTGATCAGGCACGCCCCGCCGTCGGCGTAGTCCTTGGCCAGCGCGGCCGGGTCGGCGATGGCCGACAGGGCGCCCTTGGACGGGCTGGAGCGCTTCACCTCGGCGATGACCTGCACTCCGGGCCGGCGCAGGGCGGCGACCACGTCCTGCGGCCGGGGGACGGCGGCGGCCATCTCCTTGAGGCGTTCCAGCGGCGTCTGCGCCTGCCGTGCGGCGAGGTCGTCGCGCACCCCGTCGAGGATCTCGTCGAGCACGCTCACGTGGGCCTGCCCCCTCCAGATAGCTGTCGTCATGGCGTCCGCCGCCGCGGTGGACGCCGGTGGCGTCGGGGCACACGGCGGGAAGGCTCATCGTCCGCGCCCCGGTGTCGTCCGATCGTATCCGTCCCGCGACGGCGGAGGGTCACCGCCCCGCGGATCGGGGCGGGTGCGCCGCGCGGGGCTCAGCCCCAGACGGGAGCGGGGGCGGGCACCCCGCCGGGGGCCAGGAACAGGCCGAAGGGGGTGTTGCGCACGACGGTGTACCCGATGACGACGAGCAGCAGTACCAGGGCCCCGACCGGGCGCAGGCCCCTGGCGGGCGGCACGTCGGGGCGGAAGGACCGGTAGAGCCACCGGCCGTACAGGTAGGCCATGTAGGGGAGGAGCGCCAGCAGGAGGACGTTCATCTGGGCGGCGCCGGCGATGTCGAGGTTGGTCAGCGCGTGCACGGCGCGGGTGGTGCCGCAGCCCGGGCACCAGGTGCCGGTGACGGTGAGCCAGGGGCAGGTCGGGTAGTTGCCCGGCTGGTTGGGGTCGATGGCGTGGACGACCAGGAGCCCGGCCGTTCCTGCGGCGCCCAGCAGCAGGGGCCAGGTGGCGGGGTGCAGGCGCCCGGCGAGGGCGCGGAGGCGCCCTGAGGGGCGCGGTCCGGCGGGCGGGGGCGGTGATGCGGGGCTGGTCTCCACGGGCCGAGTCTAGACGGTGCCGGACGCGGAACGGCGCCGCACCCTCCGGTGCGGCGCCGTGGGCGTCAGTAGCCGTTCATCTCGTCGTCGAGGCTCTCGTTGAGCTCGTCCAGCTCCTCCAGCTGCTGGTCGAGCTCCTCGTCTCCGGTGTCGTACTCCCCGGTGCCGTCGTCGTACCCGGTGCCGTCGTCATAGCCGGTGGTGTCGTCGTACTCGCTGTAGCCCGAGTCGGTGCCGTCGTCCAGCCCCCCGGAGGTGGCGGCGACCCCGAACCCGAGCCCGATGATCCCCAGCGTCATGAGGATGCTCAGCAGGACGCTGAGGACGATGCTGATCCCGAAGGCGATGAAGGACCACTTCTCGAACTTCTTCGCCTTGTCATGGGCGTCGTAGGCGCCCTGGTAGTCCCCCGCCCGCCAGGCGGAGTCGACCTTCAGGCCGAAGATGAGGGCAGGGATGCCCAGCAGCGGGAAAAGGATGATGGCGATGATGAGGCCGGCCATGCCGACCTGCGGCGGCCCGCCCTGGGGCGCGCCGGGGGGCGGGCCGCCGGGCGCGTGCCCGTACGGCGCGCCTCCTGGGGGAGGGCTGTACCCGCCACCGGGCGGAGGAGGGGGCGGTCCGGGGGGTGGATAGCTCATCACTACCTACTTCTCTGTACCTGTGACGCCAACGTGTGAGGGGCCACGGCGGCGCGCCGTCGCGCGCAGGTGTGCGGGGATGGGGGGCCGGCGGTCTCAGGGCCGGGTACGCCGCGTTTCGCCGCAGATCGGTAGGCATCATGCCAGACGAAGGACAGGCCGGACCCCATTTCCGCAGACCCGCGACCACGGTCCGGAGGCGCGCGAGCACGCCTCGCCGCCGAGCGACCCCGGAGATGTGGCGGCGAGGCCTGGGAGAACAGGGACGGGCGGGCAAGCGGCGAACCGAGACCGAAGGCCCCCGCCCCCATGGCCGAAAGCGGCCCTGAGGCACCAGTCACCCCGCACCCGAACGAGCCATATCGGGCGCCCGCGACGGCCGCACCCCACCCCGAGAGACGCCATCCCGGCGATGATCTCACCAAAGGGGCCAGGCAGGGCGCAGGGCCATCTTGAGTGGTGATATCGACACCTGATCCACCAAGAAGCGTCGATTTCACGACACAGGACGCCCAACCCCCTCCCCCACCGCCCGAAATGCCCGACATGCGCCGCCCGGGAGGCCCCCCTCCGCGATGATCTCGGGGAACCCGGGGTTAAACCGGACACAATAACCCCGACTTCCCCGAGATCAACACCAGCGCGCCCCCGCACCGCCGTCCCCTCGTTGATCTCGGGGAAAAGGACGCTAAAACCGCCCCGGTAGCGTCGTTTTTCCCGAGATCATCGCGGAGGGGCCCGGCGCCCGGCAGGCAGGGCCGGGGAACCGCCCCGCTGCTGCCGTCGCCGCCCTCACCAGAAACCACGCACACGCGCCGCGGCCGACGACGCTGCAGCAAGCGCCGCCCACCTCCGTCGTCGCCGCTCTTCCCCGTCCCCGGATACGACCGCGGCCCGCTCCTGGTGGTGGCGGTGCACCACGGGGAGCGGGCCGTGTCGGTCTCTCTCGGGGGCGTGCGCCGTCCCGGCCGTGCGGCCGGCCCGGTCCGCGCCCCCAGCGGTCCGTAGGCCCTCGGGCGGGCCCACCGACCGGACGGGGCGTCGGCTACTTGGCGCCCGCGGTGGCGGGCTCCTTGTCGTCGTCGCCACCCTTCTTGTCCGTCTTGTCCGCCTTCTCGGCCTTGTCCGCCTTCTCAGAGGCCTTGGCGGCCTTGTCGCCCTTGGCGGCCTCGCCGCCCTGCGCGCGCTCGGACTCCCACTGCTCGCGCGTCGGCGGCACCGGGCGCGGCTCCTTGCGGCCCAGGCCGGCCTTCTTCATGACCCCGGCGACGATCGCCAGCACGACGCTGGCCCCCAGACCGAGCCCGGTCCAGACGATGATGTCCCCGCCGAGGATGATGGCGGCGCCGGCCACGGTCCACGCCGCGATCCAGGAGATGGTGAGGAACCACGCGGCGACGGTGTTGCCGTGGTCCTCGTGCTCCTCGTGGTGTGCGTCGGCCATCAGGGCTCCTTCTGTGCTGCCGGTGCGCCCGCCGGTCGGGCGCGGTCACGGTCGGGATCGTCGTTGTCAGGGGCGCCGCCGGCCTCCTCGGCGGACGCGCCGCCCTGGGCCGGGTCGGCGGTGGGGTCCTCTCCGTGGTCCAGCGACCTCCACAGGTCGGCGGGGTCGGCAGGGCCGTTCCGGGAGGTCGCGGCGGAGGCGCCGTGGCGATCGTACCTGCTGCCCATGGCGGGCCAGGCAGGCCCCCGCCACGCGGCGGCGGCGCCGGCGGCCAGCAGGACGGCCCCGCCGAACGCGGCCAGGGCCGGCCACCCCCACTCCACGTGCAGGCCGCCCAGCTCGCCCCGGGCGGTCGTGGCCCGGAGCGCCGCGGCGGCCAGGGAGGACCCGCGGGTGCCGGTCCACACCCCCGCCAGGGCTCCGGCTCCGAAGAGGACCATCAGGACGCCCGCGGCGGTGCGCGCACGGCCGCGGGTGGCGATGAGCGCGGCGACCGCGGCGAGCCCGGCCCACCCCATGGCCGCGACGGCCGGGGCGGCGGTGGCACCGTCCACCTGGACGGGGGCCGCGGCCAGCGGGCCGGGCACCTCGACGTCGCCGCTGGCCCAGGTCTGCCCGGCGGCGGTGATCAGGGCGGCGGCGCCGACCGCGGTGGCGGCCAGGGCCGAGGTGTACTCGCGCTTGGCGCGCGCGTGGTCCGGCCCGCTCACGGCCCGCCCTCCACCGGCAGGGCACCGGCGTCGAAGCAGGTGCGGTCGCCGGTGTGGCAGGCGGCGCCGGTCTGGTCCACCTGGACCAGCAGCGTGTCCCCGTCGCAGTCGAGGGCGACCGAGACGACCCGCTGCACGTTGCCCGAGGTGGCGCCCTTCACCCAGTACTCTCCGCGGCTGCGCGACCAGTAGGTGGCGCTGCGGGTGGTCAGGGTGCGGTGCAGGGCCTCGTCGTCCATCCACGCGAGCATGAGCACCTCGCCGGTGTCGTGCTGCTGCACGACGGCCGGGACGAGGCCGTCGGGGGTGCGCTTGAGGCGGGCGGCGACCTCGGGGGCGAGCCCGCTGGCGGGCGCGCCTGCCGGGCCGCCCTCCGATGGGCGGGCGGTCATGGTGACAGCCTATGTGCGGGTCGGCGCCGCCCGCGGCCGGGTCGGCCTTAGGGCGTGTTGTGTTGATCATGCTCGGCCGCGCGGCGCCCGCGTTCGGCCGCCACCGCGCTCCCACCGGCCGCCTCCGCGTTCTCACCGACCCGCCCCCGCCGCGCTCCCACCGGCCACGCGGCGGGCGGGCCGACGGCGGACGGACAGCGGGCGGCAGTCGGACGGCGAACGGCGGGCCGACGGCGGGCGGCGGGCCGACGGCGGGCGGCGGGCCGACGGCGGGCGGCGAGTATCGTCGTTGGCGTTCCGCATGACCCGAGAAGGAGCCGTGTGACCGCGCAGTTGCTCTCCGCCGACCTCGCGGGCGTGCCCGCGGCGCTCAACGCGCTCGCCGACCGCCTGGCCCGCAAGGACCCCTATGAGGCGCTGCCCGCGCTGGTGGACGACGAGCCCGCGGGAATCCTGCTCCTGGGCACGGGCTCGGCGCGGCACGCGTGCGAGGCGGCCGCGCACCGGCTGCGGCGGGCGGGGCTGGGGGCGACGGCCGAGCACCCCTCGGCCGAGGGGTCGCTCCCGGCGGGCCCGGCGACGCTGGTGGTTGCGGTCGCGGTCGGCGGCGGCCTGCGGGAGCTGTGCACGGCGCTGGACCGGTACGTGGCGAACTCGGCGATCGTCGTGATCACCGACGACACGACCTCCCCGGCGGCCCGCTACGCCGACATCCTGGTGCCCCTGGGCGACGAGCCGGACAAGAGCGGGCTGAACTCCCGCGGCCACCGGCTGGCGCTGGCGCAGTTGCTGCACCTGGGGCACCGGCTGGGGGCCCAGCCCCTGGGCCGCTCGGCCGACCTGGTGCCGACCCTGCGGCGGGCCTCCAACGCCTCGGCGGACCTGCTGGAGCGGGCGCGCACGTGGGTGCCGGAGGCGGCGGCCGTGCTGGAGGGCGGCGGCCCGGTGCACACGGCGGCCCCGGCGGAGCGGGAGGCCTCGGCCGAGCAGGCGAGCCTGGTGCTGCGGCAGGGCCCGGTGATGGCGTCGTTCGCGTTCGAGACGGCCGAGTGGTCGCACACGGGGCGGTACCTGGCGGCGGTGAGCGACTACCGGGCGCTGCTGTTCGCCGGGTCCCACTACGACGAGCGGTTCTCCGAGCACCTGCTGCAGCTGCGCGGCCGGTTCGTGGCGGTGGGCGGCCAGGTGGAGGGCGCGGCGGCGACCGTACGGTACCTGGGCGACACCGATCCGGACGTGGCGCTGCTGACCGAGCCGCTGGTCGCCGAGATCCTCGCGGCCCACTGGTGGGCGGCCCGCGGGATCTGACGGCGGAGGGCCGGGAGCCCTCGGCCGCGCCCCGCGCCCTTCCGGGTCGCGGCCCGGGCGCCCGGCCCGTGGTTGCACTCACCGGTTGACGCCGCCGGCCCCGGAAGCGTCGTTTCTCCCGAGAGGCCGTCAAAGGCCGCCGGGGGCCTACCGGGTGCTCAAGCGCAAGCTGGTGCGGCAGGTGTTCCGGGCCATGCGCGCCGACAAGGCCGCGCGCACGGCCCGCGAACAACAAGCACTCTCGTTGGCCGCTTGACATAGAAGCGTCAACGCCGAGCGACCCGCCCATCCGCGCGGCTTCCGAGCCGTGGCGGGGCCGCCCATGAGCCGCGGCGCCCCTTCAGGCACGGCCGGATGGACCCGCCCGGGCCAGGGGTGGCAGCCCTCGCGGCCCCTCCCCTGCCGGCCCTGCCCTCCCTGTCGTCCCCTGCCCGCCCGCGCCGGCGCCTCAGGCCGAGCTGCGCACCCAGGAGGCGTACAGGTCCGCGTAGACCCCCTCCTGCTCGGCGAGGTGCTTGTGCGGGCCGCGCTGGACGACCCTGCCCGCGTCGAACACCAGTACCTCGTCGGCGGCCTCCGCGGTCGACATCCGGTGGGCGATGGCCACCGAGGTGCGCCCGGCGGTGATCCGGTCCAGCGCCCGCTGGATGCGCGTCTCGGTGTGCGGGTCGACCGCCGAGGTGGCCTCGTCCAGCACCAGCAGGTCGGGGTCGGCGACGAAGGCCCGCACCAGAGCCACGAGCTGGCGCTCCCCCGCCGACAGGGACTCCCCGCGCTGGCCGACCGGGGTGTCCAGGCCGTGCGCCAGGCCCGCCAGCCAGTCGCCCAGGCCCAGGTCGGCCACGGCCCGCTCCAGGTCGGCGCCGGTCGCCTCCGGGCGGGCGAAGCGGATGTTGTCGCCCAGCGTGCCGTCGAACAGGAACCCCTCCTGGGGCACCATCACGACCCGACTGCGCAGTGACGAGAAGGCCACTTCCCGCAGGTCGGCGCCGTCGAGCAGGACCCGCCCCGCGGAGGGGTCCATCAGGCGGGTGAGGAGTTTGACGAAGGTGGTCTTGCCCGACCCGGTCTCGCCCACCACGGCCACCCGGGTGCCGGGGGCGATCTCCAGGTCCACGCCGTCCAGCACGGTCGGCCCGCCCGGGTAGGCGTAGGAGACCCGGTCGAAGCGGACGCCGACCGGGCCGCGGGGCAGCTCCCGGCCGCCGTCGCCCGGGTCGGCGACATCGGGCTCGGTGTCGAGCACGCCCAGCACGCGGCGCCACCCGGCGATGGCGTTCTGCGCCTCGTTGAAGATCTCCGTGGCCATCATCATCGGCTGCACGAACAGCGTGACCAGGAACAGGAAGGCGACGAGCTGGCCGGGGGTGAGGTGGCCGCCCACGCCCAGCAGCACGCCGGTGACGACCACGGCGGCGTTGCCGACGGCGGCGACGAGCTCGGCGAACGGCGAGACCGACATGGACAGGCGCTGCGCCTTCACCTGCGCCTTGCGGGTGGCCAGGACGCGGTCGTCGATGCGGCGGGCGGTGCGGTCCTCGGTGCCGTGGGCGCGGATGACGGCGGCGCCGACGACGGTCTCCCCGATGACGCCGAGCATCTCTCCGGTGCGCTCGCGCACCGACAGGTAGGCCTTGGACAGCAGCCGCTGCAGCCACCGGGCGCCGAACAGCAGCGGCAGGAAGCACACCCACACCACGAGGGTGAGCTGCCAGGAGTAGACGGCCATCAGCACGGTGGCCACCAGCAGCTGGCCCGAGCTGACGATGAGCAGGATGCCGCCCCACTGCATGAAGGTGCTGATCTGGTCGACGTCGGAGGTGACCCGGGAGACCAGGGCGCCCTTGCGCTCGCTGTTCTGGGTGAGCACCGACAGGTCGTGCACGTGCCGGAAGGCCTTGCGGCGCAGGGTGGCCAGGCCCGATTCGGTGGCCCGGTACAGGCGCACGTTCATCACGTAGGAGCACACGGTGGTCAGAGCGAGCACGGCGGTGCTCACGGCGACGGCGAGGACCGTGAAGTCGAGGTCGGGGCCGCCCTCCACCGCGATGCCGTTGTCGATGGTCTGCTGGACGGCCAGCGGCACCACGATCTTCCCGGCGGTGGCCACGAGGGCGAACAGCACGGTCCAGCCCAGGCCGCGGGTGAACTCCGGGGACAGGGCCAGTCCGCGGCGGATGGTGGCGACGGCCCCGAGGCTGGAGCGGCTCAGGCCGGGGGCGGGGGCCTCGGGGCCCAGCCCCTCCTCCCTGGCGGAGCGGTCGCGGGTGGCGGCGGGCGCGCTCATCGGAGGGCCTCCTCTTCGGCGGCGGGGCCGCCCTCGGCGGACTGGTCGGGGGCGCCGGCGGCCGCGGCCCGCTCGGCGGCGGCGCGCTCCTCGGCCGCCCGCTCGTAGGCGGTGACCAGGCGCTCGTAGCCGGGCGAGCGGAGCAGCAGCTCGGCGTGCGGCCCCCGGTCGGCCACGGTGCCGTCCTCCATGTAGACGACCTCGTCGGCGAGTTCGATGGTGGCCCTGCGGTAGGCGACGACGACCACGGTGGCGGCCAGGTCGGTCTCCCGGAGCCCGGCGAGGATCTGCGCCTCCACCTGCGGGTCGACGGCGGAGGTGGCGTCGTCCAGGATGAGCAGGCGGGGGCGGCGCACCACGGCGCGGGCCAGGGCCAGGCGCTGGCGCTGGCCGCCGGAGAGGCTGGCGCCGCGCTCGCCCAGGGCCGTGTCGAGGCCGTCGGGCAGGGCGGCGACGAAGGAGTCGGCGCGTGCCAGGCGCAGCGCGGCCCACACCTCGGCGTCGGTGGCGCCGGTGTCCAGGGCGACGTTGTCGCGGACGGTGTCCTCGAAGACGAAGGTGGACTGGGGCACGAGGGCGGCCGCGGCGGGGATCTCGCCGGGGGCCAGGTCGCGGACGTCGGTGCCGTCGTAGGCGACGGTGCCGGTGTCGGGGTCGACCAGCCGCATCAGCAGGGTGGTCAGGGTGGACTTGCCCGAGCCGGTGGGGCCGACGACGGCGACGGTGCGGCCGGGGGCGATGTCCAGGTCGACGCCGTGCAGCACGGTGGTGCGCCCGTCCCGGTCCCCGTCCCGTGCCCCGTCCGCGGCGGCGGTGCCGCCCGGGGAGGCCGCGGCAGCGGCGGTTGCGGCGGCCTGGGCCGCGTCGTCGGCCAGGTCGCGGGCGGCGCCGCCGTCCTCGTAGGAGAAGTCCAGGCCGCGCACGCTCACCCCGATGCCGCCGCCTCCGTCGAGGCGGGCCCGGCCGTGCTCCATGGCGCCGTCGGCGCCGAGCACAGTGGTGACGCGGTCCCAGCCGACGACGCTGCGGGGCATGTCGCCCAGCAGCCACCCGAAGGAGCGGATGGGCAGCGCCAGCAGCGTGAACAGGTAGGACATCTGCACCAGGTCGCCGACGGCGATGGCGTCGGTGGACAGCCGCCAGGCGCCGACCAGCAGCACGCCGAGCACGCCGAGGTTGGGCAGGGCCTCCATGACGGGGTCGAACAGGCCGCGCATGCGGCCCACCCGGATCTGGGCGTCGCGGAGCCGGTGGGCGGCGGCGGTGAAGCGCTCGGTCTCGGTGTCCTCCCGGCCCAGGGTCTTGACGACCAGGGCGCCGTCGAAGGACTCGTGGGCGACCTCGCTGACCTCGGCGCGCAGGGCCTGGGCGCGGGTGGCCACGGGTGCGGCCTTGCGCTGGAAGACCACGTTGACGGCGAAGAGCAGCGGGAAGACGACGAACCCGACCAGGGCCAGGACGGGGTCGGTGAACACCATCGCCACGGCGGCGATGACGAGCATGAACAGGCTGCCGACGACCATGGGCAGCGGCGCGAGGGGCTGCCAGGCGGCCTCGACGTCGGCGTTGGCGTTGGAGAGCAGCTGCCCGGCGGGGTGGCGGTGGTGCCAGGCCAGGGGCAGGCGCAGGTACTTGCGGGCGACCTTGCGCCGGTAGCGGGCCTGCATGCGGAACTGCATGAGCCCGGCGTACAGGCGGCGCAGGCCCAGGCCGACGGCCTTCAGGACGCCGACGGCCAGCAGGGCGGCCGCGGCGGCGGTGAGGGCCCCGGCGGTGGTGCGCCCGTCCTGGAAGGCGGGCAGGATGACCTGGTCGGTCACGCGTCCGAGGACCTCGGCGGAGGCGACGGTGACGGCGGCGTGCAGGGAGGCGCCGAAGACCGCGACCAGGAAGACGACGGGCTCGGCGCGCATGGCCACCCAGAGCACCCGCAGGCCGCGGGCGAAGATCCGCCGGTCGCGGTTCCCGGGGGCGCCGCGGGTCCCGCCCGCCCCGTCGCCGTTCGCGGTTGACTGCGCCATGCGGCCCCCTGTTCGTCCACGGTCTCCGGTGGCTCTCGCTCGCGGCGCGCCGGTGGACGCCCGCAAAAAGCACATGCCATCCGATCAGGGGACGGCATGTGCCGGACCAACCTACTGTGCGGCGAGGCACCGAAGGTATCGATTTTGTTCAGCACCGCCCGGGTGACGCCTATTCCACCCGATGCCGACGACAATGTCCCGCAGGCGGCCCGAGGAGCGAGTGTGCCGGTTCGACCGCTATTCCCTCTGGGGCGTGCGCTCTTCCGCACACCGGACGCCTGCCCCCGCCCCGCCCGGTAGGCGGAGCCCGCGGTGCTCGCCCGGGGCGCCGCCCGGTCCGGGCGAACCGGAGACCGGGGGTCTGGGAGCGGGTACGCCACAAACGCCGTCCCGGCACCCGGCCTCCAAGCCGATGGGGTCCCGCTGAGGGGTGTGACTCTGCGTCGGGTCGATCCCGTCCCAGAACCGACGCCTGCGAACCGGCCCGGCCGGACGGGAATGGCACCACTCCAGCGCACACGACCGGTCCGCCGGTAGGAGCACCGCCGGCCCCGCCCTGTCCCCGTCCCCGTCCCGCACACAGCGAAGCGGGCCCGAGTAGCCCTTGTCGCTCTCGGGCCCGCCCGCCCCCTCCCGGGGTGGCCCTGCTAGTCGGTCAGGCCGAGCTCCTGGCAGGCTCCGCCGGTGACGAGGGCGCGGAAGGTGACCGGGCCGACGATGCCGTCGGCGTCGATCCCCACGATCCCCTGGAACTCGCGCACGGCCCCCTCGGTGGCCGGGCCGTAGTACCCGTCGACCGCCACGTCGTAGCCGTACCCTTCGGCCAGCGCGTACTGCACCGCACGCACGAGGTCGTCGGGCTCGGACTGCATGCCCGGACCCACCTCGTCGAAGTCGGCACGCGCGTGCTCCCACGTGGCGGTGTCGAACTCGCCGCTCTGCGGGACGTCCTCGGCCGACTGGTACTCCTCGACCGCCGCCTTGAGGTCGTCGCCGTAGACGGCGTCCACCGCATCGGTGTCGTAGGCCCCGAGGCCCTTGAGCACGTACTTGGCGAACCCGACCTCCCAGCGCTCGTCGCCGGGCTTGAGCACGATCCACTCGCAGGCCTCCACCCGCTGCTCGACCTCGGGCGGCGTGTTCGGCCCGTCGGCGAGCGCCGCCGGTGCGGCGGCCAGTCCCGCGCCGAACACCAGCGCCCCCGAGGCGGCCACCGTGGCGATCCTGTTCCACATGGACATGAGAGAGTCCCCCTTGTTCTCTCCGGGTCACGTCCGTTCTCCCGGGGAGACCCGCCGCAGGAGGGACCGGTTCGGGTGCAGGCGGTAAATACCTCTCGACCGCCAGTGTTCTTGCGCTTTGCTCTGCCCAGGTCAACCATGGTGCGGGGGTGCGCGTCGGCCGCCCGCGGCCGCGAACGGGCGGTGAACGGCGGTGTTCGGTCCGGGGAATTCCTCGCCCGGATCGCGACGAGCGGCGCACGGCGCCCCGGAACGGCACCAGACTCGTAAAGGTGTCCGACACGTCTTCCCCCACTTTCGGCCCTCCCGCGGCCGCGCCCTCTCCCCCGCGCGCGGCGCTCCTCGACGGCCTGCGCGACGCCGCGGCCCGGGCCGCGCTGCGCTGGGCGCGGTCCCTCTCCGAGGACGCGAGGGCGTCCGCCCTGTCCACCACCGACCCGCACGGACCGCCGGCCGACGGGGCGGGCAAGCCGTCCGGCGCCGATGCCCCGCCTCCCCGGTTCCCCGCCGCGCACCTGCTCCTGCTGGCCGCCGGGGAGCGGATCGACGACGCCCGCGGCGACATGCCGCGCATCGCCAGGCCCGCCGCCGAGGAGACGCCGCGTGGTCGGCGGGCCGCCCGGCGCCTGGCGTCCGTCCTGGCGGCCGCCGAGCGCCCTCGCCTGACCGAGGTCGCCCTGCGCCACCTGTCCGGCCTGCCGGAGCACTACACCGCCTCGCTCGGCGGGGCCGTGGCGGCGCGCAAGGCCCGGCTGATGTTCGAGCAGGGGCGCCTCTCCGACGCCATCGCCGCCGTGGAGCCCTACACCGGCGGCCACGAGGTGTGCGCGCGGATGCACGACCGCCTGCTGGGCGAGCGCCGCGCCCTCGGGCCGCTCCCCGAGCCGCCCGCCCGGGACGATGCGGGGTTCGAGCCGGTCCCCGGACGCGTGCTGCACGTGGTGTCCAACGCGCTGCCCTACACGGGCGCCGGGTACACGGTGCGCACCCACCGGATCGTCACCGCGCAGAAGGACGCCGGGCTGGAGCCGAGCGTGGTCACCTTCCCCGGGTGGCCGCTGGACCGGCCGGGGGTGGAGGAGACCGAGGAGCTGGACGGGGTGGGCCACCACCGGCTGCACCCGGGCGTCGAGCTTCCCGGCGGGCTGGCCGCGCAGATCGAGGCGGGGGTCGAGGGCGTGTCGGCGCTGGCACGGCGGCTGCGCCCGTCGGTGCTGCACGCCGCCACCGACCACCGGAACGGCTCCATCGCCGCGGCGGTGGCGGCCCGGCTGGGGCTGCCGTTCGTGTACGAGGTGCGGGGCTTCCGGGAGGAGAGCTGGCTGTCGGGGGCCGTCCCGCAGGCGCAGGGCAGTGAGCGGCACCGGGCGGTGGTCGAGCGCGAGTCGGCGCTGATGCGCACCGCCGACGCGGTGGTGACGCTCTCGGAGACCATGCGCGAGGAGATCGTCGCGCGGGGGGCCGCCCCCGGGCGGATCGTGCTGGCGCCCAACGCGGTGGAGCCGTCGCTGCTGGACGCCCGGCCCGACGGGGCGGGGTTCCGCCGCGAGCACGGGCTGGAGGACGGCGACTTCGTGGTGGGGTCGGTCTCCAGCGTGGTGGGCTATGAGGGCTTCACGGTGCTCGCCGAGGCGGTGGCGCTGCTGCGCGGGCGCGGGGTGCCCGCGCGGATGCTGCTGGTCGGCGACGGCGAGGCGCTGGGCGGGGTGCGGGCGGCGGTGCGGCGGCTGGGCATCGGTGAGGCGTGCGTGCTGCCCGGCCGCGTGGACCCGTCCGACGCGCTGCGGGCGCACGCGGCGCTGGACGCCTTCGCCGCGCCGCGCGCGGACGAGCGGGTGTGCCGGCTGGTGACGCCGCTCAAGCCGGTTGAGGCGATGGCGCTGGGCACCCCTGTCGTGGCGAGCGACCTTCCGGCGCTGCGCGAGCTGCTGGGCGGCGGCGAGGCGGGGCTGATGGTCGCGCCGGGGGACGCCGAGGCGCTGGCGGACGCGTTGGAGCGGCTGCACGGCGACCCCGGGCTGCGCTCGGAGCTGGCCGCGGCCGGCCGTGAAGAGGTGACCGCCCACCGGACGTGGCCCCGCGTGGCGGAGGTCTACCGGGGGCTGTACGCGCGCCTGGGGGCGGTGTAAGGGCCCCTGTGCCGTTGACCTTGAGGGAGAAGGCGATGATCTCGACGGAAGTGCTGTCATTCCGGCGGTTTTGACAGCACCCTCGTCGAGATCATCGCCGGGCAGGGGCGCGTCTCAGCCCACCGTGCGGACCGGGTGGCCCTGTCGCGCCAGTTCGGCCTTCACGTCTCCGATGGTGAAATCGCCGAAGTGGAACACCGACGCCGCCAGCACGGCGTCCGCGCCCGCGTCCACCGCCGGCGGGAAGTGGGGCACCTCGCCCGCCCCTCCGCTGGCGATGACCGGGATGTCCACGCGCGCCCGCACGGCGCGGATCAGGTCCAGGTCGAACCCCGCCTTCGTGCCGTCGGCGTCCATCGAGTTCAGCAGGATCTCCCCGGCGCCCAGCTCCGCTGCGCGCTCGGTCCACTCCACCGCGTCGATCCCGGTCCCCCGGCGCCCGCCGTGCGTGGTGACCTCGAACCCGCTGGGCAGCGGCGCCTCGGGGGTGCCCTCGGCGCGGCGCACGTCCGCCGAGAGCACCAGCACCTGGTTGCCGAACCGCTCGGCGATCTCCCGGATCAGCTCCGGGCGGGCGATCGCCGCCGTGTTCACGCCCACCTTGTCGGCCCCGGCGCGCAGCAGCCGGTCGACGTCGTCGGGGGTGCGCACGCCCCCGCCCACCGTCAGCGGGATGAAGACCTGCTCGGCGGTGCGGCGCACCACGTCGTAGGTGGTCTCCCGGTCGCCGCTGGAGGCGGTGACGTCCAGGAACGTCAGCTCGTCGGCCCCGGCCGCGTCGTAGCGGGCCGCCAGCTCCACCGGGTCCCCGGCGTCGCGCAGGTTCTGGAAGTTCACGCCCTTGACCACGCGCCCGGCGTCCACGTCCAGGCACGGGATGACGCGCACGGCGAGGGTCACGACCGCTTCACCGCCTCGAGGGCCTCCTCCAGCGTGAACGCCCCCTCGTACAGGGCGGTCCCCATGATGGCGCCCTCCACCCCTTCGGGCACCAGGGTCGCGATGGCCTCCAGGTCGGCCAGGCTCGACACCCCGCCGCTGGCCACGACCGGCTTGTCGGTGCGCGCGCACACCGCGCTCAGCAGCTCCAGGTTGGGGCCCTTGAGGGTGCCGTCCTTGTTGACGTCGGTCACGACGTAGCGGGCGCAGCCCTCGGCCTCCAGGCGGTCCAGGGTGGCGTACAGGTCGCCGCCGTCGCGGGTCCAGCCGCGCGCCGCCAGGGTGGTGCCGCGCACGTCCAGGCCGATGGCGATGCGGTCGCCGTGCTCGGCGATGATGCGCGCGCACCAGTCCGGGTTCTCCAGGGCGGCGGTGCCGATGTTGACCCGCGTGCACCCGGTGGCCAGGGCGGCGGCCAGCGACTCGTCGTCGCGGATGCCGCCGGACAGCTCGACCCTGACGTCCAGGCGCCCCACGATCGAGGACAGCAGCTCGCGGTTGTGCCCGCGGCCGAAGGCGGCGTCCAGGTCGACCAGGTGGATCCACTCGGCGCCGGCCTCCTGCCAGCCGCGGGCGGCCTCCAGCGGGTCGCCGTAGCGCCCGCCGGACCCGGCCTTGCCCTGGACGAGCTGGACCGCGGTCCCGTCGGCCACGTCCACGGCCGGGAGGAGTTCGAGGGTGGAGGACATCGGTTCGCAGACCCTGCTTTCCGGTTTCGGTCCGCTGCGCGGAACGGGGACGGGTTCGGCGGCGCCGCTCACAGCGACGCCACCCAGTTGGCCAGCACCTTGGCCCCGGCGTCGCCGGACTTCTCGGGGTGGAACTGGGTGGCCCACAGCGGGCCGTTCTCCACCGCGGCCACGAACGGGCGGCCGTGGGTCGACCAGGTCACCAGGGGCGCGGCGATGTGCGCCGAGGCCGCCTCCAGCTCCCAGTCCAGCACGCCGTAGGAGTGCACGAAGTAGAAGCGCTCCTCGGGGCCCACACCGGCGAACAGGCGGCTGCCCTCGGGCACGTCGAGGGTGTTCCAGCCCATGTGCGGGACGACGGGGGCCCGCAGGCGCTCGACGGTGCCGGGCCACTCGCCGCAGCCCTGCGTCTCCACGCCGTGCTCGACCCCGCGGTCGAAGAGGACCTGCATGCCGACGCAGATGCCGAGCACGGGGCGGCCCCCGGCCAGGCGCTTGCCGATGACCTGGTGGCCGTGGACCGAGCGCAGGCCCGCCATGCACGCGGCGAACGCGCCGACGCCGGGGACGAGCAGGCCGTCGGCCTCCATGGCGGCATGGGGGTCGGCGGTGACCTCCACAACGGCGCCGGCGCGCTCCACGGCGCGCTGGGCGGACCGGAGGTTGCCGGATCCGTAGTCGAGGATGACGACGCGAGGCTGCACGGTCGACCGCGCCTTTCTTGGTTCGGCGGTGGAGGGGCGTGGGCGGGGCGGGCGGCGGGCTCAGCCCCCGAAGTACCCCAGGCGGAGCACCCCGGAGGCGACGGCCATCAGGGCGCACACGCCCAGCACCACGGAGAGCACGCGCTGCTGCTTCCAGGTGGAGAGCGCTCCCCCGGCGAGGAGCCCGCCGAGCCCGATGAGCAGCACGCCCCACAGGTCCTGCATCAGAGGGCGCCCTTGGTGGAGGGGACGCCGCTGACCCGCGGGTCCTTCTCGCAGGCGAAGCGCAGCGCCCGGGCCAGGGCCTTGAACTGGCACTCCACGATGTGGTGGGCGTTGCGGCCGTAGGGCACGTGGACGTGCATGGCCACGCGCGCCTGGGCGACGAACGACTCGAAGATGTGCCGGGTCATGGTGGTGTCGTAGTCGCGGCCGATCACCGGGGCCATGCCCTCGGGCTCGCTGTGCACCAGGTAGGGGCGGCCGGACACGTCGACGGTGACCTCGGCCAGGGCCTCGTCGAGCGGCACCTTGGCGTCGGCGAAGCGGCGGATGCCCGCCTTGTCTCCGAGGGCCTCCCGGAAGGCGGCGCCCAGGGCCAGGGCGGTGTCCTCCATGGTGTGGTGGGAGTCGATGTGCAGGTCGCCCTCGGTGCGCACGGTCAGGTCGAACAGGCCGTGCTTGGCGAGCTGGTCGAGCATGTGGTCGTAGAACCCGACGCCGGTCGAGACGTCGGACACGCCGGTCCCGTCGAGGTCGATCCCGACGCTGACCTTGGTCTCCTTGGTGGCGCGCTCGATGCGGCCGATGCGGCTCATGGTGGTGGGACTCTCCTGGTCTGGGGCCTGGTCTCGGGGCGGCCGGCGTCGGCGGTCAGGCCGTCACCCGCAGCAACGCCTCCCGGAAGGCGGACATTTCCTCGGGGGTGCCGACGGTGGCGCGCAGCCAGCGCGGCGGGCCGACCTCGCGGATGAGGACGCCGTTCTCCAGCATTCCGCGGAACACCGCGCCGCGGTCCTCGAACTCCCCGAACAGCACGAAGTTGGCGTCGGAGTCGGCGACGGAGAAGCCCTGGGCGCGCAGCCACTCCACGAGGGCGTCGCGCTCCTCGCGCAGCTGCTTGACCCCGGCCAGCAGCTCGTCGGAGAACTCCAGCGCGGTGAGGGCGACGGCCTGGGTGACCGCCGACAGGTGGTAGGGCAGGCGCACCAGCTGCAGCGCCCGCACCACGGCCGGGTGCGCGGCCAGGTAGCCCAGGCGGGCGCCGGCCAGGGCGAACGCCTTGGACATGGTGCGCGAGACGATCAGCCGCGGGTGGTCGGGCAGCAGCGTCAGCGCGCTGGGGGTGCCCTCGCGGCGGAACTCGGCGTAGGCCTCGTCCACCACGACCATGCCGGGCGCGGCGGCGGCCAGGCGGGCGATGGTCTCCAGCGGCAGCGCGGTGCCGGTGGGGTTGTTGGGCGAGGTCAGGAAGAGCACGTCGGGGCGGTGCTCGGCGATGAGCTCCTCGGCCCGGTCGGGGTCGATGCGGAAGTCGGCGCCGCGCTCGGCGGTGATCCAGCGGGTGCCGGTGACCTCGGTGATGACCGGGTGCATGGAGTAGGAGGGCTCGAAGCCCATGGCGGTGCGCCCGGGGCCGCCGAAGACCTGAAGGATCTGCTGCAGGACCTCGTTGGAGCCGTTGGCCGCCCACACCCGGTCGGCGTCCAGGCCGTGGCCGAGGTAGCGGGCGAGCGCCTCGCGCAGCCGGACGGCGTCGCGGTCGGGGTAGCGGTTGAGGCCGCGGGCGGCGTCGGAGACGGCGCTGCCCAGCGCCTCTACCAGGCGCTCGGAGGGCGGGAAGGGGTTCTCGTTGGTGTTCAGGGCGACCGGCACGTCCAGCTGGGGGGCGCCATAGGGGGTGCGCCCGCGCAGGTCGTCGCGGATCGGCAGGTCGTCGGGGCCGAAGTCGCTCACGGTGTCAGGTGTTCCGTCCGGGAAGTCGGTGCGGCGGTGCGGGTGGTGCGGGCTCCTCAGGCGCCGGTGCGGCCGACGCGCGCGGTGACGGCCTCGCCGTGCGCGGGCAGGTCCTCGGCCTCGGCGAGGGCGACGACGTGCCCGGCGACCTCGGCCAGGGCGTCGCGGTCGTAGTCGACCACGTGGATGCCGCGCAGGAAGGTCTGCACGCTCAGGCCGGAGGAGTGGCAGGCGCACCCGCCGGTGGGCAGCACGTGGTTGGACCCGGCGAGGTAGTCGCCCAGGGACACCGGTGCGTGGGGGCCGACGAAGATGGCGCCGGCGTTGCGGACCCGGTCGGCGGTGGCGCGCGGGTCGCGGACCATGATCTCCAGGTGCTCGGCGGCGTAGGCGTCGACCACGCGCAGCCCGTGCTCGATGTCGTCGACGAGCACGGTGCCCGACTGGGGGCCGGTGAGCGCCTGGGTGATGCGGTCGGAGTGCTTGGTGGCGGCCACCCGGCGCTCCAGCTCGGCGTCGACGGCGTCGGCGAGCGCGGTGGAGGGGGTGACCAGGACGGAGGCGGCGACGGTGTCGTGCTCGGCCTGGCTGATCAGGTCGGCGGCGACGTAGCCGGGGTCGGCGGTGTCGTCGGCCAGGACGGCGATCTCGGTGGGGCCGGCCTCGGCGTCGATGCCGATGGTGCCCTTGAGCAGGCGCTTGGCCGCGGCCACCCAGATGTTGCCGGGGCCGGTGACCATGTCGGCGCGGGCGCACTCGCCGGCGCCGTAGGCGAACATGGCCACGGCCTGGGCGCCGCCGACCGCGTAGACCTCGTCGACGCCGAGCAGGGCGCAGGCCGCCAGGACGGTGGGGTGCGGCAGGCCGCCGAACTCGGCCTGCGGCGGGGAGGCGACGGCCAGCGAGGCCACCCCGGCCTCCTGGGCGGGCACGGTGTTCATCACGACGCTGGAGGGGTAGACGGCGCGGCCGCCCGGCACGTAGAGGCCGACCCGGCCGACCGGCACCCAGCGCTCGGTGACGGTGCCGCCGGGGGCGACGCGGGTGGTGGTGTCGGTGCGGCGCTGGTCGCGGTGGACCAGGCGGGCGCGGCGGATGGACTCCTCCAGGGCGGCGCGCACCGACGGGTCGAGGGTGCGCAGCGCGGCGGCGATCTCCTCCTCGGGCACCTTGATGCCCGTGATGCGGACCCCGTCGAAGCGCTCGGCGAGCTCGATCAGCGCGTCGGTGCCGCGATGCCGGACGTCCTCGACGATGGGGCGGACCTTGGCCACGGCCGCCTCGACGTCGGTCTCGGCGCGGGGCAGCAGGTCGCGCGGGTCGCCGGTGGTGCCTCGGAGATCGATTCGGGAGATCACGGCCCCATTCTAGGGGCCGGGCGCCCCGTGCGCCCCAGGAGCGCCCTGGTCGGGCGGGGTGACCGCGGTCACGGGCGGGACGGGCCGGCTCCGCGGCGGCGCGCGGCGGCGCCGCTCCCCTTTCGCCCGCCGCACCCCCTTCGGCCCCCGTTCGCCACCGTTCAGGCAAGCCTCACCATAAAAGCATGCAATAAGCCTGGCCTAACTTTGGGAGGGCTAACCTAATTCCTCTCAAGAAAGGCTTCCCTGTGTGGCGAGAATTGCCGTGTATTTGATCGACCCGGCTTTTGGGAAGCGTTATTGTGAGGGCATGGCTTCCACACCGCAGACCACCGAGCACGGCCTTTCCAAGTTCCACCGCCTCCTGCTGGACCAGGTGCGGCACGAGTTCACCGCCTCGCACCAGTACGTGGCGCTGGCGGCCTGGTTCGACGACCGCCACCTGCCCCAGCTCGCGCGGATCTTCTACCGCCAGTCGCTGGAGGAGCGCGACCACGCGATGATGATCGTGCGCTACCTGCTCGACCGGGACGTTCCCACCTCCATCCCCCGGGTCGACGAAATCCAGAACGATTTCGACGCTCCGCGGGACCTGGTGGCCCTCGCCCTGGCCCAGGAGCAGCGCGTGACCGAGCAGTTCCACGTGCTGCAGCGCGTCGCCCGCGAGGAGAACGACTACACCGGCGAGCAGTTCCTCCAGTGGTTCCTCTCCGAGCAGGTGGAGGAGGAGCACAAGATGTCGACCATCCTGGCGGTGCTGGACCGCGCCGCGGGCGGGTCGCTGTTCGAGGTGGAGACCTGGCTGGCGCGCGAGATGCCCGACGAGACGGGCGGCGACGCCGGCGCCCCGGAGACGGCCGGGCCGGCGCTGACCGTGTGAGGGGCGCCGCCCCTCGGCGGCCTCCCCGCCGGGCCCACCGGACCCGGCGGCCCGCTCCGCGGCCGCACTAGGCTGGCCGCGTGAGCGGAAAGGGGACCCCGGCGACCATCGCGGCGAGCCGGGCGAAGATCGAGACGACACTGCACACCTACGAGGCCTCGGGCGACGGCGGCTCCTCCTACGGCGAGGAGGCCGCCGACGCGCTGGGCGTCCCGCGCGACCGCGTGTTCAAGACGCTGGTGGCCGAGGTCGACGGTGTGCTGACGGTGGGCGTGGTGCCGGTCTCGGCCACGCTGGACCTGAAGGCGCTGGCCGCGGCGGCGGGCGGGAAGAAGGCCGCGATGGCCGACCCGAAGGACGCCGAGCGCGCCACCGGGTACGTGCGCGGGGGCATCAGCCCGCTGGGGCAGCGCAAGAGGCTGCGCACGGTGGTGGACGCGTCGGTGGGCGACCACGAGACGGTGTACGTGTCGGCGGGCCGCCGGGGCCTGCAGATGGAGCTGTCCCCCAGGGACCTGCTCGACCTGACCCGCGCCACGACCGGCCCCATCGCCGCGTACTGACGGGCCAGGGGCTACGAACCACGGCCGACGGCGGGCCGGTAGAGGTGCAGGGGCGGCGTCACGGACGGCCCTTCAGCCCCGACTCGATCCGGACCTGGCCCAGGAGGTCCTTGTCCGCGAACCTCCGCGACCCGGCCGGCGGACCGCCGGGGGTCCGACGGCCCCAGGCCGTCTTCCGGTGACGTGGAACTCCGCCCCTCCCTCCCCGCCGTCCGATTCGTGCTCCGGGAGGCCCATCTCCGCCCCGGTGTGTGCTACTTAGCGCAAGGTACTTTTCACCGGACCGTCGCCGTCTTACGGTGGTCTGCATCACATCCGAAGGCGGGACGCGTCAGGGAGGCACGATGGTCCCGGCGGTCGTGCTCGGCACGGTCATCCTCCACGTGCTGACCGCGCTCTGCCTCCTGCTCTCCCGCTGGGGCTACGCCCGCGCCCGCGCCGCCGGCCCGCGGCTCCCCGCCATCGGCGCCGACGAGCTCGACCCGACCGACCTGGGCATGCTCGCGGGTGGCAGGACCCGCCTGGGGGAGGTCGCGCTCGCCGAGCTGTACCTTTCCGCCAAGGTGATCGCGCGCGGCAACGGCGCGGTGTCGCCTCCCGAGCAGGCGCCGCACGGTACGCCCCCGCTCCCCCGCCCTCCGTCCCCCTTCGGCCGGATCATGGGCGCCTCGCTGGAGCCCGGACGCTGCGTCCCGGCCGAGCGCCTGGTCGAGTCGGTGACGCGCGGGGACGCGACCACGGCGGTCCTGTGGCGCCTGCGCCGCCTGGGCCTGTTCTCCGCCCCGGAGACGCTGCGCCGGGTCCGGCGGCTGCGCCGTGCCGCCTGGGCCGTGCACGCGGGCGCCGGTGCGGCAGCGGCCGTGCTCGGCGCCGTGCTGCTGCTGGCGGGCATGCGCCCCGGCCCCGACCCCGTGCACGCGCTGTTCCCTGCCGCCTTCGCCCTGCTGCTGATGGCCTACCCGTTCCTGCTGCACGTTGCGCGGCGGCTGCTGGGCGGGCTGCCCGGCGCGGTGGCGTGCGGCGCGTGCGCGGCCGCCATCGCGCTGGCCGCCGCCCCGCTGCCGCGCGTGGCGCTCGCCGCCCCGGCCCTGTACGGGTGCTGGTTCGGGGTCCACTGGGTGTACCGGGCGACCGGGGGCCGCTTGGGGCCGCGCACGCTCGCCGGGGATGCGCTTCTGGCGGAGGCCCGCGCGGCGGAGACGGCCCCCGGCCCCGTCGGCGCCCTGCGCACGACCGCCTTGGAGGGCTTCCCCGAACTGCGGCGGCGGGGGCCGGGGAACGGTGCACCCCCGCGGCCCCGGGAGGAGGCCTTGGTCCGCTCCTTCGCCGCCGCCTGCGGGCGCGGTCTCGGCCGGGTGGACACCGGCCTGGGCGGAGACTTCGCCGGGGACGGCGGCCGCGGCACCTGGCGCGGCGACGGCGACGCCCCCAAGGTCGAGCGGCACCGCCGCTGGTAGACGGCGGCCGCCCTGCCACGCCCCGACCACCCGTCGTTGATCTCGTGATAACCGACGCTGAAACCGCGCCGGTAGCGTCGTTTCTCCCGAGATCAACGCGATGGGGGACGGCTACTGCGAGGCCTTCTCGGCCTCCTCCTGTTCGGCGGGTACCGCCGCGTCCGCCTCTCCTGCCCGCTCGGCCGCCACGGACTCGACGGGGACGTCCTTGCGCCACGTGCTGACCGCGTCGAACAGTCCGTACTGCAGCACCGCAACGAACGGCCAGATCACCAGGGCCGCCGTCGCGTCCAGACGGAGGCGGTCGGTGAGCACGTCCTGCGGCTCGGCGGCGGCCAGGGCCCGGGCGAAGGCGTCCCCGTCAAGGAGCACTCCGGTGCGCCACATCAGAACGGTGCCCAGCGCCGCCCCCGCGGCCAGGCCGAGCAGGCACGCCATCCGCACGTCGAGCGGCGGCCTGCCCCGGTCGGCCCGGCGGCGGGCCATCCGGTACTGGATGAGGAAGGCGCCGTACCCGGTGGCCATCCCGGCCCCGGCGGCGATGAGGGCGTAGTGGCCCTGGACCGAGAACGCCGTCTCGCTGATGGGGTACGGCAGGGACCGCCCGTCGAGGCCGACGGTGACCTCCGGCCTCGGCGCCAGCCACCACCACAGCACGCCGAGGGGGATCCCGAGGAGCGCGACCGCCCCGAGCACCGCACCGCCCGCGGCCAACCGCCCTCGCACCATCCGGGCGCCCCCTTCCGTTTCCGCTCACACGAATCTATCCCGCTCCGCGGGCCGGAAAACCAGTGGTCCGCCTCGGGGGCCCCGGTGACAATGAGCGCATGGACACGACTTGCGACGGTCAATCCGCGCTCGCCGACCCCGGGGCGTGCCGCCCGGCGCCGCCCCCGGTGTGGGCGGACGAGACCACGATGCTCAGCGCCTTCCTGGACCGGCACCGCGCGTCCGTGCGCCGTGCCTGCGCCGGGCTGTCACCCGCCGCGTCCGCCGCCGCCCCGGTACCGGGCTCGCCGATGCTGACGGTGCGCGGCCTGGTGTCCCACCTGACCTGGTCGGAGCAGCACTGGTTCGAGGCGGTCCTGCTCGGCCGCCCGGACCGGGTGTTCGACCCGCCGGAAGGGGCGCCCGCGCCCGGCCCCGGCGCCGACTGGCGGCCCGACCCCGGCACGGGGCTCGTGGGCCTCATCGGCGCATACGAGGCGCAGTGCGAGCGCTCCCGGACGATCACCGCCCGCCTGGAGCCCCGGTCCGGCGCGCGCCGCTCCCGCGTGGGCGAGCCGCCGGTGACCCTGCGCTGGGTCCTGATCCACATGGTGGAGGAGACAGCGGCCCACGTGGGCCAACTGGAGATGCTGCGGAGGATGGTGGACATGTAGCGCGCCCGCACCCGCCCCGCACGAGACACGTCAGAACGACCGCCGCCGGGCAACGGCGCCGCTCGCAGGACCCATCCCCTTCGGCGTCCTCGACCGGCGCCGGCCCCTCGGCGGATGGGGCTCCGTCCGCGGGCACCGTCCGGCGGACACGGCGAAGGCGGGGCCGCCCCCGTGCGGCCCCGCCTTCCTCATCCGGGCGGGGGCTCCTCACCCCCTGAGGACTACTCCTCTTCGTCCTCGTCCGGCTCCTCCTCGGGGGCGGTGTCGTCCTCGGCGAGGATCCGGTACAGCTCGCGCCGGGTCTCCGACAGCATCCGCTTCGCGCGCTCCTGCTGCTCGGGGGTGCCGACCTGGGCCACCTGGGCGGCCGCGGCCATGAGCTGGTAGGCCAGCGCCTGCACCTCCATCTGGCCGGAGTGCGCGTCCTCGAACTCCTCGGCCGCCGCCTGCCACGGCGGGGTCAGGTCGCCGCCGCGCTCCTCCACGTACGCACGGCCCTCCTCGGTCAGCTCGTAGGGGCGCCGGCGGCCGCCGCCCTCGGTCGTGACCGGGCGGACCAGCCCCTCGTCCTCCAACTGCTGGAGCATCGGGTACACCGACCCGGGGCTGGGCCGCCAGGTGCCGGAGCTGCGCTCCTTGCCCTCGCGGATGATCTCGTAGCCGCTGAGCGGCCCCTCGGCCAGCAGCAGCAGGATTCCGGTGCGCACATCGCCCCGGCGGGCCCGCTGGCCGCGGCGCCCTCCGTGGCCCCCGCGCCCTCCGCCGAACGGGCCGCCCGGCCCGCCGAACCCGAAGGGCGGCCCCCAGGGGCCCGCGGGCGGCGCGGGCGGCCCCGGGGGGACCGGCGGCATGTGCGGCCCGGGGCCTCCGCCGAACGGGCCCTCGGGCGGGCGCCAGCCTCCCCTCCCGTGGCCGTGTGGACGCCCCTCGCCCATCTTCATCCAGTGCTTGAGCGCCCGCCGGGGGTCGAGCTCGCCCCAGGGCGCGGAGCGGCCGCCGCCCCGCCCGTGGTGTTCGGCGCCCGGCCGCGCGTCCCGCGGTCCGTGCGCGTCCTCGTCGTCGCGGCCGCCCCAGGGCCACGGCATCGCCATCGCGGTCATGGTGTCCTCCTCGTTCCGGGGCCGGAGGGTGCGTGCCGCACTACCGACCGGTCCCGATAGGTGGTTTTCTATCTTGATAGTTAACGATATATCGGTACCGATCGCTTGGCAAGTGTGCCGCCGGACACACCTCCGGACACCTCCCGGGCACGACGAAGGCCCCGCCCTCCCCTCCGGGAGAACGGGGCCCAAAACGCGGGTGCCCCGGGCGGGGCCGGGGTCTAGACGCCGCCCAGGCAGTTGGAGCCGAGCAGCGCCTTCAGCTCGCCCATCAGCTCCGGCGACGGGCTCACCCGAAGCCCCTCGTCCAGCGCGAACACCGTGGTGCGGGGCCCATTGTGCACCTGCAGGTGCACCTGGGTCTGCCCCTTGTTCCGGGACAGGATGTCGCGGAACTCCGAGATGGTGCCCTTCTGCACCCGGGAGATCGGCATCGACACCACCACCGGCTGCTCCTTGCCCACCTGCGACAGGTCCGGCTGGATGACCTCCATCGCGATCAGCTTGGGCACGTCCTCGCGCCGGTCCAGCCGCCCCTTGACGAACAGCACCGCGTCCTCGGCCAGCACGTGCGAGCACAGCTGGTAGGTGTTGGGGAAGATCATGCAGTCGACCGCGCCGCCCAGGTCCTCCAGCTGGGCCATCGCCCAGCTGTTCCCCTGCTTGGTGATCTTGCGGGTCAGCCCCGACAGCAGCCCGCCCACGGTCACCATGGTGCCGTCGGACCGGTCGGCCAGGTCGGCCACCGAGCAGTCGGCGTTGGAGGCCAGCAGGTTCTCCAGCCCCAGCAGCGGGTGGTCGGACACGTACAGGCCCAGCATCTCCCGCTCGAAGGCCAGCAGCGTGGTCTTGTCCCACTCGCCCTCGGGGATGTCCGGCACCACCTGGATGCCCGACTCCGGCTCGGCGATCCCGCCGAACAGCGAGTCCTGCCCCGCCGCCTCGGCGCGCTTGTGCCCGATGATGGCGTCGATGGCCTGCTCGTGCACGAGCACCAGGCCCTTGCGCGGCTCGCCGAACTCGTCGAACCCGCCCGCCTTGATCAGCGACTCCACCACGCGCTTGTTGCAGACCTGCTGGGGCACCTTGTCCAGGAAGTCGGCGAAGGAGGTGAAGCGCCCCTTCTCCTTGCGCGCCTTGACGATGCCCTCGACGACGTTGGTGCCGACGTTGCGCACCGCCGACAGGCCGAAGCGGATCTCCTTCTCCCCGCGCGGGGTGAACGTGGCGTGGGACTCGTTGACGTCCGGCGGCAGCACGTTGATGCCCATGCGGCGGCACTCGTTCAGGTAGAGCGCGCTCTTGTCCTTGTCGTCGCCGACCGAGGTGAGCACCGCGGCCATGTACTCGGCCGGGTAGTTCGCCTTCAGGTAGGCGGTCCAGTACGACACCAGCCCGTAGGCGGCCGAGTGCGCCTTGTTGAAGGCGTAGTCGGAGAAGGGGACGAGGATGTCCCACAGGGTCTTGATCGCCTCGTCGGAGTAGCCGTTCTTCTTCATCCCCTCGCTGAACGGCTTGAACTCGCGGTCGAGGACCTCCTTCTTCTTCTTGCCCATGGCGCGGCGGAGCAGGTCCGCTTCGCCGAGCGTGTACCCGGCGAGCTTCTGGGCGATCTGCATGACCTGCTCCTGATACACGATCAGGCCGTAGGTCGTGCCGAGGATCTCCTCCAGCGCATCGGCCAGCTCCGGGTGGATCGGGGTGATCTCCTGCTGGCCGTTCTTGCGCAGGGCGTAGTTGATGTGCGAGTTGGCGCCCATGGGGCCGGGCCGGTACAGGGCGCCGACGGCGGAGATGTCCTCGAAGTGGTCGGGCTTCATCTGCCGCAGCAGCGCGCGCATCGGGCCGCCGTCGAACTGGAAGACCGCCAGGGTGTCGCCGCGCTGCAGCAGGTCGAACGTGGGCCCGTCGTCCAGGGTCAGGTCGAGCAGCTCGACCTTCTCGCCCCGGTTGGCCTCGATGTTCTTGATGCAGTCGTCCATGATGGTCAGGTTGCGCAGCCCGAGGAAGTCCATCTTCATCAGGCCGAGCGTCTCGCAGGTCGGGTAGTCGAACTGCGTGATGATGACCCCGTCGGAGTCGCGCATCATGACCGGGATGTGGTCGGTGATGGTCTCCGAGCTCATGATGACGCCCGCGGCGTGCACGCCGGTCTGCCGGATCAGCCCTTCGAGGCCCTGGGCCAGGTCCATGACCTGCTTGACCTCGACGTCCTCCTCGTACAGCTTGCGCAGCTCGCCCGCCTCGTTGTACCGGGCGTGCTTCTCGTCGAAGATGCCGGTCAGCGGGATGTCCTTGCCCATCACGGCCGGGGGGAACGCCTTGGAGACGCGGTCGCCCAGCGCGTAGGGGAAGCCCAGGACGCGCGAGGCGTCCTTGATGGCGGCCTTGGCCTTAATGGTGCCGAAGGTCGCGATCATGGCGACCTTGTCCTCGCCGTACTTCTCGGTGACGTACCGGATGACGTCGCCGCGCCGGCGCTCGTCGAAGTCGATGTCGATGTCGGGCGGGGACTCGCGCTCGGGGTTGAGGAACCGCTCGAAGATCAGGCTGTGCGGGATGGGGTCGAGGTCGGTGATGCCGAGCGCGTAGGCCAGCAGCGACCCCGCGGCCGACCCGCGCCCCGGGCCCACGGCGATGCCGTTCTCCTTGGCCCAGTTGATGAAGTCGGCGACCACGAGGAAGTAGGACGGGTACCGCTTCTGGACGATGACGTCGATCTCGTACTCGGCCTGCTCGACGTAGCCGTCGGGGATGCCCTCGGGGAAGCGCCGCTCCAGCCCCTGCATGACCTGCTTGTGGAAGAAGCTCTCCTCGGTCTCGCCCTCGGGCCAGGGGAGCTTGGGCATCAGGTCGTAGTAGTCGAACATCCCGGTGGTGTCGACCATCTCGGCGATGGCCAGGGTGTTCCTGCACCCCTCCAGCCATGCGTCGGAGGTGTCGATGGCCCGCATCTGCTCGGCGGTCTTCAGGTAGTAGCCGGACCCGCCGAACTTGAACCGGTTCTCGTCGGCGAGCTTGGACCCGGTCTGGATGCACAGCAGCGCGTCGTGGGCGTCGCGCTCGTTCTCGTAGGTGTAGTGCGAGTCGTTGGTGACGACGAACCGCAGGTCGAGCTGCTTGGCGATGGTCAGCAGGCCCTCGCGCACACGGCGCTCGATGTCCAGGCCGTGGTCCATCAGCTCGACGAAGAAGTTCTCCGGGCCGAAGATGTCCTTGTAGTCGGAGGCGGCCTGCAGCGCCTCGTCGAACTGGCCCAGCCGCAGGCGGGTCTGCACCGCGCCGGAGGGGCAGCCGGTGGTGGCGATGATCCCGCCGGCGTGCTCGGAGATGAGCTCCTTGTCCATGCGGGGCTTGCGGAAGAAGCCCTCGGTGGAGGCGCGCGAGTTGAGCTTGAAGAGGTTGTGCAGCCCCTCCTTGTTCCGCGCCCACATGGTCATGTGGTTGAAGGCGCCGCCACCGGAGACGTCGTCGCTCTTCTGGCTGGGGTCGCCCCAGCGGACCGGCTTCTTGTGGTACCGCGACTCCGGCGCGACGTAGGCCTCCACGCCGATCACCGGGGTGATCCCCGCCGCCTGCGCCTGTTTGTAGAAGTCGTAGGCGCCGTGCATGTTCCCGTGGTCGGTCATGGCGACCGCGGGCATCTTCTCCTGCTGGGCGACCTCGAAGAGGTTCTTCAGCTTCGCCGCACCGTCCAGCATCGAGTACTCGGTGTGGACGTGCAGGTGGACGAAGGGATCGGCCATTGCGCGGGGTTCCCCTCAAGCGAGTCGGTGGGACGGCGGACGACTCCTGAGCCTACGACCATCGCACGGGTGCCGGAGCGCCTCCGCGCCGCGCCGGCGGTGTCCCGAGGAACACATCCCCCGGAGGCGCGGCAGCGTCCCCGCCACGACCTGGGCGGGCCCGCACGGCCCGGCTCCGGCGGGCCGCAGGACGGTCGGCCCGGTTCCCCCGTTCCGGCCCCACCTTGACCCCGCGCGCTACGACGGCATCCCGCAGACCCGCCGCGGGTCCATACGGGGCGCCCGGCCCACTCATACCAGGCATGACGGGCACCGAGAGAGGGCCAGGCCGTCCCGCGTCGTGAAATCGACGCTTTTATGCAGATCAGGTGGCGATTCCACCACCCAGGACGCCCCCCGCACCCCACGCCCCCCGGCGACGATCTCGACGGACAGGGGGCCGGACCACTATCGATAACCAGTTTCAGGAATCGATCCCGTGCGCCCGTCTAGCCTTCTCCATGCGCGGAATGCAGACTGAAACCTGTTCTGCATATCCAGGGAGGCGTGATGACGACGCACGACCGGCTCTTCATCGACGGACGGTGGGCCGCGCCCGCGGGTGACGGGGTGCTCCGGGTGAACTGCCCCCACGACGGGCGGACCGTCGGGTCGGCCCCCGAGGGCACCCCAGCCGACATCGACCTCGCCGTGGACGCCGCCCGCAGGGCCGCCGACTCCGGGCCCTGGCCGCGGACCTCCCCCGCCGAGCGGGCCGCGGCCCTCGGGAGGCTGGCCGAGGCGTTCGGCCGGCGCACCGGCGACCTCGCCGAGCTCATCACCGCCGAGATGGGCAGCCCCCTGTCCTTCTCGCAGCTCGCCCAGGCCCCGCTCGCCCACGCGGTGCTGGAGTACTACGCGGGCCTGGCCGACCAGGTCGACTGGGGCGATGTCCGGCCGGGGCTGCTCGGGCCCGTTCACGTCGAGCGCGAGCCCGCCGGGGTGGCCGCGGCGATCGTGCCGTGGAACGTGCCGCAGTTCCTCATCGCCGCCAAGATCGCCCCCGCGCTGCTGGCCGGGTGCACGGTGGTGGTCAAGCCCGCACCTGAGACGCCCCTCGACCCGTACCTGCTGGCCGAGGCCGCCCAAGAGGCGGACCTGCCGCCGGGCGTGCTCAACATCGTGGCGGGCGGGCGCGAGACGGGCGAGCACCTGGTGGCCCACCCGGGCGTGGACCATGTCGCCTTCACCGGCTCGACCGCCGCCGGGCGCCGCATCGGCGCGCTGTGCGGCGAACGCCTGAAGGGCTGCAGCCTCGAACTGGGCGGCAAGTCGGCCGCGGTGATCCTGGACGACGCCGACCTCGACGCCTACCTGGCGATGCTGCCGCTCACGGCGCTGCTCAACAACGGGGAGGCGTGCATCGCCCAGGCGCGCGTGCTCGCGCCCCGCGCGCGCTACGACGAGGTGGTGGAGGCGGTCTCGGAGAAGGTGGCCTCGCTGCGCGTCGGCGACCCGGCCGACCCCGCGACCGAGGTGGGGCCGCTGGTCTCGGAGCGCCAGCGCGAACGCGTCGAGGGCTACATCGCGCTCGGCCTCAAGGAGGGCGCCCGCATCACCACGGGCGGGGGACGCCCGAAGGGCGGGGGCCGGGACCGCGGGTTCTACGTGGAGCCGACCGTCTTCGCCGACGCGGGCAACGACATGCGCATCGCGCGCGAGGAGATCTTCGGCCCGGTCGTCGTGGTGGTGCCCTACGACGGCGAGGGGCCGGAGGGGGACGACGAGGCGGTGCGCCTGGCCGACGACAGCGAGTACGGGCTGGCGGGGTCGGTGTGGACGTCCGACCCCGAGCGGGGCCTGGCGGTGGCGCGCAGGGTGCGCGCGGGGACGTTCGGCGTCAACGCCTACAACATCGACGTGAACACGCCGTTCGGCGGGCGCAAGGCGAGCGGGGTCGGCAGCGAGTTCGGCCCGGAGGGGCTCGACGAGTACCTGCGGTGGAAGTCGATCCCGACCCTCGGGTGACGAGCACGGCCGCCCTGGAGAAACGCCGCTTCCCTCAGGAAGAACGGTGTCACGCCGGTGGGGCGGGGCGCCGCTGGCCGAGGCCGCGACGGCGGCTCGGCCCCGCCCCAGGGCCGTCACCGGCGGGCCGACCCGGCCGGCCGCCGATCACACCGCTCCAACGGACGCGACCACCGGGGACTCGGCTCGGCCGCCGACGCTTCGGGGCACCCGCCTTCGGCCCCTCCCCGGCGCACCGCCCTCACCTCCACTGACGCGCAAGGGCCCAGGTGAACCGCCATTCTGGTCGCGGCGGGCGCATACCCTCCCCTCCCTCCCACTCCCCCCTTTGATAACCGCTCCGTAACGGCCGGGAGGCGCCCCCGTTCCGCCCTCACCTCCCCTACCTGCGATTTTCCAGTAGCCGAATCCCTACATAGCGTATTCACGACCGCGACGGGAACAATAAGGAGCCAACCGAATCACACACCTTGGACAACCGCAGAAAGAGACCGCGCCACGGTGGCTTCTCCTTCCCACCCCCTCACCCCCGCACCGCTCTCCCTCCCCACGTGGCAGGTACGGATCCCCACCCTCCATGGTGCGGTCGCCGGCGGCGGCGTCGTCCTGCCCGGCGGCCGGATCCTCACCTGCGCCCACGTCGTCGACGCCGCGCTGGAGCGCCCCCGCGGGCAGGCGCCTCCGGCGCGGGCCGCCGCCGTGCCCGTCGAGGTGCCCGGCGCGGGCGGGTTCACCCGCCGCACGGCCCGGGTCGACCCCGACGCCTGGGACCCGGCCGGGGACACCGCGGTGCTGCTCCTGGACCCGGCGCCCGGCGCCGCCGACCCCGAGCCCGCGGTGCTGCGCGGCGTCATGGAGCGGATCCGGCGCACCCGGCGGCCCCGGGCGGTGCACGTGCGCGGCCACCCCGCCCGGTACGCCGCCGACGCCCCGTTCGGGCTCAGCGCCTTCGGCCGGGTGGTCGGCGACGGGGTGCGCGCCGGCGCCGCCCAGCTCGACCTGGACCCGGGCGGGCCGATGGGGATCCTGCCCGGGTTCAGCGGGTGCGGGGTGCTGGACGTGGAGGAGGGCGCGGTGATGGGCATCGTGGGACAGGCGCTGGTGGGGCCGGACGGCGGGGGCGGCCGGCTGGCCGCGGTGGTGCCGGTCGAGGCCGTCCCGTCGCTGTCCCCGCTGGCCGCCGACCCCGGGCGGCAGGGGGTGGAGCGCGCGCTGGGGGCGGTGCCGTTCGGCGACGCGGCCGCCGCCTACCGGGCCGCGACGGCCTCCCGCGCCTTGGAGGGGGCGCCGTTCCGCACGGCCCTGGAGGCCTTCGACCACCTGAGCGGCCTGGCCCCGCGCGGGGACGGGCTTCCCCTGGAGGTGGTCTTCGCCGAGGAGGCGGCCCGGCTCGGTATCGGCGACCCGGCGGTGCTGCGCGCCTACGCCGACACCCGCGGGCCGGGCGAGGTGCCCCGGGAGGCGCTGCTGCGGCTGCGCGGCGGCCCGGCGCCGGCGGCGCGCGCCGGTGCCCGCCTGGAGTTCATCGCCGAGCCGCTGCCCGGCCCGCCGGGACGGCCGCGCCGGTACGAGCTGCACGCGCGCGTGCGCGCCGGGGGCACGGTGACGCCGCACGGCGCGCTCCGGGTGGACGCGGGCGGCCTGCGCCCGGCCGTGCTGGACATGGTCACCGACGTCGAGCGGATGCTGGAGCAGCGCTCGCGCGCGCACGCCCCGGAGCTGGCCCTGGAGTTCGTCCTCCCTTTCGAGCTGCTCATTTCCGGCGACGTGCCGCACTGGAGGATCAGGACCCCGATGAGCCCTTATGGGGAGCGGCTGGGCAGCGCGTATGAAATCGTTCTCCACAGTTACGAGCGGCAGCGGGCGCGGCAATGGAGCCGCGCCCGGCGGCAGCGGCGGCGCCGGATCGAACACGTGACCGGGAGCGGCCAGGGGCGGGTGCGGAGGATCGGGGCCCACCACCGGGCCGCCGGGCCGCTGCACGACCGGCTCAGCGACCCGTCGGTCGCGGTGTGCCTGCTGGTCGAAGGGGGTGCGCACGGTCTCCGGGAGGCGCTCGCCGCGGCCCTGGAATCGGGCGTGCCGGTGGTCGCCTGGCGGGCCCCGGCGGCGCGCCGGGCCCCGCCCCCGCGGCGCCCGGCCGAGGAGCGTGAGAACACGGCGCCCATTCCTCCGTTGGAGAACGAGTACGCTTTCGATACCTTGATTTCCCGAGAGCGTCACCGGCTCACCCGAGAGGAGATCGACGCCCTCCCGAAACGCCTGCTCGAATGGCGTATCGCGGCCACCGATACCGACATTTCCGACGCGACGACCACGAATACCGGCGACCCCTTCGACATCGCACTTCTCAGCGACCTCACCGGCCCCGCCGCCGAGGAGCGCGGGCCCGGGGCCATCGCCGCCCCCGAGGAGACCCCGGACAGCGAATAGGGAGGTCCCGCCGATGACGTCCGCCCCGGAGCCCGGCCCCGGGCGGCCCGAGAGCGGCCCCGCGTTCCCCTCCTGGTGGATCTACCGGGGCACCGGAACGCCGAGCCCGTACGCGCCGCCGCTGGGCGAGCGGCTCCCCCCGCCGCCGCCGTGGCGCCGCTTCCCCGGGATTCCGGACGGGTCGGAACCTCCGATCGACGAGGCTGAAATGGAGCGGGTGCTGGGGCCGGGGCACGGCGCGCGGACGCGCCGGCTCTCCGAGGCCGAGACGGCGGTGGCCGACGCCGTCAACGCGGCCCTGCTGCTGCGCCGCCCGCTGCTGGTCACCGGGCGCCCCGGGGTGGGCAAGTCGAGCCTGGCCTACCGCGTCTCCCGGGAGCTGGGCCTGGGCCGCGTGCTGCGCTGGTCGGTCACCAGCCGCACCTCCCTGGCCGACGGCCTGTACTCCTACGACCCGCTGGCCCGCATCCACGACATCAGCGCCGACGCCGCGGCGCTGGGGCCCGAGGCCGCCGAGCGCGAGGTGCGCCGCCCGATCGGGGACTACCTGCGGCTCGGGCCGCTGGGGACCGCGCTCCTCCCGGCCGAGCTGCCCCGGGTGCTGGTCATCGACGAGTTCGACAAGGGCGACGCCGACCTGGCCGACGACCTGCTGGACGTGATGGAGAACGGTCGGTTCCGCATCCCCGAGCTGGCGCGGCTGGGCGCCTCCCGGCCGGAGGTCGCCGTGCCCACCGACGACCCCGGGCGCACCGCGACCGTGCGCAACGGCGAGGTCGTCTGCCGCGAGTTCCCGTTCATCGTCATCACCAGCAACTCCGAGCGCCCCTTCCCGGCCGCGTTCCGCCGCCGCTGCCTGCCGGTGGAGCTGCCGCCGCCCACGCAGGAGCAGCTCGCCGAGATCGTCGCCGCGCACTTCTCCGGCCGCGACGCCGCCGCCGACCGGGAGCTGATCCGCGCGTTCGTGGAGCGCTCGGCGGGCAAGGGCGGCCTGTCCATCGACCAGCTACTCAACTCGGTCCATCTCGTTAGTTCCGATGTCCGCGCGCGTGCCACATCCTGGGATCCGAATGCCTGGCAGCACGTACTCGACGTGATCTGGCAACGCCTGACCGAAACGGGCCCTGAGTGAGCGCGCGAGGCGAGCGACCCCGCCCGCGGGCCGAGCAGCCGCGGGCCGAGGGGGCGGAGCGGGAGCCGCCCCCCGATGAGGCGTACCCGCAGGACACCGCGGAAGGCCCCCTGTGGTGGGAGGTCGCCGACGCGGTGTGGCTGGCCGCGCGCAGCGGCGGCGCCCCGGACGCCGCCGGGGGCCCACCGCCGCCCGCGCCGCACGGCGCGCCCGCCCGGCAGGAGGCCGGCCCGGACGCCCCCGAGGGCTCCCCCGGCGCGGACGACGAACCGCTCGCTCCGCCCGGCCTCCCCGGGGAGCCCGGGCCCACCGCCGACGCCCCCGGTGACGGCACTCCCGGTTCCGCAGGGGCCCCGCCCGGTGCCGGAGCGCCCTTCTCACCCGTCCGCCCCGACCGCGGCGGGCAGGACGACCTGGCCGTCCCCGGCCCCGCCGCCGGGCCCGCCTCCGACCTGCCCGATCCGCAGGGCCTGGTGCGCGCCCTGCTCCGGCTGCGCCGCACCCGCCTGCGCCCCGGCGCCGGGCCGCTGGACGAGCACGCCACCGCCGAGGGGTACGCCGAGCGCGCGCTGGCCCACCCCTCCGGCCCCGGGGCCCGCGGCGTCCCGCTGCTGCCCCGCTTCTCCGGGGAGCCCGCCTCCCCCGACTCCCTCACCGTGCTCGTGGACGCGGGCCTGTCCATGCTCGTGCACGAGCCCCGGGTGAAGCGGTTCCTGGAGCTGCTGGCGCCGCTGAAGGTGTGCGCCCGCACCCGCGTCCTGCGCATGGACTCCGACAAGGCCTGGCACGACGACCTGGTGCTGCGCTCCGAGCACGGCCCCGCCCCCTCCCCCCGGCGTCTCGTCGCCGACGGCGGGAGCCACGTGGTGCTCGTGCTCACCGACGGCGTCGGCGAGGGGTGGCACCGGGGGGCGGTCCCGGTGTGGCTGGCCCGCTGGGGGCGCACCGCCGCGGTCGGCGTCGTCCAGCTCCTCGACCGGGCCCAGTGGCCGCGCACCGGCATCCGCCCCCGGCTTGCGGTGCTGCGCCCGCCCGAGGACCCCGGGCCCGCCGTGGCCCCCAACGCCGCCTACCGGACCGTGCCCGCCGCGCCGGTCGACGGCCTCGCCGAGCCCTTCGGACCGGGGCGGCCCGGCGCCGCCCCGGACGGCGCGGTGCCGGTGCCCGTGGTCCCGCTCGACACCGATGAGCTGGGCGCCTGGGCCGGTTTCGTGTCCCAGCGCCCGGAGGCCCACGAGCTGAACGCCTCGGTGCTCTACGCCGAGGAGGCGACCGGCGACCCGCCCCCGTCGGCCCAGCCCCGCCCGCTGGTGCGGCGCGGCGCCGGCCCCGACCCGGCGGACGCCGGCGAGCTGGTGGCGCGGTTCCGGGAGACGGCCTCCGCACCGGCGCTGGAGCTGGCCGTGTGCCTGGCGGCGGTGCCGCTGAACCTGCCGACGGCGCACGCGGTGCGGGCGCGCTTCGTGCCCGAGGCCACCGCCTCCGACCTGGCCGAGGCGCTGTGGTCGGGGCTGGTGGTGCGGCGCCCCGGAGGCATCCCCATCACCCGCGCCGACCAGGTGTCGCTGGGCTTCCGTCCGGGGGTGCGCGCCGCCCTGCTGGCCTCGGGGGGCACCCGCGAGCGGATCCGGGCGCTGCTCGCCCTGGCCGCCGAGCGGTTCGCCGGAGCGGCCCCGTGGATGGAGGCGTTCGCGGCGCTGCTGCACGGGCGCACCTTCGACCCGGCGCTGCCGCCCGTCCACGACGAGACCGCGCCCATCGCCCGCGCGCTGCGGCCCGCGATGCGGGCACTGCCCGGGGTGATGCGGACGGCCGCCGACCTGTGGGACGTGGCCCCGGCGGGCGGGACCGGGCCCGCGGGCCCCGAGCACGAGCGGGCGCGCGAGCCGGCGCCCGCGCACCACCAGGAACGACCAGAACAGAGGGACGACGTGGCTGCTGGAGATTCCGTGTTCCCTGGAGCCGGCCGTGGCGGGGCGCCCGCCGCGCAGCGCCCGGGAGTGCCCGCCCAAGAGGCACGCCCGGAGCGCCCCGCCGCACCGGAGCCGCCACGGCCCCCCGGGCAGCGCGGCCGTCCGGCCGTCTGGGGCAGGGTCCCGCCCCGCAACCCGTCCTTCGTGGGCCGCCACGACCTGCTGGAGGAGCTGGCCCGGCGGCTGGCCTCGGGGGACACGCACATCCTGCCGCAGGCCCTGCGCGGCATGGGCGGCGTGGGCAAGACCCAGCTGGCCACCGAGTTCGCCTGGCGCCACCGCGACGAGTACGACCTGGTTTGGTGGATCCCCGCGGACACCCCCACCCAGATCCAGCAGTCGCTCATCGATCTGGCCCCGCGGCTGGGCGTGGACATCGACCGCGACCCGACGAGCATCTCCCGGTCGGTCCTGGAGGCACTGCGCTCCGGCGAGCCCCACAGCGACTGGCTGCTGGTGTACGACAACGCCGCCGACCCCGAGGACGTGCGGCCGCTGCTGCCCAGCGGCGGTCCGGGGCAGGTGCTCATCACCTCGCGGTCCTCGCAGTGGCGCAACGCCGGCGGGAACCTGCTGGAGGTCGACGTCTTCCGGCGCGAGGAGAGCATCGAGCTGCTGCGCAAGCGCGGCCCGGAGGCGCTGACCGGGCCCGACGCCGACCTGATCGCCGACAAGCTGGGCGACCTGCCGCTGGCGGTGGAACAGACGGCCGTGTGGCTGTACGAGACCATGATGGACCCGCGGGACTGGCTGGAGGTGTTCGACGAGAAGCAGGAGGAGCTGCTGACCAGCGTCGCGCCGTCGCCGGACTACCCGTGGACGGTCGGGGCGACCATGAACATGGCGCTGGACCGGCTCTACCAGACCGACCCGGCGGCCCTGCGGCTGCTGCAGGTGTGCGCCTTCCTGGCCCCCCAGCCGATCTCGCGCCGCCTGTTCAACGGCGCGCGGAACGTGGAGGGGCCCAGAGAGCTCCAGGAGATCCTGTCGGACCCGGCGGTGCGCCTGGGCCGGGTGCTGCGCAGCATCGACCGCTACGCGCTGGCCCGGATGGACCACCGCAACGGCACCTTCCAACTGCACAAACTGGTGCAGGAGACGCTGAAGCTGCCGCTGACCGAGGAGCAGCGGGCGGAGTACCGGCACTGCGCCCACCAGCTGCTGGCCAACTACGAGCCGGGCGACCCCGAGTCGGTGGCGGACTGGCCGCGCTACGCCGAGCTGCAGCCGCACGTGTGGGAGACCGAGCAGTGGGACTGCCAGAGCCCGTGGTGCCGCCAGCTGGTCATCAACCAGGCCCAGTTCCTCATGCTGTGGGGGCGGCTGCGGGCCTCCCGGACCCTGGCCGAGACCGCGATCCGGCACTGGACCCACCACCTGGGCGACGAGGAGCCGCAGACCCTCCGGCTCCAGGCCCTCTACGCCGTGCTGCTGTCGATGTTCGGCGACTTCGACGACTCGCACGAGCTGACCCTGCACGTGGTGGACAGCCTCACCCGCCTGTACGGCCCCGACGACGCCGAGACGCTCCGGGTCAGCAACGACCTGCCGACGGACCTGCGCAACCTGGGGCGCTTCCATGAGGCCGTGGAGGTCAGCGAGCGGATCCTGGCGAGCCAGGAGCGCCTCATGGGGCGCGACGACCCGGTGACGCTGCAGGTGGCGCACATCCACGCGGTGGGCCTGCGGCTGATCGGCCGCTTCGACGAGGCCATGGAGATCGACCGGTACAACCTGCAGCGCCGCATCGAGATCCTCGGCCCCGAGAACCTGCGCACCCTGTCCAGCGAGTACTGCCTGGCGCTCGGCCACATGGAGTCGGGCGACTACTGGCGCGCCCTGGACATCATGGAGGGGTCGCGGACCGTCATCGAGCGCAACTATCCGGCCGACAACCAGTTCCGGCTGGGGGCGCTGCTGGTGCTGGCCGCGATCCTGCGCCGCATCGGGCGCCTGGAGGAGGCGCTGGACATCTCCGACGAGACCTACCGCCTCTACCTGGAGCGCGAGGGCCCCGACTCCCTGTTGTCCCTCCAGGCGACCGGCTGCCACGCGGTCGCCCTCCGCGCGGTGGGCGAGCACGACCAGGCGCTGACCCTGTCCGAGCGCGCGCTGAACGCGCTGCGCGCCGCCTACGGCGAGGACCACCCGCTGCCCGCCGACGCGGCCGTCAACCACGCCGTCATCCTGCGGCTGGTGGGACGGCTGGAAGAGGCCAAGAAGCTGGACGAGCAGGCGCTGCGGGTGCACGAGGCGCGGCTGGGGCACGAGCACCCCAACACCGTCGCCAACGCGGTCAACCTCGCCAGCGACCTGTTCGCCCTGGGCCGCCCCGAGCAGGCGCTGGAACAGGACGCCCGCACGCACCGCACCGCGCGCGAGGTCCTGGGCGAGAACCATCCGCTGACGCTGGTGGTGTGGCGGAACCTGCTGCTGGACCGGGCCGCGGTGGAGGGCACCGTCCCCGAGGAGGAGCGCGCGGCGATGATCGCCCGCTACGGCGAGGTGTTCGGGCCCGAGCACCCGGCGACCAGGTCGGCCGAACGGGACGTGCGCGGCAACTGCGACCTGATGCTGAACCTGCTCTGAGAGCGGGCCGCGCCGAGGCGGCCGGGAGGGCGGCTACCGCCCTTCCCGGCCGGGCGCCACGGCGCCGCCCGCCCAGGCGAGGAAGGCCGTCCACTCCCCGCCGCCGAAGGACAGGTGGGCCGCCCGCCGGTTGCGGGAGTCGCGGACCAGGACCGATCCGGCCCCGGCGGGTGCGGCCTCGACGCACTGGCCCGCCGACGACGTATGTGTGGACGTCCGCCAATGGCGCCCGTCGTAGAGGCCCCGCGCGGCCTTGTGCCGCGCGCGTGCGCGATCTTCCCGTCCGTCCTCCCCGACGACCGACGGAGTCGGCTCAGCGCTCATCTGCACCTCGCGGCCATGCGGTGGGGACACGCTCGGGTACGCCACGTAGGGGCGGCACACACATCTGCTCCCATGACGAAGTTCGCGACTCGGCGCCAGTCGGCCTGTATATCCCCGACGCTTTTACCTTCATGTCGGCCGATCCCGGACATTTCCCTTACGCGCAAGGGGATTCCGCGCTGAGATGGTCTCCCGTCCGGGCCGAACCGGGCGGGGGCCGCGTGCGAAGGGCGGAGGCGATGGCGGAGATCGTGCGGTTCCCCGACGAGCGGGGCGGTGAGGACGCCTACGTGCTGATCGAGGCGGCGGGCAGCTCGCCGCAGATGCGCGACGTGAGCGGGCGGGACATCCTGCGCAGCGCCGACGAGACGGCGCAGAAGGTGTTCGGCCGCATCCGCGCCCTGTCCGCCCTGGTGGTGAGGGAGCTGCGCGACCTGCCCGGCGACCCGGACGAGGTGACGGTGGAGCTGGGGGTGAACGTGAGCGCCGAGGCGGACGTGTTCCTCGCCAAGACCGCCGCCCAGGGCGCCGTCAAAGTGACGCTGACCTGGAGGTCCGGCCCGGCGCCGGAGGACGGCGGCCGGGCCGGCTGAGGGGCCGGACGGGCGGGGCGCCGCCGCTCCGGGGCGGCGGATCGCTCCCGGCCCGGCCGTCCGGGCGCCTCAGCGCTTGGCGTACATCCGCTCGACCGCCGCGGACTCGCGCTCCATGATGCGGGCGCGGCGCAGCTTCAGCGTCGGTGTGAGGGTGGCGTCCTCGACACCGAAGGGGCGCGGCACGATGGTGAACGCCCGGACCGACTCGGCGCGGGAGACGGCGGAGTTCCCGGCGTCGATCGCCTTCTGCACCTCGGCGCGCAGGTCGGGATCGTCGGCCAGGGAGGCGGCGTCGGCGTCGGCGGGCCTGCCCGCCGCGGCCTTCCACGCCGCGAACTCCTCGGGGTCCAGGGTGATGAGCGCGGTGACGAAGGGGCGGCCGTCGCCGATCAGCATGCACTGGTCGACCAGCGGGGACGCGCACACGCGCTCCTCGATGGGGACCGGGGCGACGTTCTTGCCCCCGGCGGTCACCAGGATCTCCTTCTTGCGGCCGGTGACGCGCACGTACCCGTCGCCGTCGACGGCGCCCAGGTCGCCGGTGGCGAACCAGCCGTCCCGGAAGGCCTCCTCGGTGGCGTCGGGGCGGTTCCAGTACCGCTCGAACACGGGGCCGCCCTTGACGAGGATCTCCCCGTCCTCATCGATGCGCACCTCGACGCCGGGCAGGGGGCCGCCGATGGTCCCGGCGCGGGAGCGGCCGGGCAGGTTGGCGAGCACGGCGGCGGTGGTCTCGGTGAGGCCGTAGCCCTCGATGACCTCCACGCCCACGCCCCGGTAGAAGTGGAAGAGCCGCACGTCGAGGGCGCCGCCGCCGGAGATGACGCGGGTGCAGCGGCCGCCGAGGGCGCCGGTGAGCGGGCGGTAGACGATCGGCTCGAACAGGCGGCGGCGCAGCCTCAGCAGCGGGCCGGGGCCGGCGGGGGTGTCCAGGGCCCTGCTGTAGGCGACCGCGGTGTCGGTGGCGGCGTCGAAGATCCGGCGTTTGAGCCCGGAGGTGCGCTTGCGCGCGGTGGTGTGGATCTTCTCGAAGACGTAGGGCACGGCCAGCAGGAAGGTGGGCCGGAAGGTGCCCAGGTCGGCGATGAGCTCGCGGACGCTGGGGGCGTGGCCCAGGCGGGCCCCGGCGTGGACGGCGGCGACCTGCACCATGCGGCCGAACACGTGCGCCAGCGGCAGGAAGAGCAGCGTGGAGGGGGCGGCGCCGGGGTCGCCGCCGTCGTCGAAGAGGGCGGACAGCGCCGTGGTGGCGGCCTCGACCTCGGCGAAGAAGTTGGCGTGGGTGAGCACGCAGCCCTTGGGGGTGCCGGTGGTGCCGGAGGTGTAGACGATGGTGGCCGGGTCCCCGGGGCGCACGGCGGCGCGGCGCTCCTCGACGGCGGAGTCGGGCACCTCGGCCCCGGCGGCGGCGAGGGCCTCCAGAGCTCCGGGCTCGCCGCGCAGCGGGTCCATGGTCCACAGGTGGCGCAGGTCGGGGACGGAGGCGCGGACGCCCTCCACGGTGGCGGTGTTGTCCTCGTCGTCGACGATGCAGGCGGTCGCGCCGGAGTCGGAGAGGACCATGGCGACCTGCTCGGGCGAGGAGGAGGGGTAGACCGGCACGGTCACCGCGCCGGCCGCCCAGATCGCGAAGTCGACGACGGTCCACTCGTAGCGGTTGGCGGCGAGCAGGCCGACCCGGTCCCCGGGGCCGATCCCGGAGGCGACGAGCCCCTTGGCCACGGCGGTGACCCGGGCGGCGACGTCGGCGCCGGAGACGTCGCGCCAGCCCGGGGCGCCGCCGTCCTTCGCGCTGAGCATCGCGGCGCCGGGGTGCGCGGCGGCGCGTTCGTACAAGAGCTCGGCCAGGCCGCCGTGCTCGCGGGGCCGACCGGTCGCGGGGGTCGAGATGTGGGTCACGCTTCCGTGTCTATCCGACATTCGTAACAAATCTGAACATCACGCCTCAGACAGGGACATGAGAAAGGCCATACCGGCGAGTAACCCCCTTCACGCCCGGCGTCGCGCGCCGGATGCCCCCGCGCATGCGCCAGGGCCCGGTATCGCACCTTAGCCCCCTGCGCGACCTGGGAGGACGCGACACGGGCGGCGCGGGCGACACGGGGGCGCCCGGACCGGCCGCCCGGCACCGTCGGGCGCGGCCGGACCCGTGACCGGCCCCATCACCCGGATCCGCGACCGCCCCCCACCGGCCCGACCCCGGATGTCGGGGATCACTCCGGCAGGTTGAGGCGGACCATGATGGCGGTGCCCTCGGCGGTGACCTCGCCGCCGTGGCGGATCTCCCCGGAGACGAAGACCTTGCGCCGCTCGGTGCCGGTCACCCGCGCGCGGACCTCGAGGGGCACGTTGAGCGGGGTGGGCCTGCGGTAGTTCACGTCGAGGTTGGCGGTCAGGCCCGGCATCCCGGCCGCGCTGGCGGCGGTGCCCAGGGCCTGGTCCAGCACGGCGGCGAGCCAGCCCCCGTGCACGAGCCCGGGCGGGCCCTCGTACAGGCCGTTGAGGGTGAAGTCCGCGCGCAGGCCATCGCCGTCCTTGTCCAGGTCGATCGGCGGAGCGAGGGGGTTGACCGGGCCGGAGACGCCGTTGGTGATGGTGCCGTACTCGGTGCTGCCGTCGGAGTAGGTGTAGCGGACCATGGTGCCGATGGGGCGGCGGTCGCCGCGGAGCATCTCCTCGGCCTTGGCCACGGCGTCGGCGGCCGCGGACAGCGCCTCGGGGGCGGCCTCGGTGTGGGCGGCGGTGTCCATCAGCGAGCGCACCCGGTCCACGAGCGCGGAGAGCTCCGCGGGGATCTGCTCCTCGGGGACCACGGTGAACCCGTAATCGGCGGGGTCCGGCTTTTCCGCAACCGGCTGTGCGTCGACCGTCATGGCTTCCTTCGTCGGCTCGTCGTCCCGCACCGGTCGGCGCGGGCGGTCGGGCGCCGGTCCGGCGCCACTGAAACCGAATATTACTCGGTAGTAGTTTTCTGGGGTGCAGCCCGGGGGCGTGGGCCGTCCCACCAGCAGAGAACAACTCGGGCACATCGGGCGGTATTTCGTGAATCGCGCCACCCGGGACCGCCCCGGGCCGTCCTACGCTGGCAGGATGAGCACGCCTCCCCGCGACACAGCGCGCTACTGGCGCCACCCCGGGCTGCCCGGGGTCGACCTGCTCAAGGCGCACTACGTCCGGCACGCCTTCACCCCGCACACGCACGACGCCTACACGCTGGCGGTGATCGAGTCCGGGATCGAGGTCTACGACTACAAGGGCACCACCCACCGGGTCGGCAGGGACGGGATCGCCCTGGTGGAGCCGGGGGTGGTGCACACCGGGCACGCGGGGGTGCCGGAGGGGTGGAGGTACCGGGTGCTGTACCCGGACGAGGCGGTCGTCGCCGACGCGGCCCGCGACATCGGGATGGCGGGGGCGCCCCTGTTCACCGACTCCTCGGCGCACGCCCCCGCGACGGCGGAGGTGCTCCGCGCCGCCCACCGTGCCGCCGAGCGGGGCGACCGGCTCAGCGCCTCGACGCTCACCCGCCAGGCCCTGCACCGGCTGCTCGCCGGGCACGCCACCGACTCCGCGCGCGCGGCCGCCGCCCCGGCGCCGCGCCGCACGGTCGCCGAGGCGAGGGAGATCCTGCGGTCGGCCATGGCCGATCCGCCGTCGTTGGAGGAGCTGGCCGAGCGGGTGGGGGTGTCGGCGTTCGCCCTGCTCCGGGCGTTCCGACGCGACCTGGGGCTGCCACCGCACGCCTACCTGAACAGCGCGCGCGTGGAGCGGGCCCGCCGCCTGCTGGCCGAGGGGACGCCGCCGTCGGAGGTCGCGCCGGCCGTGGGCTTCGCGGACCAGCCGCACCTGACCCGCCACTTCAAACGCAGGACGGGTGTGCCACCGGGCGAGTTCCAAAAAGGCATCCTGGGGGCGGTGCCGGGAGGCGCCGACTAGGGTGCTGCCCGCACCTCCGGCCGGACCCAGGTGTGAACCTGATCCCAGCGGACGTAGAAGACGGCGGGATCGTCGTTATGCGGCCCGTATCCCGTCCTACCGGTGACCAGGGCGAGCGCGCCGGGCGGGAGGAAGAACCCGTCGAACCAGGCGTCCTGTCGCCCCTGTGTGCCGTGCCATTCGATGATCGCTTTCGTGCCTGAACGGGCATTCTGGTAGACCTCGACGACCTCGAACACCCGGGCGTCAGGATGCGCCGCCCGCGCGCGCTGGAACCGCGACCACTCCTCGGCCCGTTCCCTCAGCACTCTCCTCCTCAGTAATACGGCGGCGACCACGGTTCCGCCGACGAGCAGGAGCGCCAATGCCGTCAAGACGGCCAGCGGGGAGGGAGGCATGGCGGCATCCTCCCCATTCCCCTCCGAACGCGCAATAACGTTCAAGACCGCCTCTGGGCCCACTCCGTAGCGTTCGGGGCGTGAACACGTCAGCATTCGCACTCTCTCCCCCGGTGCGCGACGCGCTGGGGATCGGGCTCGCCGTCGGCGTCTCCGGGGTGGCCTTCGGTACCGCGTCCGTCGCGGCCGGCCTCACCGTCGCCCAGACCTGCGCCCTGAGCCTCTTCGCCTTCACCGGCGCCTCCCAGTTCGCCCTCATCGGCGTCGTCGCCGGGGGCGGGAACGTCATCGCCGGGGCCGCCGGGGCCCTGCTCCTCGGCGCGCGCAACACCCTCTACGGGCTGCGCCTGGCCGACATCCTCGGCGTGCGGGGCGTCCGCAAGGCGGTCGCCGCCCACGGGGTGATCGACGAGACCGCCGCCGCGGCGCTCGCCCAGCCCACTCCGGCCGCCGCACGGACCGCCTTCACGGCGACCTTCGCCGCGCTGTTCCTCTTCTGGAACGCGACCACCCTGCTGGGCGCGGTGGCCACCGAGCGGGTCGGTGACACCTCCGCCTTCGGGCTGGACGCGGTGGGCCCAGCGATCTTCCTGGCCCTGGTCTGGCCCCGGCTGCGCGAAGGGCGCAGGATCGTGCTGGTCGCGGCCGTCGGCGCGGGGCTGGCCCTCGCCGCCGTCCCCGTGCTGCCGCCCGGTGTCCCGGTGCTCATCGCCGCGGCCGCCGCGCTGCTGGGGCCCGCCGCCGCCCCCGCCCCCGCCGACGAGGACGCGGACGGCGGCGAGGCCACCGGCGGCGCCAACGGCCCCGACGGGGACGGGGACGGCGCCTCCGACCTCGGACCGGCACAGGAGGTACGGCCATGACCGTCTGGATCGCGATCGCCGTCACCGCCGCGGGCTGCTACGCGCTCAAGTACGCCGGGCTGGCCGCTCCGCGCCGCCTGCTCGACCACCCCGCCGTGCGGCGGTTCGCCATGACCGTCCCCGTGGCGCTGCTCGCCGCGCTGGTGGCCGTGCAGACCTTCTCCGACGGGGGCTCCGCGCTCACCGCCGACACCGCGCGCCTGGCCGGGGTCGGGGCGGCCGCCACCGCGCTCCTGCTGCGCGCGCCGTTCCTGGTCGTGGTCGCCGCGGCGGCCGGAACGACCGCGCTGCTGCGGGCCCTCGGACTGGGCTGACCGCGCGGGGCGCACCCCGTCCGCACCGGCCGGCGCGTGACGGACCCGCTCCCCTCGGGCAGGATGGCGGTGACCGGCGGGGGCGGCCGCGCGCCGTCCCCGCCCCGTAGTGCCTTGCGACGACGGAAGGACGACCGTGCCCCCCGAGACCACCCTGCCCAGTGGCCCCACCGCGGCCGAGGCGGTGGCGGAGCTGCTCGCCGCCGCCCACGTGCGCCGCTGCTACACCGTCCCCGGCGAGAGCTTCCTGGAACTGGCCGACGCGATCGACCGGCGCAGCGACATGCAGCTGGTGTCGACCCGCCACGAGGGCGGAGCCGGCTTCATGGCCGAGGCCGAGGGCAAGCTCATCGGGTTCCCCGCCGCCGCGGCCGCCACCCGCGGCCCCGGCGCGTCCAACCTGGCGGTGGCGGTGCACACGGCCAGGCAGGACTCCACGCCGATGATCGTGTTCCTGGGCCAGGTGGAGAGCGACCGGCTGGGCCGGGAGGCGTTCCAGGAGGTGGACCTGACGGCGTTCTACGCCCCCATCACCAAGTGGTCGACGACGGTGACGCGCGCCGACCGGCTGGTGGAGGCGACCGCGCGCGGGCTGCGCATCGCCACCTCGGGCCGCCCGGGACCGGTCGCCATCGCCGTCCCGGGCGACCTGTGGGGACAGCCGGCCGGGGTGGTGGGCCCCCTGCCCGGGACGTTCCCGCCCCGCCCCTCGCTCGCCGAGGAGGAGCGGGACCGCCTGGCGCGGTGGCTGGCCGGCGCCGAGCGCCCGGTGATCATCGCCGGGGGCGGCGCGCGCGGCGCCCGCGAGGAGCTGGTGCGGGTCGCCGAGCGCTTCCAGGCCGGGGTGTACGCCTCCTGGCGGCGCCAGGACGTCTTCCCCAACGACCACCCGCTCTACCTGGGCCACCTGGGCCTGGGGTGCCCGCCGCAGGTGCTGGGCGCCCTGGAGGAGGCCGACGCGGTGCTGGTGGTGGGCTGCAGGCTGAGCGAGGTCACCACCCAGGCCTACCGGTTCCCCGCCCCCGGGGTGCGGGTGGTCGACTCCCGCGTCGCGCAGATCGACATCGACCCCGACCAGGTGGGCGCGGTCGCCGGGGTGTGGACGGGCGCGGTCGCCGACGCCCGGCGGGCCCTGGAGGCGCTGGCCGCGTCGCCGACCACGGCGATGTACCGCGACTTCGCCCCGGCGCACGCGGCGTGGGAGGAGACGACGGTCCCCGACCCGGCCGCCGCCTCCCACCCGGGAGGGCGGCTGCACCCGTGGGCCGTGGTCGAGCGCATGCGCACGGTGCTGCCCCGGGACACGGTGCTCACCAACGACGCGGGCAACTTCGCGGCGTTCCTGCACCGGGGGTGGCGCTTCACCGAGCCGCGCACCCAGCTCGCGCCCACCAGCGGCGCGATGGGGTACGCGGTGCCCGCGGCGGTCGCGGCGAAGCTGGTGGAGCCGCACCGGACCGTGGTGGCGGCGGTGGGCGACGGCGGCGCGCTGATGACCGGCCAGGAGCTGGAGACGGCGGTGCGGCTGCGCGTGCCGGTGGTCGTGGTGGTGTTCCAGAACGGGCTGTACGGCACCATCGCCATGCACCAGGCGAAGGAGATGGGGCGCACGGCGGCGGTGGACATCAGCGGCCCGCTCGACCTGGCCGGCTACGCCCGGTCCCTGGGGGCGCGCGGGGCGACCGCGCACACGCCCGAGGAGTTCGAGAAGGCGCTGACCGAGGCGCTGGAGGCGGACCTGCCCACCCTGATCGACGCCCGGACCGACCCGGACGTGATCAGCCCGGGGGCGACCCTGTCGGGCCTGCTCGGCGAGGACTGAGCGGAGGCGGGGGCGAGGCGGGCGTTCACCACCGTGCTGGGCTGCGACGGAGTGAGCCGGTGGGTCCCCGGGCCTGCCTGAAGGGCGGCGGGTTCCTCGTGGTCCGGATGGGCGACGGCTCTGCGGCCGCCCGCATTCGTGGCGGCCGCCGGGCGGCGCACACCGCGCATACCGGGCCCACAGCGCCGGTTCGGGCATCCGGTGCGGTGAAACGGCCATCGCAGGCGTGATCGGACAGTGGAATCATCCCCCGTCGCCCCCGGGGCCGCCGCCGGGTCTTCGGAAGGCCCTCGGAACCGCCCTCATACCCGACATACCGGACGCCAGGGCGCAGGGCGGCGATTCCGCGCAGTGACACGGACGCTTCGAGCATGATCGCGTGGCGGTTTCGCCAGGCAGGGCGGCCCCGGGCCGACCGTGGCGGCCGGAGCCGCCTCACCGGAGGGCGGGGCGTGGCAGCCGGGACGGCCGTGGAACGCGGTCGGGGCGTCGAGGTTCGTGGTCGCACGTTGATCCTCGGCGCCCCTTGCCGTGTCCGCAGCCGGTTCGGCGAACCCCCGTCGACGGTCTAGCGGATGTCGTCCAGCAGCCCGTCCAGGGCCTTGGTCAGGGACCGGGCGTTGGACTCGTCGAACCAGGTGGTCCGGATGCGCTCATTGTTGCCGTTCGGGGTCTCGTGGTCGCGTGCCAGCTCATCGAGGGTCCGCGACGTGTCGGCCAGTGCCCGTCCCGTGTCCTGGAACAGGCCCCGGACGTAGCGGTCCGCCGCCTCCGCGGGCACCCCCTGGGCGACCGCCCACTCGGTGAGCGTGGTCAGGTACCGGTAGTGCGCGCTGAAGGTGCCGGTCAGCGCCGAGAACACGCCGAACGCCTCCTCGTCGGCGATCGGCAGCGCCCGGCCGAGGCGGTCGAAGAAGCCCTCGGCCACCGGGTCGGAGGGCCAGGTCACGGTGGTGGACCGGCGCTCGCGCACGGAGGGCAGCGGGATGGCCCGCACCAGGGTGAAGCCGTCGCCGAGCGTCTCGCGCAGCTCCGCGACGCTCACCCCGGCCATGGCGCTGACCACGGTGGTTCCGGGACGGATCCGCAGCCCGGCCAGCGCCTCGGCGCGGTCCTGGCGGCGGACCGCGATCACCACGAGGTCGGAGCGGTCCGCGACCTCCTGGTTGTCGGCGCACACCCGCACGCCGTCGAACGTGTCGGCCAGCGCGGCGGCCGTCCGGGCGCCCCGCGGCGAGAGGTTCACCTCCGGCGGCGTGTCGACGCCGTCGCACAGGCCCTCGACGATGGCCCGGCCGATCTCCCCGACCCCGATGATCCCGATCCGCTCCATGTGCGCGCCTTCCCGTCCGTCGTCTGCCGTGCCCCCGGTCGTGGCGACCGACGGCACGGGCCAGTATCGCGCGCGGGGGTGACGGTTCCGTCCGCAGGGAGCCGTCGCGCGGGCGGCCCCACCGCGACGGTGGCCGCCTCCGGGGCTCCGGCCACAGTCGGGCACCCGACGCGGGCGGTCGCCGGACACAGGCCGACCGCAGGGCCGACCACGGCTCCTAGGGCCCTACGGACGCACGCCCGGACCGTGACGGCCGCCCCCGCCCCGTCGTGCGGAGGACCCACCGCTCAGGCGCGCACCGACGCCGTGGCCGCCTCCGGGTTCATCGCCGCCTCGCGCAGCGCCCGCACGGTCGCGCTGATGGCGGGCCTGCGCGCCGCGTCGGCGTTCCAGAACACGTACACCTGCCGCACCAGAGCCGGCTGCACCTGCACCAGCCGCACCCCCTCGGGCACCGGCCCCCGGCCCAGGCGCGGCATGACCGCCGCGCCCAACCCGGCGGCGACCAGCGCCAGCTTGGTCTGGTGCTCCTCGGCGGTGTGCACGATCCGCGGCTCGCTCCCCTGCTCGCTGATCATCCGGTGCAGCCACTCGCCGCAGGCGCCCCCGCGCGGCCAGCTGATCCAGGGCAGGTCCACCACCTCGTCCAGCGCGACCAGCCCGCGGTGCGCCAGCGGGTGCCCGGAGGGCAGCGCCAGGTCGGCGATGTCCTCCATCAGCGGGGTGCGCTCCATCCCGCGCGGCAGCGGGAGCGGCGCCCCCGTCCAGTCCACCACGACCGCCATGTCGGCGTCGCCCCTGCTCACGGCCGGGATACTGTCGTCCGGCTCCTGCTCGACCAGCTCCACGGCGAGCCGGGGGTGGCACTCCTTCAGGGACACCAGGGCGTGCGGCACCAGGCCGCGCGCGGCGGTCGCGATCGACGCCAGGCGCAGGTGCCCGATGACCGCGTCGCGGTGCGCCTCCAGGTCGGCCTCGGCCTGGCGGACCAGGGAGAGGATCTGCCCCGTGTGCTCGACCAGCACCTCGGCGGCCTCGGTGAGCCGGATCCCGCGCCCGTTGCGCTCGACAAGGGGCTGGCCGACCTCCCGCTCCAGCTTGCTCAGCTGTTGGGAGACGGCCGAGTTGGTGACCCGGAGCTCCTCAGCGGCCCCGGTGAGCGATCCGTTGGCGGCGATGGCGTGTAGGACGCGCATTCGATCCACGCTCAGCATGAAGTGATGCTAACCCCGCCAACGCCGCATGCGAAGATGTTGTGAGCCGTCCGACGTCCAAGGGGTGAGATCTTCGGTGGTGGGGTGACCACCGGGACGGTCCGGCGGAACGGTCCGGCCGCGTCGAGACCGGCGCCCCGGGCCCTGGGGCCCAGGGCGTGCGGCCCGACGCGGCGCACGGGACCACGCGTCGTCGCCCAGTCCGACGCGGCGCGCGGCCCTACTCGTCGCGCAGCTTCTCGACCGCCGCGGCCAGGTCGTCCGGGTAGGGGCTCTCGAACTCCACCGGCCGCCCCTCGGTCGGGTGGTCGAAGCCCAGCCGCACCGCGTGCAGCCACTGTCGGGCCACCCCCAGCCGCTCGGCCAGGGTCGGGTCGGCCCCGTACAGCCGGTCCCCCACACAGGGGTGGCGCAGCGCCGACATGTGCACGCGGATCTGGTGCGTGCGGCCGGTCTCCAGCTTGATCTCCAACAGGCTGGCCGCGCGGAACGCCTCGATGGTGTCGTAGTGGGTCACCGACGGCCGGCCGCCCGCGACCACGGCGAAGCGCCCGTCGCCGGAGGGGTGGCGGTCGATGGGGGCGTCCACGGTGCCGCGCAGCGGGTCCGGGTGGCCCTGCACCAGCGTGTGGTAGCGCTTGTCGACCGTGCGCTCCTTGAAGGCGCGCTTGAGCACCGAGTAGGCGGCCTCGCTCTTGGCGAGCACCATCAGGCCGGTGGTGTTGGCGTCCAGCCGGTGCACGATGCCCTGGCGCTCGGCGGCGCCGCTGGTGGTGAGCTGGACGCCCATGGCCAGCAGGCCCTCCAGGACCGAGGGGCCGGTCCAGCCCACGGTGGGGTGGGCGACCACGCCGATGGGCTTGTCGACGACGACGATGTCGCCGTCCTCGTGCACGACGCGCAGCCCCGGCACCGGCTCGGGCCGGGGCGTGGGGGCCGAGGGCGGCGGGGGGAGGGTGACCTCCAGCCAGGCCCCCGCGGCGACGCGGTCGGACTTGGCGGCCTCGGCGCCGTCGACGCGCACGTTTCCGTCGGCGATGAGCTCGGCGGCGCGGGTGCGGGACAGCCCGAACAGCCGCGCCATCGCGGCATCGAGGCGGTCGCCCTCCAGGCCGTCCGGCACCGGCATGCTGCGGTGGTCGGTCACCTCTTCTCCCCCTCTCCCGTGTCGCGTCCGGCGGCGCCGCGGTCCGTCCCGGCCTGGGCGGGCCCGTCGGCGCCGTCCGCCTCCCCGGCCGTGCCCGACTCCCCGGCCCCGGGGCCGGCGGCGTCCGTCCCTGCGGCCTCGTCCGTGTCCCCGGTCCCGTCCCCGGCCTTGTCGCCCTCGCGGGTGCCGTCGATGTTCACCCCGCGGAAGGCCAGCACCACCGCCAGGGCGCTGCCCACCACCAGGCTGGAGTCGGCCAGGTTGAACACCGGCCAGTTGGGGAGCTGGATCCAGTCGACCACGTGCCCGTGCAGTGGGCCCGGCGGCCGGAAGAGCCGGTCCATGAGGTTCCCGGCGGCGCCGCCCAGGATCAGCCCCAGCGACAGCGCCCAGGCCAGGCTGCGCAGGCGCCGGGCGATGACCGCGATGTAAACGACCACACCGATCGAGATCAGGCTGAACACCCACGTCATGCCGGTGCCGATGGAGAAGGCCGCCCCCGGGTTGAACACCAGGGTGAACCGGAGCAGGTCCCCCACGACCGCGACGCTCTCCCCGGGGGCGAAGCGCGCCAGCACGATCTCCTTGGTGGCGTAGTCCAGGGCCAGCGCGACCGCGGCCACCACCGCCACAAGAACGAACCGCCGCGGCTTGGTCGCGGCGGATCCGTTCACCGTCCTTTGTCCGTCCCCGGAGGGCTCAACGTCAGTCAGCGACGCTCCTCGCGTTGTTTGCACGCCACGCACAGCAGGGCGCGCGGGTATGCCTGGAGGCGGGCCTTGCCGATCGCCTGGCCGCAGGAGTCGCACACCCCGTAGGTGCCCGCGTCCATCCGTGCGATCGCCCGCTCGCTCTGCGCGAGCAGGTCACGGCTATTGTAGGCCAGTGCCAGGTCGTGTTCGCGCTGGTACGCCTTCGCCCCGGTATCGGTGGGGTCGTCCCCGGCGTTGGCCACCGCGTCCGTGAGCTGTTCGGCCAGCTCCGACTCGGTGTCGGCGATCTTCTCGCGCAGCAGCGCGATCTCCTGTTCCAGCGACCCGCGGACCTCGGCGAGCTCCCCGGTGGTCCAGGGCTCCTCCCCGGTGCGCGCCGGCGGCAGCTTCGCTGCGCTCACGTCGCCCTCCTCGCGCCGTCCCCCGCGGTTCCCGTGGTCCGTTCCGCCGCTCGACCGCTCCGCCGATGTGTCCGCCGATGTGGACGTCACCTTCAGGCCCCCGCTTCAGATCCGGGCGGCCGCCCCCGGCCGCCCCCGTCGTACACCCCCGCCGACGTGCGCAAACGCCGCCGATTCGGGGGATTGCCGCACAATGCCGGGTAGCTTAGGCGGCCGGGGTCGGCGAAGCAATGAACCACGGCGTTCCACGGAATCACCGCCTCTTTCCCCTTTGTTGTTCCCCCGTTCGCCTCGTCCGATTCGCTGGGGGCGGTCGGCCCGGGGCCGGGGTCGGCCGGGGACGGGGTCAGCCCGGGGGCGGGGTCGGCGCGCGAAGGGCGCGGCGGCGGCGCGCCCCAGGGGGCGTCCGGGAGACACCGCGGCGGTGTGCAGGGCCGAGCCCGCTACTCGGCCGCGGCGAAGCCCCCGTAGTCCTCGGCGAGGCGGGACAGGTGCGGCTCGTCGAACACGGCCGGCCCTCCGTGCGGCCCCACCTCCACCACGATCACCCAGTCGACGTCCTCGGCGTCGTCCTCGCCCGCGAGCATGTCCCGGTGCACCGCGCACGGCTCGTAGCCCTGGTCCTGGAGCTGCTCGGCCAGCTCCTCGGCGTCCTCCCGGTCGGGCAGCGTGACCAGCACCCGCCCCTCGGACGTCGCGCCGCTCTGCGTGTCGGCCATCCGGTTCCTCTCCTCGCTCGTGTCATCACGTGTCGTCGCGTGCCATCGCGTCCCGCGCTCGGCCGCACCCGCCGGCCGCACCCGTCGGGCGGCCCCTGCGCACGGCCGTGCGCCAGTATGCCCGGGTCCCCGTCGGGCACCGCGCACTCCCCTCCCGAAGGCGTCCGGGCACGCCCGGACGCGCCCGCGGAAATCGCGTCGGAGCGGCGGGCCGGTTGCGTTATCCTCGACACCACAGCAGGGCGACGACGGGGACGAGTACCGCGCGGAGCACAGCCCAGAGCGACCCGGGGACGGTGGGAGCCCGGGGGCATGACCGGCGGGAAGATCACCCCTGAGCCGCCGGAGGAACGGCCCCGCAGGGCTCAGTAGAACCGGCACGCAGCGAACGAAGCGGGGAGCGCACGCGCTCCCAAGGAGGGTGGTACCGCGGGGCCCGCGCCTCGTCCCTCCATCAGGACCGCACCCCTGATGGAAAGGGCAGCCACGTGACAGCGCCAGCAGAAGAACCCTCCGCCTCCCGCTCCCGGCCCTTCCCCGCCCTCCCCGCGCAGATCGACCTGCCCGCGGTGGAGCACGAGGTACTGAAGCGCTGGTCCGAGCAGAAGGTCTTCGAGCGCTCCCTCGACAAGACCAAGGACGGCCCGAACTGGGTCTTCTACGAGGGTCCGCCCACCGGCAACGGCAAGCCCGGCGTGCACCACGTCGAGGCCCGCGTCTTCAAGGACGTCTTCCCCCGCTTCAAGACCATGAAGGGCCACCGGGTCGACCGCAAGGCCGGCTGGGACTGCCACGGCCTGCCGGTCGAGGTGGCCGTGGAGAAGGAGCTGGGGCTCAGCGGCAAGAAGGACATCGAGGAGTACGGCGTCGCCGAGTTCAACGCGCGGTGCCGCGAGTCGGTGCTGCGGCACGTGGACGCCTTCACCGAGATGACCGAGCGCATGGGCTACTGGGTCGACCTCGACGACCCGTACCGCACCATGGACGCGCAGTACGTGGAGTCGGTCTGGTGGGCGCTCAAGCGGATCCACGAGAAGGGCCTGCTGGTCCGCGACTACCGGATCAGCCCCTACTGCCCGCGCTGCGGCACCACGCTGTCCGACCACGAGCTGGCCCAGGGCTACGAGACGGTCACCGACCCCTCGGTGTACGTGCGCTTCCCCATCACCTCGGGCCCGCTGGCCTCCCCCGAGCGCCCCACCTCCCTGCTGGTGTGGACCACCACCCCGTGGACGCTGGTGTCCAACACGGCGGTGGCCGTGCACCCGGACGTGCCCTACGTCGTGGCCACCGACGGCACCGAGCGGCTGCTCATCGCCGAGCCCCTGTTCGAGAAGGTGCTCGGCGAGGGCTGGACGCCGACCGGGGAGCGCTTCGAGGGCGGGGAGATGGAGCGCTGGACCTACCAGCGCCCCTTCGAGCTGGTGGACTTCGACGCCCCGGCGCACTACGTGGTGCTGGCCGACTACGTCACCGTCGAGGACGGCACCGGCATGGTGCACCAGGCGCCCGCGTTCGGCGCCGACGACATGGCGGTCGCCCGCGCCTACGGCCTGCCGGTGGTCAACCCGGTGCGCGCCGACGGCACCTTCGAGGACGGGCTGGACCTGGTCGGCGGGGTGTTCTTCAAGACGGCCGACGCGGCCCTGGTGGAGGACCTGACCGGGCGCGGCCTGATGTTCCGGGTGCAGGGGTACGAGCACAGCTACCCGCACTGCTGGCGGTGCCACACCGCCCTGCTGTACTACGCGGTCCCGTCCTGGTACGTGCGCACCACCGAGATCAAGGACGAGCTGCTCGCCCAGAACGCGGCCACCAACTGGTACCCCGAGAACGTCAAGGAGGGGCGCTACGGGGAGTGGCTGCGCAACAACATCGACTGGGCGCTGTCGCGCAGCCGGTACTGGGGCACGCCGCTGCCGGTGTGGCTGTGCGCCGACGAGCACACGACGGTGGTCGGGTCGCTGGCCGAGCTGAGCGACCTCGCGGGGCGGGACCTGAGCGCGCTGGACCCGCACCGGCCCTACGTGGACGACGTAGTGCTGGACTGCCCGCAGTGCGGGGCCCAGGCCCACCGGGTGCCGGAGGTCATCGACGCCTGGTTCGACTCGGGGTCGATGCCGTTCGCCCAGTGGGGGGCGCCGCACCGCAACGAGGAGGTCTTCGAGGAGAACTTCCCGGCCCAGTACATCTGCGAGGCCATCGACCAGACCCGCGGGTGGTTCTACTCGCTGATGGCGGTCAGCACCCTGGTGTTCGGGCGGTCCTCCTACGAGAACGTGGTCTGCCTGGGGCACATCCTGGCCGAGGACGGCCGGAAGATGAGCAAGCACCTGGGCAACGTGCTGGAGCCGATCCCGGTGATGGACCGGCACGGCGCCGACGCGCTGCGCTGGTTCATGGCGGCCAGCGGCTCGCCGTGGGCGGCCCGCAGGGTGGGGCACGCCGCGCTCGAGGAGATCGTCCGCAAGGTCCTGCTGACCTACTACAACACGGCGTCGTTCTTCACGCTGTACGCCAACGCCGGTGAGGGCTGGTCGCCGGAGCGCCTGGCCGAGGCCCCGGCCCCGGCGGACCGGCCGCTGCTGGACCGGTGGCTGCTGTCGGAGCTGAACCAGGTGGTGGCCGACGTGGACGCCGCACTGGAGGACTTCGACACCGCGGGGGCGGGCCGCCGCCTGACCGCGTTCATCGACGACCTGTCCAACTGGTACGTGCGCCGGTCCCGCCGCCGGTTCTGGGCGGGCGCCTCCACCCCGGAGGGCGCGGCGGCCTTCGCCACGCTCTACGAGACGCTGGAGACGCTGACCACGGTGCTGGCGCCGATCGTGCCGTTCCTGACCGACCACGTGTGGGCGGCGCTGCGCCGCCCGGGCGCGCCGGAGTCGGTGCACCTGGCGGACTGGCCCGAGGCCGACCCGGCGCTGGTGGACGAGGGGCTGTCCCGGGACATGGCGCTGGTGCGGCGGCTGGTGGAGCTGGGCCGGGCGGCCCGCGTGGACTCGGCGGTGCGCACCCGGCAGCCGCTGGGGCGCGCCCTGGTGGGGGCCCGCGGGTTCGACGGGCTGCCCGAGCAGCTCAGGGCGCAGATCACCGAGGAGCTCAACGTGGGGTCGCTGGAGGCGCTGTCCTCGGTCGGCGGCGACCTGGTGGAGTACACGGTCAAGCCGAACTTCCGGGCGCTGGGCAAGCGGTTCGCGAAGCGGACCCCGCTGGTGGCCCAGGCGATCGGCGCCGCCGACGCCAAGGAGCTGGTCGAGCAGGTGCGCGGGACCGGCTGGGCGCACGTGCAGGTCGAGGGCGAACCGGTGGAGATCAGCGCCGATGAGCTGCTGGTGACCGAGCAGCCGCGCGAGGGGTGGGCGGTGTCCACCGTGAACGGCGAGACGGTGGCCCTGGACCTGGAGCTGACCCCGGAGCTGCAGCGGGCGGGGCTGGCCCGCGAGGTGGTCCGGCTGGTGCAGGACGCCCGCAAGAGCAGCGGCCTGGACATCTCCGACAGGATCGAGCTGGCGTGGTCGGCGTCCGACCCGCAGACCGAGTGGGCCCTGGCCGAGCACGCCGAGTCCATCTCCGGCGAGGTGCTGGCCACGACGTTCACCCAGGTGGAGGAGGCCCCGAAGGAGGAGGGCCACCACGCGGTCACCTCCGAGGAGTTCGGCGTGACCGTCTGGATCCGCAAGGCCTGACCGCCGAGCCGACCGGTCATCCATGACGTGGGCCCCGCCCGGCACCGCCGGACGGGGCCCACCCTTGGAGTCCGCGCGGACAGGCGGGTGTGCTCGTCGTTGATCTCGGGGGAAACGACGCTTCCGGGCCGGTTTTAGGGGCGCTTTTCCCGAGATCAACGACGCAGGGGCGGCGCTCAGGCGCCTATGAGCAGTCGAACCGGTACTCGATCGGGCGGCCCGGGCAGGCCCGGCATTCGAAGATGTAGAGGCCGCCCACGTCCCCCAGCATCACTCCGGCGGCGTCCTGTGCCGAACTCGCCGGTTCGGTGGTGAAAACGTCCGCATCCGGATCGGCGGGGCGGTCCTCCACGGGGAGCCAGGTGTGCCAGGAACCGCCGTCGAACTCCCAGCTCGCCACGGTGAGCAGGTGCTCCGTCCGGCGGCCGCAGGCCTGGCAGTCCGGCCAGTCCGGGTCCTGGGTCCAGCTCGGATAGCCGCCCAGCTTGATTCCCGGCGCCTCGGCGAGGTGGCTCATGTACTCCCAGCCCTGCTCATCCTCCAGCCGTTCGAACCGCTCCTTCAGCGCGTCCTTGAGTTCCTCCGGCAGATCCCATCCGGGGTACTCCGTCACCGTTTCCGGGTGGACGGCGCAGGGGTCGGGAACGTGGTCCTCCAGGGCCGAATCGTCCGGGGGCGGGCCGGTCCGCACGTCGCCCACATCATCGGCGCTGCGCCAATGGACACGGGGCAACGGAGAACCGGCCTCGCCGTGGACGTAAGGGCACCAGAGGACCTGCAGGAGGTCGCGCCCTTCGGGGAAAGGCAGCCCGGGCGCATCCGCTCGGCGGACCTGAACGACGGGCACCAGGGGCACCTCGTCCTCATCCGGGTCATCGTCGTAGTCCGGGGAGTGCTCCCCGGAACAGGAGGGCCACGGCTCGTCGGCCGGCCAGAGCAGGGGCCCTCCGACCGAACTATCGTGAGCGGACGGGGCGCCGCTGCGCGGGTGCAGCCGTATCGCCGTGGTGCGCCACGGCTTCAATTCCGGGAACAGTTCCCCAACGTCCACCGGCCGGGGCGGAGTGTGCCGTGCCACCCGTCTCTCCTCAGCGTCGTTCCTTTTGGATACGCCGAGACCCTAGAGCGAGGGTGTGACGACCTTCAGGCGCCCTCGATCCTTCCGGAGCCGCCGTGGGCGAGGCGGCTCGCTCCCCTTCCGGGTGGCTACTCGCCCGAGCCCTTGTGCTTGAGGCCTTCGACGAACTCCGCGAAGGACGGCTCGTCCGGGTCCTCTGCGCGGGATTCGGCCGGGACGTCGCCGGTCTCCTCCGGCTCGTCTGCCGTATCGGCTTCGGGATCGGCAGCGGGAGTCTCGTCATCGGACTCGACCGCGGACTCCGTCTTCTGGGCCGCCTCTGCCTCCGGCTCCTCTTCGAGGGCGGGCAGGGGCTCGGGCTCCGGGGGCTCGACGGCCTCCCCGGCGCTCTGCCCGTCGTCGACGGTGACAGCGCCCTCGGCCTCGGCCCCGCCTTCCTCGGCCGTGGAGGCCTCAGCACCGGGCGTCCCGTCGAAGGCGTCGGCAGGCTCATCGGCCTCGGCGCTGTCGGAGGTCTCGGCCTCCGGGCGCCCTGTGGCAGCCGCGCTCTCGGCCGCCTCCGGCTCGTCTGCGGCGGGCACGGCCTCATCCGTGGCAGGGGCGGCCTCGGGTGCCTCGTTCGGCACGGGCGCCTCATCCGCCACAGGGGCATCGTTCGGCACAGGCGGCTCGTCCGCCGCCGCTGGGGCCTCGTCCCCGGCCTCCGGCCGCTCCTGCCCCGCACCCTCGGGCGGGGTCGGGTGGGAGCCGGTGCGGACGGGGTCCTCGACGGTGTCCTCGACGGGGACCTCTACAGGCTCCTCGTCGGCGGCCGGTGCCTCGTGTCCGGCGGACGGGGTATCGCCTCCGCCGCCGGGTGACGTCTCGGGGGGTCGGGGGGTGGTGGGTGAGGAAGGCGCATCCGCTCCGTCCTGCGCCGCCGGGCCGGGATCAGGGGCCTCGGTCGATCGCTGGCCGGGAACGGCCGCCGCTGCCGCCGCCGTGGTGGCGGCGGCCGCCGTCGCGGCGGCCACGGAACCCTGGGACGCCTCTCGATCCTCCCGTGTCGCTCCGGAGGGCCGGTCGTCGCCGACCGCTCCGGTGCCCGGGCCCGTACCGGCCGCCCCGGGGGGCGGGGTCGGGCCGACGGCCCCTGGGGGCCGGCCCGGGCCGACCGCGGTGGGGACGGACGCCTTCCCCAATCCGTCCGTCCGTGCACCCGCTTGTCCGCGGGCGCCTCGCACCGCCGTCGCGACCCTCGATCCCGCCTCGGTGATTCCCAGCTCCCGGCGGCTGCGCACCGCCTCGGCGATCAGCAGCACCGCGCCGGCGCCGCCGAGGGCCAGTGCGATGTACACCAGGCTCACCTGGGCGAGCAGCACGGCGATCGCGATGAGGAGCAGGGCCGCCGTCAGGGCGACGAGACTGCCGAGGATCAACACTGGTCGAGTGGGCCTTTACTGGTGGTTCCGTCGGTGGTGGGCGCTGTGGCCCGCGGCCGCGCTCAGCGGCGCTCGTGCGGGGCCTCGCCCGGGTGGAATCCGCCGTGCGGCGCCGGCTCGGGCTGCTGCTGGGCGAACGGGTTGCCGCCGGCCGGAGCCGCCGGGCCGCCGTGCTGCAGGGCCGGGCCCGCACCGGTGGGCGCCGACATCGTCTGGAAGCCGCCGGTGGTGTTCGGGTTGGCCGGGGCGCCGCTGGGCTCCTGGCCGCCCTCGTTGAGCTCGCGCAGCTGGCGCTCGAAGTAGTCCTTCAGGCGGCTGCGGTACTCCCGCTCGAAGTCCTTCAGCTCGGCGACCTTGTGCTCCAGCTCCTCGCGCTGCTGCACCAGCGAGCCCATGACCTGGCGGTGGCGCTCCTGGGCGTCGCGGTCCAGGTTCTCGGAGCGGGCGCGGGCCTCGTTGACGATCTGCTCGGCCTGGCGGCGGGCCTTGCCGAGGATGTCGTCGGCCTCGTGGCGGGCGCGGCCCAGGGTCTCGTCGGCCTCGCGGCGGGCGTCGGAGATGGCCTGGTCGGCGGTCTGCTGGGCGAGGGCCAGGACACGCGCGGCGGTGTCCATGTTCTCCTCCGAGCCCGGCAGGCCCATCTGCGCGGCCATCGCGGGGAGCTGCTGCTCGACCGCCTGCGGCGCGGGCGCGGGCGCGGGGGCCGGAGCGGGCTCGGGCTGCGGCGGCTGCGGCGGCTCCGGCTGCATCTGCTCCTGCGGCTGCTGCTGGAAGTCCTGCATGCCGGCGTTGGGCACCTTGCCCCGCAGGCACTCGGCCAGCTTGCCCCGGAGCTCCTCGTTCTCCTGGATCAGCCGGTCGAGCTCGGACTCCACCTCGTCGAGGAAGGCGTCGACCTCTTCTTCGTCATAGCCCGGCCGTAGCCGGGTGGTACTGAACTGCTTGTTCCGCACATCCGCGGGTGTCAGCGGCATGTTCGTCTCCTTGGCGCGCTTGGACTCCGTCCGTAGGGACGCTACCTGATCGTGACCTTACGGCAATCCGGATCATGACCAAGACCACATATCGGAACCGGAGCTTACCCGTCCGACATGTATGCCTTTCCGACAGGCGCCCTGACAGGGCTCCGGCCGGGCGGTCACGCGGTCGCGGTCGTGAACATGGCGTACCGCACGATCTGGATGAGGATCACCACGAAGAGGAAGAGGACGGTGAAGCTCAGGTCCAGTGCCACACTCCCCAACCTGACGGGTTTGATGAACCGCCGGAGGAACTTCAGCGGCGGATCGGTGATGGTGTAGACGCTCTCCGCGAGCACCAGGGAGAAGCCCGAGGGGCGCCACGACCGGGCGAAGGACTGCACGAGTTCGAACACCAGCCGCCCTATCAGCACCAGCATGAAGAGGTTCAGCAGGAGGAGGAGTACGTACAGGACGATGCTCACGGTCGTTCCCCGACCCAATCTGTGTACAGCCGTGGTGGTCTAGCTCTGGTTGAAGAAGCCCCGCTCGGCGATCCGTGCCTTGTCTTCAGCGGTCACCTCAACATTAGCCGGTGACAGGAGGAACACCTTGTTGGTCACGCGCTCGATGCTCCCGTGCAGCCCGAAGATCAGCCCCGCCGCGAAGTCGACCAGCCGCTTGGCATCGCTGTCGACCATCTCGGTCAGGTTCATGATCACCGGGGTGCCCTCCCGGAAGTGCTCTCCGATCGTACGCGCTTCGTTGTAGGTGCGCGGATGGAGCGTGGTGATCCGGGCGAGGTCGGCCATGGCCGTCGCCGCCGAGGCGCGCCGCTCGCCCGTCCCGCCCGGGAGCGGGCTCCGGTCCTCGCCGTCGTTCACGAGGTCGGCGCGCAGATCGCCGCCATGCGGGTCGGTCTCCCGCTCCCGCCGGTCCTCGACGCCCTCTTCGAAGTCGTCGAAGTCATCGTATTCGTCCGCATAGCGGTGATCGTAGCGGTCGTCCTCCACGAGGCCGAGGTAGACCGCCATCTTGCGCATAGCGCCGGCCATCTCATGTCCTCCGTCGTCCCTGTGGTGCGGCACCGCAGAAGACTTCTCTGAGTCCGCCCGGGTCCGCCGATCCCCGCGCTGCGGGCGAATTCGACAGATGGGCGCCAAGGTCCATGTGGGGACATTACCCCACGTTCGGACCCCGATCACCGAGCAACGCCGTACCCACCCGCAGGTGTGTCGCGCCGTGTTCGATGGCGGTCTCCATGTCCCCGCTCATGCCCGCGGATATCACCTTCGCCCGAGGGTAGCGATCCCGGATCCCGGCCGCGACCGCCCCGAGCCGGGCGAACGCCGCGCCCGGGTCGCCTTCGCGCGGCGCGACGGCCATCACGCCGCCCAGTTCCAGCCCCTCCTCGGCGGCGATGAGGTCGGCGACGCCGAGGGCGTCGCGCGGGTCGGCGCCGCCCCGCGGGCCGATGACCCCCGCCTGGGAACCGGCGTCCAGGTTGACCTGGACCAGGCAGGTCAGGCCGCGCCCCTCGGCGCGCACCCGCGCGCCGAGCGCGCCGACCAGGCGCGCCCGGTCGACCGAGTGCACCACGTCGGCATAGCGCGCGACCGAGCGCGCCTTGTTGGTCTGCAGCTGCCCGACGAAGTGCCAGGTGAGGGGCAGATCACCGAGTTCGGCGGCCTTTCCGGCCGCCTCCTGGTCCCGGTTCTCCCCCACCTCGCGCAGTCCGAGGTCGGCGAGGATGCGCACGTCGGAGGCGGGATAGGTCTTGGTGACCGCGATGATCGTCACATCGGAGGGCGGCCGCCCCGCCTTCTCACAGGCCGCGGCGGCGCGCTCGCGCACCGCTTCCAGGTTGGCGGCGATGGTGCGGCGCCGCGCGTCCGCCTCGCCGTCCCGCGCCCGCTCCGCTCGTCCGCCGTTCTCCGCTGTCATCGCTCTTTCCGCTCGTCGTGCTCGTCCGCCCTGGTCGGCGGCGTCTTCCGGGGCCCATCGCCGGGCCCGCACCCGGCCGGTCGTACGTATCCCGTCCCCATCCCCCCGGATACGGATGCGGACCGGCCCCTCAGGCCCGCCACACGTAGGCGGCCAGCCGGCCCGTGGGGGCCTCCCTCCGGTGGGAGAAGAGGTCGGGGCTCTCGTAGGTGCACCGCCCGTCCACCGTGACATGGCCGACTCCGGCCGCCCGGAGCTGGGCCTCGACAGCGGCCCGCATGTCCACGGCAGGGGTCCCCTCGCGGGTGGCCGAGGCCCCTTCCGGGGTGTGCGCCGCCAGCTCGTCCCGCATGTGCCCGGGCACCTCGTAGCAGCGGCCGCAGATGGAGGGCCCGAGCGCGACGGTGATCCGCCCGGCCTCGGCCCCCTGCCGCACCATCTCCTCCACCAGCGCGGGGGCGACCCGCTTGATGGTGCCCACCCGGCCCGAGTGGGCGGCGCCGATCACCCCGGCGCCGGGGTCGGCGGCGACGATGGGCAGGCAGTCCGCGGCCAGCGCGGCCAGCACCAGGTCCTCGCGCCGGGTGACCACCGCGTCCACCCGCCCGGCCGTCCCCGGCTCCTCGGCGACGGCGACGTCGGCGCTGTGCACCTGGTCCATCCACACCACCCGGGTGTGGTCGAACCCGAGGCGGGCGGCGGCGGCCCGGCGGTTCTCCTCCACGGCGGCCCGCTCGTCGGGCACCCCGGCGCCCAGGTTGAGGGTGTCGAACGGCGGAGCGCTGACCCCTCCGTCGTAGCGGCCGGTGAATCCGGCGAGTACGCCGGGTGCCAGCTCGAATGCGGCGCTCATGGCCCTCCCTGGTGCCTGGGGGTGGTGCTCCTGGACGCGAAAAAGCGTACCGGCGGCGGGGCATCCCGCCGCCGGTACGCGTGGTCCGGCCGGTGGCCGCGGGGGCCGGGGCGCGCGCCCCGGCCCTCACTTCAGGAAGTCGGGCACGTCCAGGTCGTCGGGGTCGTCGAAGATGACCCGGCGCCGCGGGGTGGGCACCTCGCCCGGGCGGGAGAACCCGTCGGTCCCGGTGCGGCGGGGGCCGTTCTCGCCGACCGCGTGGATCCCGCGGGGGCGGGCCTCCTCCTCCGGCTCCGGCTCGGGCTCCTCCTCCGCGGCCGGTTCCGGCCGCGCGGCGGGCTCGGCGCGCGGCGCCTGCTCGGCCTCGGGCTCGGGCTCCGGCTCGGGGGCGCGCTCCTCGCGGACCGGCTCCGGGGCGGTACGGGCCGCCTGCTCGGGCTCGGGGCGGGGGGCGGGCTCCTGGCGCGGCGCGGGCTCGGCGGCGGCCGGTTCCGGCCGCGCGGCCGGCTCGGGCCGCGGCGCGGGCTCGGCGCGCGGCGCCGGGTCCGGCCTCCGTTCGACCTCGGGCGGCGGTGCCGCGGCGGCGGCCCTCGGCGGGCCAGGCGCCTCGGTGCGCGGCTCGTCGAACCCGGCGGCGATGACGGTGACGCGCACCTCGTCGCCGAGGGCGTCGTCGATCACCGCGCCGAAGATGATGTTGGCCTCGGGCGCCGCGGAGTTGGCCACCAGCTGGGCCGCCTCGTTGATCTCGAACAGGCCCAGGTCCGAGCCGCCCTGGATGGACAGCAGCACCCCGTGCGCCCCGTCGATGCTGGCCTCCAGCAGCGGCGAGGATATGGCCATCTCGGCGGCGGCGACCGCCCGGTCGTCGCCGCGGGCCGATCCGATCCCCATCAGCGCCGACCCGGCCCCCTGCATGACCGACTTGACGTCGGCGAAGTCCAGGTTGATCAGGCCCGGCGTGGTGATCAGGTCGGTGATGCCCTGGACACCGGAGAGCAGCACCTGGTCGGCGGCCTTGAACGCGTCCAGCACGCTGACCTGGCGGTCGGAGATGGACAGCAGACGGTCGTTGGGGATGACGATGAGGGTGTCGACCTCCTCGCGGAGCATCGCTATCCCCGACTCGGCCTGGGTGGCGCGGCGCTTGCCCTCGAACCCGAAGGGCCGGGTGACCACGCCGATGGTCAGCGCCCCCAGCGAGCGGGCGATGTTGGCGACCACGGGCGCGCCGCCGGTGCCGGTGCCGCCGCCCTCCCCCGCGGTGACGAACACCATGTCGGCGCCCTTGAGGACCTCCTCGATCTCCTCGCGGTGGTCCTCGGCCGCCTTGCGGCCCACGTCCGGGTCGGCCCCGGCGCCCAGTCCCCGGGTCAGCTCGCGGCCGACGTCCAGTTTGACGTCGGCATCGCTCATGAGCAGCGCCTGAGCGTCGGTGTTGATGGCGATGAACTCGACGCCCTTGAGTCCCTCTTCGATCATCCGGTTGACGGCGTTGACGCCGCCGCCGCCGATACCGACGACCTTGATGACCGCGAGGTAGTTCTGCGGTGCTGCCACGACGAGGGGCCTTTCCGCTCGCATCGGCCGGTCGCGTCCGAGTCGTCGGCGACCGCGGCCTGCGCCGCGCTCCCCGACCGCGGGTCGGGCCGACCGGTGTCCGGTTCTACAGTCTTTCGTGCGGCGGCCCCGTGCCGGCCGCCGCCGGCCGGACCGCCCGGGGGGTGGGCCCCCGGCCCCGGTTCCCCGGGGCCTACGGGACTTTCGCCCCTATCGGTTCGAGTCCATACTTATGTCAACCATGGTCCGCCTCCCGACAGTAGGCCGCGGCCTCCCGACGGGCAACCAACCAGGTGTTCAGCCTAACGGCGTGTCGGCTCCGGAAGCGATGCGCCGTCCCGGCGCGTCGCGTCTGGAATGTCCCGCCGACGCCCGCCGGCCGTGTCCGGAGCGTGTCACCCCCGTGTCCCGGCGGTGACCGGGGCGCCGCCCCCGCGCGCCCGCCGTCAGCCGACGACCGCCATGTCGGCGGCGCTGACGTCGTAGACCCGGTCGGGGGCCGGCGGGTGCTCGCCCACCAGGACCTCCAGCACCCGGGCCTTGCGCGCCCCGTCCTCGGCGTCGCCCCACTCCACCGACGCTCCCCCGTCGAGCTCCACCGTGATGGAGTCGGGGTCGCGCGCGTCGATGGCGGTGACACGCGCCTTCGTCCCGGACAGCGACCCGTCCAGCGCCTCGGCGACCGAGGCCGCCGCGGCCACCCCGGGGTTGCCCTCGACCTCGCCGCGGACCTGGGCCAGCGGGTAGGCGGCGGGGCGGGTGTCGGTGTCCTCGATGCGCACCCCGTCGTGGTCGACGAGGCGGAAGCCGTCGCCGGCGCGCACCGCCAGGCGCGGTTCGCGCTCGGTCACCCGGACGGTGAGCGCCGCGGGCCAGGACCGCTCCACCTCGACCCGTTCGGCCAGGCGGAGCCGCTCGGCCCGCCCGGCCGCCGCCTCGGTGTCGACGCGGGCCAGCGGGGTGCCGGTGGGCACCGCCAGCGCCCGCACGACCTCGGCGCGGTCCATCCGCTCCAGGCCGGCGACCCGCACCTCGCGCACCACCAGCAGCCGCGACCCCAGCAGCACCCAGGTCACCACCGCCAGCAGCGCCACGATCAGCAGGACGATGAAGGCGGCCTTCCACGGGTCGGAGCGGGGGGCCGTGCCCCCGCGGCCGCCCTTCCGGCCGCCCGCGCCGCCGGGCGCGGGTCCGCCTTCCCCGGAGGCCCCGTCGGGCGCCGACCCGCCGGCCCCCGATCCACCGGTCCCCGCACCGCCGACGACCGCGCCGCGTGCCACCGAAGCACCTTCCCTCCCACGACCTGGCCGGCGGCCCCGGGCGGGCGCCGTCTCAGGCGCCGCGCTCCTCCAGGGCCGCGACGATCCGCGGCCCGAGCTCGGTGACGTCCCCGGCGCCCATGGTCAGCACGATGTCGCCGGGGCGGGCCAGGGCGGCCGCGGCCGCCACCGCCTCGCCGTGCGTGGCGGGGCGGTGCACCCGGCCGTGGCCGATCCCGTCGGTGATCAGGGCCGAGGTGACGCCCGGCTCGGGGTCCTCGCGGGCCCCGTAGATCTCCATCACCACCGCCTCGTCGGCCAGGGTGAGCGCCTCGCCGAACTCCGCCGCGAAGATCCGGGTGCGACTGTACAGGTGGGGCTGGAACACCGCCACGACGCGCGCCGGGGCCCCGTCGCCGTCGGCGCGCGAGTCCAGGGCGGCGCGGGCGGCGCGCAGGTCCGCCGCGATCTCGGTGGGGTGGTGGGCGTAGCTGTCGTAGACCGCCGTCCCGGCCGCCTCGCCCTTGGGCTCGAAGCGGCGGGCGGCGCCGGTGTAGTGCGCGAGCCCCTCCACCGCGACCTCGGGGTCGTGGCCCAGCTCGTCGGCGACGGCGACGGCCGCGGCCGCGTTGAGCACGTTGTGCGGACCGGGCACGGCCAGCGCGCACTCCAGCGGCTCGCCGCCGGGCGGGGTGAGGGTGAAGCGGGTGGAGAACCCCTCGGCGCGGATGCCGCCGACCCGGAAGTCGGCCTCGGGCGCCTCGCCGTAGGTGACCACGCGCAGGCCGCGGTCGCGGGCGGTCTCGGCGACCTTGCGGGCGCCGGGGTCGTCGACCCCCACGACCACGGTGCGCCCCACCCGCCCGGTGAAGGCGGCGAAGTTGGCGTGGATCTCGTCCAGGCCGCCGTAGTTGTCCAGGTGGTCGGCCTCGACGTTGGTGACCACGGCGATCTCCGGGGAGAGCATGAGGAAGGAGCCGTCGCTCTCGTCGGCCTCGGCGACGATGACGTCCCCGCCCCCGGCGTCGGCGCCCAGGCCGGTGGTGGTCAGCCGCCCGCCGATGACGTAGCCGGGCTCGGCCCCCAGCTCCTGCAGCACCGTGGTGAGCATGGAGGTGGTGGTGGTCTTGCCGTGGGTGCCGGACACGGCCACGCCGCGACGGCCCAGCAGCAGGCTGCCCAGGGCGGCGGCGCGCGGCAGGACGCGCAGGCCGCGGCGGCGGGCCTCGGCCAGCTCGGGGTTGTCCTCGCGCACGGCGGAGGAGACGACCAGGGTGTCGGCGTCGCCGACGTGGGCGGCGTCGTGCCCCACGTGCACCCGCGCGCCCAACTCCTCCAGCTCGTGCAGCAGCGGGCCGTCCTTGGCGTCGCTGCCGGAGACGGCGCTGCCGCGCTGCAGCAGCACCCGGGCGATGCCGGACATGCCGACACCGCCCATGCCCACGAAGTGGACCCGGCCCATCTCCTCCGGGCGGAGGGGCTCGGTGGGCGGCACCAGGCTCATCGGGCGTCCTTCCCGTCGTCGACGTAGGCGCCGTCGTCATCGTCGTCGTCATCGGGCACCGAGCCGTCGTCGGCGGGGCGGTCGCCGCGGGCGATGGCCATGACCTCGCGGGCCAGCTCCATGTCGGCGTCGCGGCGGCCCATCCGGGAGGCGGCCTCGGACATGGCCACGACCCGGTCGGTGTCGGTGAGCACGGGGATGAGCTGCTCGGTGATCCAGCGCGCGCTCAGGTCGGCGTTGTTGACCAACAGGCCGCCCCCGGCGTCGACGACGGGCTCGGCGTTGAGGCGCTGCTCGCCGTTGCCGATGGGCAGCGGCACGAAGCAGCCGGGCAGCCCGACGGCGGTCAGCTCGGCGCAGGTCATGGCGCCCGAACGGCACATGGCCATGTCGGCGGCGGCGTAGGCGATGTCCATCCGGTCCACGTAGGGGACCACGACGTAGGGCACGCCGTCCTGGGTGCGGTCCTGGGGCTCGTCGGCGTTCTTGGGGCCCACGACGTGCAGAACCTGCACCCCGGCGGCGGTGAGGGCGGGCTGGGCCTGGAAGGCGGCCTCGTTGACCGCCTGGGCGCCCTGGGAGCCGCCGAAGATCAGCAGGGTGGGCAGGTCCGAGCGCAGGCCGAAGTGGGCGCGCGCCTTGTCGCCCATGGCCAGCCGGTCGAGGGTGGAGATCTGCTCGCGCAGCGGAATGCCGATGAAGCGGCCGTTGCGGATCTCGGTGTGCGGGTGGCCGGTGTACACGTGCGGGGTCAGGCGCGCGCCGAGCCGGTTGGCCAGCCCGGGCAGCGGGTTGGCCTCGTGGATGACGATCGGGATGCGGCGGCGCCGCGCCGCCAGGTAGCCGGGGGTGGCCACGTAGCCGCCGAAGCCGACGAGCACGTCGGCCTGGAGCTCGTCCAGGCGGTCGCCCGCGGCGCTGATGGCCCCGGCGAGCTTGCCGGGCACCTGCAGCAGCTTGGGGGTGAGCCGCCGGGGCAGGGGGACGGCCGGGATGAGCCCCAGTTCGTACCCGCGCATGGGCACCAGCCGGGTCTCCAGTCCCCGCTCGGTGCCCAGGCACATCACCTGGGTATGGGGGTCGATCCGCCGCAGCGCGTCTGCCAGGGAGAGCGCGGGCTCGATATGCCCGGCCGTGCCGCCTCCGGCGAGGGCTACCCTCATCGTCGCCGATTCCTCCTCGCTTGTACCTGCCCGTGGTCGCCGTCGCGCCGCTCGATCGCGGTGCCCAGGCCCAGCCAGCTTAGAGCCCTTTCCACCCGGCCCGGACCGCGCGCGGCCAGGGCCCTGCGGGCGTCCGGCTCGGTCTTGGCCATGGCCAGCAGCGCGCCCAGGCCGAGCAGGGTCGGGATCAGCGACGACCCTCCGGCCGACACCAGCGGCAGGGGGATGCCGGTCACCGGCAGGACGCCGATGACGGTGCCGATGTTGACCATGGCCTGCAGCACGATCCAGGCGGTGAGCGAGGTCGCGGCCAGGCGCACGAAGGGGTCGTCGACCCGCGACGCGACGCGGAGCCCAGCGTAGCCGAGGACGCCGAAGAGTCCGACGACGACCAGGGTGCCGACCAGCCCCAGCTCCTCGCCGATGATGGCGAAGATGAAGTCGCTCTCCGGGTGCGGCAGGAACCCCCACTTCTCCCGGCTGCCGCCGATGCCCACCCCGAACAGGCCGCCGGTGCCCAGGGCGTAGAGCCCGTGGATGAGCTGGAAGCCGGAGCCGCTGGGGTCGGACTCGGGGTTGAGGAAGGAGGTCACGCGGGCCATGCGGAACGGCTCGACCGCGACCATGATCCCCACCAGGGTGAGCACCAGGCCCATCATGCCCACGAACAGCCGGCCCGGGGCGCCCACCACCCACAGCAGCGCCAGGAAGATGGTGAGCAGCACCATGGTGGTGCCCAGGTCGGTGCCGAGCAGCACGAGCAGCACGAGCACGGCGCACCCGGGCATCAGCGGGAAGAGGAGCTGGCGCCACTCCTTGAGCTCCTTCAGCTCCTCCTTGCGGGCGAGCACCCCGGCGCCCCACAGGGCGAAGGCGAGCTTGGCCGGCTCGGAGGCCTGGATCGTCACCCCGCCGATCTCCAGCCAGCGCATGGCGCCGGAGTTGTACTCCTCGCCCTTGAAGACCGTCAGGACCAGGAGGGCGACGGAGACGAGCATGGCGGGGTAGCCCAGGGCGCGGAAGAACCGCATGGGCATGTGCGAGGCGAGCACCATCAGCGGCAGGCCCACGGCGGCGGCGGCGACCTGCTTCTGGAAGAGGCTGTAGGCCGAGCCGGTCTCGGTGAAGGAGTCGACCATCGACGAGGACAGCACCATGGTCAGGCCCAGGGCGATGAGCATGGCACTGCTGCCGAAGATGAGGTAGTAGGAGGTCAGCGGGCGGCGCCCGAGCTCGCGCAGCCAGTTCCCGCCGCCTGCGGCGCCCCCGCCCCCGGACGAGGCGCGCGGCCCGGCCGCCGGGCGGCCGCCCGGCGGCCGGGCCGGCGCCGCCTTCTTCTTCCCGGGTGCTCCCCCGCGAGGCACCACCGCCATACGCCACCTCCGCCGCGACACACTTTCCCAGCGTCGAACAAGTCTGGCGGCAACGGTGGCGCAAGCGTCGGACATAACGCGCGTGTTGGGGTTCTTTTCTCCCACACAGGCGAGCAGGACGGGCGAAGGGGCCGCATGGGGAGCCATCGGACAGCCCGGGACGGACCGGATCGGGGGCGGGGGCCGCACCGGAATGCCCTCGGACCGGCTCAGCGGGGTCTGGCGCTGATCGCGCACCCGGAACGGCGCCGCGCCCGGAGCCTGTCGGGCTCCGGGCGCGGTGGAGGGTCGCTACGGGGCGCGGCCCGCTCGGCGGGTCAGCCCTGCAACCGGCGGACCGCCTCGGCGAAGCGGTCCCCGCGGACGTTGTAGTTGGCGAACATGTCCATCGACGCCGCGGCGGGCGCCAGCAGCACCGTGTCGCCCTCCCGGGCCAGCGCGCGGGCCTCGGCCACCACGCGGTCCATGGCGTCGTCGCCGGTCTCGGCGACCTCCACCACCTCGACCCCGGGGGCGTGCTCGGCCAGCGCGCGGCGCAGCTCGGCCCGGTCCTGCCCCAGCAGGACGGCGGCGCGCAGGCGGGGCGCCGCCGCGCGCACCAGGCCGTCGACCTCGGCGCCCTTGAGCAGGCCTCCGGCGATCCACACCACGGGGTCGTAGGCCGCGAGCGAGGCCCCTGCCGCGTGGGCGTTGGTCGCCTTGGAGTCGTCGACGTAGAGCACGCCGTCCACGGTCGCCACGGGGGCGATGCGGTGCGGCTCCGGGCCGAACGCGGCCAGCCCCTCCCGTACCGCCTTGGGCGCCACGCCCGCCGCGCGCGCCAGGGCCGCGGCCGCGAGCGCGTTGGCCACCTGGTGCGGCGCGGCCGGGCGCACGTCGCCCAGCGCGGCCAGCTCCTCGGCGGTGTGCACCGGGTCGTCGACGAACGCCCGGTCCACCAGCAGGTCCTCCACCACGCCCAGCTCCCCGGGGCGCGGGGTGCCGGAGCCGAACCCGACCAGCGGGGTGTGCGGGTCGCCCTGTTCGGCCAGGCGCACCGAGTGCTCGTCGGCGGTGTTGGCCACGCGCACCGTGCCGCGCGCGTAGATGCGGCCCTTGGCCTCGGCGTAGGCGTCGAACCCGCCGTGCCAGTCCAGGTGGTCGGGGGCGACGTTGAGGACGGCGGCGGCGTGCGGGCGCAGCGAGTTCGACCAGTGCAGCTGGAAGCTGGACAGCTCGACCGCCAGCACCTCCGGGACGGTCCCGTCCGGGCGGGGGCGCACCGCGTCCACCACGGGGGTGCCCACGTTGCCCACGGCCAAGGCGTCGCGCCCGTCGGCGCGCAGCATCGCCTCCAGCATCCGTACGGTGGTGGTCTTGCCGTTGGTCCCGGTGACCGCCAGCCACACCTGCTCGTCGGGCCTGAGCCGCCAGGCCAGCTCGACGTCGCCGATCACCTCGACCCCGGCGGCGGCCGCCTCGGTGAGCAGCGGCGCGTCCGGGCGCCAGCCCGGGGAGGTGACCACCAGGCCGGTGCCCTCGGGCAGGGCGTCCGAGCCCAGCACCACGCGGGCGCCGGCGGCGCGCAGCGCCTCGGCGGCCTCGCGGGAGGCCGCGTCGTCGCGGCCGTCGACCACCGTCACCTCGGCCCCGCGGTCCAGCAGGGCGCGGGCGACCGGCGGGCCGGACACGCCGAGCCCGGCCACGCACACCCGCCTGCCGCGCAGGCCCACCTCGAATCCGTCCGACATCGGCTACCTCGGCATCCATTCCAGGTAGAACAGGCCGATACCGGTGCCCACCAGCAGGCCCTGGATGATCCAGAACCGGATGACGATCGTCGTCTCCGCCCACCCCTTGAGCTCGAAGTGGTGCTGCAGGGGCGCCATCCGGAATATCCGTTTGCCGGTCAGGCGGAACGAGCTGACCTGGAGCATCACCGAGGCGGTGATGAGGACGAACAGGCCGCCGATGACGAGCAGCAGCAGCTGGGTGCGGGTGGTGATGGCCAGGCCCACGACCAGGCCGCCCAGGGCCAGCGAGCCGGTGTCGCCCATGAAGATCTTGGCGGGCGGGGCGTTGTACCACAGGAAGCCGATACAGCCGCCCAGCCCCGCGGCGGCCACCACCGCCAGGTCGAGGGGGTCGCGCACCGGGTAGCAGTTGGGCGACAGCAGCGCCTCGCTGCAGCTCTGGCGGAGCTGCCAGTTGCCGATGATCACGTAGGAGACCAGCGTGAGGATGGTGGCGCCGGTGGCCAGCCCGTCCAGGCCGTCGGTGAGGTTGACGGCGTTGGAGAAGCCGACGATGAGGAAGAGCGCCCAGATCACGAAGATGCCGATCCACAGCGGCGGCCCGAAGTCGCGCAGGAACGACAGCTGGGGCGAGGCGGGGGTGTAGCCGTAGCCGTTGGGGAACTTGGTCACCCCGTAGGCGAATCCCACGCCGATGACGGTCTGGCCCAGCATCTTGGCGCCGCTGCGCAGGCCCAGGCTGCGGCGCTTGTAGATCTTGATGAAGTCGTCGAGGAAGCCGACGCAGCCCATCCCGACGAACAGGAACATCACCAGCAGGCCGGAGACGGTGGGCCGGGTCATCAGGGCCAGGTGCGAGCCGAAGTAGCCCAGCACCGCGCCCAGGATGATGACGATGCCGCCCATGGTGGGCGTGCCCTGCTTGGTCTTGTGGCCCTCGGGGCCGTCGTCGCGGACCTCCTGGCCGAACTTGAACCGGAACAGGATCCGGATCAGCGGCGGCATCACCAGCATGGAGATGACCAGGGAGATCGCCGCTGCGATGAGGATATTGCTCACTGGGCGTCCTTCCCCGACGCGGTAAGCCCCTCGGCCACCTTCTCGGCGACCTTCTCCAGCCCGGCCACGCGCGATCCCTTCACCAAGACGACGTCCTTGGGCCGCAGGCGCGTGCGCAGCGCCTCGACCGCGCCGGCGGCGTCGGGGACGGCGACGGCCTCCCCGTGCCAGCCGGCGGTCCCCGCCGCCCCGTCGGCGATGGGGGCGGCCTCCTGCCCGACCACGATCAGCCCGTCGACGCCCAGGGAGGCGGCCAGGCGGCCGGCCTCCTCGTGCGCCCCGCGCGCCTCGCCGCCCAGCTCGGCCATGGCGCCCAGCACCGCGAAGGAGCGGCGCCGCTCGGCGATCGCGCCCAGCGTGCGCAGGGCCGCGGCCATGGACTCGGGGTTGGCGTTGTAGGCGTCGTTGACGACGGTGGTGCCGTCGTCGAGCTCGTCGACCTCCATGCGCCAGCGGCTCAGCGGGCCGGCCTGGGCCAGCGCCTCGGCGGCGGCCGCGGCGTCCATGCCGAACTCGGCGGCCACGGCGGCGACGGCGAGCGCGTTGTGCACCTGGTGCTCGCCGACGACGGCCAGGCGCACCGGGGCGCTGCCGCCGTTCATCTCCAGGGTGAACCGGGCCCGCCCGGCGCCGTCCAGCTCCACGTCGCGGGCGCGCACGTCGGCGTCGGCGCCGCGGCCGTAGGTCACCACCCGGGCGGCGGTGCGGGAGGCCATGGCGCGCACGGCGTCGTCGTCGGCGTTGAGCACGGCCACGCCGCCCTCGTCGGCGGCGGGCAGCGCCTCCACCAGCTCGCCCTTGGCCTGCGCGATCGCCTCGCGTCCGCCGAACTCGCCCATGTGCGCGCTGCCGACGTTGAGCACCACGCCGATGCGCGGGGGCGCGATGGTGCACAGGTGCGCGATGTGGCCGATGCCGCGCGCGGCCTTCTCCAGGACCACGAAGCGGGTGCCCTCGTCGGCGCGCAGCACGGTCAGCGGGTGGCCGATCTCGTTGTTGAACGAGCCGGCCGGGGCCACGACGGGGCCGAGCCCCCCGAGCACCTGGGCGAGCAGGTCCTTGGTGGTGGTCTTGCCGGAGGATCCGGTGACCCCCACGATGTCGGCCCCCGCGGCGGTGACGCCGTCGGCGACCGCGCGGCCCAGCCGCCCGAGCGCGGCCACGACCCCGTCGTCGCCGCCGTCGGCCAGCAACTGCGGCGCCTCGACCGGCCGGGACCCGAGGACGGCCGCGGCGCCCGCGGCGACGGCGGCGCCGGCGAAGTCGTGGCCGTCGGCGCGCTCCCCGCCGAGCGCCACGAACAGCGAGCCTGGACCGGCCTGCCGGGAGTCCACGACGACCGGGCCGGTCACGGTGGCGTCCGGGCGCGCGGATCCGCGTATCCGGGTTCGGGTGATCTCAGCGATCCGATCGAGCGTCAGCGCGATCAAATCCACTCCTCATGTCGGGCCCGGTCCTCCGCGCCTGCGGCGCCTCGATCGGGGTGACGGACACAGCCCATGCACGGCGCCGGTCCGGGGATCGCGCTGGGGCTGGTCGACCGCGAGGCGGCAGCGGCACGCCGCGGGGCCGGGCAGCGATTGCCGGACCCACCTTAGAGCATCTGGGATATCGGGGGTTGCGTCACGGCCGCATTGCGCGACCGGATCGGCACCGGATCCGGGCGCACCCGGAGGGCACCGGCGCGGGCGCCCCGGCGGCACTCCCGCCCCCTCCGGAGACCACCTCTCCCACCTGCGACGATCCGGCACCGCGTGCGCAGGGTCACCGCACCCGCGGAACCGGCCGGGGCACCCCGGTGGCCGCTTCCGGCTGGAGGCCCCCGGGTACCGCTTTCCCGGGATCAGCCGTCGGTAACGATCCCGAAGCAGATTCCCATGCGCCCGACATCTGTCTGTTTGTCCGTTTCGTTGAGCGACGCCCACCCTGTCCATCCCGAGACCGGCGAGGCCGTAGCGGCAGAGAAGCGGCAGAGAATTCGCGGGACGTTCAGCCGACGACGACACGGGGCGGCACAGCAGGTCCCCCACTTCAGGATTCCGGCCGGGCGGCGGGCTGGCGGAGCGTGAGGTCGCGGGGCAGCGACGACGAAGGTCGGCGACCCTTCCCGCAGCGTCGTCGGCCGACAGGCGTGTGCACGATCACCGGATCCGGCGGCGACGGCAGAAGCTCGGCGGTTCCCCGGCCCCGCCTGCCGTCCGTCCGGTCGCTCGCGGTCCGGGTGGCCGGGCGGCTGAGCAGGTACCCCGCTTCAGGATCCCGCCCGGGCGGCGGGTCGACGGAGTGTGAGGTCGAAGGGCGGCGACGACGAATGTCAGCGGCCCACGCCGCAGCACTGTCGGGCGGCGGGCGTGCGGATGGTCACCGCAATGGGCAGCGACAGAGACAGCGGGGCGGTTCCCCGGCCCTGCCTGCCGTCCGACAGGCCCCCGGATGGTCCCGGAAGGCGGTGCGGCGGGCAGGGTTCGCGCCCTCCGTCACCCGAGATGCCCTCCGGGCACGCCAAGCGAACCCCCGCGACCCTGCGACCTGGTCAAACACTCCGCGTTAAGGCCAGGAGGGAGCAGGGAGCGCGCTCCGCGACACCCATGAAGGCCCCGGGACGACGGACACTGCCGTACCAGAACGGGATTCGGGAGCGCGACGCCCGGTTCATGTCGGTTTGCGCTCCCCGGAGCACCGCCCGGGGCCGCCGTGCAGCTACCCGGACGCTCCGGCCGCGCACCCTCGGGTCACGATGGGCCGATATCGGCTACACACAGTGACACCGGGCCCAACAAACGGCCCCCGAGTGCTGTTTAGGGCCCCACTGGAACCGAATCGCGTTCTGGTATCGCGATGGACGCACACGCTCGCCGCCCGCCGGTCCGCCCCGGGCGTCGAACAGGGCGCAGGAGGGGTCCCGGCACCCCGGAAACCGGACAAAGCGGGCGCAGTGCCGGTATGGACTCGACCGGAACCCGCCTTCCGGGCACCTCGGGCACCCTGGGGTCATCCTGTGTCGTAAAACCGACGCCCAATCAGCCCAAAAGCGTCGATTCCACGACACGGGATGCTCGGCCCTCTCGCCCGCTGCCCGTTATGCCCGGTATGCACCGCCCGGACGGCCCCCTCCGCGATGATCTCGGGGAACCCGGGGTTAAAACGGACACGATAAGCC
>NZ_JAQFWQ010000019.1 GCF_027706725.1 Nocardiopsis endophytica
GCTCCTAGCGGTCAGCACACCTACGAGAAGTTGCACTGAACAGTAGAAACCACCGACACGATAAGCCCGACTTCCCCGAGATCAACACCAGTGCGCCCCGCACCGCTGCTCCCTCGTTGATCCCGGGAGAATGGACGCTAAAACCGGCCTGGTAGGGGCGTTTTCCCCGAGATCAACGAGGAGGGGCACCGGGGGTGCGGGCGCCACGAGCGCGGGCGGGCACGGGCCTTCAGTACCGCGCTGCCGCCCGGACCGCGAGGAGGCCCGCCGCCCGGCAAGCAGCGTCGGGGAACCGCCCCGCTCGCTCCGTCGCTGCCATCCACGTCGGCCACGCACACGCTCACCGCCCGACAGCGCTGCCTGAAGGGCCGCCACCTCTCCTCGTCGCCGCCTTCAACCCCACACTCCGACGGCCCACCACCCGGCCGGGGTCCGTGAGCGGGGTACCGGCCGAGCCGCCCGCCCGGACCGGGGAACCCGAAACCTGAGCGGCACCTGAAGTGCCGTTCCACCCGAGGCCGTCGGGGCCCCGCCGATCCGGTGCGGCGGCGCACCCGCGCCTGGGGATGGCCCTTCTGCGCAGGTGGTGGGGCCCATGTGGGTACAGAGCACCTATGAGCCTGCTGCTGATGGTGCTGGCACTCCTGGGGGCGCTCGTCGTGCTCGGGGGCGGGGGGCTGGTGCTGGACCGGCTGCTGCGCGAGGTGGAGGGGCGCCGTGGGCCGCCCCGGGCCGCCGCCGTGGAGACGGGCGCGTCCGGCCCTGCCGGCCCGGGGGAGGGCGGCTACAGCGTGCTGGAGGGAGCCGAAAGGGACGGCGCGCGCGACTCGCCCTCCGTTCCGGCGCCCACCCTCGCCCGGGTCCGGGAACTGCTCGCCCTGGGCAGGGGCGTGGAGGCCGTGCGGGTGATGCGCGACGAGACCGGCATGGACCAGAGCGCCGCCCGGGACGCGGTGGAGGACGTCCGCCGGGGGCGGCTCGGCTGAAGGCCCGACGCCCGAGGGGCCTTCGGGCGCACCGGGGTCGCGCTTGCCGGGGCCGTACCTGCCGGGGTCGCGCTTGCCGGGGCTGCGCTTGCCAGGGCCGAATCGGCCGGGGCCGTACCTGCCAGGGCCCCACTCGCCAGGCCCCCAGCCGAGCGGGTCAGCCCTTGCGGCGGCGGCCCTTGTAGCCCAGGACGCCCATCCGCACCCGGCGGTTGGGCGCCAGCGGCGCGGCGAACAGCAGCAGGAGCATCAGCACCAGCATCAGGACGGCCGGGGACACCGACGAGGACAGGTCCTGCTCGACGGCGGCGCTGTCGGTCTGCGGGCCGTCCCCGTCTCCGCCGCCCTCGCCCGGGCCCACCGAGGGCAGTTCGGCCAGGCCGTCGTCGTCCTCAGGGTCGAGCGACGGCAGGTCCGGTGCGCCGGTGGGCAGCGACGGACGGTCGCGCGGCGTGTCCGGGGCCGTGGGGCGGTCGGGCGAGGGCCTGCCGGGACCGGAGGAACCGCTGTCTCCGCTCCCGCCGCGGCCGCCGCCGGTGCCGCCCTTGTCGTCCTTCTTCTCCCCGCCCTTGCCGTCCTTCTTGCCGCCGCCGTCGGAGTCCCCGCCCTTCCCGTCCTCGGTGGACGTCTCCTCCGGGCCGTCGGAGTCGTCGCCGGTCGGCGTCGGGGACGGGGTCCCGCTGGAGGTGGGCGTGGGCGTGGGGGTCGGTGTGGGCGTCGGCGTGGGGGACTCGGGCGGGTCAGTCGGGGTGGGCGTCGGAGTGGGGGTGGGGGTAGGAGTCGGGGTCGGTGTGGGCGTCGGGGACGGCTCGGCCTCCTCCACGCGCACCTGCGCCGGCTCGGACTGCGCGACCGCGCGCTCCTCCTCGGGGACCTCCCCGCAGGCCTGGTCCTCGGCAACCGCGGCGTACAGCACCGTGGCGGTGACCGCCGTGTCCTCCTCGGGCGCACCGGTCACCGGCGCCTGCATCGGTGCGGCGTCCGCGTCCGCCTCGCCCACCGTGAAGCCGCCGTCGACCGAGGGGGCGTACACGCAGACCTTCTGCGCCCCGGGCACGGTGGGGGTCGCGGTGAGGGTCAGCTCGACGGTCCCGCCCGGCTCCACGACGGCCTCGCCCGGGGCGAGCTCCACGGCCAGCGGCGCCGACGCCGCGGCGGGCGGTGCGATCGCGACCAGGGTGGACCCGATGAACACGGTGGTCAGCGGGATGCCGGCGGCGGCGCGCATGAGGTCGCCTCCTCGGGGACTCCTCGGGGAGCTGCTGCGGTCTGCGCAAGCATCCTAGGCCCTCGCGGCGGCCGACACGAGGCCCAGGGCCCCGGTGCGACCCCGCGGACCTGCGCGGAGCCGTACCGGAGCCGCACCGCAGCCGTACCGGCGTCGAGACGCAGCCGCACCGCAGACGCACCGGAGCCGAGACGGGGCGCCCCCCGGGGGCGATCCCGAGGGCGGCCGGGTCAGCGGTCGGCCGGGGCGGGCTCCTGTGCGGCCGTCCCGGCGTCCGCGCCTCCCGTGCCTCCTGCGCTTCCCGCGCTTCCCGCGCCTCCCGCGCCTCCCGCGCCCTCCGCGGCGGCGTCGCCGGCACCGGAGGCCTTGGCGGTGTCCGGGACGAACCGGTAGCCCACGTTGCGCACGGTGCCGATGAGCGACTCGTACTCGGCGCCGAGCTTGGCGCGCAGCCGCCGCACGTGCACGTCGATGGTGCGGGTGCCGCCGAAGTAGTCGTAGCCCCAGACCTCCTGCAGCAGCTGGGCCCGGGTGAACACCCGGCCCGGGTGCTGGGCCAGGAACTTCAGCAGCTCGAACTCCTTGAAGGTCAGGTCCAGGATGCGCCCGCGCAGCCGGGCGATGTAGGTGGCCTCGTCGATGACCAGGTCGCCGCGGCGGATCTCGTCGGGGTCGTCGGTCCCGGCGTCGGCCTGGCCCACGGCGAGCCGGAGCCGCGCCTCCACCTCGGCCGGCCCGGCCGTGGTGAGCAGGAAGTCGTCCACCTGCCAGTCCGGGGTGAGCGCGGCGGCGCCGCCCTCGGTGAGCACCGCGATCAGCGGGCAGTCCAGTCCCGTGGTGTCCAGCAGGCGGCAGAAGTTGCGGGCGGAGGCCAGGTCGCTGCGGGCGTCCACGAGGACGGCGTCCACGGCGCCCCCCGCGCGCTCGGCGCCCGCGGCCAGGAGCGCCCCGGGCTCGGCCGGGGCCACGCGCACCGAGTGGAGGAGGAGACCGAGGGCGGGCAGCACGTGGTCGGACGGTTCGTTGGAGTTCGTCAGTAGCAGCAGGTGGCTCATGCGTCTCTTCCCGTCACCCCGCCGTGAAGCGGTCGATCGAAGGCGCCGTTGCCCCCGGTGGAGAATTCGATTCGTTCATGCCTCCGAGAAGCTCAAGGATAATCAATCCATGGTGAGCGGAACCATCAGGTACTGGGCCGCGGCGAAAGAGGCCGCGGGAACGGCCGAGGAGCCCTACGAGGCCACGACCCTGGCCGAGGCGCTGGAGGCGGCGCGCGCCGGGCGTCCGGGCGACGACCGGCTCGCTCGGGTGCTGGAGCGCTCGTCCTTCCTCGTCGACGAGCGGCCGGTGGGCTCGCGCCCGCACGCCGAGGTCTTCCTCACACAGGGCGGTGTGGTGGAGGTCCTTCCGCCGTTCGCGGGCGGGTGATCTGATTCGGGTGTGCCCTTGCGGGGGTATCGAGGCCGACCGGAACCAGGCCAAAAGGCGAGCCGGAACCCAAGAAGCAAGCAGGAACCAAGGACCAAGCAGGAACCAAGAGGGAGGGCGCGGTGGCGGCGTCCGACGGTGTGGGCCCCGGCGGGGCCCCGCGCATCAGCATGCTCGGCAGGCCCGGGTGCCACCTGTGCGAGGAGGCGCTGGAGGTGATCCGGCGCGTCGCCGGGGAGCTGGGGGTGGGCTATGAGGTCCGCGACCTCGACGAGAGCCCGCCCGCCGAGCGCGACGAGTACTGGGAGCGGATCCCGGTCACCTTCGTCGACGGGGCCCCGCACGACTTCTGGCGGGTGAGCGAGAAGCGCCTGCGGGCCGCGCTCACCGGCTCCTAGCAGGGGCGGGTCCGGAACGGGGCCCTACTTTGTGCGTACTTTCACAAGGGCGTAATCTGAAGGTCGAGAATCCGCCGCCGCGGGGGTCTGGACGGCGCGTCGCCGCCCCGTCCGCGAGACCATCCGGGACATGACGGCACGGACCCACGACCCGACGACCGCCGTTCAGGAGCGCACGCCCGTGACCCCCCGTTCACCCCGCCCCAGGGACAGGGGCATCCCCGAGGCGACGGTCGCCCGGCTCCCGGTCTACCTCCGCGCCCTGCAGGGGATGGCCGAGCGGGGGATCCTCACCGTCTCCTCGGAGGACCTCGCCACCATCGCGGGGGTGAACTCGGCCAAGCTCCGCAAGGACCTGTCGCACCTGGGCTCCTACGGCACCCGCGGGGTCGGCTACGACGTCGACTACCTCGTGTACCAGATCTCCCGTGAGCTTGGTCTCACCCAGGACTGGACCGTGGCCATAGCCGGGGTCGGCAACCTGGGCCGCGCGCTGGCCAACTACGGGGGCTTCGGCACCAGGGGCTTCCGCATCGCCGCGCTCTTCGACGCCGACCGGCGCGTGGTGGGCGACGAGGTCGCCGGACTGGTGGTGCGGCATATTGACACACTGGAGGACGTTGTCGGTTCCGAGGGCGTCTCCATCGGCGTGATCGCCACCCCCGCCGCCTCGGCGCAGGGCGTGTGCGACCGCTTCGTGGAGGCGGGGGTCACCAGCGTGCTGAACTTCGCGCCGGTCGTCCTCAATGTGCCCCCGGCCGTCGATGTGCGTAAGGTCGATCTGTCCATCGAACTGCAGATCCTGGCCTTCCACGAGCAGCGGAAGGCCGACGGGCAGGCGCCCCCCGAGGCGGGGTGGATCGACGCGACGGAGAAGACGTGACCGCGACCGCCACCGCGATCGCCGCATTGGAGTGCAGATGAGTGTCCTCGCCGTTGGGCTGAGCCACCGGAGCTCGCCCGTGGCGCTGTTGGAGCGTGCCGCGCTGAGCGGTGAAGAGCGCCTCAAACTCATGTCGGAGATGGCGGCGTCCCCTGCGGTGGGCGAGGTCCTGATGGTCTCCACCTGCAACCGCACCGAGGTCTACGCCGAGGTGGACCGCTTCCACCCGGCCCTGAACGCCATCACCTCCCTGCTGTCCGAGCGCACCGGGGTGTCCATGGGCGAGCTCACCGAGCACGCCTACGTGCACTACGAGGAGCGCGCCGTCCAGCACCTGTTCTCCGTCGCCTGCGGCCTGGACTCGATGGTCGTCGGCGAGGGGCAGATCCTCGGCCAGGTGCGCAACGCCCTCAAGGACGCCCAGCACGGCGGCACCCTCGGCCGCGTCCTCAACGACCTGGGCCAGCGCGCCCTGCGGGTGGGCAAGCGCGCGCACACCGAGACCCACCTGGACCACGCCGGCGCCGACATGGTGACCCTGGGGCTGGAGGTCGCCCTGGAGCGGCTGCGCCCCGGTGCCGGTGCCGCGGGCGCCGTGGCCGCCGCGCCCGCCTCCTGCCCGGCCGGGGCCGCGGGGCCGCTGGCCGACGAGGCCGACGCCGCCGTTCCCGAGCCGCAGGCGCTGACCGGCGTGCGCGTACTGGTGCTGGGCGCCGGGTCGATGAGCGCCCTGGCCGCCAACACCGTCGCCCGCCAGGGCGCCACCTCGGTCGCGGTGGCCAACCGCACCGCCGAGCGCGCCGAGCGCCTCGCCGAGTGCCTCACCGAGGCCTACGAGCCGATGGTCGGCCGCGCCGTCCCCTTCGACCGGGCCGCCTCCGCCGTCGCCGACGCCGACCTGGTGATCTCCTGCACCGGCGCCCAGGGCCTGGTGCTCACCGCCGAGGACGTGCGCGCCGCCCTGGAGGCCGCCCCGCGCCGCACCCGGCCGGTCGTCTTCCTCGACCTGGCGCTGCCCCGGGACGTCGACGAGGCCGTCCGCGACCTGCCCGGCGCCGAGCTGGTCGACATCGAGGACCTGCGCCGCGCCGCCGCCGAGGGCGCGCCCGGCGCCGACGGCGGCTCCGGGGCCGTCCCGGTGGTCCGCCGGATCGTCGAGGAGGAGGTCGCCGAGTACGAGGCGGTGCGCCGCGCCGACCTGGTGGCCCCCACCGTGGTGGCGCTGCGCGCCAAGGCCAACGAGGTCCTGGAGGGCGAGCTGTCCCGCCTGGAGGGCCGCCTGCCCGACCTGGGCGACCGGGAGCGCGAGGAGATCACCCGCGCCATGCGCCGGGTCGTCGACAAGCTGATGCACCAGCCGACGGTGCGGGTCAAGGAGCTGGCCGCCCGTCCCGGCGGCGACGCCTACGGGGACGCGCTGCGCGAGCTGTTCGGGCTCGACCCCGCCGCCCCCGACGCCGTCCGCCGCCCCGAGCCCGTCGCAGGGGAGGACGCGTGAGCACCGAGGACGGCCGCCGGCCGGGCACCGCCCGGCTCGGCACCCGCCGCAGCACCATGGCCACCACCCAGTCCCGGCTGGTCGCCGACGCGATCACCGAGCGCACCGGGGTCCCGGTGGAGCTGGAGCTGATCACCAGCTTCGGCGACGTCACCCGCGCCCACCTGACCCAGCTCGGCGGCACCGGCGTGTTCGTCAGCGCCCTGCGCGACGCCCTGCTGGACGGGGGCGTGGACTTCGCCGTGCACTCGCTCAAGGACCTGCCCACCGCCCCCGCCGAGGGGCTGGTGCTGGCCGCGGTCACCGAGCGGGACGACCCGCGCGACGCGCTGTGCGCCCGCGACGGCCTGACCCTCGACGCGCTCCCGGCCGGGGCGCGCGTGGGCACCGGGTCGCCGCGCCGCGTCGCCCAGCTCGCCGCGCACCGCCCCGACCTGGTCTACGTGCCCATCCGCGGCAACGCCGAGACCCGCCTGGGCAAGGTGGCCTCCGGCGAGGTCGACGCGGTGGTGCTGGCCTACGCCGGGCTGGTGCGGGTCGACCGCCTGGACGCGGTCACCGACGTCCTCGACCCCGACCGGGTGCTGCCCGCCCCCGGGCAGGGCGCGCTGGCCGTGGAGTGCCGCGCCGACCGCGCCGGCGCCGACCTGGCCTACCTGTCCGCGGTCGACCACACCGCCACCCGGCTGGCCGTCACCGCCGAGCGGACCGTGCTGGCCGAGCTGGAGGCCGGGTGCGCCGCGCCGGTCGGCGCCCACGCCCGGCTGGAGGGCGGGGTGCTGCGCCTGGAGGCGGCCGTGGCCTCCACCGACGGGTCCCGCCAGGTGCGCGCCGCGCGCACCGCCGAGATGGACGTGGACCCGGCCTCCCTGAAGGCCGCCGCGGACCTGGGGCGGGAGCTGGCCCGCTCGATGATCGCCGACGGGGCCGACCGGATCGTGGCCGATCCGGGGGAGATCGGGGGCGGCGCCGCCGGACCGGGCGCCGGAGCATGAGACCACGAGGAGCGTGCGCACGATGAATCCGCCTGAGCCGCAGACCGACGCGAGCGCCCCGGCCCCCGGGCCGGTGGCCGCCGTGGGCGCGGGGCCCGGCGACGCCGGGCTGCTCACGCTGCGCGGCGCCCAGGTGCTCGCCGAGGCCGACGTGGTGTTCGGGCTGCGCGAGCCGGGGCCGGAGATGGCCGGGCACCGCGAGGCGCTGCTGGCCCACTGCAAGGAGGGCGCCGAGTTCGTCCCCGCCGAGGAGTGCGGGGGCGGCGACGCCGACGCCGAGGCCGTGCGCCGCGCCCTGGGCGGCGCCCGGGTGGTGCGGCTGTACAGCGGCGACCCCGTCTTCGGCTGCCGCGCCGACCTCCTGGCCCAGGCCTGCTCCGCCGCCGGGGTCGAGTTCGAGCTGGTCCCCGGCCTGTCCTCGGTGACCGCGGTCCCGGCCTTCGCCGGGGTGCCGATGATGCCCAAGGGCACCGCCGAGGTGCGGGTGGTCAACGGCAAGGAGGAGGCCGTCGACTGGGAGCGGCTCGCCGCCGAGCTGTCCGGGCGCGACGACGCCTCGCTGGCGGTGATGTTCCCCGACGCCCCCGAGGGCGACCGGTCCGCCGGGCCCGGGTTCGACCGGCTGTGCAAGGCCCTGGTCGCCGGGGGCCACCCCGGGACCACCCCGGTGGCGGTCACCCGGATGGGCGGCACCACCGAGCAGACCACCGTGGTGTCCACGCTGTCCCGCCTGGTCGCCGACCTCAAGGCGTTCGACGCCAAGGGCCACCACGCCACCGCCCCGGCGCTGTTCATGATGGGCCCCGGGGTGGCCCGCCAGCCCGAGCTGTCCTGGTACGAGTCCCGCCCGCTGTTCGGCTGGCGGGTGCTGGTGCCGCGCACCAAGGAGCAGGCCGCGAGCCTGTCCGAGCAGCTCCGCGACTACGGGGCGGTGCCCGAGGAGGTGCCCACCATCTCGGTGGAGCCCCCGCGCACCCCCCAGCAGATGGAGCGGGCCGTGCGCGGCCTGGTCACCGGCCGCTACCAGTGGGTGGCCTTCACCTCGGTCAACGCGGTCAAGGCGGTGCGCGAGAAGTTCGAGGAGTACGGGCTGGACGCGCGCGCGTTCGCCGGGGTCAAGGTGGCCGCGGTGGGCGAGCAGACCGCCGCGCGGCTGCGCGAATTCGGCATCCAGCCGGACCTGGCCCCGCCGCCGGACCGCCAGTCCGGCGCCGGGCTGGTCGAGGTCTGGCCGCCCTACGACGCCGAGCTGGACCCGATCGAGCGGGTGCTGCTGCCGCGCGCCGACATCGCCACCGAGACCCTCTCCTCCGGCCTGGCCGACCTGGGCTGGGAGGTCGACGACGTCACCGCCTACCGCACGGTGCGCGCGGCCCCGCCGCCCGCCCCGGTGCGCGAGGCGATCAAGGGCGGCGCCTTCGACGCGGTGCTGTTCACCTCCTCCTCCACGGTGCGCAACCTCGTGGGGATCGCCGGCAAGCCGCACAACACCACGGTGATCGCGGTGATCGGGCCGGAGACCGCCAAGACCGCCGAGGAGTACGGCCTGCGGGTGGACGTCGTGGCCCCGAAGACCTCGGTTTCGGCTCTGGCGGAGGCGCTTTCGGAGTACGGTGCCAAGCAGCGGGCCGAGGCGCTGGAGGCCGGCAAGCCGGCGCTCAAGCCGAGCCAGAAGCGGCGCGGCCGCCGCCGGAAGACGCTGTGACGAAGGGGGACCCACCGATGAACGCCCGCTTCCCCGCCGCACGCCCGCGGCGCCTGCGCCGCACCCCGGCGCTGCGCCGCCTGGTCGCCGAGACCCGGCCGCGGCCCGAGGAGCTCATCCTGCCGGTGTTCGTCAAGGAGGGCCTGGACGAGCCCAACCCGGTGGAGTCGATGCCCGGGGTGGTCCAGCACACGCGGGACAGCGTGCGCAAGGCCGCCCAGGAGGCCGCCGAGGCCGGGGTCGGCGCGCTCATCCTCTTCGGCATCCCGCAGTACAAGGACGAGCGCGGATCGGCCGCCGACGACCCGGGCGGCGTGCTCCAGCGGACCCTGCGCGACCTGGACTCCGATGTCGGGGACGCGCTCGTGGTCATGTCCGACCTGTGCCTGGACGAGTTCACCTCGCACGGGCACTGCGGGCTGCTCACCCCCACCGGCGAGGTGGACAACGACGCCACGCTGGAGCGCTACGCCTCGATCGCGGTCGCCCAGGCCGCGGCCGGGGCGCAGGTGGTCGCCCCCAGCGGGATGATGGACGGCCAGGTCGCGGCGATCCGCGCCGCCCTGGACGGCGCCGGGTACACCCAGGTGCCCATCCTGTCCTACGCCGCCAAGTACGCCTCCGCCTTCTACGGCCCCTTCCGCGAGGCGGCCGAGGGGGCGCCGCGGTTCGGCGACCGCAGCGGCTACCAGCAGGACCCGGCCAACGCCGCCGAGGCGCTGCGCGAGGTGGAGCTGGACGTGGCCGAGGGCGCCGACATGGTGATGGTCAAACCGGGCCTGGCCTACCTGGACATCCTGGCCAAGGTGGCCGAGGCCTGTCCGGTGCCGGTGTCCTCCTACCAGGTGTCGGGCGAGTACGCCATGGTGGAGGCCGCCGCGCAGAAGGGCTGGCTGGACCGCGAGCGCGCGATCCTGGAGACGATCACCAGCCTCCGCAGGGCGGGGGCGGCGCAGATCCTCACCTATTGGGCGGTAGAGGCGGCACGCCTGCTGAGGTGACCTGAGGACCGGCAAGGACCGGGACGGGGCCGCCGAGGCCGGGACCCCGCTCCGGACGGAGACGACGAGCGGGGAGGCCGCGGATGGCGGACGTACTCAACCGGCGGCGGCGCGGGCACGGCCGCCGCGGCGGGCCGGGCGGCGGCATGCGGGAGGCGGCGCTGGCCTACGCGGCCCTGGGGTGGCCGGTGGTCCGCGGCGCGGCCCCCTCCACCCTGGGCGGGCGGGCCTGCGGGTGCGACCGCATCGGCTGCCCCGACCCGGCCGCGCACCCGGTCTCGGCCGCCTGGGCGGTCGAGGCCACCACCGACGCCGACACCGTGGACCGCTGGTGGGGCGCCGAGCCCGAGGCCAACGTCATCCTGCCCACCGGCCGGGTCTTCGACGTGTTCGACGTCCCCGCCGGGGCCGGGGTGATGGCCATGGCCCGGATGGACCGCGCCGGGGTCGGCCCCGGCCCGGTCGCCGCGGTCGACGCCCGCCGCTACCTGTTCTTCGTGGCCACCCGCTCGCCCGCGGACGAGGACGAGTGGTGGTCCTGCCACCTGGACTGCGTCCCCGAGACCCTGGAGGACACCCCGGGCCTGCGCTGGCACTGCCGCAACAGCTACGTGACGGCCGCGCCGTCGCTGATGGCCGGCGGCGACCGGGTGGCCTGGATCCGCTCCCCGCACGACGGCCACGCGCTGCCGGACCCGATCGCCGTCCTGGACGTCCTGGCGGACGCCTGCGAGGAGTTCGCCTAGCCCCCGCGATGATCTCGACAGAGGTGCTGTCATCCCGTCGCTTTTGACCGCGCCTTCGTCGAGATCATCGGGGGAGGGGCGCCTCAGGGCTCGACGCGCTCTTCGGCGACGAGGATGCCGTCCGCGTCGCTGTAGAGCCAGGCCTCCGGGCTGAACACGGTGTTGCCGAAGGCGACGGGCACGTCCAGCCGCCCCGCCCCGGTCTTGGCCGACTTGCGCGGGTTGGAGCCCAGCGCCTTGACCCCCAGGTCCAGCCGGGCCAGCTCCTCGGTGTCGCGCACCGCGCCGAAGACCACCACGCCCGCCCAGCCGTTCTCCGCGGCGGCGCGCGCGATCATGTCGCCCATCAGGGCCGTGCGCAGCGACCCGCCGCCGTCCACGACCAGCACCCACCCCTCCCCGGGCTGGTTGAGCTGCTCCTTGACCAGGGCGTTGTCCTCGTGGCACTTGATCGTCGCGATCGGCCCGTGGAAGGCCGCGCGCCCGCCGTAGGAGCGGAACTGGGTCTCGCAGCTCTGCAGGGCGTCCCCGTGCGCGTCGATCAGGTCGGCGGTGGCGTAGGCCTCGGTCATGGTCCCCTCGCTTCCCTCGCAATGGCGTCGGGAGAACGGTATCCGTGCCGGAGGGGTGGGCCCACGCCGGGGCGCGGGCCGGGCCGCGGTCCCGGCGCGCCGGTGCCACACTGGGGCTGTGGCTACACATGAGACATCCGCTGAGCTGTTCCGACGCGCCGCCGCCGTGGTCCCCGGCGCGGTGAACTCGCCCGTGCGCGCCTTCGGCGCGGTGGGCGGCACCCCGCCCTTCATGGCCTCCGGGCGGGGCCCCTACCTGACCGACGTGGACGGCAACACCTACGTCGACCTGATCTGCTCCTGGGGGCCGCTGCTCCTCGGGCACACCCACCCGGCCGTGGTCGAGGCTCTGCACGGGGCCGCCGCCAAGGGCACCTCCTTCGGCACGCCCAGCGGGGGCGAGGTGGAGCTGGCCGAGGAGATCGCCGCCCGCGCGCCGGTGGACCGGGTCCGGCTGGTCAACTCCGGGACCGAGGCCACCATGTCGGCCATCCGCCTGGCCCGCGGCGCCACCGGCCGCGGCAAGGTGGTCAAGTTCGCCGGGAACTACCACGGGCACGTCGACGCCCTGCTGGCCTCGGCCGGGTCCGGGGTGGCGACCTTCGGGCTGCCCGACTCGCCCGGGGTGACCGGCGCGAGCGCCGCCGACACGATCGTGCTGCCCTACAACGACCCCGGGGCGGTGGAGCGGGTCTTCGCCGAGTCCGGGGACGAGATCGCCTGCGTCATCGCCGAGGCCTGCCCCGCCAACATGGGCGTGGTGCCGCCCAAGGACGGGTTCAACGCCCGGCTGCGGGAGATCACCGAGCGGCACGGGGCGCTGCTGGTGCTCGACGAGGTGCTCACCGGCTTCCGGGTCTCCTCCTCGGGCTGGTACGGCCTGGAGGGCGTGCGGCCCGACCTGATGACCTTCGGCAAGGTCATGGGCGGCGGCCTGCCCGCGGCGGCCTTCGGCGGGCGCGCCGACGTCATGGAGCAGCTCGCCCCGTCCGGGCCGGTCTACCAGGCGGGAACGCTGTCCGGGAACCCGCTGGCCACCGCCGCCGGGCTGGCCACCCTGCGCAACGCCACCGACGAGGTCTACGCCCGCATCGACCGGGTGAGCGCGCAGGTCGCCGACGCCGCCGAGCGGGAGCTGGCCGCGGCCGGGGTGCCGCACCGGGTGCAGCGCGGAGGCAGCCTGTTCACGGTCTTCTTCACCGAGGAGGAGGTCACCGACTTCGACGGTGCGCGCAAGCAGGACACCGACGCCTTCGCGCGGTTCTTCCACGCCATGCTGGACCAGGGCGTGTACCTGCCCCCGGCGGCGTTCGAGGCGTGGTTCTTCTCGGCCGCGCACGACGACGAGGCCGTGGAGCGCGTGCTGGCGGCCCTGCCCGGGGCGGCGCGGGCCGCGGCCCGAGGCTAGCGGCGCCGTCCGGGCGGGCGGCGTCTACCCTGTTCACAGCGGCGCCCCCGCCCGCCCCGCCGCCGGATCCCAACCCGAACGGAAAGACGTACCCGATGACCGCGACGACCGTCGTCCACCTGCTCAGACACGGTGAGGTGGAAAACCCCGACCGGATCCTCTACGGCCGCCTGCCGGACTTCCACCTCAGCGACGCCGGCCTGCGCATGGCCGAACGCGCCGCCGGGTGGTTCGACGGCCGCGACATCGCCGCGCTGTACTCCTCCCCGCTGGAGCGGGCCCAGGAGACCGCCGCGCCTCTGGCCGAGCGGACCGGCCTGGAGGTGCGCCTGGACGCGCGGCTGATCGAGTCCGGCAACAAGCTGGAGGGGCGGCGGGTCACCGGCCGGTCGCTGCGCACCGACCCGGCGGTGCTGCGGCACCTGTACAACCCGCTGAAGCCCTCCTGGGGCGAGCCCTACGGTGAGATCGCCGCGCGCATGGTCGAGGTGGTCAAGGCGGTGCGCAAGGAGGCCTGGGGGCGCGAGGCGGTGTGCGTGAGCCACCAGCTCCCGATCTGGACGGCCCGGCGCGCGGCCGAGCGGCGCCGGCTGTGGCACCGCCCCGACCGCCGCCAGTGCAACCTGGCCAGTGTGACCTCGCTGACGTTCGAGGACCAGCGTCTGGTGAGCGTGGGCTACACCGAGCCGGCCGCCGATCTCTACGGTGCGGAGCCGCAGGTGCCGGGCGCCTGACCTGGAGCGTGTGCGTGCGGCGGAACCGGACCGGGTAGGCTGGCTCATCGGGTGCGGCACCGCCGCCCGTGGCAGGCGCCGCCGCACTCTCCCGACGGGCCCGCACGCCGTCCTCCGGCGTGCTCCCGGGCCCGTCGTGTCCCGATGTCTTCTGCGAGAAGGTGATCGCATGGGTTCCGTCATCAAGAAGCGCCGCAAGCGCATGGCGAAGAAGAAGCACCGCAAGCTGCTCAAGCGCACGCGTGTCGCGCGCCGCAACAAGAAGTAGGCGCCCCTCGCCTCGGCCGCGGCCGGGGCGGAGCGGAGGACACCTGTGATCCCGATGTGTGGAGGCGTGCCTCGATGAGCCGCGTCGTGATCGTCACCGGGGCCTCCCGGTACGTGGGGGCCCGGGCCGCCGAGGCCCTGAGCGCCGACCCCGGCGTCGGCCGGGTGGTCGCCATGGACTCGGCGCCGCCGGGCCGCGGCCTCGGCGCGGCCGAGTTCGTGCCCGTGCGCCTGCACGACCAGAGCGTCGGCGACGTGGTCCGCGAGACCGGGGCCGACACGGTGGTGCACCTGGGCTTCGCCGAGACCCCCGCCGCCGGGCGCCGCCGGGCCCCCGGCCGCGACGTGCTGGGCACCCTGCAGCTGCTGGACGCCTGCCAGCGGTCGGAGGCCGTGCGGCGGCTGGTGGTCCGCTCCAGCGCCGCCGTCGGCACCGGCCCCGGCGGGGCGGACTCCTCGGAGGCCGCCCGCATCGAGCGGCACACCGCCGCGCTGTCCCGCCGCCGCCCCGACCTGTCGGTGGCGGTGCTGCGGTTCGCCGGCATCATCGGCCCCTCGGTGGAGTCCCCGCTGACCCGCTACCTCGGGCTGCGGGTGGTGCCCACCGTGCGCGGCTACGACCCCCGGATGCAGTTCATCCACCAGGACGACGGGGTGGAGGCGGTGCGCCGGATGGCGCTCGCCGACGACGGCGACGGGGGCGCCCCCGACGGGGTGTTCGACGTCGCCGCACCCGGCTCGCTGCCGCTCTCGCACTGCCTGCGCCGCGTGGGGCGGCACCGGTTCGCCCTCCCCGAGCGCGGCCTGAAGGTGCTGCGCGGGCTGGCCCGCCGGGGCGAGGTGGACTACTCGCCCGAGCGGCTCCGCCAGCTGTGCTGCGACCACGTCCTGGACCCCACCGAACTGGAGCGGGCCATCGGCTGGACCCCCTCCTACACCTCCCAGGAGGCCTTCGAGACCTTCCTGGCCACGGCGGCCTAGGGGGCCACTCGCCCGTCCCGTCGGCGCATACAGGGCATACCGGGCGCGACGGGGGCCCTCGGCGATCCTGCGCCGTGAAATCGACGCTTTTTTGCAGATCGGGTGTCGGTTTCACCACCCTGGACGCCCTCGCGCCGGGCCGACGGCCGCTACAGGCGTGCTCGGCCACCCGACCGGCCGGTCGCGCCGCCTCCCCGGACGACCGGCGGCCGGACGGACGGCGGGCAGGGTCCGGGAACCGCCCCGCTGTCGCCGTCGCCGCCCCTCTCCGGTGACCACGCACACACGCCGCACCCGACGGCGCCGCCGGAAGGGCGGCCCGCCCCTACCCCCGTTTGGCGCGGCGTAGGGCGCCTACCGCGAGTCCGCCGGCCAGGGCGCCTGCGGCGGCGGCGGGGACGCCCACGCGCAGTGCCGCGCGGTGGCGGCGGAACTCGTGCACCGGCCACCCGAGCGCCAGTGCCCGGCGGCGCAGGGCGTCGTCGGGGTTGACCGCGTTGGGGCGGCCCACCGCCGTCAGCAGCGGCAGGTCGTTGCACGAGTCGCTGTAGGCCGAGCACTCCGACAGGTCGAGGTCCTCGCGCTCGGCGAGGGCGCGCACCGCGTCGGCCTTGGCCGGGCCGTGCATCAGGTCGCCGATCAGCCGCCCGGTGTAGACCCCGTCCACCGTCTCGGCGACGGTGCCCAGGGCGCCGTCCAGGCCCAGACGGCGGGCCAGGATCGCGGCCAGCTCCACCGGCGTGGCGGTGACCAGCCACACCCGCTCGCCCGCCTCCAGGTGGCGCCGGACCAGCCGCACCGCGCCCTCCCACACCCGCGCGGACATCGACTCGTCGTAGATCTCCTCGCACAGCTCGACGAGGTCGTCCACGCGGTGCCCGGCGACGAACGCCAGCGCGGCCTCGCGCGCGGCGTTGATGTGCTCGGGCCGCTCGCTGCCGCCGACCCGGAAGACCGTCTGCCCCCACGCGAACCGCAGCAGGTCGCGGGTGGTGAACAGGTCGCGGGCGGCCAGGCCGCGCGCGAAGTGGTAGATGGACGCGCCGCGCATGACGGTGTTGTCCACGTCGAAGAAGGCCGCGCGGCGCCGCCCCTGGTCTCGGCCGCTCATGGCGTCGAGCCTATGGCCCGGTGACTGGGCCCCGGTGCGCCCCGGCCCCGGCCGTCGGCGCAGTGAGGTAACTCACAGTCGGGGCGGGCGTGTGGGCCCCCGCCCCCGCACGGACCGGGCCTTCGGCCGCCGCTCCGACCGGCCGGGGAACGGCCCGATTCCCGTTCGGTCCCGATCGTGCAGCATCATTGGCGGGATGGTCGAGGTAGGACTGGCATTCGTCTGCGCACTGGTGGCCTGGAGCGTCACCGCTGCGCTGATCGCGCGCGGGCAGCGCGACGGGGGGACCTACGCGAAGGTGCTCGCGGGTTCCGCGGTCGCCCTCGCGGTCGCGCTCAGCGCCGCGTTCCCCGGTGCGCTGCTCGGTTTCTCCGGGCTGACCTTCCGCGTCTGGCAGATCGGTGCGGGCCTGTTCGGGCCCCTGCTGGCCGCCTGGGGCGCGCTGGAGTACGCGGTGGCCTCGCCCCGCGTCCGGTTCGGCGTCCGCCTGGTGGTCACCACGCTGGCCGTGGTGCCCCTGGTGGTGCTGGCGCTGGACCCGGTGCGGTCCGACTTCGGCGGCGGCTACCCCCCTCAGGGGGAGCACTACGACGTGATCCCCGGCATCGCTCTGGCGGCGGTGCACGTGTTCGCGGTCCTGGCGCTGGCCGGGGCCGCGGCGGCGGCGCTGCGCGGGCGCGCCCCCGGCCACCGGGCGTCGGTGGCCGGGCTGCTCGCGCTCGCCGTGCTGCTGGAGATCGCGGTGGCCCGGCTCGGGCTCGGCATCTTCGGGCAGGTGCTGATGCTGGGCGCGCTGGGAGCGCTGTGGGCGGCGTTCATGCGGGCGCAGAACCCGCCCGAGGAGCCGCAGGGGCGCCGCAGGGGCGGCCGCCGCCGCGGCGGCCGCGGGCGGCGCGGGGACGGCGAATGGGACGACGACGGGGACGACGGGGAGGACGAGGCCGTGTTCGGAAGGCGCCGCAAGGCCGAGCCGGAGGACGACTACGGCTACGACGACGACCGCGACGACTACGGCGACCCCTATGGCGGCGCCCGCGGCGGCCGCGCCCCCGCGGGCGGAGGCCGCCCCTCCCGGATGCGCGGCGTCATCACCATCTACGCGCTGGCCGAGGGGCGCGCCGACGACTTCGACGACGTGGCCGACCTGGTCGTGGACGAGGTGGCCCGGCGCGAGCCGGACACCCTGCTCTTCGCCTGCCACACCGTGCCCAGCGCGCCGCTGCAGCGCATCGTCTACGCCATCTACCGGGACGACCTGGCGATGGAGGAGCACGAGCAGCAGCCGCACGTGCGCGAGTTCGCCCGGCGCACCGCGCACTGCGTCACCGCGACCAACGTCATCGAGCTCGCCCTGGAGGGCGCCGCGGCCTCGGACCACCTGGCCGCCATGCTGATGCCGAGGTGAGGCCGCGGGGGCGGGCACCCGGGGGGTGAAGTACCCTTCCTTGCGGTATACGGTCCGCGGCGCCGGCGCGGGCCCGCCGCCCGCCGGACCCTCCGGCCCGCGGCGACGCCGAAACCTACGGAGCGTGCTGGAAGCCCCCGATGCGCAAATTCCTCGTCGTCCTCGTATTCCTGCTGATCCTGCTCGCCGTGGCGGACCGCGGGCTGCACTACGCCGCCCAGAGCGAGATCGCCAAGCGGGTCGGTGCCCAGTACGAGATGTCCTCCGAGCCGGAGGTGTCCATCGGCGGGTTCCCGTTCCTGACCCAGGCGGTCGGCGGGACCTACTCGGAGATCTCGATCGTCACCGGCGCGATGGTCGCCAACGACGTGCAGCTGGAGCGGGTGGACGTGACCGCGCGCAACGTGCACGCGCCGCTGTCGGCCCTGATGAGCGAGCCCAGCGCGGTCGCCGAGAGCGCCGACGCCCGGGTGATGCTGCCCTACAGCGAGCTGCAGCAGCGGCTGCCCGAGGGCATCGTCATCGAGACCGAGGACGGGGAGCCGCGCATGTCCGGCGACCTGTCGATGGGCGGGTTCAGCCGCCCGGTGTCGGCGGCGCTGGAGATCTCCGCCGAGGGCGACACGGTGACGGTCACCCCGACCGACGTGCGCGTCGGCGACACCGGGACCGACCTGGGCGCCCAGGTCGCCCAGCGGCTCACCGTCTCCTTCCAGATCCCGCGGCTGCCGTTCGACCTGAGGATCACCGGCATCGAGGCGCTGCCCAACGGCGTCCAGGTCTCGGCCGAGGCCCAGGACGTGCAGCTGGTCGGCGGGCAGGCCCAGTAGCCGTGCCCGGCCCGCCCCCGGGGCAGGCGCCCCGGCTGGACCCGGCCGAGCTGGGGCAGGCCCTCGGCGAACGGGCCACCCTGGTCCAGTTCTCCTCCGCGTTCTGCCGCCCGTGCGTGGCGACCCGCCGTGTCCTGGCTGAGGTCGCCGCGATGGTCCCCGGGGTGGCGGCGGTGGACGTGGACGCCGAGTCGCACCTGGAGCTGGTGCGCCGCCTGGACGTCACCGCCACACCCACCGTGCTGGTCGTCGACGCCGAGGGGCGGGTGCGCCGCCGGGCCGCCGGCCTGCCCCGCAAGGCCGACGTCATCGCCGCTCTGGGCGCGGTCCTGCTCGACGGCGAGGGGCCCGGGGCGCCCTGAGCGGCCCGGAAGCGGGCACTGTGACACCGGCCACGCGTGACAAGGCGGTGGGCGGCCCCGTACGATCGGTGCCGTGGAATCATTGGCAGGCGCGTTCCTGACGAAGCGGCGGGCGGTGGACTACTGCCACGTCGCCGCCGCGCTCTGTCTGCCTTCCCTGTAGAGCGGTCCTCCGCGCCCCCGGCCCGTCCGTCGGCCCGGGCGCCCGACGCCGCCGATGCCGCGCGTACGACCCGCCACGCCCTCCGGCGCCGCCCACGCGACAGGGAGCACCACCTTGCGGCTCCACGGCAGGGACGGACGGCGACGACCGCAGCCGTCCTCCGCAGAACCCGCGACCCCGACAGCCGACCGGCACCGGCCGGCCGCGGCGCCGTGCGCGCACCCCTCTCACCGCCGCTGCACGATTCCGATTTATGGAGGTTCCCCATGAGCCGCTCCGACGTCCTGGTGGACGCCGACTGGGTGGAGGCTCACCTGGACGACCCGAAGGTGGTCCTCGTCGAGGTCGACGAGGACACGTCGGCCTACGACAAGGGCCACATCCGCAACGCGATCAAGATCGACTGGAAGAAGGACCTCCAGGACCCGGTCCGCCGGGACTTCGTGGACCGGACCGGCTTCGAGAGGCTGCTGTCCGAGCGCGGCATCGCGAACGACGACACCGTCGTGCTCTACGGGGGCAACAACAACTGGTTCGCCGCCTACGCCTACTGGTACTTCCGCCTCTACGGCCACCAGAGCGTCAAGCTGCTCGACGGCGGCCGCAAGAAGTGGGAGCTGGACTCCCGCGAGCTGGTGGAGGAGGTGCCCGAGCGCCCGGCCACCTCCTACACCGCCTCCGAGCAGGACGCCTCCATCCGCGCGTTCCGCGACGAGGTCGTCGAGGCCATCGGCACCAAGGCGCTGGTGGACGTGCGCTCGCCCGACGAGTTCACCGGCAAGCTGCTGGCCCCCGCGCACCTGCCGCAGGAGACCTCGCAGCGTCCGGGGCACATCCCCACCGCCCGCAACATCCCGTGGGCCAAGACCGCCAACGAGGACGGCACCTTCAAGTCCGACGAGGAGCTGCGCGAGCTGTACACGGAGGCCGGGGTCGACCTGGGCTCCGACATCATCGCCTACTGCCGGATCGGCGAGCGCTCCTCGCACACCTGGTTCGCCCTGCACGAGCTGCTGGGCCTGGACAACGTGAAGAACTACGACGGCTCCTGGACCGAGTACGGCTCCCTGGTGGGCGTCCCGGTGGAGCTGGGGGAGGCCAAGTGAGCGCGGACGGATGCGGCGCCCCGGTCGGCGGGGTCGCCATCGCCGACGGCGAGGCGAAGGACCAGGCGGTCATCGAGGGCGTGGTGACGCGCGGCGGGACCCCGCTCAGCGGCGCCTACGCGCGGCTGCTCAGCGGTGACGGCGACTTCGTGGGCGAGGTGGCCACCGGCGAGGAGGGCACCTTCCGGTTCTTCGCCGCCGACGGCGACTGGAAGGTGAAGGTCCTGGCGTCCCAGGGCTTCTCGGCCGAGTACGCCATCGAGGCGCAGGTCGGCAAGCGCGTGGAGCTGCGCGTGGAGGCCTGAGGCCGAGCGGGCGCCAGGGCGCGCCGGAACGCACGGGAGGCGGGGCACCGGAGGGTGCCCCGCCTTCCGTCGTCTCCGCCCGCGCCCCCGCCACCCCGCGATGATCTCGACGAAAGTGCTGTCAAAACCGCAGGAATGACAGCACTTCTGTCGAGATCATCGCGGGATGGGCCGGATCATGGGACCGTATGCACGGGCGCTAGGGTGGGTCCGATCCCATGACCAGCACCGCCTTCTTCGCCGTCCTGGCCGCGGCCCTGCTGCACGCGGCCTGGAACGCCATCGCCCACGCCGTCACCGACCGCCTCATCGGCTTCGCGCTCATCGGCGCGGCCGGAACCGTCGCCGGGGCGGCCACCGCCGCCTACGCCGGGGTCCCCGACCCCGCCTCCTGGCCCGCGCTGGGGCTGTCGGCGCTGCTGCACGTGGGCTACATGGGCTTCCTCATGCTCTCCTACCGCCTCGGCGACTTCGGGCAGGTCTACCCGCTGGCCCGGGGCACCTCCCCGTGGCTGGTGGCCATCGGCGCGGCCGTGCTCGTCGGCGAGACCCTCACCCCCGCGCACCTGGCCGGGGTGCTGGTGGTCTCGGCCGGGCTGACGGCCCTGGTGTTCGCCGGAGGGGTGCCCGGCCGCGCCCAGCTCCCCGCGCTCGGCGCCGCCCTGCTCACCGGCGTCATGATCGCCGGGTACACCGTGGTGGACGGCATCGGGGTGCGCGCCTCCGGCGACCCGCTCGCCTACCTGGCCTGGCTCATGGTGCTGGAGGGGCCGTGGTTCCTCATCGCCGCCGTCGTGCTGCGCCGCGGCGCCCTGCCCGCCCAGCTGCGCCCGGTGTGGCGGATCGGCGCCCTGGGCGGCGTGATGTCCATGGCCGCCTACGGCCTGGTGCTGTGGGCCCAGACCATGGGCGACCTGGCGGCCGTGGCCGCGCTGCGCGAGACGAGCATCATCTTCGGCGCGGTGATCGCCGCCGTGGTGTTCCGGGAGGGAATGGGCCGCGTGAAGGTCGTCTCGGCGGCGGTCGTCGCCGTCGGCATCGCACTGCTCAACCTCTGACGGCGGCGGGCGGCATTTCCGGCAAGGTCGTGACAACTCGCCCCCACCCTGACAGCATTTCCTCACACGCGCTGTGATCCCCCCAGGAGGTGCGGCGGTGGCGGTCCGATCCCCGCGGAACAGGACGGTGCGCATCGGCTGGCGGCACGCGGTGCCGGTGCCCGACCCCGGCCCCCCTCCCCGAAGGCCCACACCCCCCGACCGCGCCGACGCCGTCCGCGCGGCCGCCCGGCGCGGCTCCGAGGCCGCCACCGACCGCCCGCTGAAGGCGGCGCTGTGCGCACTGGCGGCCGTCGCCGCCCTGGCCCTGGCGCTGTGGCCGCTGCGCGTGCTGCCCGGGCTGCTGGTCTTCGCCGCCCTGCTGGCCTGCCTGGTCGTCGCCGTCCCGATCGGGGTGGCGCTGCTGCAGAGCCGCGCGGTGGCGGCCGAGCGGGCCGCGCGCGAGCGGGAGCGGCTGGCCGAGCGGCGCCGCGCCGAGGAGGAGGACCTGCGCCGCCGCCAGGAGGAGCACGCCGAGGAGTACCGCGGCTGGCGGGCCCGCCGCCGCGCCTTCGAGGCGCAGCCGCGCTGGTACGCCTTCGAGCCGCCGGCCGGGGTGCGCGCCGTCGTGGTGGTCGGCGGCACCGAGGCCGGGTGGTCGGCTCTGCTCACCGGGTTGGGCGCCGCCCGCCTGGCCGACGGCGGGGACCTGGCCGTGGTCGACCTGTCCGGCCGCGCCGTGGCCGGGGACCTGGTGGCGCTGGCCCGGCACTGCGGCGCGCGGGCGCGGGTGCGGGTGCTCCCCGCCGACCTGCCGCGGCTCACCCTGGGCACCGGCCTGGAGGCCGGGGAGCGGGCGCGCACCCTGGCCGCCGTCGCCGCGGCGGCCGACCCCAAGTCCGACGCCGAGCGCGACCGGGCCCTGCTGGAGCGGGTGCTCGGGGTGCTGGGCGCCGACGCCGGGACCGACGCCGTCCTGGCCGCGCTGCGCGCGGTGGCCGCCCCCGGCGACGACGTGCGCGACGACCCGTCGCTGGGGCTGCTGGACGCCGGGCGGCGCGCGGCCGTCCGCGAGGCCTGCGGTACCGACCGGGCCACCGCGGACCGCGCCTGGGAGCTGGAGCGGCACCTGGCGCCCTTCGAGGGGGTCGGCTCGCGCGCCGGGGAAGAGGAGGAGCCCGCGGCGCAGGTGGGCGTGGTCGCCACCGACCGGGCCGCCGGCGAGGTGGCGGCCCGCGCCTACGGGGCCTACGCCGTGGCGGGGCTGTGCCGCCTGCTGGAGCGGGGGGAGGGCGGCGCCCCCTGGACCGGGGCGGTGGCGGTGTGCGGCGCCGACGCGGTGCCCGCCGCCGAGCTGGACCGCCTGGAGGAGGCGGCCGCCCGCGCCGGGGCGGGCCTGGTGCTGGTCTTCCCGGAGGCCGGGGACGAGGCGATGGCGCGGGTCGATGGGCCCGGCCGGATGCCGGTGGTGATGCGCCAGCCCGGCCCCCGCCCGGCCGCGCGCCTGGTGGAGTGGTTCGGCGAGGTGCCCGAGGTGCGGCTGCACCGGCTGTCCGAGGTGATCGGGGAGGCGCTGAGCGGCAGCGTCGCCGACGGCTACGCCGACGCCGAGGACCCGGCGCGGGCGGCGACGGTCCCCACGGCCGTGCGCGCGACGGCCCCGCCCGCCCCGGTGGCCCCGCTGGACCTGGCGCGCCACCTGCGCGCCGCGTCGGTGTGGGGCAGGGCCACCGCCCAGGCGGCCCCGGTGGACGCCGACGGCGACCCGCGGCCGCTCCGCGCCGACGTGCACGGCCTGCGCTCGCTCCCGCCGACGGCGATGCTCGTCCCGGGGGAGGGCGGCGCGGTGCTGGCCGACGCCAACCCGGGCATCCTGACGCTGGCCACCGCCACCCTGTCCACGGTCGAGGAGGCTCCCCCGGTCGAGCCGCCGCCCAGGGACGACGAGGAGCCTCCGGCGAACCTGGGCCCGCCCCCGGAGCGGCCGGACTGGCGCCGGGAGGCGGACGGAGCGCGGTAGGGCGGTGTCCGTGGGGCGTGCCACGGGCCGCGGGCAATACCCTTGGATACCGAAGCCTGCGGTCGGCGGTGCCCCCGGCGGCCCCGGGCCGGTGCTCCCAGTAGAAACCTAGTGGGGATCATGAGCGAACTTCCCTTGCGTGCCCAGCTCGCGTCCGTCCTGGGCAAAAGCGCGGCGTCGCTGTCCCGGGCCACCGGCCGCGGGGACGGCTCGGTCATCGGCGGGCGCGTGGCCCTCAAGGTCGAGCCCGACCTGCTCGGCAAGCTGGCCCGGGGGCGGAGGCTGACGCTGGTCAGCGCCACCAACGGCAAGACCACCACCACGCGGCTGATCGCCGCGGCGCTGCGCGAGCTCGGCGACATCGCCACCAACGAGCAGGGCGCCAACATGCCCACCGGGCACATCACCGCACTGGCCAACAGCCCCGACGCGCGCAACGGCGTGCTGGAGGTCGACGAGAAGTACCTCCCGCAGGTGATCAAGGCCACCAATCCGGCGGTCACCGTGCTGATGAACCTCAGCCGGGACCAGATGGACCGCGCCTCGGAGATCAACCTGCTGGCCAAGAAGTGGCGGGACGCGCTGGGCACCAGCGAGACCCACGTGGTGGCCAACGCCGACGACCCGCTGGTCGCCTGGGCGGGCCTGGGCGCGCGGCACGCCACCTGGGTGTCGGCCGGGCAGCGCTGGAAAGAGGACTCCTGGTGCTGCCCCGAGTGCGGCGGCCACCTCAAGCGCGACCCCGACCCCTACTGGGAGTGCCCCGAGTGCGGGCTGGCCCGCCCCGAGGCCTCCTGGGCGGTGGACAACGGCGACGACGTCGTCGTGGACCCCAACGGCGTGCGATTCGGCATGCGGCTGAACCTGCCCGGCGACGCCAACCGGTCCAACGCGGCCATCGCCATGGCGGTCGGCGCCGCCTACGGCATCCACCCCAAGCAGTCGCTGCCGCGCCTGCGCGAGATCCGCTCGGTGGCCGGCCGCTACACCTCGGTCGTCACCCACGGCACCGAGGTGCGGCTGCTGCTGGCCAAGAACCCGGCCGGGTGGCTGGAGTCGTTCGCGGTGCTCGGCCCGCCCGACGTCCCGGTGCTGCTGTCGGTCAACGCCCAGGTCCCCGACGGCAAGGACACCTCCTGGCTGTGGGACGTGGACTACACCGTGCTGGCCGACCGCCGGGTGTTCGTGCTCGGCGAGCGCCGCACCGACCTGGCGCTGCGGCTGGAGACCGACGGGGTGCCCTTCGAGGTCGCCGACCGGGTGGACGACGTGGTCGCCCGCCTCAAGGCCGAGCGCCCCGACCTGCCCAAGGTCGACGTCATCGCCAACTACACGGCCTTCCAGCAGATCCGCGCGGCCTACGGCCGCGTCCAGTAGGCGACGAGGACAGGTGAGATGACCGACACGAGCAGCGCCCTGCGCATCGTCTGGATCTACCCGGACCTGCTCAGCACCTACGGGGACCAGGGCAACGTCCTGGTCCTCAAGCGCCGCGCCGAGCTGCGGGGCATCCCCACCGAGACGGTGCGGGTGCTCTCCAGCGACCCGGTGCCCGAGCAGGGGGACGTGTACCTGCTCGGCGGCGGCGAGGACCGCCCGCAGATCCTGGCCGCCCAGCGGCTCCGCTCCGACGGCGGGCTGAAGCGGGCCGTCGAGGCCGGCGCCGCGGTGTTCGCGGTGTGCGCCGGGTACCAGATCGTCGGCGAGAGCTTCGGCGACGACGACGACAACCCGCTGCCGGGGGTGGGCATCCTCGACGTGCGCAGCGGCCGTGGGGACACCCGCGCGGTCGGGGAGATCGTCGCCGACGTGGACCCGGCGCTGGGCGCCGGGCGGATCACCGGCTTCGAGAACCACCAGGGCCGCACCGCGCTGGGGCCCACGGCGCGCCCGCTGTCCACCACGGCCGTGGGCATCGGCAACGGCAACGGCACCGAGGGCGCCGTCCAGGGGCAGGTGCTCGGCACCTACCTGCACGGCCCGGCCCTGCCGCGCAACCCCGCCCTGGCCGACATGCTGCTGAGCTGGCGGGTGGGCGAGCTGGCCCCGCTGCCCCCGGCCTGGGGCGAGCGCCTGCACGAGGAGCGGCTGGCGGCGGCGCTGCAGTAGGGCGCGCCCGGCGATGATCTCGACGAGAGTGCTGTCAAGACCGCGGGAATGACGGCGCTTCTGTCGAGATCATCGCGTGTTGGCGGGGGTCAGCCCGTTTCGAGGAGCAGCAGCAGCCCCGCCAGCAGGGCCACCGCCGCCGGGAGGACCGTGTAGCCCAGCGCCTCGCGGTTGCGGTCGGCGCGCACCAGCTCCTGGTGGGTGCGGGTGGACAGGGTGAGCGGCGTCTGCGGCGACGAGGCCAGGCGGACCTCACCGTCCTCCCCGCGCACCGGCGCTCCGCGCACGAACAGGGTCTGGCCGGGCAGCACGGCCCACTCCCGGTAGCTGACGCCGGGGGTGAGCCCGCTGGGCGCGGCGGCGTCCAGCGTCGCCGTCGCCGAGGGCGGCCGCGTGGGCACGTCCTCGCGCCCGTGCGCGGCGGCCGAGGGGACGAACCGGTCGTAGTGCGGCTCGGCGTCCTCCACATCGGCCCCGGAGGGCACGCAGTGCAGGGAGCCGCGGCCGTCGCGCAGCCGGAACCCGGCCTCCGACTGCTCCAGCAGCAGCCGGTCGGGCTGCAGCCGGTCACCCGCCGTCGTGCGGTAGTGGTGGTGCACCGCCTCGATCCGGTACCACACGCACGGCGTCTGCGAGAAGGGCGCCGTCAGCACCCCCTCCGGCCCCGCCTCGGCGGTGGCGGTGACCTCCACCGCCGGGGGGAGCTCCGTCAGGTTCCGGAGCTCCTCGGTGGTCAGCAGCGGGGTGTTCTGCAGCGCGAGGCGGTGCCGTCTGGCCTTGAGCGCCCGCAGCAGCAGGTAGCCGCCGAGCCCGATCAGGGCCAGCGCGATCAAGTGCAGGGTCGCCGCGATTCCGTCCACCATCGCCTCCGTGGGCAGGTCCAGGTCACATGGCCCGTCGGCGAAGGCGGGCCTGCATCATGCGTATACCCGCGGCGAGTGAAGGGGCAATGACCGGCGGTGTACAGGTTTCGCTAAGACCACGGAAGGGTAAGGAGACGCACTTTTCTATCGCGGTGCGCGGCGCAGGCCGATGTTCGCGTTCGCCCCGGTGTCCGGCGGGACCACCACCTCCTGGGCGGCGGCGACACCGTCCACGGTGAACTCGGCGTCCACCGGAACGTTCCGCTTCACCATGCCCAGAGCGATCGGCCCGAGCTCGTGGTGGCGGGCCGAGGTGCCGACGAACCCGACCGAGCGGCCGTCCAGCTCCACGGCGGCGCCGCGCGCGGGCAGCCGCTCGGCGGTGCCGTCCAGGTGCAGCATGACCAGGCGCCGGGGCGGGCGCCCCAGGTTGTGCACCCGGGCCACCGTCTCCTGGCCGGGGTAGCACCCCTTGTCCAGGTGGACCGCGCCGCCCACCCAGCCCGCCTCGTGCGGGATGGCGCGCTCGTCGGTGTCCAGGCCCTGGCGCGGCCGGTGCGCGGCGATGCGGGCGGCCTCATAGGCCCACAGCCCGGCCGGGCGGGCCCCGGCGTCCGTCAGGGCGGAGGCGACCGCCGACAGCGCCTCCCGCTCGACCAGGAGGTCGGTCTCGTCGTCGGCGCGGCGCACCGGAGCGTCCCCGACCGCGTCGGCCGCCGCCTCCAGGGCGGTGCCCCGGTCGGGCCCGGTGAGGGTGATCACGGCCCGCTCGGCGGTCAGGTCCTCCACCTCCACGCGCATCATGAAGCGCATCCGGTGCAGGAAGCCGGCCAGCTCCGCGCCCTGCCCGGGCTCGGTGTGCAGCCACACCGCCTCGCCGTCCTCCAGCACCGCCATGTGGTGCCGGATGCGGCCGTTGGCGTCCATCAGCAGCGCCTCGGAGGCCGTCCCCGGGGCCATGCCCTCCATCGCCTGGCTGGTGAGGCTGTGCAGCAGCGTCAGCCGGTCGGGGCCCAGGACCCGCACGACCCCCCGGTCGGAGCGGTCGGTCCAGGCGGACGCGCGCTCCATCGCGCGCCCCTCCTGCGCGGGTTCGCCGTAGTGCGCGGCGACGTCGGCGTCGGGTGCTTCGGCGGGGACCGCCCCGGGGCGGGCCAGCAGCGGAGAGCTCATACCCCCGAGCCTATGCGGTCGCGCCCGTTCCGGTCGTCCCCGCACCGGCGGCGTCCGGCTCCTCGGCCGCGCAGTCCCGGCACAGCCCGTAGACGGTCAGGTGCCGGGCGTCGGCCCGGAATCCGGAGTCGGCGGCCAGGCCGCGCACCAGGCCGTCGGCGAGCTCCAGCGGGGCGTCGGAGGCGGTGCCGCAGCCCCGGCACACCACGTGCAGGTGGTCGGCGTCCTCGGTGAGGTGGTAGGAGGGCGCGCCGTGCCCCAGGTGGGTGTGGGTGACCAGGCCGATCCGCTCCAGCAGGTCCAGGGTGCGGTAGACGGTCGAGGTGTTCAGCCCTTCGGCGGTCTCGCGCACGCGGTTGCCGATGGCCTCGGGGGTGGCGTGCTCCAGCTCGCGCACCGCCTCCAGGACCAGCTGCCGCTGGGGCGTGACGCGGTAGCCGCGGGAGCGGAGCTCTTCCCGCCAGGTGCGGTGGGACATGTCACCGAGTCTACGGCTCCGCGGCCGTGCGGGGGCGCCGCCCCGGCGGGGGCGGAGGGGCCGGTGCGACCCCGGTGGAAAAAACCCTTTGCCCCTCCCGGAGCCCCGGACGTAGTGTCGGTCCCACGCTAGAAAGGAGGTGGTCCTGAAGATGATTTCTCTTAGGACTTGCGAGGTGGCCGCCCGCTAGGGCGTCCGTTGGCGCGGATCGCCTCTGGCGAATCCAAAGCGGACCACCGAGGCCCCTGGGAGGCCGGACCTTGTCCAGCCGGCCCCGCCGTCAGGCGGAGGAACCCCGGGGGCCTTTTCCTGTCCTGTTCCGTGTTGATCTCGGGGAAGTCGGCCTTGTACCGGCGGGTATGACCCCGTGTTCCCCGAGATCAACAAGGGATGGGGAGGTGCGCGAGCGGTTCAGTCCCTCCCGGCGCCCTCGCCGCCGCCCGCCTGCTTGAGCTGGGCGGACATGTAGGAGCGCAGGTCGTGCCCCTGGGCGGCCATGTCCCACGCGTAGCCGAGGACCTCCCGGTCGTCCCCGAAGAGCCCGTAGAGCCGGTGCCCCGCGGTCACCTCCAGGCCGGTCTCGGTGCGCAGCACCGCGTCGGTGGACATCTCCACCCGGTTGGCGAACACGTTGCCCAGGTAGACCTCGCTGAAGCCCTCCGGGTGCGCGATCAGCGCCTCCACGTGGACCGGCGGCACGTCCTCGTCCGCGCCCTCGGGGCGCTCGGTGCCCGGCGGGCGCACCCGCCAGTAGCCGCTCTCGGAGGTGACGTACTCGCCGAGCGTGCCGTCCGGGTTCATCCGCCAGGCCTGCGCGCTGTAGGCCAGGAACGGGCCGCCCTCGTAGGAGAACTCGACCCGCTGGCCGAACTGGAACTCCTCGGTGCCCTCGTAGCCCGCGACGCCCACGCCCTCCCAGCGGCCGATCAGGAAGGACAGCTTTTCGAGATCGGGGTGTAGATCCGGCTGCATAATGTCCGAGAGTAGCGGCGCCGGAGCGGTGCCCCGGTCATCCCCGCGCGGGGCGCGCCGCTATGGGCCGCCCCACAGCGGCTCCCGGGGCGCGGCGTCGCCCGGAGCTGGTAAAGAAGAGGGGCACGGCAGCGGGACGACGAGCGGAGGACGGACCTGACGATGGTGGTGATCGGGGCGGTCCTCATCGCCGCCGCAGCGGTTCTGGCCGTCCTGGCCGCGCGGGCGGTGCGCCGGTACGCGGCCCATCGGGGGATCGAACGGGTCCGGCCGCGCGCGCTGGCGGCGATGCGGGGCGAGGACGTGTCCCTCACCGGGGCGGCGGTGGCCGGCCCCGACGGCGCGGCCGAGTCGCGCCTGGCCCGGCTTCCCTGCGTCTGGCACGGGCACGAGGTACTGCGGCACTACCGGCCGGTCGACTCCGGAGCGGCGGCCGGGGAGGGTGAACGGCGCGCCGACTCCATCGCCGAATACGCCTCCGAGGAGCCGTTCGCCCTGGTCGCCCCGGGGGAGGAGGGCGCGGCGGCGCCGGTGCTGGTGGACCCCGCCGACGCCGAGGTCCTCGGCGCGGACCTGGCGCTGCAGCGCGTGGTCGGCCGCCCGGAGAAGGGCGTGAAGGCGCCCGCGGACGACCTGCTGCCCCGGGTCAAGGGGCGCATCTGGGGGCTGTTCCGCGGCGAGACCATCGAGTTCGAGTACCGCGAGTGGCTGCTGCGGCCCGGGGACCCGGTGGCGGTGTCCGGGCGGGTGGAGCTGCGCGGCGGCCGCCCGGTGATCACCGCCCCGCCGGACGGGCGGGTGCGCATCGAGCGCCTGGGGTCGGCCCCCGGCGGCCCGGAGGCCGCGCGGAGCCGCCGCCACGCCCTGCTGCTCGGCGGCGGGACGCTCGCCTCGGCCTGCGCCGGGCTGGCGATGGTCCTCGGCGCGGTCTGACGGACCCTCTCGTTGATCTCGGGAGAAACGACGCTACCGACGCGGTTTCAGGGTCTTTTTCCCCGAGATCAACGAGGGATGTGCCGGGTACTAGGGTGGCCCCCATGACGCGGACGATGGTGATCAAGGTCACGGCGGGCGAAGAGGCCCCCGAGCGGTGCAATCAGGGCTTCACGGTGGCCGCGGCGGCCGCCGCGGCGGGGGTGCGGGTCTCGCTCTGGCTGACCGGGGAGGCCGCCTGGTTCGCGGTCCCGGGGCGCGCGGAGGCCTTCGACCTGCCGCACGCCGCCCCGCTGGCCGACCTGCTGGAGGGCGTGCTGGCCGCCGGGACGGTGACCGTGTGCACCCAGTGCGCGGCCAGGCGGGACCTGAAGGAGGGCGACCTGCGCCCGGGCGTGCGCATCGCCGGTGCCCCCACCTTCGTCGAGGAGACCCTGGCCGAGGGCGCCCAGGCGCTCGTGTACTGAGCCGCCCGGGATGGGGCCGCCCGGGATGGGCCGCCCGGGACACGACGGGGCCCGCCGTGCGGGGCACGGCGGGCCGGGCGGTACCGGGGGCGGGGGCGGGCGCTACTTCTTGCCCTGGTTCTTCACGGCCTCGATGGCGTCCTTGGCGGCCTCCGGGTCGAGGTACTCGCCGCCGGCCTTGCGCGGGGTGAAGTCGTCGTTCAGCTCGTACACCAGCGGGATGCCGGTGGGGATGTTCAGCCCGGCGATGGCCTCGTCGGAGATCCCGTCCAGGTGCTTGACCAGCGCGCGCAGCGAGTTGCCGTGCGCCGCCACCAGCACCGTGCCCCCGGCGGCCAGCTCCGGCACGATCGCGTCGTACCAGTAGGGCAGCATCCGGTCCACCACGTCGGCCAGGCACTCGGTGCGCGGCATCAGCTCCGGCGGCAGGTCGGCGTAGCGCGGGTCGCCGTGCTGGGAGTAGGGGTCGTCGTCGGCGATGGGCGGCGGAGGCGTGTCGTAGGAGCGGCGCCAGACCATGAACTGCTCTTCGCCGTACTCCTCGCGCGTCTGCGCCTTGTCCTTGCCCTGGAGGGCGCCGTAGTGGCGCTCGTTCAGCCGCCAGCTCCGCTCCACCGGGAGCCAGTGCAGGTCCGCGGCGTCGAGCGCGATGTTCGCGGTGCGGATCGCCCGCTTGAGGACCGAGGTGTGCACCACCTTCGGACGGATGCCCGCCTCGGCGAGGAGCTCGCCGCCCTTGCGGGCCTCGGCCTCACCGGTCGGGGAAAGGTCGACGTCCACCCAGCCGGTGAACAGTCCTTCGGCATTCCAGACACTCTCGCCGTGTCGCAGCAGAACCAGCTTGCCCATGCCCGCCACCTTAGCGACTCGACGGGCCGGCCGGCCCGTCGCCGTTGACCGCGGTCCCGGCCCCGTCCTCGGAGACCAGGTGCCGGAAGGCCTCCAGGTTCCGGAGGCTGTACCCGCCCTTGACGCGCCAGGCCCACTCCTTGCGGATGGACGTGGCGAAGCCGAGCTCCAGCGCCGTGTTGAAGTTCTCGTCGGAGTAGGTGAGCACGCACCCCAGCAGCCGGTCCACCTCGTCGGGGGTGATCGCCGACAGCGGCAGGCGCCCGGTGATGTAGACGTCCCCGGCCCCGTCGGCCGAGAACGCCATCCCGTAGGTCTCCTCGTTGCGCTGGAGCAGCCACCGGTAGAAGCCGTCGGCGTTCTCGTCGGGGCGGCGGCAGAAGAACGACTTGACCAGCAGGCTGTGCGCGCCCACGTCCAGCCACACCAGCGTCTTGAGCTTGCGCCTGCCGGGCAGCGTGACCAGGAACGCGCTCGGCCGCGGCCGCTCGTACTCCAGCTCGGCCTCGCGCACCGCGGCCTCGACGGCGTCGACGGCCGCGGCCCGGGTTCGGCTCGGGGTGTCCATGCCCTCCATGGTGCCCGCCCGCGCGTGCGCCCCGGTCATCCGGCCCACGCCTCGGCCGCGGCGCCCACTCCGGCGGTGCCCGCCCCTGCGCTGCCCGCGGCCGCCGCGGCGGCCCGGGAGGCGGCCGCCCGGTAGCCGCGCAGCAGGCCCTCGGCCGTGGCCGACCAGCTCAGCCCGGCGGCGTGCGCCACCCCGGCCTCGCCCATCGCCGCGCGCAGCCCCGGGCGGTCGGCGAGCGCCTGCAGCGCCCGCGCGTAGTCCTCGGGGTCGTGCCCGTCGATGAGCACCCCGGAGGCGCCGTCGGCGACCGCGGTGGGCAGCCCGCCCACCCGGGCCGCCACCACCGGGGTGCCGCAGGCCTGCGACTCCACCGCGACCAGGCCGAAGGACTCGGAGTAGGAGGGGACCACGGTGGCCGTGGCCGCCCGGTAGTACTCGGCCAGCTCGGGGCGGCCGCGCGGCGGCTCCAACCGGACCGCGTCGGCGATGCCCAGCGAGCGGGCCAGGTCGGCCAGGCGGCGCGGCTCGGCGGTGCCGCTGCCGGACAGGCCGCCGACCACCGCCACCACCAGGCGGTCGCGCAGCGAGGGGTCGCGCTCCAGCAGCCGGGCGGCGGCGCGCAGCAGCACGTCGGGGGCCTTGAGCCGCTGCACCCGGCCGACGAACAGCAGCAGCACGGCGTCGGCGGGCAGGCCCAGCCGGCGCAGGGCGGCGGCGCGGTCCCCCGGGGTGAACACGTCCAGGTCCACACCGGGCGGCACGACCGCCACCCGGCCGGGGTCGGCGCCGTAGTGCTCGGTGAGCTGCCCGGCCTCGTCGCGGGTGTTGGCCACGAGCAGGTCGGCCTGCCGGGCGAGCTGGTCCTCGCCGCGCACCCGCAGCTCCGGCTCGGGGGCGTCGCCGTCGGCCAGCGACAGGTTCTTGACCCGGGCCAGGGTGTGCATGGACTGCACCAGCGGCACCCCCCACCGGTGGGCGACGGCCAGCCCGGCGCGGCCGGAGAGCCAGTAGTGGCCGTGCACCGCGTCGTAGTGGCCCATGTGCTGTTCGGCCTCGGCCCGCAGCACCCCGAAGGTGAACGGGCACAGGTGGCGGGCCAGGTCGAGCTTGTCGAGGGGGCCGAAGGGGCCGGCGGCCACGTGCCGGACGGCGGCGCCGGGCGCCAGGTGCGCCACGGGCGGCAGGCCGGGCCGGGTGGCGCGGGTGAAGACGTCCACCTGGACGCCGCGCTCGGCCAGCCGCTTGGCGACCTCCACGATGTAGACGTTCATGCCCCCGGCGTCGCCGGTGCCGGGCTGGTCGAGAGGTGAGGTGTGCATGCTCAGCATGGCCACGCGCATGCGGCCGCCGGTGTCGGCGCGGGCCGGGGCGCCCGGTCTGTCCGGCTCCACTGTCCTGTCGTCCCCCTTCTCCGTGCGGCACCGGGGTGTGCCGCGTCCCGCCGGTGCGGGCCCTTCCGCACAACAGGGCGGGCCTGTGCGGTGTTCCCATGATGGACAGGGCGCGGGGGCGGGTGTGCACGCGGGGTCGGCGGACGGACACCGCGGGGTGCGGGGCGGTAGGGGCGAACGGGGCGGAGGTGCGGTCAGTCCCCGGACGCGGCGGCGGTGCGGCCCGCCCAGCCCTCTGTGAGGAAGTCCACGGCCTGCGGGAACGTGGGCGTCCAGGTGTCGTAGGTGTGCCCGCCCTCGGGGAAGGCGGTCTCCACCGTCATGCCGCGCTCGCGGAGCAGCCCGGCGAAGCGCTCGGCCTCGCCGTGGATGCTGCCCTCCTGCAGCGGGGTGTGGTCCTGCTTCCCCTCGACCAGCATGAAGCGGATGTCGTGCACCTCGGGGTCGTCCAGCAGCCGGTCCGGGGCGTGCTCCTCGGTCCGGTCCCCGAAGGTCCCGCTGGGGTCGTCCACCTTGAAGTACCCGGCCCAGCTCACGGCCTGGGAGTACAGGTCCGGGTGGCGCAGCGGCAGCGCGGCGGCCCCGTAGCCGCCCATGGAGAACCCGCCGATGGCGCGCAGCTCGCGGGGGCGGCGCAGATCGCCCTCGACGGCCTCGACCGCCTTGCGGGTCACGAACGTCTCGATCCTGTAGTCGTCGTCGACCGCGTCGCCCCACTCGGTGTCGGCGCCCCCGGCCTCCTGCCCGAAGGGCGCGGCGATGACGAACTCGATCCCGGCGCGGCACATCTGCTCGTCCAGCTTGGGGCCGATGCCGGCGTCCTTGAGGTCGGTGTGGGTGCCGGTGGACCCGTGCAGCAGGTACAGCACCGGGAGGTCGGCGCTGTCCGGGCCGGGCGGGCGGCGCACCCAGATGGGGCGGCCCTTCTCGGGCGCGGCGGGGTCGGGCACCCGGACGATCTCGTCGGTGCCGGGCTCGTCGCAGACCGCCACCGAGCCGGGGCGCGGGTGGACGGCCGGCCCCTCCGGCGCGGGCGCGGGGGCGGCGGCCCCGGCCGCGGTCCGGGCGTCCTGGGCGGGGACCGGACCGTGCCCGCCCTGGACGGCGGCGAGCATGGCGGCGGTCGCCACCACGAGGGACGAGGCCGCGAGCGCGGTCGCTCTGCGGGACAGCGAGCTGAACACAACCGCGATCCTAGGGCCCACACGGCGGCGTGCGGGCAGGGCGCGGCAAGGTGCGGGCGAAATGTCGGTACATGTGATGACAGGCGGATCGGTGGACGGTCGGCCGCCGGCGTCCGCGATCCCCCGCGCCGCAAGGTGAGGCGTGCCTGACCGGGGGGTGCCACGCAGGGTAGTACTACCCGCCGTAGACTCTTGCACATGAATCGGCTCGGCGACCTTGAACGCGCGGTTATGGAGGTACTGTGGCAGCGGAGCGAACCCATGACGGTCCGCGAGGTGGGACGCGCTCTGGCTGAGCGGGACCTGGCTCACACGACAGTCATGACGGTCCTGGACCGCCTGGCGAAGAAGGGGGTCGTGGACCGCGCCCGGGAGGGCCGCGCGTGGCGGTACCGCCCGGCGGCCAGCCGGGAGGACTACGTCTCGGAGCTGATGTTCGACGCGCTCGGGCAGACCGGGGACCGCGACGCGGCGCTCGCCGCCTTCGTGCGCTCGATGAGCGACGAGGAGGCCGAGGCCCTCCGCCGCGCACTCGAGGGAAACGACGAGCAGAGGACGTAGCCCGATGGTCAGTGCCGCACTCCTCTCCGCGATCGCGGTCGGCTGCTTCGCAGCCGCGGCACGCCTCCGTCGGGCCCACTGGCCCTTCCGCGGCCCCTACGTCGCGGTCATCGCCTGGCAGGCCCTCGGCCTGGCCTGGGGCGTGTCCACCATCGGCGCCCTGCTCGCGTTCGGCCTGGCCCCCTACGGCCGGGGCGTGACCGGCGGGCTGGCGGCCCTGGCCGCCGACGCCGCCGCGCACGGGCTGTCCCTCGCGGCCACCGCCGCCAGCCCGTTCGGTCCGGCCCAGGTCGCGGCGATCCTGCTGGCCCTCGGCCTGACCCTGCTGCTCTTCTGCTGCCTGGTGGCCTCCTTCGTGCAGGTGGTGCGGACCCGCCGCCGGCACCGGGCGCTGCTGCAGCTGGTGGGCCGGGACGACCCCGGCGTGCCCGGCGCGCGCATCCTGGACCACCCCGCGGCCGCCGCCTACTGCCTGCCCGGCGTGCTGCGCTCGGAGGTGGTGATCAGCGCCGGGGCCCTGGAGGTGCTGGACTCCGAGGAGCTGGCCGCGGTCATCGCGCACGAGCACGCGCACCTGCGCCAGCGCCACGACCTGGTGCTGCTGCCCTTCTCCTCGCTCAAACGCGCCTTCCCCCGGCTGGGCATGATGCGCGAGTACTACCGCACCGTCTCGCTGCTGATCGAGATGTGCGCCGACGACCAGGCCCGCCGCGAGCGCTCCGCCCGGGAGCTGGCCACCGCGCTGATGCGGTTCGGCGAGCGCGGCGCCACCGCCCCCGCCGGGGCGCTGGCCGCCACCGCCGACCACACCGACGTGCTCGCCCGGGTGCGCCGCCTGCTCCAGCCCGGCCGGGGGCTGACGCGCGCGCAGAGCGGCGCCGTGCTCGGCTCGGCCGCGCTGCTGATGGCCACCACGCTGTCCCTGTGGCACCTGCCCATGTGACCGCCCATGTGACGCCCGCCGCCGCCGCGCCGGGCACGATCGGGGCCGCTCCGCCGTTTACCCTGAGACGAGCAGGACGCGACCAAGACGGGCGGGGACACCAATGGTGCTGATGGGCTACCTGTACCAGGTCATCTACATCGCCATCTTCGTGACGACGCTGTACGCCCTGATCGAGGCCCTGCGCACGCCCGCGGAGGCCTACACGGCCATGGACAAGCAGACCAAGACGATCTGGGTGGCGATCCTGGGCGTGGGCACCGGCCTGTCGCTGCTGGCCGCCCTGGGCACCGGGGGCTTCCTCACCTTCCTATCCCTGGTCGCCGCCCTGATCTTCATCCTCGACGTCCGCCCCGCCGTGCGCGGCATCGGGCGCGGCGGCGGGAACGGGCCCTACGGTCCCTGGTAGCAGCAGCGCGGACGCCTCCCGCACGGCCGCGGCGTAGGCCGGGTCCAGCACGTAGAACGAGTGCCCCAGGATCTCCGGGTACAGCGCCTCCCCGGCCGGGATGTCGTACTCGCGCGGATCGGGCAGCGCACCGGTGTCGGGCAGGGTGCGCCCGCCCGCCGGGGCCGTGTGCACCGGCCCGCCGATCGGGTCGGTGACCCGCCACAGGTTGCGCCAGCCGGCCACCCGCGCCGCGGCGTCGGCCAGCGCGGCCGGGCCGAAGTAGGCGGGGAAGTAGCGGGTGTACAGGCGGTACAGCGGGGACCCGTGCGTCACCACGGCCACCGCGGGGCGCACGTGCGGCGGGAGCTGCCACACCGTGGCCGCCGCCAGCACCGACCCCTGGGAGTGCCCGGAGAGCACCACCCCCTGCCCGCCCTCGGCCGTGGCGGCCACCCGCGCCACCAGCTGGGGCACCGTCCGCTCGGCGTAGGAGGGCGGCGCCAGCGGGTGCGCCACCCGGGGCCAGAAGGTGCCGACGTCCCACAGCACGCCGACCGCCTGGCGGACGGGGCGCCGCCGGTAGGCGCTGAAGCCGATGCCCACCAGCGCCACCAGCATCAGCGCGCCCAGCCACGAGCCCACCGTGACCAGCAGCCCCACCGCCTCCTGCAGCGCGCCGTCGGGGCCGGGGGCGACCGCCGCCGGAGGGGCCGCCGGCTCCGCGCGCCCTCCGGGCACGGCGGTCAGCCGCCCGGTGCCCACCGCGAAGGCCACCAGCGCCACCAGGGCCACGCCGGGCAGCAGCACCGCGCCCAGCGCCACCGGCAGCGACTCGGTCATCCGCCCCATGGCGCGGGCCCGGGCGATCATGCGGGTGCGGAAGCCGCCGCGCCGCCGCCCGTACTCGGCGGCGGTGAGCGACTCCTCCTCCCTGGTGCGGTGCCGCAGGCGCAGCCAGAACCACAGGGCCGCCCCGGCGACGATCACCGCCTCCAGGGAGAAGGCGAGCTGGAGCCAGGAGAAGGCGGCGGGGGCCTGCAGCGGCAGGCACCCGGCCTCCTCGGCGCCCGGATAGTGGCACCCGCCGAGGAACCCGGCGCTCTGGTAGACCACGGCGGCCGAGAACACCCCGCCGAGCAGCACCCCGACGGCCGCGGCGGCGGGTCCGGCCAGGCCGCGCATCGCGGTGTCGCGCTTGAGGGGCGTGCGCGCGTACATGGCGGCGGCGGCCGCGAACTGGACCGCCACCAGCACGCACTGGAGCCCGAAGAGCGTGTTCAGGCCTTCCGCGAAGCCGGGCAGCCGCCCCTCGGCGGACCAGCCCGGCCGCGGCCAGGCGGTGTACAGCAGGGACGCCCCGGACAGGACCAGGGCGGTGTCGCGCAGCCGGGCGCAGATCCGGTCGGCGCTGCGGTTCCAGGTGTGGGCGGTGCCCGGCACCAGGGCCATCAGCGACGCCCCGGCGACGACGGCGGCGAGCAGCCCGAGCAGCACGGTCCCCGCCGCGGGCGCCCCTGCGGCGCGGTCGTACAGCGTGGGCGGGACCGCCGCGAGCAGCCCCACCGTCCCGGCGGCGACCGCGAGGTGCACCGACCGCAGCCGCCCCATGATCATGCTGTTCCGCCAGAAGTGCGGGCGGCTCAGCGGCGCGTCGGGGGAGGGGGAGGGCGCGGTGCCCTGCGCGGCGGCCTCGTAGACGCTGGTGGTGCGCCGGGAGAGCCGCCACAGCAGGGCCGTCGCGGCCAGCGGCAGCAGCGCCCCGGCCGCCAGCGACAGCCCGGGGCGGGCCAGCAGGCCGCCGGGGGCCGACAGCTCGCCCAGCAGCGGGCGCAGCTCGGCGCAGTGCTCCCCGTAGGCGGGGCACTGCCAGCCGACCAGGTCCATGCCGATGCCCGCGGCGGCCAGCACCAGCAGCACCGTCAGGCTCAGGGCGATCAGCCGCGACGCCGACCCGTAGGCGATGTCGGCCAGGCGGTGCAGGCGCGACGGAGCGGCGCCGGCACCGGCGGCGCCGACGCGGTTGCCGGTGCCCGAGGCGCCCTGGGCCCGGGCGGCGTCCCCGTCGGGCGGCGCCGGGCGCATCCAGTAGGCGATGTTGGCCAGGATGAACGGCAGCAGGAGCAGCCACAGCGCGCGGGAGGCCCGTCCGGAGGTGAGGTTGCCCCAGGCGAAGATCTCCCGCGGAACGCCGGGGACGGTCTCGGTGTCGGGGGCGCGCCGCCAGCGGAAGAACCCGGCGAGCCGGTCGCCCCCCACCCGGACCACGGGCTCCACGTCCAGCAGCTCCTCGGCCTGCCCGCCGCTGACCCCGTGGATCCGGAGCTCGACGATGCGCGGATCGGAGGGGGCGGGGGATCGGTCCTCGGGCATGTTCGGATTGTCCCACGCAGGCCACGGCCCGTAGGGGGTTGCGGGCGGCCGTACCCGGCCGACTCAGGCCACCAGGGCGTTGTCAGCGGTCCAGGTGTTGCAGGAGCCCGGGCTCTGCCCGTCCAGACCGCGCCGCACCCACTGCCGGCTGTTCTCCGCCGAGCCGTGGGTGCGGTCGTCGGCGGGCCCGTCCGGGCGGTCGGCGGTGGCCTCGGAGTCGTCCAGCACCGCGCGGACGTCCTCCTCCTCCAGCGGATACGACACCGCCACGGCGCCCAGGAAGACCCCGGCCAGGCAGTTGGCCTGCAGCTCGGACCGGCGCGTCCAGGCGTTCTGCGCGATGCGGTCCTGCTCCTGCCCGCGCCGCTCGTGGTAGTACTCCAGCACCCCGGCCTCGCCCTGCACGTGGTGGCCGTACTCGTGGGCGAGCAGCGAGGCGTAGACCGCCCCGTTCGCCTCGCCCCGCCATTTGCGCACGACGTCCTCGGTGCCGATGTAGATGCTCTGGCTGGTGCGGCAGTAGAAGGCCCCCGCCTCGGAGGGGTAGTCCCGGCACGGGCTGGTGCCCGGCTCGGTCCAGAACACCCGCGAGGGCGGGTCGAAGGCCAGCCCCGCCTTGGCGAACTGGGTGGACCAGGCCTGGTCCAGGCAGTCGGCGATCGTGTTCAGGAACCGCTCCATGGAGGCGGGGTCGTCCACGTCGGGGTCGGGCGCGGGGCAGGGCAGCGGCGCCAGCCGCCCGGTGCCGTACAGCGGGTTGTCGACCAGGGCCTCCCGGCCCGTGGGCGCCCCGCCGGAGTCCGGGGCGGCGGCCTCGTCGGGGGCGGCGGAGCCGGGCCCCTCCCCGGGCGCGGAGGAGCCGCCCGTGGCCGACCACAGCAGCACCGCGAGCGCCACCACGGCCGCGGCGAGGGCCGCGTACAGCGCGTTGCGCCCGCCGGGGCGCCCCCGGCCGCCGTACCCCTGCGCCACGGTCCTCCTCGCTACTCGACCAGGCCGTCGTCCGCACTCCAGGTGTCGCACGCGGCGGGGTCCCGGCGGTCCATGCCGTGCTCGGTCCACAGGGCGCCGTTCTCGCCGGTCCCGTGCGTGCGGTCCGCCGAGTCGTAGTCGCCACGGCGGCGGGCGTCTTCGAGGATATGCTCCCGCTCCTCGTCCCCGATCGGGAAGCTCGTCTCCACCGCCCCCAGGAACGTGCCGCCCAGGCAGTTGGCCTGCAGCTCGCTGCGGCGCGTCAGCCGGTCGCGCGCGGCGGCGTCGGATGCGGCGCCGCGCTCGGCGTTGAAGCGGGCCAGGATCCCGGACTCGCCCTGAACGTGGTGCCCGTACTCGTGGCTGAGCACGAAGGTGTAGGTCTCCGGGCCGCCGCCGTCCCAGGAGTCGGCGACGATGTCCTCCACGCCCAGGTAGAGCCCCTTGTTGGCCTGGCAGTAGAAGGCCGACGTCCCCTCGGCGGGGAAGTTGCCGCAGGGGCTCTGCCCCGAGGCGTACCAGAACACCCGGGTGGGCGGCTCGAAGTCCATGTCCCCCTCGGCGAACCGGTCCTGCCACGCGGTGTCCAGGCAGTCGGTGATCTCGTGCAGGAACGCCTCCATGGACTCCCGGTCCTGCGGGTCCACCTCCGGCGCCGGGCACTCCACCTCGGTCATCTCGCCGGTGGTGCGCAGCGGGTCACCGGCCGCGCCGCCCGCCCCCGTCCCGGAGCCGGTCCCGGCGGAGGCCTCCTGCGCCGACGCCGGCCGCGCCTGCGCCGTCCCGGGCGGAGCCGCCAGCTCCGACACGGTGAGGAACCCGGCCAGCCCCACCGCCCCGAGCCCGGTGAGCAGCACGAGCCCCACCACCGGCCCCATGGGCGGGCGCGGCGGGCGCTCGGGCAGCAGCGCACGCGCCCCCGCGCCGCCTGCCCGGCCCGCGCGCGCGAAGCGCGTCCCCGTCGCGGCCATGCGCCGCCTCACCTCCTGGAGCACCGATGGAGCACCGACCCCGGCGGCGTCGGGCCCCCGGGCGCCGACACCCCGTCGATTATGACGGGTTTCCGAGGTTCGTCCGGCACGGACCCTGGAGGGGGAACCGCTAAGCTCGCTTCCCGATGCCGATGACCGCGGCCCCGGGACGGGGCGCCCGCGCGGCCGTGGCGGTGTGCGCCGCGGCCCTCGCCGTGCTGCCCTGGTCCGCGCCGGCCGCGGCCGCCCCGCGCGACGGCGCGGAGACCCCCGAGGCGCACACCGTCCCCGAGGGCGCCGACGCCGACGCCACCACCGTCGACATCAGGCTGCGCATCGACTCCGAGGGCGTCGTGCACGCCGAGGAGACCCTGGAGTTCGGCTCCGGCGCGGGCGCCGCCTTCACCCGCGGCCTCGGCGCCCGCGAGGACTACGACACCGACCGCGACCGCGTCTTCCCGGTGGAGGGCGTCCGGGCCCGGGACGGGTCGGGCGCGGAGCTCCCGGTGCGCACCGAGGAGAACGGCGACGCCCTCGACCTGGTCGTCGAGCGCGGGGACGCCGGGTCGGCGGTGCTCACCTACACCGTGCGCGGCGCTCTGGAGGAGACCGGCGACGGGGTCGAGCTGGAGTGGACCCCGGTGGCCGGGTACAGCGCCCCCGTCGCCGAGACCAACGTGCGGGTGGACGCCCCGATGCCGCCGCGCGCCCTGTCCTGCACCGCCGGGGACCCCCGCAGCTCCATCTACTGCACCTCCTCGGACATGGGCGGCCACGGGGCGGAGACCGCGCGCTTCCTGCAGGCGCGCATGGAGCCCGGGCAGCGGCTCTCCGTCGCGGTGGCCTACCCGCCCGGCACGGCGCCCGCCGAGCCGGTCCTCGACCGCACCTGGTCGCTCACCTCCGCCTTCGCCATCACCCCCGTCACCGGATCGGTCTTCGGGCTGCTGCTGGTGGGCCTGCTGGGCGGGCTGGCGGCGCTCATCCGCATCCGCGGCCAGGACGAGCGCGCCCTGCGCACCGAGTCCGGCGCCGCCGCCAACGTCCCGCTGGCCCCGGTGCCCGGCCTGCCCGGCGGCATCCGCTTCCGCCCGCCGGACGGGGTGCACCCGGGCCAGATCGGCACCCTCATCGACGAGCAGGCCGACGTGGTCGACATCGCGGCCACCGTGGTCGACCTGGCCGTGCGCGGCCACTACACCATCGAGGAGCTGCCGCACGACCACCCGGCCTCGGTGGACTGGGTGCTCAGCAAGCGGGTCCCCCCGGCCGACGAGGAGCTGCTCCCCTACGAGCGGATGCTCATGGACGCCCTCTTCGAACGGAGGGTCAAGGTGCGTCTGTCGCACCTGCGCCGCGGCGGCTTCGGCGCCCGCCTGGGGGCCGTGCGCGACGAGCTCTACCGGGACATGGTGCGGCTCAAGTGGTTCGCCCGCCGCCCCAACGTCACCCGGAACCGGTGGGCCACCGCCGGGATCGGGCTCACCGCCGCCGGGGTCGCCCTCACCGTGGTGCTGGCGGCCTTCACCCACGCCGCCTTCACCGGGCTGGCCGTGGTGATCGCCGGGGCCGCGATGACGCTCGGCGCCCAGTACATGCCGGCCAAGACCGCCAAGGGCAGCAGCGTGCTCGCGCACGCCATGGGGTTCCGCGCCTTCCTGATGAGCGCCGAGGCCGAGCACGTGCCCGAGGGGCACCGGGTGGAGCTGTTCTCCCGCTACCTGCCCTACGCGCTGATCTTCGACAACGTGGACCGCTGGGCCAGCGTGCTGGCGGCCGCAGGGGAACGGGAGGAGAGCGCCAACAAGCGCCTGCCGTGGTACGAAGGGCCCGAGGAGTGGCACGTGGGCGACTTCGCCGAGTCCATCCGGGCGTTCGTGGTCACCCTGTCCGGAGTCGTCTCCAGCGCCCGCCACTTCCGGGCGCTGGGCTGAGGGAGCAGCGGGAGGGAGCGCGCATGCGCGCGGTTCTGCAGCGCGTCGACGGGGCGTCCGTCGACGTCGGCGGGGACACGGTCGGGTCGGTGTCCGGGGAGGGGCTGTTGGCCCTGGTGGGGGTCACCCACACCGACACCGGCGAGCAGGCGCGCGCCATGGCCCGCAAGATCTGGAACCTGCGCATCCTGGAGGGCGAGCGGTCCTGCTCGGACGCCGGAGCGCCGGTGCTGGTGGTCAGCCAGTTCACCCTCTACGGCGACGCGCGCAAGGGGCGGCGGCCCACCTGGCAGGCGGCGGCGCCCGGGCCGGTCGCCGAGCCGCTCGTCGACGCGGTCGTCAAGGAGCTGCGCGACCTGGGCGCGCACGTGGAGACCGGCGCGTTCGGGGCGCACATGCGGGTCGGGCTGACCAACGACGGCCCGTTCACGGTGCTCGTGGAGGTGTGAGCGCCGTGGGGCCACCCCCGCCGGGGGGGCCCCGGCCGGGGCGGCCGAGGGTGCGGGGGGGGGGGGGCGCGGGGGGGGCCCCCGGGGGGGGGGGCCCCCACGGCGGGGGCGTCAGTCGGCGTCCGGCTCGAACTTGTAGCCCAGCCCGCGCACGGTGACGATGTGGCTGGGGGCGCCCGGGTCGGTCTCGATCTTGGCGCGCAGCCGCTTGACGTGCACGTCCAGGGTCTTGGTGTCGCCCACGTAGTCGGCGCCCCAGACCCGGTCGATGAGCTGCATCCGGGTGAGCACCCGCCCGGCGTTGCGCAGCAGCACCTCCAGGAGCTCGAACTCCTTGAGCGGCAGCTGCACGTTCTCCCCGCGCACCGTCACCACGTGCCGCTCCACGTCCATCCGGACCGGGCCGGCCTCCAGGGCGGCGGGCTCGACCGGCTCCTCCTCGCCCTGGCGGCGCAGCACCGCGCGGATCCGGGCCACCAGCTCCCGGGAGGAGAAGGGCTTGGTCACGTAGTCGTCGGCGCCCAGCTCCAGGCCGACCACCTTGTCGATCTCGCTGTCCTTGGCGGTCAGCATGATCACCGGGACGTTGGACTTCTGGCGCAGCGTCCGGCACACCTCGGTGCCGGGGAGCCCGGGCAGCATGAGGTCGAGCAGCACGAGGTCGGCGCCGCTGCGGTCGAACTGCTCCAGCGCCACGGTCCCGGTCTCCGCGACGGCGACCTCGAACCCCTCCTTGCGCAGCATGTACGACAGGGCATCGCTGTAGGATTCCTCGTCCTCAACGACGAGTACACGCGTCACTTTCGCTGCCTCCCAATCGCGTTGGGTCGATGCGGCCCGGCGGTCATCCGGCGTGCGCCGGGGACCGGTCCGCGTCCTCGGTCCGGGGAAGACGAAGGGTGAACGTCGATCCCGAACCCTCCTTGCTCCACACGGTCACTTCACCGCGGTGGTGGGTCATGATGTGCTTGACGATGGCCAGTCCCAGTCCGGTCCCCCCGGTCTCCCTGCTGCGGGCCGCGTCCACCCGGTAGAAGCGCTCGAAGATGCGCTCCAGGTCCTGCGGGGGGATGCCGATGCCCTGGTCGGCGACGCTGATCTCGACGGCGCTCTCGGTCTCCTCGGCGGTGACCGAGATGCGGGTCTGCTTGGGGCTGTAGGCCACGGCGTTGGAGACCAGGTTGCGCAGGGCGGTGGCGAGCAGCCCCTCGTCGCCCATGACGGTCAGGCCGCCGGAGTCGCCGGAGGCCAGCTCGATCCGCTTGGCGTCGGCGGCGGTGCGCACCGTGTCCAGGGCCTCCTCGATCACCGCGTCGACCTCCACCTCGGCGGGCTCGGCCATCGGCTCGGCGCCCTGGATGCGGGACAGGGTGATCAGGTCCTGGATGACGTGGGTGAGGCGGCCGGCCTCCTGCTGCATGCGCCCGGTGAAGCGGCGCACCGCCTCGGGGTCGTCGCTGGCGTCGGAGATGGTCTCGGCCAGCAGGGACAGCGCCCCCACCGGCGTCTTGAGCTCGTGGCTGATGTTGGCGACGAAGTCGCGGCGGACCGCCTCCACGCGCAGCCGCTCGGTCTGGTCCTCGGCCAGCACCAGCACCAGGCCGGTGCCGCCGAGCGGGGCGACGCGCACCGCGAAGGAGGTGGAGTCGGGGCCGAACTTGCGGACCGCGACCTCGATCTCGGTCTCCCGGATCACCCCGTCCCGGCGCACGTGGCGGGCCAGCGCCAGCAGGTCGCCGATGACCAGTTCCTCGCCGCGGACGATGCCGTAGGCGCGCGCGGCCGAGCTGGCCCGCAGCACCCGGTCGGCGGGGTCGAGCACCACCGCGGAGGAGGGCAGCGCGGCCAGCACCTCGGCGATCCCCGGGGGGAGGTCGGCGGGCTGCGGGGGATCGGGGGACAGGGGCGCGCGGCCCCGGCCGAACGGGATCGCCAGGCCGGCACCGAGCCCGACCGCGAGCCCGACGAGGGCCGCGATCGCGGTCACGAGTTCGCCTTGCACACTTCGATCGTAATCGGACAGACCGCCGCTTTACCCGTCTGACCATGTGTTACAACCGAGGTTTCGGCATTGTTCACCGATGCTTACGGTGAGCTTCAACTAACGGCTGGGACGATTGAGACCATGCGCGACACTTACCACGAGGAGCTGGACGCCCTCGGCGGACGCCTCATCGAGATGACGCGGCTCGCCCGGCACGCCATCGCCCGTGCGACCACCGCCCTGCTGGACGCCGACCTGACCGCGGCCCAGGAGGTGATCTCCGGGGACGAGGACATCAACCGCCTCGACGAGGAGATCGAGGCGAGCGTCTTCGACCTGATGGCACGGCAGCAGCCGGTCGCCACCGACCTGCGGACCATCATCACCGCGCTGCACATGTCCGGCGACCTGGAGCGGATGGGCGACCACGCGGTGCACATCGCCAAGATCGCCCGGCGCCGCCACCCCGACTCGGCCATCCCCTCCGAACTGCGCTCCATCGTGCTGGAGATGGGGCACCAGGCCGAGCTGCTGGTGATCAAGGCGGGCGAGGTCGTGGAGAACCGGGACGCCGAGACCGCCCTGGAGCTGGACAGCGACGACGACCGGATGGACAAGCTGCGCCGCAAGCTGCTGCGCCGGATCCTGTCCCCGGAGTGGAAGCACGGGGTCGAGTCGACCATGGACGTCACCCTGGCGGGCCGGTTCTACGAGCGGTTCGGCGACCACGCGGTGCACGTCGCCGACAACCTGGTCTACATGGTCACGGGGGAGAAGCCCAAGGACTTCGAGCCGGAGGCCTGAGGCGGCTCGACGGGCGGCTCAATGGGCGCGGCCAGGGGCGCGTCCGAGGGGGGAAGAGCGCGGGGCCGCCACGGCTCCGCGAAAAAGTGGCGTATGTCACTCTCGAATCGGGCGTCGATCGGACGTGATCCGGCGTTGAACGTGTACGCAGGGCGTTCCCTCTCGTCGGGGCGGGGGTGCGGCGGCGGACCGCAAGGGGGTCCCAGATCGGTCCGCAACCCGTCGCGGGGCGTGACCGAGCGCGCCCGGACCCGGGCCTCCGACCGGCCGGAACCCGTGCGGGCAGGGGCGCACGGGGCCGCCGCGAGCACCGGCCGCGGGCTTTGTCAAGACCTAAAATCCGGCGCTGACCTGCGTTGACGTAAACGGAATAGGTACGTTAAGTCACGGATTCGTGGTACCCTTGTGGTAGCGGAAGGGGTACTTGTCACATGGCTTTCAAGGTCGGCGACACCGTTGTCTATCCCCACCATGGGGCTGCTCGTATTGAGGCGATCGAGACCAGGACCATTAAGGGCGAGGAAAGGACCTACCTCGTTCTCCGGGTCGACAAGGGTGATCTAACGGTACGCGTGCCCGCCGAGAACGCCGAAGAGGTCGGCGTTCGCGACGTGGTGGGCCAGGACGGTCTGGACCGGGTCTTCGAGGTGCTGCGCGCCCCGCACACCGAGGAGCCCACCAACTGGTCCCGCCGGTACAAGGCGAACGTGGAGAAGCTCGCCTCCGGTGACGTGAACAAGGTCGCGGAGGTCGTCCGGGACCTGTGGCGGCGCGACAGGGAGCGCGGCCTGTCCGCGGGAGAGAAGCGGATGCTCGCCAAGGCGCGGCAGATTCTGGTGAGCGAACTCGCCCTCGCGGAAAAGACCAACGAGGACAAGGCCGAGGCCCTTCTCGACGAAGTCCTCACGAACTGAAACGGGTCACAGGGAACGACACGCGTCAATGGTGAGAATCCCGAGGGTGGGCGTCGGAACCGACGTCCACCCTTTCATGTCCGGAAGAATTCTGTTCCTGGCCGGCCTGGAATGGCCCGGTGAGACGGGCGTCAGCGGCCATTCCGACGGCGACGTCGCCGCGCACGCGGCCTGCGACGCGCTGTTCTCCGCGTGCGGCCTGGGCGACCTGGGGGCGCAGTTCGGCACGGCCGACGCGCGCTGGAAGGGCGCCTCGGGGACCGCGCTGCTCGCCGAGGCGGCGGCGCGGGTGCGCGCCGCCGGGTTCGAGATCGGCAACGTGTCGGTCCAGGTGATCGGGAACCGTCCCCGGTTCGCCCCGCGCCGTGCCGAGGCGGAGAAGGCGCTCTCCGAGGCCGCCGGGGCCCCGGTGTCGGTGTCGGCCACCACCACCGACGGCCTGGGGCTGACCGGCCGGGGCGAGGGCATCGCCGCGGTGGCCACGGCCCTGTGCCTGCCGCCGGAGGACTGAGGAGGCGCGCGGCCCGTGAGGCGGCCCATGGGGGGCCGCGGGGCGGCGCGGCACGGTGCGATACGCGACGAGGGGGCGCCCAGGGGGACCTGGGCGCCCCCTCGTCCGTGTCGGGGGTCCGCGTCGAGCAGGGGCGTTTCCTGTGGGTGACGGCGGGCGGCGGTATACGGGCGGCGGGTCCGACCGCATTTCGGTCGGTCGTCAGGCGTCCTCGGGGGCGTCCGGCGGCGTGGGGCCGCTGCGGACCCGGCTCGCCGGGGGCTCCTCGGACGGGAAGTCCGCCATCGGTGTGCGGCGGGGCTTGAGCACCATCGGGCGCTTGGGCATCGGCTCGGCCCCCGGCGGCGTTCCGTACACGCGGGTGTCGGCGTCCGGCGGGGGGACCTCCCCCTCGGCCCCCTCCTCGGCGGGCACGGCGGCCTCGTCGCTGGTGGGGTCGTCGGCGGGGACGGTGTCCATGAAGCCGTCGTCGAAGCCGTCGTCCCCGGAGGCCTCGGAGGGGAGCGCCCCGGAACCGGCGGCGCCCCCGAGGGAGGGCGCCTCCTCGGCGGCGCGCTTGATCGGGTTGCCGCTCTCGGGGTCGCGCCGGGGGAGCTCCGGGCGGTCCTCCCCGGCCGTGTCCCCGTCCCGGTAGTCGGGCAGGGGGCGCAGGGGGACGGTCGGCGAGGTGATGACCGACGACGCGGGGGCGGCGGCCGCGTCCCCGTCCTCGTCCGCTTCGTCCTCCTCGACGTCGTCCTCATCGGAGTCGGGGGCGGGCACCTCGCGCAGGGCGGCAGGCTCATCCGGCTCCTCCGGCGAGTCCGGCGCCTCCTCCCGCTCCTCGTCCGCCTCCTCCCCGCGCTCGTCCTCCTCCTGCTCCCGCACGGACGGGCCGGACGCGTGGAGGACGCGCACCGCGGAGACGGGGTCGGTGTCCTCGTCGTTCGCCGACAGGGCGGTGGACTCGGCCGAGGCGGTCCGGCGCGCGCCCGCGCGCGGCCACAGCAGGGTGGGCTCCGGGGCCCTCTCCTCCTCGGGCTCCTCAGCGGCCCCGTCCGCCGTCGCGTCGGCGGGCCCGGCCGCAGCGGCCTCCGCCTCCTCCGGACCCTCATCTTCCGGGTCCCGATCGTCGTCGTCCCGCCCGTCGTCCTCGTCCTCAACGTCCTCATCGCGGGATCCGGCCGGATCCCCGGCGGCGGCCGGGTGCGGGCGGCGCCGGGCCCGGCGGTCGGGCAGCTCGCCGTTCAGGTATCGCCAGACCCGGATGAACAGGAGGAACGCCACCAGCAGGGCCAGCCACGGCGCCGCGGCGGCCAGCACCACCGCCAGCGCGTCCGAGGGCCGCTGCTCGCTCGCCGACAGCGCGCTCGCCCCGGCCGCGGCCAGGATGAGCAGCAGGATCAGGCCGTCGACCTGGAGCCGCTGGGGGCGCGGCGCGGCCCGCAGCAGGAAGCTGGCCCAGAAGGCCAGCAGGAGGAGCAGGGTGAAGACGCCGGGGTACAGGTGCGCGCGGTCCGCGGGCACGTTGCCCTGCAGGGCGAGCTGGTAGATGCCGCTGTAGGAGAGCACGACGGCGCAGGCGGCGATCAGCAGGACGCCTGCGGCGGTCAGCAGCACGGCGGCGGTGCGCGGGCCGCGCGGGCCCTGCGGCCCGCCGGTGGGGGCGGGACGGGTCCCGGGGCGCCTCCGCGCCGGAGAGGCAGGGGAAGAGGAGGGTTTCACGGCCATCGTGGGCAGAGACTAGCCCAGCGGCGGCGGCGAACACGAGGATCCGCCCGAAAGTGGCCGGAAGGCCCGGCGCGTCGGGAATCGGGTGATCCTCGCGGGGCGGGGCAGGATGCTGCCAGGGGCCCCGCGCGAAGGCGCGGAGCGGCTACCCTTGGGACCGTGAGTCTGCGCTTCTATGACACCCGAGCCCGGCAGGTCCGCGAATTCACCCCCCTGCACGAGGGGTGTGCCTCGCTGTACCTGTGCGGTGCCACGGTGCAGGCGCCTCCGCACATCGGGCACATCCGCTCGGGGGTCAACTTCGACGTCCTCCGCCGGTGGATGGCCTACCGCGGGTACAGCGTCACGCTGTGCCGCAACGTCACCGACATCGACGACAAGATCCTGCGCGTCGCCGCCGACCAGGGCGTCCAGTGGTGGGCCGTCAGCGACCGCAACCAGCGGGCCTTCACCGCCGCCTACGACGCGCTGGGCTGCCTGCCCCCAACGGTCGAGCCGCGCGCGACCGGCCACGTGCCGGAGATGATCACGCTGATGCGGCGCCTGATCGACCGCGGCCACGCCTACGCGGCCGAGGACGGCTCCGGCGACGTCTACTTCGACGTGATGTCCTACCCCGAGTACGGGGCCCTGTCGGGGCAGCGCGTCGACCACATGCTCGGCGCCGGGGACACCGACTCGGAGTCGGCCAAGCGCGACCCGCGCGACTTCGCCCTGTGGAAGGGCGCCAAGCCGGGCGAGCCGAGCTGGGAGACCCCGTGGGGGAGCGGGCGCCCCGGGTGGCACCTGGAGTGCTCGGCGATGTCCACCAAGTACCTGGGGGCCGAGTTCGACGTCCACGGCGGCGGACTGGACCTGGTCTTCCCGCACCACGAGAACGAGCTGGCCCAGTCCCGGGCGGCGGGCGACGGCTTCGCCCGCTACTGGATGCACAACGGGCTGCTCACCATCGGCGGCGAGAAGATGGCCAAGTCGCTGGGGAACTCGCTGCTGATCAGCGAGATGGTGCGCCGCGTCCGCCCGGTGGAGCTGCGCTACTACCTGGCGCAGGCGCACTACCGCTCGGTGCTGGACTACTCCGAGGAGGCCCTGGGCGAGGCGGCCGCCGCCTACCAGAGGGTGGAGGGGTTCCTCACCCGCGCCGGGGAGCTGGTCGGCCCGGTGGAGCCCGCCGCGCGGGTGCCCGACGCCTTCGCCTCGGCGCTCGACGACGACCTGGGCACCGCCCAGGCGCTCGCGGTCGTGCACGGGCACGTGCGGGAGGGCAACAGCGCCCTGGGCGACGGGCGCAAGGAGCGCGCCGCCGAGCTGGCCGCCGAGCTGCGCGCGATGCTCGGGGTGCTGGGCCTGGACCCGGCCTCGGAGCAGTGGGCCTCCGGCGAGGGCCAGGGGCTGCGCGAGGTCGTGGACGCCCTGGTGTCGGTGGCGCTGGAGCAGCGGCAGGCGGCGCGGCAGCGCAAGGACTACGCGGCGGCCGACGCCATCCGGGACCGGCTCGCCGAGGCGGGCGTCGCGGTGGAGGACACCCCGCAGGGGCCGCGCTGGGAGCTGCGCCGCGGCTGACCGCGGGCGGGCGGGGCACCCGCCCGGAGCGCCTATCATCACAGGTCGGACAGGTCGGCAGGGGTCCGCGCCCCGGAGCGGCCGCGCGCGAGCACACCCGGAATCGAGCAGGGGAGACGGTCCACCATGCCGGCGAAGAAGAACAAGAAGGGCCCGACCAAGGGCAGCGGCGGCAAGAACCGGCGCTCGCTGGAGGGCAAGAAGACGACCCTGCCCAAGGAGGAGCGGCACTGGTACCCGGGGAAGAAGCCCCGCGGCGCCAAGGGCGCGCCCTCCGGCGGGGCGCACGCGGCCCAGGGCGGGCGGCCGGAGGCGGGCGAAGCGCCGCGCCAGGCGCCCGGCGGCGAGCTGCTGATCGGCCGCAACCCGGTGGTGGAGGCGCTGCGGGCGGGGATGCCCGCGGTGCGCCTGTTCATCGCCAACAGCCTGGATCCGGACGCCCGGGTGAACGAGGCGTCCCGGCTGGCGGGGGACCGCGGCCTGGAGATCAGCGAGGTCACCCGGGGCGAGCTGGACCGGCGCTGCGACAGCAACGGCCTGCCCGGCGCCGCGCACCAGGGGATCGCGCTGCAGGTGCGCCCGTACCGGTACTCCGCGCCCGAGGACCTGTCGGAGGCCGCCCGGGCGGCGGGTCAGGCGCCGCTGATCGTGGCGCTGGACGGGGTGACCGACCCGCACAACCTGGGGGCGATCGCCCGCTCGGCGGCGGCGTTCGGCGCGCACGGGCTGCTCGTGCAGGAGCGCAGGGCGGCGGGCGTGACGATGGCGGCGTGGAAGACGTCGGCGGGAACGCTGGCGAAGCTGCCGGTGGCCCAGGCGGTGAACCTGACCCGGGCGCTGGAGGGGTACAAGCGCGAGGGCCTGTTCGTCGTGGGCCTGGACGCCGGCGGCGACACCCGCCTGGACGCGATCACCCTGGCGGAGGACCCGCTGGTGGTCGTGGTCGGCTCCGAGGGCAAGGGCCTGTCCCGCCTGGTGCGCGAGGCCTGTGACACGGTCGCGGGCATCCCGATCACGGGTGCGGAGTCGCTGAACGCGTCCGTGGCCGCCGGGGTGGCGCTGTACGAGGTGGCCCGCCGCAGGACGCCCGGGCAGTAGGCGCGAACCGGTACCATTCGACTGGGTGTCGGCGGCACGTCCGCCGCACACCGGCCGGCGTAGCTCAATCGGCAGAGCAATCGCCTTGTAAGCGATAGGTTAGGGGTTCGATTCCCCTCGCCGGCTCTTGGCATGGTTGACCTGGGAAGACGCTCTGGTGACAGACGGAATCCGTTGACTGGAGTGCTGCCAGAGGTATCGCCTATGCCGTCTCAGAGAGTCCGCAGGGGCCCGCGTCGTCTCGACGCGGGCCCGCTGACACCCTTCATCGACTCGTTCACCCTGGAACTCCGTGCTCGCGGCCTTGCGGGCCGCACGGTCACGATGTACCGCGAAGCGGTGGCGTGGCTGGCCGGAGAGCACCTGACCACCGGTGGGCACCCCAACGAGATCGACCGCACCCATGGATCGGGAGAGCAAGCGTTCACCTTCCCTGCGGTCACCGACTGGGCGGACATCGAGCGTGAGCACGTTCAGAGCTGGATCACCCGCCTGCGGGATCGCGGCCATGGGGACGCCTACGTCAACAACCAGTTCCGCTGCCTGCGCCAGTTCTTCATCTGGTTGGAGGACGAGGAAGGCGTACGCAATCCGCTCGCAGCGATGAAGCCGCCGCGCGTCACGGAGAAGCCCGTCCCGGTATTCAGCGAAGACGAGATCGGGCGACTGTTCGCGGCCGTGCGCGGGGGCGACCTGTGGTCTCGGCGTGACGCGGCCATCATGTTCGTGCTGCGGGACACGGGCGTGCGCCTGATGGAGCTGAGCGCGCTCACCGTCGATGACGTGGACTTCCTGGATCGGGAGGCGACGGTGACGGGCAAGGGCGGACGCGAGCGCACCGTGAAGTACACCTACGAGGCGGCGCGGGCGCTGGACAGGTACATGCGCTCCCGTGCGAAGCACCGCCACGGTTCGCTTCCCCCGCTGTGGATCGGCCCCAAAGGAGCCTTGACCGCATCCGGCATCTATCAGGCCGTAGAGCGCCGGGCAGCGGAGGCGCACGTGTCCGGCGTGCACCCGCACCGGTTCCGGCACCACTTCAGCCATACATGGCTTGACAGGGGAGGGGCGGAAGGCGACCTGATGGAGCTGAACGGGTGGACGTCGCCGCAGATGCTCCGCCGCTACGGTCGCTCAGCCGCCTCCGCCCGGGCGCGGCGCGGGTACGACCGCATCATGGGCGACGCCTGATCACGGGATGGAGCGGCCCCGGCTCCAGAGCCGGGGCCGCCCCATCATTCCGCGTCGTCATTGGAAGACGGTGCGCGTCGGCGGCGGGACCGTGTGTCGGCGGAGGCGCGGGCCAGACGGAGCATATACGCCCGGTGCGCGGCCTCTCCGGCCTTGCGGCGCTGCTCCTCACCGGTGATCGCCGGGTCCACGCGGGCGATCCAGTAGTCGACCGACCCCGGGGACGCGGCGCGGGCACGACGGGTGCGTGCGGCGCGGTCGGCGGTCCGGGCCCAGGATTCGAGGGCGCCGATGCGCCCTTGGAGGGAACGGCGGGGGTCTTGCGAAGAGTCGTCCAAAGGGCCTCCCGATGAGGGGACCTGAAGAGGGGCATGGTCAGCGGCATGGTGGGCCTGGGAAGGCTCTGTGCAAGCGACATTAAGCAGAACCGACGAGGATTCCTAGGGCACCGATCTCGGTGTATCAGCTGGTCATGCGCCTATGGCCGCTGAATTTGAGGGGGCCGCCCTAGATGTCGGGCGGTTCATGGACGGAGGTGCTCACCCTCGGACATGGGCGGACGCGTGCGCATGGGGGTGCCGCTCAAGGTGGCCGCCGCAGTGACAGCGGGGGCGCCTACCGGGCTGATCGCCGCGACGACGGGATGCGCACGCGCGGTGGAACGGGACATGAGGCCACCGAATTTTCTTTGGTGTGTTCAGTCCCCGATGTCGCATACGGAAGCATGCTTCCCGGAGCGGGCGCACCGTCCCCGCTAGATGGGCGGGGTGTCGTCCAGGTACACGCCGTCCGCCAACTTACGCAATCGTTCCGCGAACAGGGGCGCTTGGAGCATGGACGGTCCACCGGCCCGCTTCGGAGGGTCTTCGAGGTCACGGACGAAATCGTCCAAGATCGGTTGCACGATGGTCGGAGCATGATCGGCGCCGTGGTCCAGGGCCGTGGCGATCCACAGGTTCTCCGTGCGGCGGATACGCCAGCGCTCGCCGTAGCGGCTTCGAACGAGTTCGAGCACCAGGTCTCGCTTCGCCTTGTTCATCACAGCTCCTCGGCCGGTCGCGTGATGTTGCGGAGCATGCGGATGTAGGGACGTACACGTGCTGCCTTGAAGTGCGGTGACGGGCTACGGCGCTTCATGCCATCAGCTCCCCGGCGCTGGAGTCCATGCCCTCGGACCGCTGGGGTGAGGGCCCTGTGGTGTGTGGTCATGACGCTGTCACTACAGGCTGGTCAATTCCATGAATCCAGGTCAGGTGCATTAAGGTCTTCTAGGTCTGTTGCAAGTTGTTGCTGTCGAGTGCTTTGCTTGTTGCCATGGGACCGAAGAAGTCGACGGAAAGTCCCGCATTGCGCAAGTTCGGGCGGGAACTCGCCCGCATGCGAACACTGGCCGACCTGTCCCAGGAGGCTGTAGGCAGGGCCCTGAATCTTCGCGGGGCGACGATCGGGCACTATGAGCGTGCCTTGCGGACCCCCAGCAAGGGCATCGTGGCCAAGTTGGACGAGGTCCTGGAGGCGAACGGGTCCTTGCTGGCCCTGTGGCCGGAGGTGAGCCGGGCGAACTACCCCGAGTACGCGGGGGAGGCCGTCGAGTCCGAGCCGGTCGCCACCCTCATCAGGGACTATCAGCCCCTGCTCATCCCCGGGCTTCTGCAAACGGAGCCGTACGCGCGAGCCACCTTGCGGGCTGGGAACGCCCTGGCCACCGAGGACGAGATCACGAGGCTCGTGAACGCGCGCATGGAGCGCCAGCGCGTGATCACCGAGTCGGATTCGCCGGTAATGTGGGTGATCCTCGATGAGGGAGCCGTCAGACGTCGAAGCGATGACCCCGGTGTGATGTACGGCCAGCTCGGACATCTCATCGAGCTTGTCCTGAGCAAGCGGGTGCGCATCCAGATCGTCCCCGCCGACACCACCCTCGATGATCACCCCGGGCTGTCCGGGCCCTTCACCTTGATGTCCTTCCGGGACAAGCCTGATGTGGCCTATGTCGAGGGCGTCGGGACCGGCGGCACGATCGTCGAGGCGGAGGCGGTCGAAGCCGTCTCCCTCATTTTCGGTGGTCTGCAAAGTGCGGCGCTGTCACCGACAGGGACGGCAGCCTTCCTGGAGAGACTCAGAGGAGAGTTCGATGGAACTCGACTGGCACACGTCCAGCTACACGAACCAGCAGGGCGGGACCTGCGTCGAGGTGGCGGAGACCCCTCAGGAGGTCCTCGTCCGTGACACCGAGAACCGTGCCCTGGGACACCTCTGGTTCGACCATGGCGGATGGACGACGTTCCTCGCCGACCTGAAGAAGGGCACCTTCTAGAGCGAGCGCCGGGAGGGGAACCGGGGTGCCGATCGAAGCCGAGTTGAAGGCCCGCGTCCGCGATGTCGAGGGGGTCCGGCGACGCCTCCGGGCTCTGGCCGCCGCACGCATCGAGGTCTACCGGGACACCTACTACGACGGGCCGGACCGCAGGCTCACCTCCGAAGGCCGGGAGCTGCGGGTGCGGAGCATCGAGCGGGGCGGTGAGCAAACGGTCTTGCTCACCTACAAGGAACCCGCCGTCGACACCGAGAGCGGTTCCAAACCCGAGCACGAGACCCGGGCGGACTCGGCGGAGGCCCTGGACGCCATGCTCACCGGGCTCGGCTTCGAGCCCCTCGTGGCCTTCGAGAAGCACTGCGCGAACCACGCGTTCACCGCCGACGGCCGGGAGTGCCTCGCCACGCTGGTCACCGTCCCGGAGCTGGACGGCACCTTCATCGAGGTGGAGACCATCGTGTCGGATGAGGACCTGGACGCCGGGCTGGGCACGGTTCGGCGCGTCCTCATGGAACTCGGAATCGAGGAAGGCGACCTGACGACGGAGCAGTACACCGATGCCGTGATGGAGCGGAGGCGGTGAGGCGGCCGTTTCCCCGAAGGGCATTGCTCGCGAAGGTGGCACGGCGTAGTTTGAACAGCAGTCGCCAACCCGCTTCCCGCAGGTGGCGGACGTGCGTTTTCCCTGGTGACCACAGCGTTCAGAGCCTTACGCCTTGTAAGCGATAGGTTAGGGGTTCGATTCCCCTCGCCGGCTCTTTTTTGCGGCAGATGCCCAGGTGAGGCAGCAACAGCGAAAGGCCGCCCGAGTTCTCTCCGGGCGGCCGGTACACATTCGGTACACATGTGACCGCGACGGGAGCAGCGGCTCCCCCGCTCCAGCGTGCCCGCCGTCCGGCGGGCCTTCGGGATCTGGGGCTGAGAGCGGCGACGAGGCGGATCGGCGGCCCGAGTTCCAGCGTTGTCGGGTGCGGCGCGTGTGCGTGGGCACCGTGATGAGCACCGACGGCGATAGCAGAGCGCTTCCCCGGCCCCCTCCTCGTTGATCTCGGGAAAAACGACGCTACCGGGCCGGTTTTAGCGTCCTTTTCCCCGAGATCAACGAGGGAACGGCGGTGCGGGGGCGCGCCGGTGTTGATCTCGGGGAAGCCGGGCTTATCGTGTCCGGTTTAACCCCGAGTTCCCCGAGATCAACGAGGAGGGGCCGTCCGGGCGGCGCATACCGGGCATAGCGGGCAGCGGGAGAGGGGGGTGACCGTGCGCGCGTCCGGTGGTCTGCGGTGTCGCCCGGGCCTCGGTGCCCGCCGGGCGGATGGTCGTCGGTCATTCCTTCAGGTGGGCTACGACCAGTGCCACTGATGTCGGGGGCGTCGGGATCTCCATTGCGGTGAACCCCGCTTCCTCCAAACGCGTCGCCACCTCTCCGGGCGGCCACGGGGTGACGCCGCGCAGGGCCGTCCTCCAGGCGATCATTCCGTCGCGGACGTTCCCGGGGGCCCCGCGCAGGGCCGTCGCCGTCAGCAACCGTCCTCCCGGGCGCAACGCCCTCGCCACGCGGGGCAAGGCCGCGGCCGCCGCCTCCGGGGACAGCACCGACAGGGGCAGCCACACCAGGTCGTACCGGTTCTCCTCGGCCAGGTCGGCCACGTCCCCCAGGCGGACGTCGACCCGGTCGGCCGCCCCGCGCCCCTCGAGGTGCCGCTCGGCCAGGCGCACCATCCTCGGGTCGGTGTCCAGGCCCACCGCGCGCCCGCGCGGGAAGCGCTCGGCCAGGGCCGCCGCCACACCCCCCACGCCCGCTCCCACGTCCAGGAACCGCGGCCCCGGGTGCTCCGCGAGGGCCCCGAGGCCGGGGTCGTGCCGGGCCGCCAGGTCGAGCAGCCGGACCACCCGCCCGCCCGACGCCCTCCCCTCGGCGAGGAGGACCTCATCGCCGTCCTCGACCTGCTCGGGCACCCCCTCGGCGGCGTCGGCGGCCAGCCGCAGCATCCGCGCGAGGCGACCGGGCACGGCCCCGGCGTCGTTCCGCGCCCGCAGCGCCTCGCGGTGCTCCGGGAGCAGCCGCCAGCCCCGGTCGGACCGCTCGGCGAACCCGGCGGCGCCCAGCAGCGCTCCGTGCTCCTCGCCCAACCGCCCGCCGGACGCCTCCGCGGAGATCGCGGCGGCCAGCGCCGCGAGCGTCCACGCGTCGCCCACCAGGGCCTCGATGCGGGTGAACAGGTCGGACGGGGAGGTCGTCATGGCGAGAGTCTGCCAGGCGGGGCGCCGGGCGGGGAGCGGCCCCATGGGCGAACGTCCGTTACGGAGCGAAGTTCCCGAATCGGGACCGGTGACACATCGGCGCCCATGCGGTACAAAAGCACGCGTGTGGCGCACGCCATACGCCCATCGCCTCGAACCGAGGAGGTTCCCATGGCCTGTGCGGGATACGACATCACGGTCTCTGTCGACCACGTCGAGGACATCGAGCTCCAGGTCCAGGAGCTGGACGAGGCGGCCGACATGGAGACCGTTGAGGTCTGAGTGGGTCGCGGTGGCCGGGGACGGGGGCGCGTCCCCGGCCCCGGCCCCTCCCGGTCCGCCGCCCGTGTGGCCCGGCGCCTCCGAGCGCGAGCTCGGCCTCGACGAGGCGCGCCGCCGCATCCGGGCCGACATCGCCGCCCAAGGCTGGCGGGCGCGGCACCGCGTGCTGACCGGCGGCGACCCCGACCTGCCCACCGCCGCCCAGTGCGAGCTGTGGGCGTCCGACGGCACCGAGGTCCCCTTCGGCCTGGGCAGCGGCAAGGGGGCGAAGGCCCCCGCCCTCGTCGGAGCCGAGTACGAGGCGGTCGAACACGCCCTGACCGGCCCCGGCATCCTCGACGCCCTGGGCCCCGGCACCGTTCCGGCGGCGGACCTCGCGCACGGTCCGTTCGCCCGCGACCGCGCGGTGGGCGACCTCGCCTCCCAGGACGGCGCCCGCGTCGCCGTGCTCCCCTACCGGGGGCTCGACGGCGGCCCCGGCGCCGACGTGCCCCTGTACCTGTGGGCGCCCTGGTACCCCGTCCCGACCGAGGCCATGGCGCGCTACCGCGCGGAGCTGGGCGACACCGCCCGCTACGCGCACGCCATGGGCTACAGCGTCAACAGCGGGTGCGCCATCGGCGCGACCTTCGACGAGGCCGCGCTGCACGCGCTCAACGAGTGGGTGGAGCGCGACGCCTTCTCCCTCTTCCTGCTGCGCTCGGTCTACGACGGCGGGCCGATGCCCGGAGCCGTGGACCCCGGGGCGCTCCCGGCCCTGGCGCGCGACCGGCTGCGGCACGCCGAGGAGGTGGTCGGCGGCCGCGTGGTCGTCCTCGACCTCACCACCGACCTCGGGATCCCGGTCGCCCTCGCCTACGCCCCCGGCCTCGCGGGCGGCGCGGCCCGCTACTACGGGATGGGCGCCTCCCTGTCCGGCGCGACGGCGGTGGACCGCGCACTGACCGAGTTCGTCCAGGGCGAGCTGCTGGCGCGGGTGGTCGAGGACCACGTCGCCGAGCGGCCCCCGGCCGACGACGGGCGCCCCGCCGAGCACCCCACGTTCGACCGCCTGGTGGCCGACCACGACATCGCCGCGGGCGTGCGTCGCCGCCTGAAGGGGCATCCGCGCCTGCTCGCCTGCGCGCACCTGGACTTCGCCGACCGCCTGTCGGAGGCGCCGCCCGTCGGCACCCCGCCGGACGCGGTCCCGGAGGGGACCGGGGTGGCCGCGCAGCGCGCGGCCGTGGTGGACCGGCTGGCGGAGGCCGGCCACCGGGTGCTGGCGCGCGAGCTGGCCGTCCTGGAGCACGGCACCACCGTGGTGCAGATCCAGTGCCCCGGCCTGGAGCGCTTCCACATGGTGACCAAGGGCCACCTGGCGCTGCCCGGCGCCCGCGGGCGCCGGTTCCGTGCGCAGGGCCGTTCCCGGTCGCGTTCCTGAGGCCGGCCCCGGGCGGTTCCGGCCGCCCATCAGGGCGGCCGCGAGCGGCGGAAGTCGCACCACTCGCCGGGGCGCCATCGCAATTCCGGTGCCATTCCGGTGGGAGGCGAACGGGAATTCCGCACGGGCGGCTCCGTGGCAATTCCGGGGTGAGGTCGCCGACGGATCGGGAATTCGCAGGTGGGGGCGGGCGACCGGCCGGTCCGCGCGTCGGAGGGCGGTACGATCGGGCCATGGCCGACCTGGAAACGATCACGAGTAGATCCGACCCCGCCGTGCAGCGGATCGTCGATGTCACCAAGAGCTCGCGGTCGAATATCAAGACCACGCTCATCGAAGACGTCGAACCCCTCATGCAGAGCATCCGTGCCGGGGTCGAGTTCATCGAGATCTACAGCAGCGACGCCGCGCCCTTCCCGCCGGAGCTGCTGGAGCTGTGCGAGCGCGAGGGCATCGCCGTGCGCCTGATGGAGTCCGGCGTCGTCAACCAGCTCTTCAAGGGCGAGCGCAAGGCCAAGACCTTCGGCATCGCGCGCGTCCCGCGCCCGGCCAGGTTCGGCGACATCGCCGAGCGGGGCGGGGACGTGGTGATCCTCGACGGCGTGAAGATCGTCGGCAACATCGGCGCCATCGTGCGCACCTCGCTGGCGCTCGGCGCGGCCGGGATCGTCCTGGTCGACAGCGACCTTGCCACCATCGCCGACCGCCGCCTGCTGCGCGCGAGCCGCGGGTACGTCTTCTCGCTGCCCGTCGTGCTGGCCGAGCGCGAGCAGGCGGTCGACTTCGTGCGCGGCTCCGACATGGCGCTCGCGGTGATGGACGCCCACGGCGACCTGCCGGTGCGCGGCCTGGGCGACCAGCGGGACCGGCTGGCGCTGCTGTTCGGCAGCGAGAAGGGCGGCCCCTCCGACCCGTTCCGGGAGATCGCCGCGGCGACGGTGACCATCCCGATGTTCAGCTCCACCGAGTCGCTCAACGTGTCGGTGTCGGTCGGCATCGCCCTGCACGAGCGCACCCAGCGGAATTTCGTGGTCGGCGGCTGAAACGGGTCCCGGGCCCGTGGCCTGGGGCGTTCCGCCGCCCCGGGCCCCGCCCCGCACGGCGGAACGGCGCGGGGCGGGCCCGGGATGATTGACTGGAATCGTGGAATTCGCCGCGTCTGACTCAGAGCACCGCGAAGAGCACCGCGAACCGGGGCCCGGCGCCGAGGGGCCCACACGCGAGGCGTTCGCCCCGCCCGAGGGGACCGAGTGGACCCGCGTCGGCGGACGGCTCGACGCCTACCGCCGGGCCGTCGCCGCCGCCGTCGCCCTGCCGTGCGCGGTCGTCGGCGCGGTGCTCGCCTGGCTGTGGCTCGGCCCGCAGGCGGCCGCGGTGCCCGTGGCGGCGGTGGCCGCCGCCTTCGCCGCGGCCTGGTTCACCGCCGGGCCGGCCCGCCGCTCGTGGGGCTACGCCGAGGGCCCAACCGACCTGTACCTGACCTACGGCACCGCGGTCCGCCAGCTCGTCGTCGTCCCCTACGGGCGGATGCAGGTGGTGGACGTGACCGCCGACCTGCTGGAGCAGGCCCTGGGGATCGCCACGGTGCGCGTGCGCACGGCCGCCACGACCGCCGACACCCGCATCCCCGGGCTGCCCCTGGACGACGCGGTGGTGCTGCGCGACCGGCTGGCCGCGCGGAGCGAGACCTTCTCGACGGGACTGTGACGCGTGAGCGACGCCGAAGCCCAAGAGGACGCCCGGACCCCGCCGCGCCCGGAGGCACCGGAGCCGCCGCCGCTGCGCGAGGTCACCGGCCCCACCGACACCAACGCGGTCGAGCAGGTGGCACCGCCGCCGGTCGACCCCGCGCGGCTGCGCGGGGCCGGCGTGGCGGCGCCCACGCCGCTGTGGGCGCCGCACGCCTCCGCACCGCCGCCCGGCCCACCGCCGCCTCCGCCACCGGGGCCCCCGCCGGGCCCACCGCCCCCGCCGGGCCCACCGGGCCCACCGCCCCGCGGCCCCGGCCAGGCGCCGTTCGGCGGCGGCAACGTCCGCTTCCTGCCGCCGGGGGCGCCCGGCGGACCGGGGGGACCGGCGGGGCCGCCCCCGCCGCCGCCCGGCCCACCGCCCCGGCCCGGCGACGAGGTCGTGCGCGGCCCGCAGCGCCCGCACTGGGGCACCGCCGCCTTCCGCACCGCCGTGGCCACCGTGGTCTTCCTGGCCGTGCTGGGGCCGGTGCTGGCCTCCTTCGGCATGGCCTGGGTCGCCCTGATGACCCTGGCCGTGGCCTGCGGTTCCGCCGCCCACGCGATGGCGTCCTGGTGGAACAGCGGGTTCGAGCTGCGCGGCGACCACCTGGTCGTGCACGAGGGCCTGCTGCGGCGGATGTCCCGCGAGGTGCCGCTGAGCCGCCTGCAGGCGGTGGACGTGGTGCGGCCGATCCTGGCCCAGGTGTTCGGCCTGGCCGAGCTGCGGGTGGAGCTGGCCGGGGGCGACACCGGCGAGGTGCGGCTGCGCTACCTGTCCCGCCCGCGCGCGGAGCGGCTGCGCGCCGCCCTGCTCGCGCACGCCGCCGGCCTGGCCGGCAGCGCCCCCGAGGCGCCCGAGCGGCCGCTGTACAAGCTCCCGTTCCCGCTGCTGCTGGGGGCCCTGGCCTTCCGGCTGCCGGTGCTGCTGGCCTTCCTTGCGTTCATGGTGCTCATGGTCGCCGGGTTCGCCTTCGCCGAGCCGGGCGTGCTGGGCGGGGCGGTGCCGCTGATGCTCGGCCTGATGCGGGGCTTCCTGGGCCCGCTCATCCGGTACACGGACTTCTACTCCTCGCTCTCCCCGGACGGGCTGCGGCTGCGGTACGGGGCGTTCCAGGCGCGGATGCAGACGGTGCCGCCCGGCCGGGTGCAGGCGGTGCGCGTGGTCGAGCCGGTGCTGTGGCGGTCGCTGGGCGTGGTCCGCGTCGAGGCGAACGTGGCCGGGTACGTGGGCGAGCGCCAGATGGACTCCTCGACGCTGCTCCCGGTGGCGCCGCGGAACCTGGCGTTCGCGCTGATCGACGAGGTGTTCCCGGGGGCGCGGTCGGCAGGGGTGCCGCTCGACCCGGTGCACGAGGGCCGTCCCGGCGGCCCCGCGCTCGGCGTCGACGACCGCCTGTTCGTCACCCGGCGCGGCGTGCTGTGCAAGGTCACCGAGTTCGTCCCGCACGCCCGGATGCAGAGCGTGCGGATGGCGGTCGGCCCGCTGGCCCGGCGCCGGGGGCGGGCCACGGTCGCCGTGGACACCCCGCCGGGGCCGGTGCGGGCGTGGGCGGCGGTGCGCGGCGCGGCGGAGGCCCGCCGCACGGTGGACGCCCTGGCCCGGCGCGGCCACGAGGCCCGGTCCCGCACGGGCGGCCCCGAGCGGTGGGCGACCCGCAGCGACCCGTCCTGACCCGGGGCCGCGGCCGACCGTGATCCGTGCGTCGCCCCGGCCGCGAACAGCCCGACGGGGCGTCCCCGCGGCGACCGCGCCACGGGTTCGGAGCGCCTTACCTCCGTTCCGTTCGTACCGGTGCGTTCGGGACCGCTGACTGGGGGCGGAAAGCACCGGAAACGTCCGGTCCGGAACCGGGTCGGAACTCTTCGCGCCGAAACGCCCCGGTAGGTGGGCGCGAAACCGCCCCGAACCGGTGTGCCCTGGATCACAGAAACCCGGGGCGGCGCCGGGGAAAGTCCGGAAAAGTCGTCTCACAATGTGTCCCCGGTCGGGTGCCCACCGTGATCAATGCAGGTCGACAGGTATGAACGGCGCCGGGGGCGTGGGTAGATGGTGCTCGAGCCTGCGCGGGACTCGACCGAAGTACCGACCCTCTCGCCGGCCGGAGACCCCCCGTCCGGCACGCAAAGGAGACAGCCAGTGCTGAAGAAGACCATCGCCACCGGTGCCGTCGCCGCCGCCTCCGCCGCCGTCCTGGCCGCCGGTGCGCCCGCCTTCGCCGACGTGAACAGCGGCTCGTCCGGCAACGGCTCGGTCGTCAGCGGCAACGTCGCCCACATCGACAGCAGCGTCGGCGCCAACGGCTGCGGCAACGCCACCGCGATCCTCGGCCAGGCCAACGGCAACTGCTGGAACTCCGGGGTCATGGTCATCGACGGGTGACCCCGCGCCCGCCCCCGGAGGGCGGGCCACAAGACCCCCTCCCCGCGGTGGCGCCCCGCGGGGCGGAACCGGCGCCGGGCCGCTGCGGCCCCGTGTGCTGGGCCGCCCGCCCGCCCCGCCCGTACGGCGTAGTAAGCTTGGCCGACAGCGTCCGGTACCCGTCAGGGACCGGAACCGAGCAGGCCACCGTTGTGAGGACCGACATGGGCGCAAGCGACGACACGCGGGACCGCCCGGCCCGGCTCGCCGTCGGCGTCATCGGCCCCGGGCGGGTCGGATCGGCGGTGGGCGCGGCCCTGGAGCGCGCCGGGCACCGGGTCGTGGCGGCCACCGCCGTCTCCGAGGCCTCCCGCGCGCGGGTGGAGCGGCGGCTCCCCGGCGCGGAGGTGATGGAGCCGGCCGAGGTGGTCGCCGCCAGTGAGCTGGTGCTGCTGACCGTCCCCGACGACGCGCTCGGCCCCCTGGCCGGCGGCCTGGCCGAGACCGGCGCCCCGCTGGAGGGGCGGCTGCTGGCGCACACCAGCGGCAGCCACGGCCACGGCGTGCTGGCCCCCGCCACCGCCGCGGGCGCCCTGCCCCTGGCGCTGCACCCGGTGATGACCTTCACCGGCCGCCCGGAGGACCTGGACCGCCTGGCGAGCTGCAGCTTCGGGGTCACCGCCCCCGAGCCGCTGCGCCCCATCGCCGAGGCCCTGGTGGTGGAGATGGGCGCCGAACCCGTCTGGATCGACGAGGACCGCCGCGCCCTCTACCACGCCGCCCTCGCCGGAGGAGCGAACCACCTGGTCACGCTGGTCGCCGAGAGCCGGGAGCAGCTGCGCGCCGCCGGGGTGCCCGACCCCGGCCGGATGCTCGGCCCGCTGCTGGGCGCCGCCCTGGACAACGCCCTCAGGCTGGGCATCGACGGCCTCAGCGGCCCGGTGCTGCGCGGCGACGCCCGCACCGTCCAGGGCCACCTGGCCGAGCTGCGCGCGCACGCCCCCGAGAGCGTCTCCGCCTATGTCGCCCTCGCCCGGCTCACCGCCGACCGCGCCCTGGAGGCGGGCCTGCTCAAGCCGCACGACGCCGAACGCCTGCTGGACGTCCTCCAGGCGTGAGGACCGCCCCCCGCCACCGCACCCCGCTCCGACCGTGAGGACTCCGGACATGACCGCACCCGACCGCGCCGCCCCGGCGGTCGCCCGCACCCCCGAGGAGCTGGCCCGGATCCGCTCCGGACTGGGCCGCACCGCCCTGGTCCCCACCATGGGCGCCCTGCACACCGGCCACCGCGGACTGATGGCCGCCGCCCGCGAGCGCGCCGACGCGGTCGTGGTCAGCGTCTTCGTCAACCCGCTGCAGTTCGGCCCCGGCGAGGACTACGAGCGCTACCCCCGCGCCTTCGAGGAGGACCTGCGCACCTGCGCGGAGGAGGGCGTCGACGTCGTCTACGCCCCCGGCACCGAGGCGATGTACCCGGGCGAGCAGATCGTCACCGTCGACCCCGGCCCCATCGGCGACGTGCTCGAGGGCGCCTCCCGCCCCGGCCACTTCCGCGGCGTGCTCACCGTCGTCGCCAAGCTCCTCCACATGGTCCGCCCGGACGTGGCGGTCTTCGGCCAGAAGGACGCCCAGCAGCTCGCCGCCATCCGGCGGATGGTGCGCGACCTGGCGTTCGGCACCACCGTGGTCGGGGTGCCCACGGTGCGCGACTCCGACGGCCTGGCCACCTCCAGCCGCAACGTGTACCTGTCCGAGGTCGAGCGCACCAGCGCCCTGGCGCTCTCCCGCGCGCTGCTGGCCGGGGCGGACGCCTCGGTCACCGGCCCGGTCGGCATCCTCGGCGCCGCCCGCGAGGTCCTGGACGCCGCGGCCGCCGACCCCGTGCCGGTGGAGCTGGACTACCTGGCGCTGGTCGACGCGCACACCTTCGCCGAGGTGCCGCCGGACCACCGCGGCGAGGCCGTACTGCTGGTCGCCGCCCGCGTCGGGAGCACCCGGCTGATCGACAACGTGCCGCTCACCCTGTGAGCACCGCCGCCCAGGAGGAGGCCCGCCCGTGACCACCGCACCGCCCCCCGGCAGACTCGCCGCCCCGGACCCGGGGTGGACCGTCGAGGCCGACGCCGTCATCATCGGCTCCGGCGTCGCCGGCCTCAGCACCGCCCTGGAGTACGTCCGCCGCGCCCCCGGCGCCCGCGCCGTGCTCGTCACCAAGGACGTGCTCGACTCCGGCTCCACCCGCTGGGCGCAGGGCGGCATCGCCGCCGCCGTGGGCCCCGGCGACGACCCGGTCGCGCACATGGCCGACACCCTGGAGGCCGGGGCGGGCATGTGCGACCCGCTCGCGGTGCACGTGCTCGCCGCCGAGGGCCCGGCCGCGCTGGAGCGGCTGGTGGCCGCCGGCACCGCCTTCGACCGGGACGCCGACGGCGGCCTGCAGCTCACCCGCGAGGGCGGGCACCGCGCCGACCGCATCGCGCACGCCGGGGGCGACGCCACCGGCGCCGAGATCGTCCGCGCCCTGGTCGCCGCGGTCCGCGCAGAGCCCCGCATCGAGGTGGTCGAGCACGCCCTGGCCCTGGACGCGCTGCCCGGCACCGCCCCCGGCGGCGGCCCGGCCGTGCGCGGCGTCACCCTGCACGTCATGGGGGAGGGCGAGCGCGACGGCGTCGGCGCGGTGCTGGCGCCCGCCGTGGTGCTCGCCGCCGGGGGCCTGGGCCAGGTCTTCGCCTCCACCACCAACCCGGAGGTGTCCACCGGCGACGGCGCGGCGCTGGCCGCCCGCGCCGGGGCGCCCCTGGCCGACCTGGAGTTCGTCCAGTTCCACCCGACCGTGCTGTGGACCGGGGCGGGCGCCCGCGGGCGCCGCCCGCTGGTGTCGGAGGCCGTGCGCGGCGAGGGCGCCTTCCTGACCGACGTGCACGGCCGCCGCATCATGGAGGGCGTGCACGAGCTGGGCGACCTGGCCCCGCGCGACGTGGTCGCCGACACCGCCGCCCGCGCCATGGCCGCCACCGGCGCCGACCACGTGCTGCTGGACGCGCGCGCCTTCGGCGCCGCCATGTGGGAGCGCCGCTTCCCCACCATCCTGGCCGCCTGCCGGGAGCACGGCATCGACCCGGTCACCGAGCCGATCCCGGTCGCCCCGGCCGCCCACTACGCCTCCGGCGGGGTGGAGACCGGCGCCGACGGCCGCACCGCCGTGCACGGGCTCTACGCGGTCGGCGAGAACGCCCGCACCGGCGTGCACGGCGCCAACCGCCTGGCCTCCAACTCGCTGCTGGAGGGCGCCGTCTTCGCCGAGCGCATCGCGGCCGGGCTGGCCGGGGACCCGCCCGCGCCCGCCGCGCCGGCCGCGCCGCCGGTCGGCGCCCCCGCCGCGCTCGCCGACCCCGGCGGCCTGGAGGAGCTGCGCACCCTGATGTCCCGGCACGCGGGCGTGCTCCGCGACGCCGAGGGCCTGGAGCGCATCGCCGAGCACGCCGCCTCCATGTTCGCCCGCGGCGCCGCCGCGCCGCCCCGGCCCGGCGTGGAGGCCTGGGAGGCCACCAACCTGGCCACCGTCGCCGTCCTGGTGGCGCGGGCCGCCCTGGAGCGCCGGGAGAGCCGTGGCGCCCACCGGCGCTCCGACCACCCCGCCCCCGATCCGCGGCTGCGCGGGCGCCCGGTCCGCCTGGCCCTGGCCGCCGACGGCGTGTCGGCCCGCCTGGAGGAGCGCCCCGCCGACGCCGCCCTGCCGCCGGGGCTGCGCGCCGAGCTCGAGGGGATCGGCGCGCCCATCGCCCGGGACACCGGGTCGGCCGGGCCCGGACAGCGCCCGGAACTGGTGCTGCCGTGGCGCACGAGCGCCGAGGCGCACGTGCGCACCGTGCTCACCGCCCTGGCCGAGGACCTGACCCACGGCGCGCGGATCGACGTGACCACCGCCGCGACCGTCCCCGCCGCCCAGGTCAGCACCGCCGACGTGGTGGCGCGCGCGGAGGGCACGGTGGCCGGGCTGCCGCTGGCCGAGCTGGCCTTCTGGCTCGCCGCCGAGGGCGCGGTGCGGGTGGAGCGCCGCGCGTCCGACGGGCAGCGGGCCGCCCGCGGCGACGTGCTGATGACCGTCACCGGCCGCACCCGGGACCTGCTCACCGCCGAGCGCACCGCGCTGAACCTGCTCACCCACCTGTCCGGGATCGCCACCACCACCCGCGCCTGGTCCGACGCCGTGGCCGGGACCGGGGCCCGGGTGCGGGACAGCCGCAAGACCCTCCCGGGCCTGCGCGCGCTGGAGAAGTACGCGGTGCGCTGCGGCGGCGGCGAGAACCACCGGATGGCGCTGTCGGACGCCGCCCTGATCAAGGACAACCACGTGGTGGCCGCGGGAGGGGTGGAGGCGGCGGTGCACGCCGTGCGCACGGCCTTCCCCGGGGTGCCGCTGGAGGTCGAGGTGGACCGGATGGACCAGATCGAGCCCGCGCTCAAGGCCGGGGCCGAGGAGATCCTGCTGGACAACTTCGCGCCCGACCGGCTGCGCGCGGCGGTGGCCCTGGTGGCCGGGCGCGCCCGGCTGGAGGCCAGCGGCGGCCTGACCCTGGACTCGGCCGCCGAGGTGGCCGCCACCGGGGTCGACCTCCTGGCGGTGGGGGCGCTGACGCACTCCTCCCCGGCCCTGGACATCGCCCTGGACCTGCGCCCGGTGTGACCGGGCCCCGCACCCGCACCCCGCGACCGAGTGGAGGAACCCCCCGAATGCTCCTGGCGATCGACGTCGGCAACTCCCACACCGTCTTCGGCCTGTTCCGCGGCGAGGAGCTGGCCGACCACTGGCGGGTGGCCACCGACGCCCACCGCACCGCCGACGAGTGGACGGTGCTGCTGTCCGGGCTGATCGGCGCCTCGGAGGCGGCCGGTGGGATCGAGGGCATCGCGATGTGCTGCTCGGTGCCCAGCGTCATGCACGAGATGCGCGAGATGTTCCGGCGCCGCCACCCCGGCGTGCCCGCCGTGGTGGTCGAGCCGGGCGTGCGCACGGGCATCCCGGTGCGCATGGACAACCCCAAGGAGGTCGGGGGCGACCGGATCATCAACGCGCTGGCGGCGGTCAAGCTCTACGGCGGCCCGGCGGTGGTGGTGGACTTCGGCACCGCCACCACCTTCGACGCGGTCAGCGCCCGCGGCGAGTACATCGGCGGCGCCATCGCCCCGGGCATCGACATCTCGGTGGAGGCGCTCTCCCGGCGCGGTGCCCAGCTGCACATGGTGGAGATCGCCACGCCCCGCTCGGTCATCGCCAAGAACACCGCCGAGGCGCTGCGCTCGGGCATCGTGTACGGGTTCGCCGGGCAGGTGGACGGGGTGGTGGACCGGATGGCCGCCGAGCTGGCCGACCCGGCCGCCGGGGTCGGCGCCGACGATGTGACCGTCGTCGCCACCGGCGGGCTGGCCCCGCTCGTGGTCGCCGAGTGCGAGACCGTCGACGCGCACGAGCCCTGGCTCACCCTGGTCGGCCTGCGCCTGGTCTTCGAGCGCAACACGGGCTGACCGGAAGGCGCGCGCGGCGGCCCCGGGCCGCTCCGGGGCGCAGGGGCAGTGCGGGGGCGCCGATAGGATCGGGGGCGTGAGTGACGTGGACGAAGCCTACGACGACCTGCCCGAGCAGATGCGGGTCCGCCGCGAGAAGCTGGACCGCCTGCGCTCCGAGGGCGTCGACCCCTACCCGGTCGGCTACCCCCGCACCGACGCGATCGGCGCCGTCCGCCGCAAACACGGCGGCCTGGAGCCGGACACGGCGACCGGGGACCGGGTCGCGATCACCGGCCGCGTCATGCTCTACCGCACCGGCGGCAAGCTGTGCTTCGCCACGCTGCGCGACGACTCCGGGGACATCCAGGTGATGATGTCGCTGGACCGGCTGGGCGCCGAGTCCCTGGACGCCTGGAAGCGCGACGTCGACCTGGGCGACCACGTCGGCATCGAGGGCGAGGTGATCACCTCGCGGCGCGGCGAGCTGTCGGTGATGGCCGACTCCTGGGCGCTGACCTCCAAGTGCCTGCGCCCGCTGCCGGAGAAGCACAAGGGCCTGACCGACCCCGAGGCGCGGGTGCGGCAGCGCTACGTCGACCTGATCGTCAACCCCGAGGCGCGCGAGATGGTGCGGCAGCGCTCGGCGGCCATCCGCTCGGTGCGCGACACGCTCGGCGACCGGGGCTTCATCGAGGTCGAGACGCCGATGCTGCAGCAGGTGCACGGCGGGGCCACCGCCCGGCCGTTCACCACCCGCATCAACGCCTACAGCATGGACCTGTACCTGCGCATCGCGCCGGAGCTGTACCTCAAGCGGCTGGTCGTGGGGGGCATCGAGAAGGTCTTCGAGATCAACCGGAACTTCCGCAACGAGGGCGCGGACTCCACGCACAACCCCGAGTTCACGATGCTGGAGTTCTACCAGGCCTACGCCGACTACGACACGATGGCCGAGGTCACCCGGGAGCTCATCCAGGGGGCGGCGCGCGCCGCGTTCGGCTCCACCGTGGTGCCGCGCGGCGGGGAGGGGTTCGACCTGGCCGGGGAGTGGCCGCACGTCACCCTGTACGGCGTGGTCTCCGAGGCGCTCGGGGAGGAGGTCACCCCGCGCACCCCGCTGGAGGGCGTCCGCAAGCTGGCCGACGGCAGGGGCGTGGAGTACGACCCGGCCTGGGGCCAGGGCAAGCTGGTCGAGCACCTCTTCGAGGAGCTGGTCGAGCACACCATCGAGCGGCCCACGTTCGTGCGCGACTTCCCGGTGGAGACCAGCCCGCTCACCCGGCAGCACCGCGAGGACCCGCTGCTCACCGAGAAGTGGGACCTGATCGGGTTCGGGATGGAGCTGGGGACCGGCTACTCCGAGCTCGTGGACCCGGTGGAGGAGCGGCGCCGGCTCACCGAGCAGTCCCTCATGGCCGCCGGGGGCGACCCCGAGGCGATGCAGCTGGACGAGGACTTCCTGCGGGCGCTGGAGTACGGCATGCCGCCCACGGGCGGCGTCGGGGTCGGGATCGACCGGCTGCTGATGGCCTTCACGGGGCGCAACATCCGCGACACCATCCTGTTCCCCCTGGTCAAGCCGGAGGCATAGGCGAGGCGGTCCGGGCGGGCGCCCCCTGCGGGGGCCGCCCGCCCGGTCGCGCACTGTTACCCCATCGTGATGTAACGAGCGGGTGGCACCTTGCTGACCTGCGACGGCGCCGCCGAGCGGGCGCCGGGTGGCGCTCTGTTCGCCCTCTCTAGAGGACTCCCAGGTCACGAAGGTTATTTGCGCAGGTCACCCCCGGCGGGGAAATGATCTGCGCACGCGCGTGCTCACGATGTGCCTCCGGGGTGTCGCTTAGGGTGATTTGATAGACCTTGACGCCCTCTCTCCCGCCGCTTAGCGTTTTCCAGGCGAGCGGAGTTGTCCGCGCGCCCGACGCAGCAGAAGAGTTCGACGCGAGAGGGGATGGCCGGAGACGGCCCAACGGTCCTCCGTCCCTTCCCAGGCGTGCGTGCCCGGCCCGGTCTGTCCGTCCCAGACCGAGCACCGCGGGCCGCGTGCCGCTGAGCCTGCGCTCCATGTGCCAGGAGAGCGCAGGTGCGGTCCCTCGCCCGGGTTCGGGCTGCGGCGGCTTGATGTTCCGCGCTCACCACGGATGAGGGAGGACGGAGTGGAACAGGCAACACTCGAACGGCGTGCCGTGAAGGCCCCCGCGGCCCACTTGCGCGACGGGGGGATGGTGCCCGCCCCGGCGATGCCGCCCCGCGACACCGCACAGCACCTGCCCGCGGCACAGAGCCTCACCGAGGACGAGATCCAGCTCCTCGCCGAGATCGCCACCGGGGTCACCACCGACGTCGCCGCCCGCCGGCTCGAGCTCAGCGCCCGGACGCTGCGCCGCCGGCTGCGCGCCATCTGCGACCAGCTCGGCGTCAACACCCCGATCGAGGCGGTCGTGTGGGCCGCCCGCAAGCAGCTGATCTGAGCCGACCCGACCGGACCCGCGATGCGCCGTGCCCGACGCCCCCTCCCCGCCCCCGCGGCGCGGGCGGGGCGCCGGGCACCGCCCTGCGGCAGGCGCTAGGGTTGCCGACCATGGACCCCGCCCAGGACCCGGTGCGGGCACGGGAGGACCTCGTCACCGTCCGCCGCGCCCGGACCCGCGACGTCGCCCACATCCGCGGGCTGATCGACACCTACAGCCCCGAGCGGCGGGTGCTCTCCAAGAGCACCGTCACCCTCTACGAGGACGTCCAGGAGTTCTGCGTCGCCGAACTGGCCGAGGCCCCCGCCGTGGGCGAGGCCCCGCCGGGCCCCCGGACGGTGGTCGGCTGCGGCGCCCTGCACGTGCTCTGGGAGGACCTGGCCGAGGTGCGCACCGTGGCCGTGGACCCGCGGGCGCGGGGGCGCGGCATCGGCCACCGCATCGTCGGCGAGCTCCTGGCCCGCGCCCGCGAGCTGGGCGTGCGCCGGGTGTTCTGCCTCACCTTCGAGACCGCCTTCTTCGCCCGGCACGGCTTCGACCCGATCCAGGGCACGCCGGTCTCCCCGCGCGTCTACGACGAGCTGCTGCGCTCCTACGACGAGGGCGTCGCCGAGTTCCTGGACCTGGAGCGGGTCAAGCCGAACACCCTGGGCAACACCCGGATGCTGCTCCACCTGGACGCCCCGGGCACGCCCCGCCGCTGATCCCGTCGATCCCGACGAAGGCGCTGTCATTGCGCCGGGTTCGACGGCACCTTCGCCGAGATCACCGCCCGGGGGGTCACATCAGGCGCAGCTGGCGGTCCTTCGGGCGGCGGCGGGCGGCCGACTCCTCGTCCACCGGCATCGTCAGGCCCTCGGGCACCGACGCCAGGAACGGCGAGGGCGCGCTGTCGGCCGCCGACCCGCGCCGGGTGCGGCGGCGGGCCCGGGACAGGTACAGCCGCCGCTGAGCGCGCGTCAGGCCCACGAAGAACAGCCGCCGCTCCTCCGCCTCGGCCTCCGGGTCGCGCTCGGAGCCGGGGAAGCGGAACGGCAGCACGCCGTCCTCGCACCCGACCAGGAACACCACCGGGAACTCCAGCCCCTTGGCCGCGTGCAGGGTGAGCAGCGACACCCGGTCGGCCCGCGGGTCAAGGGCGTCCACCTCGGCGCCCAGCGCCAGCTCGGCCAGGAACCGGTCGAGGTCGCCCCCGCACCGCCGGGCCAGGGGCAGCAGCAGCTCGCCCGCCGTGCGCGCGGCGGTGGCCGCCTCCTCGTCGGCGGAGAGCCGCTCGGCCAGCGCTCCGGCGGCGGTGCGCACTCGGTCGGCCACCTCCTCGCCCGGGGTGAGCGGCAGCTCGGCGGCCAGGGCCCGCACCCCGGGCCGCGCCGACAGCCGGTCGTGCGTGCGCTTCTGGAACGGCACCCCGGCGGCGTCGAAGGCGCTCATCACCGCCTCGGCCTGCGCCGAGGTGCGGTAGAGCACGCACATGTCGGCGAAGGACAGCTCCTCGCCCTGACCGTCGGCGCGCCCGCTGTCCAGCGAGTGCAGCGACGTGCCTCCGAGCAGCCGGTCGATCGCCCGCGCGACGAAGGAGGCCTCGGCGCGCTCGTCGGCGGCGGCGTGCACCCCGATGCGCGGCGGGTCGGAGAAGTCGCCGACCGCGCGCAGCTCGCGCCCGGGCACCAGCGAGCCCGGGGCGATGGCCGCGACCGCGGCGTCCACGATGGTGGCGTTGGAGCGGTAGTTGCGCGACAGCCGCACCGCCGCGGCCCCCGGGTGGTCCTGCTCGAACCGGAGGAAGTAGCCCACGTCCGCGCCGCGGAACCGGTAGATGGCCTGGTCGGGGTCGCCGATCGCGGTGACGTCCCCCTGCGGGCCGCTGAGCAGCCGCAGCAGCGCGTACTGGGCGCCGTCCACGTCCTGGTACTCGTCGACGCTCACCGACGTCCAGCGGCGCCGGTAGGCCTCGGCCAGGGCGGGGTCCTCCGACAGCAGCCGCACCGGCAGCGCGACCAGGTCGGCGAAGTCCACCAGGTCCCGCTCGCGCAGCCGCTTGCGGTAGGCCTCCACCTCCTCGTCGGGCTCCTGGGCCCCGTCCCCGTCCACGGAGACGGCGTCCCGGCGGGCCAGCAGCGCCTGTCCGGCCCCGGCCGACCCGGCGACCTCGGACGCCACCTCCAGCGCCCGCTCGGCGTCGGCCACGCCGAAGCGCTCGGTGAGCCCGGCGCGCGCGTGCTGCTCGCGCAGCACCGTCAGGCCGAGCCCGTGGAAGGTGGTCACGGTGAGCGGGTCGGCGTGCGCGCCGAGCAGGTCCTCCAGGCGCTCGCGCAGCTCGGCGGCGGCGCGGCGGGTAAAGGTGATGGCCAGGCAGCGCTCCGGGGCCAGGCCGCGCTCGGCGACCTTGTGCGCGATGCGGCGGGTGAGGGTGCGGGTCTTGCCGGTTCCGGGGCCCGCGACGATCAGCAGCGGGCCGTCGGGGTGCTCGGCCGCGGCGCGCTGCTCGGGGTCGAGCCCGTCGAGCAGGCCCCGGGACGAGGGGCCCTCGGCGGCGGGGCCGTCGGGGAAGAGCGCGGGGGCGGCGGCCTGCGGGGCCTCGGGGGGAGTCCCGCCGCCGTCCTCCGGGGCGGGTTCGTCCGTGGGCCCCTCGCCGGTGGGCGCCGCGGCGTCGGTCCCGGGTCCGGTCCCGGCCCGGGAGTCCTTCCGGCTCGGGGACTTGGGCGGTGCCGCGTCCTTCGCGCCGGACTTCGCGCCGCGCTTCGCGCCCGCCGGCGCGGCTGGGGCGTCGGGCAGGTCGAACAGGGCGGCCTCGCCAGGGGAGGCCAGCTCCTCGGGGCGGAACATGCGGATCACGCCGTACTCGCCGTCGTACCCGGCGTCGCGGATCACCTCGTCGCGGCGGAGCCGGGCCACCGCCTCGGACAGCAGCTCGCCGCCGTGCCGCCGCACCTCGTCGAGCGGGCTGCGGGTGAGGATCTCCAGCTCCGAGCCGAGCGCGGCGACCAGCCGGTCCACCTCGCCGCGGACCCGCTTGCTCTTGGGGCCCACCCCGACGATCTCGCTCACCATCTCCGGCAGCGGCACCAGGTTGGTGAAGGGGGGCGCGCCCTCCGGGCGGTACCCGGTGGGCCGCTCGGCCAGGTCGCTCACCCGGTGGGCGGTGCCGACGGTCAGCGGGCGCCCGCACTCCGGGCACCGGCCCCCGTGGCCGCGCGTGTCCTCCGGGTCCAGCCGCACCCCGCACTTGCGGTGCCCGTCCAGGTGGTACTTGCCGTGCTCGGGGAAGAACTCGACGGTGCCCCGGTACCCCTCGCGGGTCTCCAGCGCGCGCCGCACCGCGTAGTAGTCCAGGTCGGTGTCGAAGCGGGTGGCCTCGCGCGCGAGCATCGGCGGGGAGTGCGCGTCGGAGTGGCTCACCAGCGTGTAGCGGTCCAGCGAGGGCACGGTCCAGTTCATCGCCGGGTCGCTGGACAGCCCGGTCTCGATTGCGAAGACGTGGTCGGCCAGGTCGGCGTAGCAGTCCTCGACCCGGTCGAAGCCGGACTTGGAGCCCAGCACGGCGAACCAGGGCGTCCACACGTGGGCCGGGACCAGGTAGGAGCCCGGGTCGCTGGACAGGGTGATCTCCAGCAGGTCGCGCGAGTCCAGGCCGAGGATGGGCCGTCCGTCCGAGGCGAGATTGCCGATGCGGGCCAAATCCGCGGTGATCGCCTCGGCCGCCTCCATGGACGGGGCGTAGAGCAAATGGTGCACCTTTCGGGTGCGTTCGCCCCTTTTATAGATCGTGGAGATCTCCACCGACAGCATGAAGCGCGGTGCTTTGCGGCACGCCGGGGGCAGGGTGCGCAGCACCCGCCGCTCGATTTCGGGTGCCAGCCGGAACAGGCCGGGCTCGGCCGGGACCAGGTGCGAGCGCAACTCCTCGCGCCAGGCCGGGTGAGTGAAATCACCGGTGCCGACCACGTCGACGCCCTTGCGCGCGGCCCACCAGGCGAGGTGTTCCAGGTCGCAATCCCTGCTGCACGCCCGCGAGTACTTGGAGTGAATATGCAGATCGGCGTGGAACTCCACGACAGGTCCTTCCCACCAATGCCCGCAGTGGCAGGGCGCGGGCGGATCCCGAAGCGGCCGGCGAGGGGCGCGCGCGGCCGCCGGGTGCCACCATCCCACAACCCCCGGGCCGCCGGAGCACCATATGCGAACCCGCGTTCGGGGGGCGTAAAGGGGCGGGTAATCTTGCCGGTGCCATGGAGAACCCGCACCCCCGGTTCCCGCTCCGGGTCGAGGGGGAGAGGAGGGCTCTGATATACCGGCGGTGACGGCAGCGGGGCCAAAGGCTACGAAGAGTCGTCAATTCGGCCTCGAATCGGCCGCGACGCCCGCGGTTAAGGGAGATCGGGAACGCATCGTCCGCGCGGCGCGTTATCCCCCGGCCGCCGCCGGCGGCGCCGTAGGTCGGCCGGGGTGTCTATGATGTCGGGGTCCCCACCCGTCAATCCCGGGTATCGCGGGGCGTGCGCGCCGCGCACGGCCGAGGCCGAGGGCCGCCGACCCTCTCCGTGGGGTAATTGCTGCATAAAGTAACAACAAGGAAGGGTGTGCGTCCGATGGGCGACGTTTTGTCGGCGCTGATCCCCCCTGCTGTTGTCGCGACGGTCTTCTGTGCGTTCGTCGTCAAGCTGCTCCGCAAGGAGATGGCTCCCCGGACGTCGGACGGCAGGCCGGTCGGCGGGGCCCGGGCCGAGGCGTCCGCGACCTCTCCGCAGGACGCGGGGTCCACGTCCGGAACCGGTGGGCACGACGGTGCGCGCGCGGGGGAGGGGGAATCCCCGGCGGAGCAGGGGCCGGAGCACTAGCGCCGGGCCCGGCGGGGGCGATAACGGGCACGCGCGGGCCGGGATATGGCGGTCCGCGGGAGGCGTGCTGCCCGCCCGAATCGGCCCCGGCGGCGATCTTTTCCGCCCGTGCCGCGCGGGGCGGCGATTTCCGCCGCGTGGAGAATTGTCTTCCGTCCCGGGGGCGGATAGCTTTATATTCAGGTGCCGACGCACCGCACTGCTGAAAGGTCTACATCCATGGCACAAAAGGTTCAGGTGCTTCTCGTCGACGATCTGGACGGCGGAGAGGCCGACGAGACGGTCGCGTTCGGGGTCGACGGAACCAGTTATGAAATCGACCTGAGTACCGACAACGCCTCCAAGCTCCGCGAGCTCCTGGCCCCCTACGTGTCGGCGGCGCGCAAGGCCCCGGCCAAGGCCGGGCGCGGCGGCCGGCGGCAGCAGCGCAGCGCGCCCAGCCGTGAGCGCAGCGCCGAGATCCGGGCGTGGGCCAAGGCCCAGGGCAAGCAGGTGAACGAGCGGGGCCGCATCCCGGCCGCGATCGTCGCCGAGTACGAGGCGGCGCAGGGCCGCTAGTCCCCGGACGCGGACCCTCCCCGGTCGGGTCCGACCCGGCCCGGGGAGCGCCGGCGTGCGGCCGTGCGCCGGACGGGCGCGTCCGCGCCCGGCCCGCGGCGGCCGGTGCTCCGGTGCCCCCGAGGCACCCGGAGTCCCGGTCCGGCGCCGCCCGGGGCGGCCCTGTTCGCTCAGAGCAAATCTGCGAGGAATGCACAGGCGGTCCGCGTGCCCCGCGAAAGCGGAGGGCACGCGGACCGTTCGCTTGCGGCGTAGTCGGAACACCGAAGGCCCGATTGGTAGTTGGATGAGGGTGAACGCCCTATCGTCGGGGAAAGTCTCTGGCAACGATGGTCGGAGGCAACCGGACGATGCGGGTGCGTCCTCCGGCCGGCGGGTCACCGGCGGCCGGGGACGGGTGCGGCAGCGCCCTCCGAGGGCTTTCACCCCCCGAAGGGCCGAAAAGCGGAAAAGCGTGAGGGTCGGAGCTTCCGCCCCTGCCTGACCGCTCTGTGAGGAGCGACGAGACATGTTCGAGAGGTTTACCGACCGCGCACGGCGCGTGGTGGTCCTGGCCCAGGAAGAGGCCAGGATGCTCAACCACAACTACATCGGTACGGAGCACATCCTGCTCGGCCTCATCCACGAGGGTGAGGGCGTGGCTGCGAAGGCTCTGGAGAGCCTGGGGATCAGCCTCGAAGCGGTCCGGCAGCAGGTCGAGGAGATCATCGGCCAGGGCCAGCAGGCCCCCTCCGGCCACATCCCGTTCACCCCGCGCGCCAAGAAGGTCCTGGAGCTGTCCCTGCGCGAGGCGCTCCAGCTGGGCCACAACTACATCGGCACCGAGCACATCCTGCTCGGGCTGATCCGCGAGGGCGAGGGCGTGGCGGCCCAGGTGCTGGTCAAGCTCGGCGCCGACCTGAACCGGGTGCGCCAGCAGGTGATCCAGCTGCTCCACGGCTACCAGGGCAAGGAGCCGCAGGCCACCGGGGCCTCCTCGGAGTCGGCCCCCTCCACCTCCCTGGTGCTCGACCAGTTCGGCCGGAACCTGACCCAGGCCGCCCGGGAGAGCAAGCTCGACCCGGTGATCGGCCGGGACTCCGAGATCGAGCGGGTCATGCAGGTCCTGTCCCGCAGGACCAAGAACAACCCGGTGCTCATCGGCGAGCCCGGTGTCGGCAAGACCGCGGTCGTCGAGGGCCTGGCCCAGAAGATCGTCAAGGGCGAGATCCCCGAGACGCTGAAGGACAAGCAGCTCTACACGCTCGACCTGGGCGCGCTGGTCGCCGGCAGCCGCTACCGCGGCGACTTCGAGGAGCGCCTCAAGAAGGTGCTCAAGGAGATCCGCACGCGCGGCGACATCATCCTGTTCATCGACGAGCTGCACACGCTGGTCGGCGCGGGCGCGGCGGAGGGCGCGATAGACGCCGCCTCCATCCTCAAGCCGATGCTGGCCCGCGGCGAGCTGCAGACCATCGGCGCGACCACGCTGGACGAGTACCGCAAGCACCTGGAGAAGGACGCCGCCCTGGAGCGGCGGTTCCAGCCCATCCAGGTCGACGAGCCGACCATCGCGCACACGATCGAGATCCTGAAGGGGCTGCGCGACCGCTACGAGGCGCACCACCGGGTCTCCATCACCGACAGCGCGCTGGTGGCCTCGGCCCAGCTGGCCGACCGCTACATCAGCGACCGGTTCCTGCCGGACAAGGCGATCGACCTGATCGACGAGGCCGGGTCGCGGATGCGCATCCGCCGCATGACGGCCCCGCCGGACCTGCGCGAGTTCGACGACAAGATCGCCGACGTCCGCAAGGACAAGGAGTCGGCCATCGACGCGCAGGACTTCGAGAAGGCCGCCTCGCTGCGCGACGACGAGAAGAAGCTGCTCAACTCCAAGGCCCAGCGGGAGAAGGAGTGGAAGGCCGGCGACATGGACGTCGTCGCCGAGGTGGGCGAGGAGCTCATCGCCGAGGTCCTGGCCGCCTCCACCGGCATCCCGGTCTTCAAGCTGACCGAGGAGGAGAGCTCCCGGCTGCTGCGCATGGAGGACGAGCTGCACAAGCGCGTCATCGGCCAGGAGGACGCCATCAAGGCGCTCTCCCAGGCGATCCGGCGCACGCGTGCGGGCCTGAAGGACCCCAAGCGCCCCGGCGGCTCGTTCATCTTCGCGGGCCCCTCGGGCGTCGGCAAGACCGAGCTGTCCAAGACGCTGGCGGAGTTCCTGTTCGGCGACGAGGACGCGCTGATCCAGCTCGACATGAGCGAGTTCATGGAGAAGCACACGGTCTCCCGCCTGTTCGGCTCGCCGCCCGGGTACGTCGGCTACGAGGAGGGCGGCCAGCTCACCGAGAAGGTGCGCCGCAAGCCGTTCTCCGTGGTCCTGTTCGACGAGATCGAGAAGGCGCACGGCGACATCTTCAACTCGCTGCTGCAGGTCCTGGAGGAGGGGCGGCTCACCGACGCGCAGGGCCGCAACGTCGACTTCAAGAACACGGTCATCATCATGACCACCAACCTGGGCACGCGGGACATCTCCAAGGGCGCGGCGATGGGCTTCGCCAAGGAGGACGACGAGAAGACCAACTACGACCGGATGAAGGCCAAGGTCCAGGAGGAGCTCAAGCAGAACTTCCGGCCCGAGTTCCTCAACCGCGTCGACGACGTCATCGTCTTCCACCAGCTCTCCGAGAAGGAGATCATCGACATCGTCGACCTGATGGTGGCCAGCCTGGACAGCCGCCTGAAGGACCGCGACATGGGCCTGGAGCTGCGGCCGAACGCCAAGCAGGTGCTCGCCTCCCGCGGCTACGACCCGGTGCTGGGCGCCCGGCCGCTGCGCCGGACCATCCAGCGCGAGATCGAGGACCAGCTCTCGGAGAAGATCCTCTACAACGAGCTGCGCCCCGGCCAGATCGTGGTGATCGACGCCGAGGGCGAGGGCGCCGACGCCCGGTTCACCTTCTCCGGCGTGCCCAAGCCGGACTCGGTCCCCGACGCCCCCCGGGTGGAGGAGACCGCCGCGGGATCGGCCGAGTAGCCGGACCGCAGAGCGGCCGGGCACGCACCGCCGCACCCGCCCGACCGGCCTGAGCGGGCCCCGCCTCACCCGAGGCGGGGCCCGCTTCCGTGTGCGGGGCGAAATCCGGCCGCGTGCCCCGAAGCCGGTGCGGTGTCCGATTCGGCGAAGGGGTGGCGCACCCGGTGCCGCTGGCCGACGATGATCACGACGCACCAGGGCCAGGGAGGGCACATGAAGCTCAGGTTCATCGGCACCACGTCGCAGGGAAGCGGTTGCCCCAGCCTCTACGAGACCGACGGCGGCGACTTCGTCGTGCAGGGCCGCCGGCTCACCGACCCCGAGGCCCTGGCGCAGGTGAAGAATGTCCTGGAAGGGGAAGAATTCGTCGTCGTACCCCGTGAGCTCCTGACCCGCTACACCCCGAAGGAGTGACGTGGCGGACCTGATCCCCCCGGGCCCGGACCTCGACAGGCTCTTCCGGGACTGCCGCTTCACGGCCTGGCGCCTGGAGACGCGCCGGGCCTACGGAGTGGCCGAGGAGGACCGTCCCTACCGGGAATGGCTCGCCGGGCGCGATCCGGGGATCGGGTGGTTTCTGCCGTGGCTGGAGCTGGTGCGGGCCGAGACGGCGAAGGGCAAGCGCATGGAGCGGGTCAGGCTGGTCGACGATCCCCCTTCCGACTACCTGAGGTGGGAGCTGTGGGGGACCCCCTACAACCTGGCCGCGGGGGAGGACATCCGGTACCTGCCCCGCGGCCATCCGGTCGTGCGCGAGCTGCCGGCCGAGGACTTCTGGCTGTTCGACAGCGCGGCCGTGGCCCGGCTGCGCTTCGACGGGGACCGGTTCGCCGGCGCCGAGCTCCTCCGCGGGGCCGAGGAGGTGGTCCGGGCCGCCCGGGCGCGCGACGCCGCCTGGCACCACGCGCTCCCCTACACCCGGTACCTGTCCACGCTGATCCGATGAACGACTACCAGACGGCGCGGCACGCCCTCGGGACGCGCCTGCGCGAGCTGCGCTCGGACGCCGGGCTGTCCGGCCGCTCCCTGGCCGGGAAGCTGGGCTGGCCGCCCTCCAAGGTGAGCAAGCTGGAGCACGGGCGGCAGACCGCCACCGGGGACGACCTGCGCTCATGGGCCGAGGCGTGCGGCGCCCCCGGCGCGGCCGGGGAGCTCATCGCCCAGCGGCGCGCGATGGAGACGCACTACGCGAGCTGGCGGCGCCAGCTCGCCGCGGGCACGCGCGCCCGGCAGCGGGCGTTCGGCCAGGACGAGAGCGCCTCGGCGCGGATCCGGGTGTTCGAGTCGGCGTGCGTGCCGGGGCTGCTGCAGACCCCCGAGTACGCCCGGCACATGCTCCGCCGCACGGTGGAGCTGCACCGCGCGCCCGACACCGACGTGGAGGAGGGCGTGCGCGCCCGGATCCGCCGCCAGGAGGTGCTCTACGAGCCGCACCGCCGGGTGGAGGTGCTGATGTGGGAGCCCGCGCTGCGGATGCTGATCTGCCCGGAGGAGGTGATGGCCGGACAGCTGGACCGGATCGCCGGGCTGGTGGGGATGCGGTCGGTGGACATCGCGGTGGTGCCCGCCGGGGCGCGGCTGCGGGTGGTGCCCTCGCACGGGTTCTGGATCTTCGACGACCGGATGGTGGTGGTCGAGACGATCGGCGCCGAGCTGCGGCTGGACGACCCGGAGGCGGTGGTGCCCTACCGGACGGTGTTCGAGGCGCTGTCCGCGGCGGCGGTGCGCGAGGCCGCCGCGCACCGGCTGCTCGCCCGTATCCGGGGCGACCTGCTGCGCCCGGCGGGCCCCTGACCTCCTCCGGGGCCCAGCACGAGAAATTTCAAGAAACCTCGGGGACGCCGGGAATGGCCGCGCCCTAGCGTCGTGCCCCGGATGGACCGGACCGCGGCGGCCCGCCGCCGCGTGAGGGGTCGGTCCGGTCGGCGGGCTCGGGGAGGGGGCGCGGTGGACGCGGGGTGGTCCGGGTGGCGGTTCGGCACGCGGCGGGGGTTCTACAGCGGGGCGGTGGTCTACACCGCGACCCGGCCGCATCCCGAGGTGCCGGGGCGCACCGAGGAGGTGGAGGCGGCCGACCGGGACGAGCTCGCGGCGGCGCTGGAGGTGCACGCCCTGCTGGACGCGCTGCGCGCACGGTACGGCCGGGACTGGGCCATCGGCGCGGAGTCGGCCACCTCCGGGCGCCCGCGGTGGGTGTGGGCGGCCCCGCGCGAGCCGGGCCGCACGGCGCCCCGGCCGATGCAGCCGGCCGAGCTGGCGGCCTGGCTGGACGCGCACGGCGCCCCCCGGAGCGGCGCGGGCGGCGGATCGACGGGGGCCCTGGACGGCGACGGCCGACTTCCCCATCCAGGGCCCCCGCCGAGCCCCCGTCCGCACCCGTAGGCCGAATCCCCGTTGATCTCGGGAGAAACGCCCCTACAAGCGCGCCGGTAGCGTCTTTTCTCCCGAGATCAACGACGGAGGGGGCGGCGGGGCTCAGCCGGGCAGGGCGTAGCGGCCGTCGTCCAAGGGGTCGACGAGGCCGTCGGCGATCAGCGCGTCCAGGGCGCGCTCGCGCTGGACCGGATCGTCCCAGACGGCGTCGAGGGCGGGCTTGTCCACCGGCCCCGGGGAGGCGCGCAGGACCGCCAGCAGGCGGCCGCGGACCTGGCGGTCGGTCCCGGCGTAGCGCTGGCCGCGGCGGGGCGGCCCGTCATAGGCGGGGTACCCGGCGGCGCGCCAGGCGCACCGGTCGGCGATCGGGCAGTCGGCGCACGCGGGGGAGCGGGCGGTGCACACCAGCGCCCCCAGCTCCATCACGGCCACACTCCAGCGGACGGCGGTGGGCGCATTTTCGGGCAGCAGCTCCTCGGCGAGCGCCGTCTCGCCCCGGGTCGCGGCCTTGGGCGGGTACTGCACACCGGTGACCGCTCTGGCCAGAACCCGGCGCACATTGGTGTCCAGAACCGCGTGCCGCTGCCCGTAGGCGAAGCTCGCCACCGCCGCCGCCGTGTAGGCCCCGATCCCGGGCAGCGCGAGCAGCTCCGCGTGGTCGTCGGGGACCTCGCCGCCGTGGCGCTCGGTGATCGTCCGAGCGCACGCGTGCAGGTTGAGGGCGCGGCGGGGGTAGCCCAGGCGGTTCCACATGCGCACCGCCTCCCCGGAGGGCTCGGCGGCCAGGTCGGCCGGGGTGGGCCAGCGGCGCATCCACGCCTCCCAGGCGGGCAGCACCCGCACGACCGGGGTCTGCTGCAGCATGACCTCGCTGACCAGCACCGACCAGGGGGAGGCCCCGTCGGCGCGCCAGGGCAGGTCGCGCGCGTTCCGTTCGTACCAGGCGAGGACCGCGGTGGAATAAGGGTTGTCGATCATGCCCATTCGTGGCCGGAATACGGCGGGTTGAGTAGGTGACACGCCGGGGGAACCGGAATACTACGCCCATGGCGTCAAGTGCTGGACACCCGGGACCGGTCAGCCCCGGGACGTATTGGAAGCGGCGTGTCTTCGTACTGGTGGGCCTGCTGGCGGTGGTGACGCTGATCGCCTACGCCTGCCGCCCGTCCGCCTCGGACACCGAGAACGCGGCCGGGGCGTCCCCGGAGGCGTCCTCCTCGCCCTCGGCGGAGCCGTCGTCCAGTGTCGCACCGTCGCCCACTCCCAGCACATCGCCGAGCGGGGACGACGAGGGCGGGGACGACGGGGACGAGGGCGACTCCTCCGGCGGCTCCGGCGACGGGGAATCCGGGTCCGGCTCCGGCGGGTCGGACTCCAAGGACGACGGGAAGGGCGACGGGGGGAAGGACTCCGACGAGGAGTACCCCGCGCCGAAGAAGGCGAGCGACCCGTGCCGCCCCTCCGACGTCGTCGTGACGGTGGAGACCGACAAGAGCGACTACGCCTGGGACGCCAAGCCGAAGATCGAGGTCACCGCCGTCAACACCGCCGAGCAGACCTGCACGGTGGACCTGGGCCCGGAGAACATGGAGGTGCGCGTCACCTCCGGCGACGACCGGGTGTTCTCCACCGCCGACTGCGCGGTGCGCGAGGACGAGAACAAGGTCGAACTGGAGCGAGGCGTCCCGGAGAAGACCTCCTTCACCTGGGACCGCAAGCGGTCCTGGAAGGACTGCCGCGACACCGAGGCCACCGCCAAGCGGCCCGGGACCTACGTGGCCACCCTCAAGGGCGACTACGCCTCCGACAAGGACCGGGAACGCCAGGTGTTCCGCCTGAACTAGCCGACTCCGCGCTGACGCTTCCCGGGAAGGAACGACGCCGAACCGGCCCCCGAGCCCCGGGCCGTCGCGGTGCGGCCGGGCGGGCGGCCGACCTGGTACTCCGCCTGAGGCCCCGGCCGGGCGGAGGGCCGGCGGAGTGTGGGGTGTTCGGCGGCGACGACGGAGGTCGGCGCCCCTTCCGGCAGCGCTGTCGGGTGCGGCGCGTGTGCGTGGTCACCGGAGAGGGGCGGCGACAGCCGGAGCTCGGCGGTTCCCGGGCCCTGCCTGCCGTCCGTCCGGCCGCTCGCGGT
>NZ_JAQFWQ010000020.1 GCF_027706725.1 Nocardiopsis endophytica
GCGAGGGCCGCCGACCTTCGTCGTCGCCGCCATCCCGCTCACACTCCGGCGGGCCGCCGCCCGGCCGGGGCCCGTGAGCGGGGTACCAGCGCAGCCGCCCACCCTCCCGGACCACCAGCGACCCGCCGGACGGCAAGCAAGGACCGGGAACCGCCCTGCTCTCGCCGTCGCTGCCATCAACGGTGACCACGCACACGCCGGACGGCCGACAGCGCTGCGGCGAGGGCCGCCGACCTTCGTCGTCGCCGCCATCCCGCTCACACTCCGGCGGGCCGCCGCCCGGCCGGGGCCCGTGAGCGGGGTACCAGCGCAGCCGCCCACCCTCCCGGACCACCAGCGACCCGCCGGACGGCAAGCAAGGACCGGGAACCGCCCTGCTCTCGCCGTCGCTGCCATTAACGGTGACCACGCACACGCCTGACGGCCGACAACGTGGCCGGAAGCACCGACCGCCCTCTCCCGGCTGCACCGCCCGCCACCCCTCACCGCGAAGACCCTGAACCCGGAGCCCAGGCCACGCTTTTCAGGGGCGTACCTCCCCAGGGCAACGCGGGGCAGGGCGGCCGGTCAGACGCGCGTGGCCTCGCTCTTCAGGCCGGAGGCGACCTCCTGGGCCAGGTCGACGACCGCGTCGCCCTTCTCCTCGACCGGTTCGTCCTCGCCGTAGTAGCTGACGATCGCGAACACGTTGGACATCCGGAAGTACACGACGCCGTACTCCACGTCCTCGGTCATGTAGTCGTCCGACATCAGGTACCCGCGCCGGTCGTCCCCGACCGACAGGGAGAGCTCCTCCAGCGGCTCGGAGAGGTAGTCCTCGTCGTCGGCTTCCATCTCGCCGGCCAGGATGTCGTCGTAGTCCTCGGTCGCCCGCTCGAACTCGCGCTCCAGCTGCCGGTAGTCGCGCTCGCGGGTAGCGGGGTCGTACAGCGCGATGCTCACGTTGAACCGCGGAAGGTCCTCACCGCCGCCGCCGTCCGTGCAGATCAGCCCTCCGACGATGTCCTCGTCCTCGCCGAAGGCGCCCCCGGTCTCCTCGTCCACGTCGGCCCCTTCGAGGTCGCCGATCCCGGCCAGCGCGTCCTCCGGCAGGATGTCGTCGCAGCCGGGCAGGGACGCGTAGGCGGGGCCGGTCCGGGTGGCCAGGACCACCGCGACGACGGCGACGACCAGGACCAGCGCGGCACCGCCGCCGATGAGGGCGAAGAGCATGCCCCGGTTGGGCCTGCCGCCCTGCGGCGCCCCGCCCGGGGGCATCCCGCCGGGTGGCATACCACCGGGGGGCATCCCGCCTCCCGGGGGCATCCCGCCCGGGGGCATACCACCGGGCGGCGGGGGCGTGGGGCCGCCCTGCGCTCCGGGGAAGGCCGGCCCGCCGGGCGCTCCGGGGAACTGCGGGCCGTTCGGGGGATTGGGGGGACCGACGGACATCGTGGGGACTCCTCGGGGGGAAGACGGGGGAACGCCCGAACGTTCGGGACGTGGATCACCGTACAACCGGCGCTCCCCGCCCCACGACGGCGTCAACGCCCCGTCAAGGTCGCCGGGGCGGCCATCAGGGCCCCGTTAAGATGCGGCGATTCCTCCCCGGACACCCCCTTCAATGGCAAATCGGCCGGTTCCGGTCCCCGAGGGCACGCGGCCCCGCCGGGCCGGCCAGCAGTGGAAGACCAGGCGAAATCACCCACAATGGATGGTGTGACACGAGGACGACTGCGGATCTACCTCGGGGCGGCGCCCGGGGTCGGCAAGACCTACGCCGCGCTCAGCGAGACCCGCCGACGCGCCGACCGCGGCACCGACGTGGTCATCGGCTTCGTCGAGACGCACGGCCGGCGCCGCACCGCCGCGCTCGCCGAGGGCCTGGAGACGCTGCCGCGCCGACGCGTCGAGCACCGCGGGGCGGTGTTCGAGGAGTTCGACGTCGACGCCGCGCTGCGGCGCGCACCGAAGGTGGCCCTGGTCGACGAGCTGGCGCACACCAACGTCCCCGGCAGCCGCAACGCCAAGCGCTGGCAGGACGTCGACGAGCTGCTCAACGCCGGGATCGACGTCATCTCCACGGTGAACATCCAGCACCTGGAGTCGCTCAACGACGTCATCAAGCAGATCACCGGCACCCGGCAGCGCGAGACGATCCCCGACGAGATCGTGCGCCGCGCCGACCAGATCGAGCTGTGCGACATGTCGCCGTTCGCGCTGCGGCGCCGCATGTCGCACGGCAACATCTACCCGGCCGAGAAGGTCGACGCCGCGCTGTCCAACTACTTCCGCGAGGGCAACCTGACCGCCCTGCGCGAGCTGGCGCTGCTGTGGGTCGCCGACCGGGTCGACGAGGGCCTGGCCCGCTACCGCGGCGAGCACAAGATCCGGCATACCTGGGAGGCGCGCGAGCGCATCGTGGTCGCCCTGACCGGCGGCCCCGAGGGCGAGACGCTGATCCGGCGGGCGGCGCGCATCTCGGCGCGGCTGCGCGGCGGCCAGCCCCAGCCCAGCCACCTGATGGCGGTGCACGTGGCCGCCGGGGACGGGCTGGCCCGGGTGGCGACCGACGCGCTGCTGCGGCAGAAGCGGCTGCTGGCCGAGCTGGGCGGCACCTACCACCAGGTGATCGGCGACGACGTGCCCACGGCGCTGCTGGAGTTCGCCCGCGGGGTGAACGCCACCCAGATCGTGCTGGGCTCCTCGCGCCGCCGCGCCTGGCAGCACGCGTTCGGCCCCGGCGTGGGCGCCACGGTGGCCCGCGAGTCCGGCGACATCGACGTGCACATCGTCACGCACGAGGAGGTCGGCAGCGGCCGGGGGCTGCTACCGCCGCTGCGCGGGTCGATCAGCCGGGCCCGCACCGCCTGGGGCTGGGCGATGGCGGTGCTGCTGCCGCCGCTGCTGGCGGGCGTGCTGCACCTGCCCCCGTTCGACGGCCTGGGGCTCACCACCGACCTGCTCCTGTTCCTCATCGCGACCGTCGGGGTGGCGATGGTGGGCGGACTGTGGCCGTCGATCGTCTCGGCGGTCTGGGGGAGCATGCTGCTGAACGTGCTGTTCACCCCGCCGCTGTACCGGGTCACCATCGCCGAGCCGGACAACGCTCTCGCACTGGGGGTGTTCGTGTTCGTCGGCGTGCTGGTGGCGTTCGTGGTGGACCTGTCCAAACGCCACTCCCTGGCCGCCGCCCGCGCGCGCTCGGAGGCCTCCACCATCTCCCTGCTGGCGGGGAGCGTGCTGGCCTCGGAGAACCCGCTGCGCGCGCTGCTGGTCCGCATCCGCGAGACGTTCGCCCAGCGCTCCGTGGCGCTGCTGGAGCAGCGCGACGACGGCACCTGGTCGCTGGTGGAGAGCCACGGCGACGCGCCGTGCGCCACCCCGGACGAGGCCGACGCCCTGGTGTCGGTGAGCGACTCGCTGGCCCTGGCGCTGCGCGGGCGGGTGCTGCCCGCCGCCGACCGGCAGATCCTCAGCGCGTTCGCCAGCCACATCGGCATCGCCCTGGAGCGCCAGCGGCTGGCCCGCGACGCCGCACTGGCGCGGCGCCAGGCGGCCGGGAACAAGATCCGCACGGCGCTGCTGGCGGCCGTCTCGCACGACCTGCGCACCCCGCTGACCTCCATCAAGGCCAGCGTGTCGAGCCTGCGCTCGCCCGAGATCCACCTGGACGAGGAGGACCGCGGCGAACTCCTGGAGAACATCGAGGAGTCCACCGACCGGCTCAACGGGCTGGTGGGCAACCTGTTGGACATGAGCCGCCTGCAGACCGAGACGGTCACCCCCAAGATCCGCGAGGTGGGCCTGGAGGAGGTGGTCCCGGCCGCGCTCATCGGGGTGCCCCCGTCCGCGGTGGAGGTGGACGTGCCCGACGCGCTGCCGCGGGTGCGGGTGGACACCGGCCTGCTGGAGCGGGCGGTGGCCAACGTGCTGCAGAACGCGGTGCGCCACTCCCCCGCCGGCGGGCCGCCGGTGCGGGTGGCCGCCAGCGCCCACGAGGGCGCCGTGCAGCTGCGCATCGTCGACCACGGCGCCGGCGTCGCCGACGAGTACAAGGAGCGGATCTTCGAGGCCTTCCAGCGCCTCGGGGACGCCCCCCGCGGCACCGGCATCGGCCTGGGGCTGGCCGTGGCCCGCGGGTTCGCCGAGGCCATGGACGGCGGCCTGGCCGCCGAGGACACCCCCGGCGGCGGCCTGACGATGGTCTTCACCCTGCGCTCCGCCGCCCCCGAGGGCGCGGGGCCCGAACCGGAAACCGAGGACGCCTGATGCGGATTCTCGTCGTCGACGACGACGCCCAGATCATCCGGGCCATGCGGATCAACCTGCGCGCCCGGGGATACGACGTGGACACCGCCTTCGACGGGGCCTCGGCCCTGCAGGCGGCCGCCAAGAGCCCCCCGGACCTGGTCCTGCTCGACCTGGGCCTGCCCGACATGGAGGGCGGCGACGTGATCGAGGGGCTGCGCGGGTGGACGCAGGTGCCCATCATCGTGCTCTCGGCGCGCCATTCGGCCAGCGAGAAGGTGCGCTCCCTGGACCAGGGCGCCGACGACTACGTGACCAAGCCGTTCGGGATGGACGAGCTGCTGGCGCGGATCCGCGCGGCCCAGCGGCGCTCGGTGCACGTGGAGGAGGCGCCGGTGGTGGCCACCGACGCCTTCACCGTGGACCTGGGCGCCAAGAGGGTGGAGCGGGAGGGCAGGGAGGTGCGGCTCACCCCCACCGAGTGGCACATCCTGGAGATCCTGGCGCGCAACGCCGGGCGGCTGGTGAGCCAGCGCCAGCTCCTGCACGACGTGTGGGGCCCGGCCTACCAGAGCGAGACCAACTACCTGCGCGTGTACATGGCGCAGCTGCGGCGCAAGCTGGAGCCGGACCCCGCCCACCCCCGCTACCTGATCACGGAGGCGGGGATGGGCTACCGCTTCGAGAAGAGCGGCTGAGCGGGGCTCAGGCCCGCTCGTCGAGGTAGGCGTCGCGGGCCTCGCGCAGGTGGTCGGGGTTGTCGGAGAAGACCCCGTCCACGCCGGTGCGCAGGACGGCCGTGTAGTAGTCCATGTAGTCGCCGTAGGCGGTGGGGTCGTCGCTCGTGCGGTACCCCTCGGGCAGGAAGCCGTTCTCGCTGCGCAGGGTGTAGGGGGTGACGAGCAGGCCCCGCTCGTGGGCGTCGGCGACCAGGGCGGTGGGCTCCCCGGCGCGGCCGTCCTCCCCGATGGGCAGCACCCAGCGCAGGTCGGGGCCGATGGCGTCGGCGTACTCGGCGATGCCGTCGAGCGCCTCGGGGGTGGTCAGCTCCTGCTGCCCGGAGCCGATGAGCTGCACCACGGGGGTGTCGACCCGCTCGTCCACCTCGCGCGCGCTCTCCGGCTCGAAGGACTGGACGATGACGGGCGCGTCCTCGCCGTCCAGGCCGTGCTCCTTCAGGGACTCGGCCAGCGCCTCCTCGGTGTCCAGGCCGATGGAGTCGAAGTAGGCGCCGTGCTTCAGCTCGGGGATGAGCTTGACGTCCCGGTACTTGGGGTTGCGGGTCTTGCGCTCCCACAGCGCGACGACCTCCTCCCACGTGGGGATCGTGAAGGCGCCGTCGAAGCGGGTGTTGTCCGGGCGGATGTCGGGCACGCGCTCGACGGCCCGCAGGGTCTTGATCTCCTTGAGCGTGAAGTCCTCGGAGAACCAGCCGGTGACGCTGCGCCCGTCGATGGTCTTGGTGGTGCGCCGGTCGGCGAACTCGGGCCGGTCGGCCACGTCGGTGGTGCCGCTCAGCTCGTTCTCGTGCCGGACCACCAGGTGGCCGTCCTTGGTGGGCACCAGGTCGGGCTCGATGACGTCGGCGCCCATCCTGTAGGCCAGCTTCTCGGCCGCCAGCGTGTGCTCGGGGCGGTAGGCGGAGGCACCGCGGTGGGCGATCACCCAGGGCTCGTCCACCAGCGACCCCTCGGCGGGCGCCGGGGCCGGGCGCTCGGCGGGGGCGGCGGCCGCGGGGGCCTGCACGGAGGCGAAGAGCGCTCCGGCGGTGGCGGCGGTGGTGGCCAGGGCGATCCATCTGGGGGTGCGCGGCATGGGTCTCCTTATGTCCGCGGGTGGTGCACGGGCGCCATGGGACGTTTCCGCACCCGTGCGTCGCCGGGCTTCACTCGGCTTGAACGAAAACCCACGCACACCGGAAAAGTAAATGGGCGGTCCGCTTGTGGCCACCCGCCGCCGTCCGCCGCCTACCGGGCGTCGCGCCTCAGCCGCCGTCGGCCAGCTCCATGAGGAAGGCGAACTGGTCGCCCTCGGCGCGCCCGCGGTCGGCGAGGGCCACGGCGTAGACGGGCGCCACCGCGCGGCACCAGTCCATCAGCCGCTCGGCGGGCACGCCCATGGCGCCGGCCAGTTCCGCGGCCCGGGCGCGCGCCTCGTCGCAGCCCTGGGTGCGCCACAGCACCCAGTCGATGCCATCGGCGGCGGGGTCGCCGAGGCAGGCCCGCGGGTCGACGGCGACCAGGCCGCGCTCGGGCCCACCGTCCAGGACGTTGCCGGGGTGCAGGTCCCCGTGGAGGGGGACGCGCTCCTCCTCGCTCGCGCCGTGCGCCAGGGCGCGCGCCCAGGCGTGGCCGTGGTGCAGCAGCGAGGCGGGGACCAGGTCGGCGGCGGGGCCCTCGGCGCGCATCCGGTCCCACTGGTCGAAGAGGAACTGCATGCGGTTGACGAGCGGGTTCAGCTCCATCCGCTCCTGCCGCGAGACGGGAACCGCGTGCAGGTCGGCGATGAGGGCGCCGATCTCGCGCATGGGCGGGACCCGCTTGCCCATGGCGACGGTGCGGCCCTCGCCGATGGCCTCCAGCAGCAGGGCGCCGCGGGCCTGGTCCACGCCCCACACCCGGGGGACGCGGCCGGTGCCCTCCCACAGGCGCAGCACGCGCGCCTCGGAGGTGCCCAGGCCCGGGTCGGGCGAGACCTTCATGATGGCGGCCGAGCCGTCGGCCAGCGTGCAGTGCAGCACGACCGAGGTGCGCCCGTGGGGGGCGGGTCCGTCGACGGTCAGGTCCCATTCGCGGGCGAGCGCGTCCACCCGCTCGGGGAGCTCGTCCAGCCACCCTGCCGCGCCGCCGCCGAATCTGCGCAACAGCCGCTGTCGCTGCCTGTCGTCGACCAACTGCGCTGTGCCATAGCTCATGGGTCCACCTTAGGGATCGGTACGCCCCGTGCTCCGGGTTTGATGTCGCCCCCCTTGACGCCGCGGTTGACCGTGGAACGCCCCCGTTCCGGACGGCGTCGCGGGGAGTCCTACCCACCGCGCCCCGCGCTCTATACCCCCGACCCCCATGCGCCGCACCACCCCTTGACATACCGATACCCCCTAGGGGTATAAAGGAGCCGTACGGACGAGCCGGACGACACCCCATGGAGGCGGAACATGGCGGCCGACCACGAGGAACACGCCCACGGCGGCGTGGCGCACGCGGACCACCACGGCCATGGCGGCCATGGCGGCCACGGGGAGCACGCCGGACACGGAGACCACGGCGGCCATGGCGGACACGCGGGGCACGGCGGGCACGGGGACCACGCCAAGGTCTTCCGCGACCGCTTCTGGCTCAGCCTGGCCCTGTCGGTCCCCGTGGTCTTCACCAGCCACATGATCGCCGGATGGCTCGGCTACACCGTGCCGAACCCGCTGATGTGGGTCCCCCCTCTGCTGGGCACCGCCGTCTTCGTCTACGGCGGCTGGCCCTTCCTCAGCGGCGCCGTCTCCGAGCTGCGCTCCCTGCGCCCGGGGATGATGACGCTGGTCGCGATGGCGATCTCCGTCGCCTTCGGCTCCAGCCTGCTGTCCTCGCTCGGCGCGGTCGGCCCGGAGCTCGACTTCTGGTGGGAGCTGGTGCTGCTGGTGGTGATCATGCTGCTGGGCCACTGGCTGGAGATGCGGGCGCTGGGGCAGGCCTCGGGCGCCCTGGAGGCCCTGGCCGAGCTGCTGCCCGACACCGCCGAGCGGATCGGCCCCGACGGCGCGGTCGAACAGGCGCCCGTCGCGGAGCTGCGGACCGGGGACACCGTGCTGGTGCGCTCGGGCGGGCGCGTCCCCGCCGACGGCACCGTCGCCGAGGGCGGCGCCGCCATGGACGAGTCGATGATCACCGGCGAGTCGCGCACCGTGCATCGCGGCCCCGGCGCCGCCGTGGTCGCCGGGACGGTGGCCACCGACTCGGCGATCCGGGTCCGCGTGGACGCGGTCGGCGAGGACACCGCCCTGGCCGGGATCCAGCGGCTGGTCGCCGAGGCCCAGGAGTCCCGCTCCCGGGCCCAGGCGCTGGCCGACCGCGCCGCGGCCCTGCTGTTCTGGTTCGCCCTGGGCGCCGGGATCGTCACCGCGGTGGTGTGGTCGCTGCTGGGCGCCCCCTCCGACGCGGTCACCCGGACCGTGACGGTGCTGGTCATCGCCTGCCCCCACGCCCTGGGACTGGCCATCCCGCTGGTGATCGCCATCTCCACGGCCAAGTCGGCCCGGGCCGGGATCCTCGTCAAGGACCGGCTGGCGCTGGAGCGGATGCGGCAGGTGGACACGGTGCTGTTCGACAAGACCGGCACGCTGACCAAGGGCCGCCCGGCGGTCTCGGGCACCGCGGCGGCGCCCGGGCGCACCGAGGAGGAGGTGCTGGCCCTGGCCGGGGCGGCCGAGTCCGACTCCGAGCACCCGCTGGCCAAGGCGATCGTGCGGGCGGCCGGGGAGCGCGGACCGGTGCCGCGGGCCGAGGGCTTCCGCTCCGAGACCGGGCGCGGCGTGCACGCGACCGTCGGGGGCACCGAGGTGTCGGTGGGTGGGCCGGGGATGCTCGCCGACCGGGGGCTGTCCGAGCCCGCGGCGCTGGCCCAGGCCACCCGCGACTGGCGGTCCGCCGGCGCGACGGTGCTGCACGTGATCGCCGACGGGGCGGTCGCCGGGGCGCTGGCGCTGGCCGACGAGGTGCGGCCGGAGTCCGCCGAGGCCGTGCGCGACCTGCACGCCCGCGGGGTGCGGGTGGCCATGGTGACCGGGGACGCGCGCAACGTGGCCGACGCGGTCGCCTCCCGGCTGGGCGTGGACGAGGTCTTCGCCGAGGTCCGCCCGGACGACAAGGACTCGGTGGTGCGGGACCTGCAGGGCCGCGGGCACGCCGTGGCGATGGTCGGCGACGGGGTGAACGACGCCCCGGCCCTGGCCCGCGCGGACGTGGGCGTGGCCATCGGGGCCGGGACGGACGTGGCGATCGAGTCGGCCGGGGTGGTGCTGGCCTCCGACGACCCGCGCGGGGTGCTGTCGGTGCGGACCCTGTCCGAGGCGAGCTACCGGAAGATGGTGCAGAACCTCGTCTGGGCGGCCGGGTACAACGTGGCGGCGGTGCCGCTGGCGGCCGGGGTGCTGGCCCCCGTGGGCTTCGTGCTCCCCCCGGCGGTGGGCGCGGTGCTGATGAGCCTGTCCACGATCGTGGTGGCGCTCAACGCCCAGCTACTGCGGCGGGTACCCCTGCGGCCCGGGTCCTGACGGACCGGGGGGCGGCCCCTGGCCGGGCCCCTGCTGCGGAGGCGGCGGGGGTCCGTACGGCTGTCCGGGCCCAGGCGGCGGGGGCGACGACCTCCGGGACGCGGCCACGACCGCGAACACGATTCCGCCCACGACCAGAAGGACGACCAGCACGATCGCGACGATGAAGAGCAGGGAGACGGCCATCATGCGGGCCAACCTACCCGAACGGGCGCCGCGCGCAGGCGCGGCGCCCGTTCCGGGGGATGCGGACCGCTCAGACCGCCAGGCGGGCGGTGGCGGCCCGGTGCTGGGCCAGCAGGGTGTCGACCACGTTCTCCGAGGGCCAGAGCGGCGGCGTGACCACCGCGTCCAGTGCGCGCAGCCGGTCGGAGTCGGCGTCGGCCACCAGCCGCCAGACGGCGACCGCCACACGGCCGGTGTCGGCGGAGCGCAGCCGCTCCACCGCGTCGGCCACGGTCGGCGCCCAGGCGGTCAGGTAACCGACCTGAACCGGCGCGCTCAGGCGGCGGCTGAGCATCCGCGCGACCTCGGCGACGGCCTGGCGCTCCTCCGCGGACTCGCCGCCGTCCGCGGCCAGCACCACCCCGTCGCCGGGCTCCCAGCCGCGCCGGGCCAGCCGCCCGGCCAGGTCGGCGACCAGGGAGGGCACGGCGCCCAGGGGCGCGGTGGCGCACACCCCGCCCTCGGCGTCCGCGCCCAGGTCGAGCGAGGCGTAGAGCCCGGCGCTGTCCACGCAGCCGCCGGCGACGTAGGCGGGGACCACGACCTTGGGCCCGGTGACGGCGTCGAGTTCGCGCTGCACCTCCTTTCGGGAACCGAACGCGGGCACCACCGGCGCCTCGCCGCGCCCCGCGACGGCGTCGGCGAGGTCGTGCAGGGAGCGCGCGCGGTGGGAGTCGTTCGCGTCGTCGGCCACGAGGACCATCGTGGGGACCATTACCGCCTCCATTTCGATCGCCATGGCGCCGGCCCGTCGCCCGAATGCTAGGGCTCGGCGGTTTCGCTCCGGTGACCAGGTGTTACGCGCGTGATAACGCGCGGCGCGGCGGCGCATCGCAACGCGGGTCGAGGGAGGGCGACGCTGGGACGATAGCCCGGATCGCGCTATTCTCCGAATGGGATTCCACGCCTTCCTCTCCACTCTCTCCAGAGCACGTCAGAAGCACGGGCGCCGTCGGCGCCGGAACCATGAAGGCTACTCCGGAACGCCGATCCGACAAGCTCTCCAGAGAAGAACCCGTATCGCACGGCGCACGGCTCCAGGGAATCATCAGGGAAATCGTGAATACCCCTGGGAACGTGCGCGACAAACCTTCCACGAGCATTTTCGCGATTATCCGTATGACGAAACGGGAAATGAACGTGCATCGGGCCGTGCACCGCAGCGTCCGGGCGGGTCGCGGCCGTATTTCTCTCGTGCAATCCCGGAAACGCCGCCTCTAGCACGGGCGGACGGCCTGCGTCAAGGGAGAGCGCACCACCTTGGCGACACAGCCGTACACCTCCTGACGTGGGGGGACAGGATGCTGATGCGGCGTGATCACTTGCCATCGGTGCGCGCGTTGCTCAGACTTGATGCCGTGACGTGGAGGGACGCGGCGCGCTCCCCTCCGAGCGCCCCCTCTCCCATCCCGAGCAGATCTGGAGTGCCCCGTAATGATCCACCCGCGTGTGCAGGCGCTGGCCGACGAGTTCCTGCGGAACGCGGACGCCGAGGCGCCCGGCCTGGTCCGGGGGCTGTACCTGACCGGGTCGGTGGCGCTCGGGGACTTCCGGCCGCACACCAGCGACGTGGACTTCGTGGTCGTCACCGACGAGGCGCCCACCCCGGACGAGCGGGCCGCGCTGCGCCGTGCGCACGGGGCCACCCGGGCGCGCATCCACCGCCCCCAGTTCAACGGGGTCCACCTCACCTGGGAGGACCTGACCCGCGACCCGGCGTCCTGCGGCCCGGTGCCCGCCGTGGTCGGCGGTCGGTTCCGCACCTCCACCCGGGCCGAGGTCAACCCGGTCACCTGGCACGTGCTGGCCGAGCGCGGGGTGGCGGTGCGCGGCCCGGCGCCGGTGGAGCTGGCCGTGTGCGACCAGACCGAGAGCCTGCGCGCCTGGTCCCTGGGCAACCTGGAGGAGCAGTGGCGCCGCTGGCGGGCCAAGGCCGGGCGGCTGCTCACCCCGCGCGGCCTGGCGGCGCTGGGCTCGCTGGCCCCGTCGTGGAGCGTGCTGAGCGTCTCGCGGCTGCACTTCACCCTGCGCACGAGCGAGATCACGTCCAAGTCCGGCGCGGGGATGTACGCCCTGCACGCCTTCCCGGAGCGCTGGCACAGGATCGTCAACGAGTGCCTCCGGGTGCGCCGCGGCAGCGAGCTGCCCCCGCTGTTCGAGAACGCGCTGGAGCGCCGCCGCGCCGCCCTGGACTACATCGAGATGGTCATCGACGACGCTCTGGAGCCCTCGGCCGCCTGAGCGCAATAGGCTTGGGGCATGAGCAAGCGCCCCATCGTCCGCTTCGGCGACCCCGTCCTCGTCTCCCCGGCCTCCCCGGTCACACGGTTCGACGACCACACCCGAAAGCTGGTCGACGACCTGCTGGACACCGTCGACGAACCCGGGCACGCCGGGGTGGCCGCGCCGCAGATCGGCGTGGGCCTGCGGGTGTTCAGCTACCGCGTGGACGGGCGGCTCGGCTACGTGATCAACCCCGAGATCACGGAGCTGTCCGAGGAGGTCCAGGACGACGAGGAGGGCTGCCTGTCGGTGCCGGGGCTGTGGTTCCCCACCCGGCGGGCGATGCACGCCACCGTGCGCGGGGTGGACCTGCGCAACGAGCCGGTGACGGTGCGCGGGTCCGGGCTGATGGCGCGCGCCCTGCAGCACGAGACCGACCACCTCGACGGGATGGTCTACCTGGACCGGCTCGACAAGGACACCCGGCGCCGGGCCCTGCGCGAGGTGCGCCGCTCCGACTGGTTCCTGCCCGCGGGCGCCCCCGCCTCCGCCGCGCCGGCGTCCGGGCCCGAGCCGGGGCGGCTGCCCAGCGCCTTCGGCGGCACCGGCTGACCCACTAGGCGGATAACGGCGGGATCACGTATGGTGTGGCGCAGCATCGCGCGGCCCCCTGGCCTCAGCCGCCCCTCCCGCTGAGCGCCCCTGCGAGGCCGGACGCAGCCCCTCCCCGACGGAGATCCCTGAAGTGAGAATCCACAGACGTTCGACCCGTGTGCGCGCGGGCGCCACGCTCATCGGCGCCGCCGCATCCGCCGCCCTCCTGCTGACGGCCCCCTCGGCCTACGCCGACGACGACGAGCCGAGCCTGGACGAGCTCAACGCCGAGGCCGACGACCTGGAGGAGGAGCTCGACGGAGAACTCGTCGTCTACGACGAGGCCAAGGCCGCCGCGCAGAAGGCCGCGAAGCGGCTGGACGAGGTCGAGGAGCAGTACGAGAAGACCCGCGGGAACGTCACCGAGCTCGCCGCGGCCCAGTACAAGGGCAGCGGGATCGACCCCGCCATGGAGGTCGTGCTGAGCGGCGACCCCGAGCAGACCCTCGGCAACGCCGCCATGGCCGGGCAGGTGTCGCACAACAACGGCGAGCGGCTGCTGGCCCTCACCGAGTCCAAGGCCGAGCTCGAAGAGGCCTCCGAGAAGGCCGACGCCAAGTACGACGAGGCCAAAGAGGTCGTCGACGAGCTCAAGGACAAGAAGGACGAGATCAAGGAGCGCATCGAGCGCTACGAGGCCGAGCAGGTCCCCGAGCCGCCCGAGGAGGGCTCCTCCGGCGGAGGCGGCACCGGCGGCGGCCCGGTCCCCGAGCGCCTGAAGGGCTGGGGCTTCGACGGCGCCACTCCGCGCATGGCGGCGATCCGCGACGAGATCATCGCCAACTTCGACCTCCCCTACGAGGTGGGGTGCGTGCGGTCCAGCGCCGACGACCACGGCACCGGCCAGGCCTGCGACTTCATGATGAGCGCGGGCGGGGCCATGCCGAGCGGGCAGAACCAGCAGATCGGGCAGAGCGTGGCGAACTACGCGCAGAACAACGCCGACCGGCTGGGCGTGAAGTACGTCATCTGGGAGCAGAAGATCTGGGACTCCCGCAACCCGGGCGCCGGGTGGAAGCAGATGGAGGACCGCGGCAGCGTCACCCAGAACCACTACGACCACGTGCACATCTCGTCGTTCTGAGGCCCGTGGCCGGCCGACCGGGGCCCTCCCCGCGCACCGCGCGGGGAGGGCCTTGTCACGTGCGGGTGCGCGCGGTGAGCGCGGCGGCGGGCACGGAGGCCAGCACCACGGCGGCGGCGCCGAGGAAGGCCGGGCCGTACCCGGCGGCGCCGATCGCCCAGCCGAGGGCGACCGCGCCGATGCCGGTGCCGCCGTCGAACCCGATGTTCCACGCCGCGCTGGCGGTCCCGTAGGCGCCGGGGCCGCCGCGCCGGAACATGACGGTGATGGTGTCGTTCTGCGCCGCGCCGAACCCGGCGCCGAACAGGGTCGCCCCGGCCACGGCGAGCCAGCCCGCGGCGCCGTCGGGGACCGGGCTCCACAGCGCCCACGCCGCCAGGGCGGCGCCGGCGGCGGAGGCGGCCGTGCCCGGGACCAGCAGGGCCGGGCGCCCGGTGCGGTCGCTGACCACCCCGGCGGCCCAGCGCAGCGCGACCGACCCGGCCCCGTACCCCAGCAGCGCCGCCGCGGCCGCCCAGGGCATCCGCTCCAGGGGGATGGACAGGAAGGTGAGGAACCCGGAGGCGGCCGCCGCGGCGGCGAGCATGAGCGCCAGCGGCACCGCCATCGCCGCGGCCTGCTCCCGGCGCGACGGGGCCGGCGCGGCGGCCGCCGCGCCCCCTCCCCCGGCCCCGCGGCCCGGACCGATGAACGCCGAGGCGGCGGCGCCCAGCAGAGGCAGCAGGGTCGCGGTCCAGAAGGCGGGGGCGAAGCCGAGCTGGAGGGCGACGCCGACGCCGGTGGAGAGGAAGACCACATGGGGCAGGCCGACGGCCAGCCCGTAGTACCCGGCGGCGCGGCCGATCTCGCGCGGCTCCACCAGGCGCGCCGACAGGGCGGCCCCGGCCACGCTGAACAGGCCGAACCCGGCGCCGCGCACGGCGCTGACCGCGAGCACCGGCCCCAGCCCGCCGCTGAGCAGCAGCAGCGGCGTGGGCAGCGCGATGAGCAGGGCGCCGACCGGGAAGGCCCAGCGATAGCCCCCGGCCCGGCCCAGCAGCCACGGCATGAAGAGCTGGACGGCGACGGTGGCCCCCATGAACACGGCGGTGGCGGCGCCCGCCCCGGCCTCGGAGGCGCCGTGCCGCACCGCCCACAGCGGGACCAGGGGCAGCATGAGGACGTAGCCGGTGAAGCTGGCGACCGTGGCGGCCATGAGCAGCCGGAACGGGCGCCCGCGCAGGCCGGTCGCCCCGCCGGGGGCTCCGGCCGCGACTGGGGAATTCATCCGACGATGGTAGCCATCGGGTTCCCGGTGGGGGCCTACAGGGCCTCGGCGGGGACCCGGTTGGCGGCGATCCAGTCGGCCACGCGCTGGGCCCGGTCGGGCGTCATCGCCCGCTCGGCGTGGCCCATCCCCCGCTCGATCCACAGCTCACCGCGGCCCCCGGAGGCCTCGTGCAGGCGCCGGGCGTGTTCGAGGGGGAAGTAGGCGTCGGCGTCCCCGTGCACCACCAGCAGCGGCGCGGGGGCCACGTGCGCGGCCATCTCGGTGGGGTCGGGCGGGACCGGGTCCCAGTGCCGGTCGGTGACCCGCACCCGCCGGGCGGTCCGCAGGAAGAGGCGCCCGGCGGCGCGCTCGACCCCGAAGTGCAGCAGGCGCATCCGCCGCGAGCCCCGGTAGTACCAGCGGCTCGGGCCGCTGACCGACACGGCGGCGCCGACGCCCCCGTGCAGCCCGGCGTGGCGCACCACCACGGCGGCGCCCATGGAGAAGCCGATGGTGGCGATGTCGGTGTAGCCCAGGCCGCGCAGGTGGGCGACGGCGGCCTCCAGGTCGTGGACCTCCTCGTTGCCCACGGTGGACAGGCCGCCGGAGCCGTAGTGCCCGCGGAAGTCGAACAGCAGCACGTCCCCGGCGGCCAGCAGGCGCTGGGCGATCATCCGGGTGTCGGGGCTGCGCCAGGTGCCGGTGAAGCCGTTGGCGACCACGACGGCGGACGTGCGGCCGGGGGCGCCGCGGAGCAGCACCGTGTCGATGGGCACGCCGTCGGACGTGGTGAGCATCCGGCGTTCGGGCAGGTTCAGGAAGGCGGTTCGCAGCGGTGCGTCGGTCACCCCACCATCGTGCCCGACCGGTTCGGGAATCGGCGGTCGTGGGGGCCTGTGTCCCGCAAGGAGGGCGTGCACCACCTGTGGCGGTGGAGGCTAGCGGGGCGGCCACCCGCCGTCGCCGGGGCGGTAGGGCGGCGCCTGCGGCCCCTGGGGGCCCGGCGGCGGGCCCTGGGGGCCGGGGCCGTAGGGGCCCGGCTGCCCCGGCCAGGGGCCGGGCTGAGGTGCGGGCGGCGGGCCCGGCATCGGCGCGGGCGCCGTCGCAGGTCCAGGAGCGCGGTAGGGATCGTGATACTGCTCACGCCCTTCCGGCTCGTACCGCTCCTCGTCGTAGGGCTCCTCGTCGTAGGGCTCATCCTCGGGGGCGGCGTCGGTGGGCCCCTTCCTCCCCCGGTGCCCGCCGCGGCGGCCCGCGTGGCGCCTGCCGCGCCCGGTGAACAGCAGCGAGCGGGCCTCCACGGCGACGTGCAGCAGGATCGGGAAGAGCAGGCTCCCGGTCCCCAGGTACAGCACCGTCAACAGGGCCCCCAGCACGCCGGGGCCCACCAGGCCCCACCACCCCTGGTACAGGTGGGCCACCGCGAACAGCACGCACGACAGCACGGCGGCCGCCCACACCGGCAGGCCGAAGGAGACGCCGAGCACGGTGAGCAGGCCGCGGTAGAGCAGCTCCTCGCACACGCCCGCGGTGACGGCCAGGGCGGCGGCCGTGCGCCGCTCCCCGCGTGTCTGCGGGGCCAGGCCCGCGATGACGTCGCCTCCCGGCTCGGCCGAGGGGGCCAGGGCCGGCCCGGGGCGCCCGCTGCGGGAGGCCCGGGACAGCACCCAGATCACCCCGAGCGCCAGGGCGAACCCGAGCCCGGCCGCGATCAGCGGCCCCCACGCCGAGGGCGCGCGCAGGCCCAGGTCGCCCCAGGAGACCCCGGGCGACAGCAGCACGGCGGCGGCGATGACGGCCGCCCAGGCCCACTGGACCCCGAGGGTCAGCCCGTAGAAGCGGACGAGGGCGCGCGGGTCGCGCTCGCGTGCGGCGGAGACCCTCCGGTAGGCGAAGCGGCCGAGCACGGGCTCGCCCACCGCGGCGTACACCAGCAGGACGACCGCCAGGATCGTCCCGACGAGACTGAACTGAGGAATGCTCTCGGACCACGGCACGGGGCTCAGCCTAGGAGATGCCCGCCCCTTTGCGGCACATTCCGGATCTTTCCGCCCGCCCGCGCCCGCACTCCGGCGACACCCCCGGTTCGACGCGCCGACACCCCCTTGTGATATGGGGCCGCTCGGGCGACGGTGGGAAGTGTCCTGGATCACACCCAGCGGGCGAGAGAAGGTTGGGAAGCATGGCGGACAAATCCGGACCAGCGACCACCGGCAGGGCACCCGAGGCCGACCGGCCCGCGGACATCCGCAACGTCGTGCTGGTCGGCCCGAGCGGAGCGGGCAAGACGACGCTGATGGAGGCCCTGCTGCACGCCGCCGGGGCCACCGACCGCCGCGGGCGGGTGGAGGAGGGCACCACCGTCGGCGACCACGACGAGGCGGCGATCCGGCAGAAGCGGTCGGTGGGGCTGAGCACCGCCCCGCTGTCGGCCGGCGGCCTGAAGATCACCCTGGTGGACACCCCCGGCTACGCCGACTTCCTCGGCGAGCTGCGGGCGGGGCTGCGCGCCGCCGACGCCGCCCTGTTCACCCTCTCGGCCCTCGACGGCGTGGACCCGCGCACCCGGCTGCTGTGGGAGGAGTGCGCCGCCGCCGGGATGCCGCGCGCGGTCGCCCTGACCCGCGTCGACCACCCGCGCGCCGACGTGGCGGCCACCGTCGAGCAGTTCCGGCAGGAGCTCGGCGCCGGGGTGACCCCGGCCTACCTGCCCGTCTACACCGGCGAGGGCGACGACCGCGTGCTGACCGGCCTGGTGGGGCTGCTGTCCCGGCGGTACTTCGACTACGGGCCCGACGCGCCGCACCCGGGCGCGACCGGCGGCCCGATCCCTGAACACGTCGCCGAGCACGCCGAGGAGCTGCGCAACGGGCTCATCGAGGAGGTCATCCAGGAGAGCGAGGACGAGGTCCTCATGGAGGCCTACATGGAGGGCGGCGAGCTCGACCCGGACCGCCTGGTCGCCTCGCTGGAGACCGCGGTGGCGCGCGGCGGGCTGCACCCGGTGCTGCCGGTCTCGCCGGTGCACGGGCCGGGCGTGGCCGAGCTGCTGGAGGAGCTGCCCCGGTCGACGCCGTCGCCCGTGGAGCGCCCCGCGCCCGAGACCGTGGACTCCTCGGGGCGGCCGGTGGAGGGGCTGGAGTGCGACCCCGACGGGCCGCTGCTGGCGCAGGTGCTCCAGACCGTCAGCGACCCCTACGTGGGCCACGTCAGCCTGGTGCGGGTGTTCTCCGGCACGCTCCACCCGGACGAGTCGGTGCACGTGTCCGGGCGCAGCCCCGAGGACCGCGACCGGCCCGACCGGGACACCGAGGAGCGGGTGGGGGCGCTGTCGGTGCCGATGGGGCGGCGGCTGCTCCCGGCCGGCAAGGCGGTGGCGGGCGACATCTGCGCGGTGGCGAAGCTGTCGGCGGCCGAGGCCGGGGACACGCTGTCGGGGCGGGACCGCCCGATGACGGTGCTGCCGTGGTCGTTCCCGGAGCCGCTGCTGCCGGTGGCGCTGCGCGCGGCCGCCAAGTCCGACGAGGACCGGCTGGCGCAGGCGGTGGCGAAGCTGTCCGCCGAGGACGCCTCGCTCAAGGTGGAGGTGAACGCCGAGACCCGGCAGATGGTGCTGTGGTGCACCGGGGAGGCGCACCTGGACGTGGCCCTGGACCGGCTGAGGTCCCGGTACGGGGTGGAGGTGGAGACCGGCGAGGTGCGCATCCCGCTGCGGGAGACCTTCACCGTCCCCGCGCAGGGGCTGGGGCGCAACGTCAAGCAGAGCGGCGGGCACGGCGAGTACGGCATCTGCAGGATCAGGGTCGAGCCGCTGCCGTCGGGGGCGGGCCTGGAGTTCGTCGACGAGATCGTCGGCGGGGTGGTGCCGCGCCAGTTCATCCCGTCGGTGGAGAAGGGCGTGCGGGCGCAGATGGAGAGCGGGGGGCGCACCGGGTTCCCGCTGGTGGACCTGAGGGTGACGCTCTACGACGGCAAGGCGCACTCGGTGGACTCCTCCGACATGGCGTTCCAGAAGGCGGGGCGGCTGGCGCTGCGGGACGCCGCCGAGCACGGCGACACCGCCATGCTGGAGCCGGTGGACGAGCTGTCGGTGCTGGTGGACGACGCCTACGTGGGCGCGGTGATGAGCGACCTGGCGGCGCGGCGCGGCCGGGTGGTGGGCACCGAGCCGGTGGAGGGCGGCCGGACCCTGGTCAAGGCGGAGGTGCCGGAGCTGGAGACGGTGCGCTACGCGGTGGACCTGCGGTCGGTGGCGCACGGGACCGGTTCGTTCAGCCGCCGCTACCTGCGGCACGAGCCGCTCCCGGCGAACCTGGCCCGCAAGTTCCGCGAGGAGGCCGCGGCGGGCGGCTGAGCACCCCGGACCGCCCCCCGGGGCCCACCCCGCCGTGGTGGGCCCCGGGGGTGTGCCCGAAGACCTTCCTGAAGACGTCGATGAAGGCGCTCGCCGACGACCAGCCGCAGGCGTGGGCCGTCGCGGTCACCGGCGCGCCCTCGGCCAGCAGCACCAGCGCCTTGTACAGCCGGGCCTGGGTGCGCCACTGCGGGAAGCTCATCCCCAGCTCGGCGCGGAACAGGCGTGACAGCGTCCGCTCCCCCGCCCCCACTCGCCGCCCCAGCTCGGCCAGGGTGCGCCCGTCGGCGGGGTCCTCGCGCAGCAGCGCGCACACCTGCTGCAGGCGCGGGTCGGACGGGGCGGGCAGGTGGAGCGGGCGCTGCGGCGAGGCCTTGAGCCGGTCGAACAGGACCCCGCGCAGGCGGGCGCGCTCCGCGGCGCCGTCGTCGGGCATCCGCGTGTAGGCCAGGATCAGCTCCCGCAGCAGCGGCTCGACGGCCAGTACCGCGGGCGTGTCGAGGCCGAGGGGGTCCTCGCCCGAGTCCAGGCCGACCAGGTGCAGCTCCACCCCGCCGTGGGCGCGGTGGGCGTGCACGGTGCCCGCGGGGACCCAGATGGCGCGGTCGGCGGGGGCGATCCAGGCGCCCGCGCCGGTGGTCACCGCCACCACCCCGCGCGCGGCGTAGGCGATCTGGTGCCCGTCGTGCCGGTGCGCGTCGATGCCGCCGCCCGGGGGCAGCAGGCGCACGCTGGTGGGCGGAACGGGCTCGTGGCGGATCTGCGGCATCGTTCGGCAGATTATCGGAAGCCCGACAGGCGCGGCGCCGACGAGCATGGGGGCCGTGTCGACGATCTCGAAGGACCGGGCCGTGCTCCTGCTGTCGGCGGGGCACGCCTGTGTGGACGTGTACCAGGGGGCGGTGGCGGCGCTGGTGCCCTTCCTCGCCGCCGAGCGGGGGTACGGGTACGCGGCGGTGTCGGGGGTGGTGCTCGCCGCGTCGCTGCTGTCGTCGGTGGCCCAGCCGCTGTTCGGCGCGCTGACCGACCGGCGTCCCGCGCCGTGGCTGCTCCCGGCGGGCACCCTGGCCGCAGGGGCGGGGATCGCGGCGGTCGGGGTGGTCGAGGGGTACTGGGCGGTGCTGGCGGCGGTGGCGCTGAGCGGTGTGGGGGTGGCGGCCTACCACCCGGAGTCGGCGCGGGTGGCGCGGATCGCGGCGCGGGGCGGGCACACGCCGATGGGGTGGTTCTCGCTGGGCGGCAACGTTGGGTTCGCGGTCGCGCCCGTACTGGTGACGGCGGTCGTCGCGGGGGCGGGCCTGGCGGGGACGCCGCTGCTCGGACTGCCCGCCGTCATCGGGGCGCTGCTGTGCGCGGCGGCGGTCCGGAGGCTGGGCGGCGCGCACGGGCGGGGCGTGGGAACCCGCGGCGCCGACGCGCCGTCCCGGCCGGACGACGTCCGCTCGTTCCTGCGGCTGGCCACCGCGGTGGGTCTGCGGTCGGTGGTCTACGTCGGGTTGAGCACGTTCATCGCGCTGTACGCCCAGGAGCGCGTCGGCGGGGGCGCGGCGGTGGGCGCGGCCGCGCTGTTCCTGCTCTACTGCGGCGGCGCGGTGGGCACGGTGGTCGGCGGGCGCCTGGCCGAGCGCCGGGACCGGGTCGCGGTGGTGCGGTGGGCCTACCTGTGCGCCATCGTGGCGGTGGCGGGGACGGTGCTGGTGCCCGGCCCGGCGATGCTGGTCTTCGTCGCGGCGGCGTCGGGGGCGCTGTACGTGCCGTTCTCGCTGCAGGTCACGCTCGCCCAGGACTACCTGCCGAACCGGGTGGGCACGGCGGGCGGCGTCACCCTGGGCCTGGCGGTGAGCGTGGGCGGGGTGGCGAGCCCGGCGGTGGGGGCGGTGGCCGACGCCGCGTCGCTGCAGGCGGCGCTGGTGCCGCTGATCGCACTCCCCCTGCTGAGCTGGCTGGCGGTCCGGCGGTTGCGGGAACCGGCGGTGCCCGCGCGGCCCGGTTCCCGGTGAGGGCTGTCCGGTCACGGCCACGACCAAAGCGGGGCGCGCTGCGTCACATCTTCATGGAGGCGCCTTCTTCCTGAGCGATCGACCCCGTAGTCCCGCGAACCGCGGACCGTCCCCGGTCCCCGGACATCCCGGCGCGGGCACCGAAGCGAAAGCCGAGGGCCAGCATGTCCATCCGCCCCGCCAACGCGCCCGACAACGAGACCCCGCGCCGGTTCCCGGGCCAGGAGGGCCCATCACGGGCCCCCAACCCGTGACCCGGAGCGCCTGAGAGCGCGACGGGGCGGCACCACCGCCGCCCCGTCCGCGCGGCGGCCTCCGGCCCGGACCGGAATGCCCGCCGGGAGGGCGGTGTTGGCGTTCGCATGAGCGATCGACCCACCCCCCGTTCCCTCTCCGACGACGAGCTCTCCGACCTGCTCTCCGGGCAGCGGTTCGGCACGCTCGCGACCGTCAAGCGGAGCGGGCACCCGCACATGTCGACCATGGTCTACACCTGGGACCCCGAGGCACGGCTGGTGCGCTTCTCCACCACCGCCGACCGGCTGAAGGTCCGCCACATCACGGCCGATCCCCGCGCGTCGCTGCACGTGCTGGGCGGGGACGTGTGGACGTTCGCGGTCGCCGAGGGCGACGCCGAGCTGTCGGACACGACCCGGACACCGGGCGACGCCGTCGGCAGGGAGCTGCTCGCGATGGTCCCCGAAGAGGAGCGCCCCGAGGGCGAGCAGGCGTTCCTGGAACGGCTGGTGGCCGAGCGCCGCCTGGTCATCCGCCTGCCGGTGGCGCGCCTGTACGGAACGGCCCTGGACATCGGAGCCCCGATGCTCCGGTGACCCCCGTAGCCCTCCCCCACGGCGACCGGGCTCTCCTCTGAGCGCCGGTGCGGCGGTCGTTGTCACAGCCCTGAGCTCACCGGTGTCTTGTGGGTATGGAGAAGATTCTCATCACCGGCGGTACGGGGACGCTCGGTAAGGCGGTCGTTCGGCGGGTCCTCGAAGGCGGGCGGGAGGTGCGGGTCCTGAGCCGGCGGCCGGGGTCCTCCGGGGAGGCGGAGAGGGTCGTCGGCGACCTGCGGACCGGCGACGGGGTCGCCGAGGCCGTGTCCGGTGTCGACACCATCGTCCACTGCGCCACCACGCTCGGCCGTGACGACGTGCGCACCACCCGGCTCCTGGCCGAGGCCGCCCGGGACGGGGGCGCCAAGCCGCACCTGATCTACATCTCGATCGCGGGCATCGACACGATCCCCCTGTCCTACTACCGCACCAAACTCGCGACCGAGCACGTGGTGAAGAACTCCGGCCTGCCCTGGACCATCCTGCGCACCACCCAGTTCCACGACCTGATCGCCCGCATGTTCTCCGCGCAGCGCGCGCTGCCGGTCACCGCCGTGCTCTCCGGGGTGCGCTTCCAGCCGGTCGACGTGCGGGTCGTGGCCGAGCGCATGGCCGCCCTCGCCGAGGAGGGGGAGTCCGGGCGCGTCCCCGACCTCGGCGGCCCGGAGATCCGCACCATGGCCGATCTCGCGCGCGCCTACCGCGCCCGCCCCGTCGCGCCCCTTCCGTTGTTCGGCAAGACGGTGCGCGCCTTCCGCGCCGGGGACAACCTCGTGCCCGGCAACGCCGTCGACGGCCCCACATTCGAGGAGTTCCTGGCGGGGAGGTGACCGGCACCGGAAGGACCGCTCCCGCTCAGAACACCCGCCCCGGGCGGGAGCGGTCGGCCAGGGCCTGGAACCGCCACGTGTTCACCGGGTGCGTGGACAGGAAGTTCACCAGCATCACGAACAGGCCGTTGTCCGTGCCGCCCCGCGCCGCGATGGCGTGGAAGTCGACGGACCGGTACAGGTACTTGCCCGCCGCCAGCACCCGGAGGCCGTACATGCCCTCCGGGCAGAACAGGTAGGCGTGGTTGTCCGCCGTGTACTCCTGCGCGCGGCTCAGCGTCGCCCCGATGCCGGGGATCACGTTGGCCACCGAGACCCCGAACTGCCGCCAGAACGACCCGTGCCCCGCCGCGATGTGCCCGACCTCGTGGCCGATCACGAACCGCAGGGCGTCGGAGTCCGACAGGCGGCCCCCGACCTCGAACAGGTCGCTGTGGACCGCCACGTAGCGGCGGAACCCGTGCCCGGAGGCGAAGGCGTTGATCTGCCCGTTGCCCAGGACCACATAGGCGTCGGGCACCTTGTCCATCCCGAACGCGTGCGCCGCCTCCCGCACCATCCGGTGCGCCTCGGGGAACTGGTCCTCGGTGATCCGCACCCCGTTGACGCGCTGCTTGGCGTAGAGCTGCCCGCGCGCGAAGAACACGAACGCCGGGATCGCCAGCAGCATCAGCGGCTCGCCGGTGTCACCCCCGAGCGCACGCGTGACGGCGCCGACCACCGCCAGAACGGTCACCGAGACGCACAACCCCAGGAGCGGGTTCTCCCAGGGATGCCGTAGTTCACGGGCGCGCCGCCGGTCCCCCCACAACCACCGCTTGGCCATGTCCCCCATTCTGGGCGCGCGAGCCGCGCCCGCTCTGTGTCCGCGCGGATACATGGGGAATGCGCAAGGAACGCGCAAGGGGCGCCCCCCGGCCACGGGCCGGTAGGCGCCCCCTCTGTCAGAAGCGCTGCGGCGGATCCTCATGACCGCCATCGCGGACGTCGTCGCCCCGCGGGTCCCGGTACGGCTCGGGCTCGCGGTACGGCTCGCCCGAGGGCGGCGGCGCGTCGCCGAAGGGCTCGCCGCTGGGCGGCGGCGCCGACACGGCCGGGCCCGACGGCGGCGGCGCGGCGACCGGGGGCCCCTGCGGAGGCGGGGCGGCCATCGGCGGTCCCTGGGGCGGCGGGGCCTGCGGCGGCGGGGCCCCGAACGGGTCCGCGTAGGGCTCGGCGTAAGGCTCCGCCGGAGGTGCGTAGGGGTCCGCCGGGTAGCCCTCGGGCCCCGGGGGTGCCGGGGGCGGCGGAGCCGACCCGAGGTCCCACTGCTCCTCCCCTCCGGGCGCAGGAGCAGGCGCGGGGGCGGGAGCGGGCGCAGGCCCGGGCTCGGAGGGCGCGGAATCGCCCATGGCGAGCAGCGCGTCCATGTCGGCCTGCTGGGTGGAGACCGGGGCCTCCTCCGGCGCGGCGTCGAACGGTGCGGGCTCGTACGGCGCGGGCTCGAACGGTGCCTCGAACGGCGCCGGCTCGGGTGCGGGCGGGGGCGGCGGCGCGAACGACGGCACGCCCTCGGTCGGAGCCGACTGCGGGGGCTCGGCGTACATCGGGACCTGCCCGCCGGTCGGCGCCGCCGCCGGGGCGTCGGCCTCGTTCCCCAGGTAGGTCAGGGCCGCCACGGTGAGCGAGGCCAGCCCCGAGCGCAGGGTGGGCTCCCGGTCGGGCGCGAAGAAGGGCGAGTGGTTGCTGGGCAGCGCCGACAGCTTCTCGTAAGGGGTCTGCCCCGGCGCCTGCTCCCAGACGTCGTGCGGAGTCCCGCCGATGAACCAGAACACGTACGGCACCGGGTTCGGGTCCCCCGGCAGCCCGAACTCGCCCACGTCCTCGCTGCCGGTGAACGGCTCGGGCATCTCCAGGACGTAGTCCTCGCCGAAGTAGGCGCGGTGGGCGGCCATCACCTCGGCGGTGTGCTCGGGGTCGTTGTCGGTGAGCTCGGCCCGCAGCACGACCTCCACGTCGGGCTCGCGCGGGGCGCCGGAGGCCGCCGCCTCCGCCTTGACGATGCGCCGGATGGCCTCGTGGAGCTGCTCGGCGACCGCGTCGTTGAGCGCCCGGGTGTTGATCTCCAGGTAGGCCTCGTCCGGGATGATGTTGGCCCTGGTCCCGGCGCGCAGCACGCCGACGGTGGCCACGGCCATCTCCCCCGGGCTGATCTCCCGGGCGACCACCGTCTGCAGCCGGGTGACGATGTTGGCCGCGATGACCACCGGGTCGACGGTGGTGTGCGGCCGGGAGGCGTGCCCGCCGACCCCGTGCACCCTCACCCGCAGCACCGCGCCCGCGGCCAGGATGACCCCGGGCCGGTGGCTGACCATCCCGGCGGGCTGCGGCCCCACGTGCTGGCCGAGCACCACGTCCGGCCGGCCGAAGCGGGTGTAGAGGCCGTCGCGGAGCATCCCGGCGGCGCCGTCCATGTGCTCCTCGGCGGGCTGGGCGACCACCATCAGGGTGCCGTGCCAGCGGTCCCGCGCCTGGGCCAGCAGGTCGGCGGCGCCGACCAGGCAGGCGGTGTGCACGTCGTGCCCGCAGGCGTGCATCACCGGCACGTCGGAGCCGTCGGTGTCGGTGCCCCGGGCGGTGCTGGCGTAGGGCAGCCCGGTCTTCTCCTCGACCGGCAGGGCGTCCATGTCGGCGCGCAGCATGACGGTGGGCCCGTCGCCGTTGCGCAGCAGCCCGACCACGCCCGTCCCGCCGACGCCGGTGTGCACCTCGTATCCGGCGGTGCGCAGCCATTCGGCGACCGCGCTGGCCGTGCGGAACTCCTGGTGGCTCAGCTCGGGGTTCTTGTGCAGGTCGACGTAGAAGCCCTCCACCGGGGGGAAGACCTCGTCGACGAGGCGCATGACGGCGCCGCCGTGCTGGGCGGCGCGGGTGGGTTCGACAGCGTGCGGCACGTATTCCACCGCCTTCCGTTTCCGTGATCCGCGGACCGGCGGTGGACGGCACAGGTCACCGGCACCTCGCCCGCCCGCCGATTCTCTCGTCCGGTCCGGGTGAACTCAAACGCGGGGTGGGTCCCGCGGTCCGCCGCGCGGGGGCGCGGACCGCCGCGGGGTTCATGTGAGATCACCCAGGTTCGGGTGCACCGGGGACGGTCGAGTGTTATCGTCACGTTATCGGCCGCCGGGAACCGGCCCCCTCGATGGGCCCTTGCGGGCGACTGCGACCTGGAATTACTCTCCCCCGCACACGGCCGCACACCCCCGGGTATGGCCGTGTCCGTCCCACGGCAGGTAAGGTGCCTGCTCAGAGTTCTCCCAGGATTCTCAGCTTCACCGCCCGCGGCGTCCGGCCGCGCCGTGGAGCCCCGGCCGCACCCCGCGCGGGCGGCCGTTCCCATGACTCCCACGCCCCGAGAAGGTGACCCGGAGACCCCGTGGCCTCGACGACCCGACTCCCCGACGAGACCCCTGCCGCCTCTGCCGCACCCGCCGCACCGGCCGCCGCAGGCGGCACGGACGCCGCGGCGCCGCGGCGCCCCGCACCGGCCAAGCGCGACGCCCTGCTGGACAACGCCAAGTTCCTGCTGATCGTGCTGGTCGTGGTGGGGCACGCGATCGAGCCGGCGACGGACACGCGCATCGGCGAAACCGTCTACTTCTGGGTCTACCTGTTCCACATGCCCGCGTTCGTGCTGATCAGCGGGTACCTGTCGAAGTCCCAGGACGGCTCGGGGCGGCGCATCGACAAGCTGCTGACCACCGTCGCCGCGCCCTACCTCATCTTCTGGGGCGTGTACGCGCTGCAGTCGCTGTCGGTCGACCGCAAGCTGCCCGACGGCCCGCTGGAGCCGCTCTGGCTGACCTGGTTCCTGGCGGCGCTGTTCGTGTGGCGGCTGACGGTCCCGCTGTGGAAGCGCATCCGCTACCCGATGGCGGTGGCGGTCGCCGTCTCGCTGGCCGGGGGCCTGGTGGCGACCGGCGACATCCTGGGGATGTCGCGCATCGTCAGCCTGCTTCCGTTCTTCGTGGCCGGGCTGCTGATGGAGCAGCGCCACCTGGACCTGCTCAAGTCGGGCTGGGTGCGGGCCTGGTCGGTGGGGGTCGTGGTGGTCACCGCCGCCATGAGCTACCTGTACCTGGAGCAGCTCAGCCGCGAGTGGGTGTACTGGCGGGAGAGCCTGGCCGACCGGGACATGGAGCTGCTGCCGGTGGGCATCCCGGGCCGGATCGTGTTCATGGTGCTGGCGTTCTCGCTGACCATCGCGGTGCTGTCGCTGACCCCGCGGGCCAAGACGTGGTTCACCCGCTACGGCGCGCTGACCATGTACGCGTTCCTGCTGCACGGGCTGGTCATCCGCATCGCCGAAGGGTTCGGCTACTTCGACTGGGCCGGTGAGGCGCTGGGCGGCCACGGATCGTTCGTCGTCACCGGGCTGCTGGGGCTGGGGCTGACGTTCGTGCTGATGTCGGGGTGGGTGCGCAAGGCCACCGGCTGGCTGGTCGAACCGAAGCTGGACTGGATCCTGCGGCGGGACCGGGAGGAACGGCCGACACCGACGCTGCCGCTCCCCGGGGGACGCTGAGCACGACCCGGGCGACCCGCGCGACCCGGACGGTCCATGAGTAGAAGAGGGGCGGGGCCGAACGGCCCCGCCCCTTCATCGTGCGCGCGTCATGCCCGCGTCATGCCCGCCTGTGCTGCAGCCGGGCCAGCTCCCGGGTGAAGTCGCGGGTGGCCATCCACAGCTTGTAGACGATGGCGAGCTCGAAGGCCAGGAGCGCCGCGCAGGACAGCACGGTCACCGCGACGATGAGCGTGGTGCCCGGCCACACCGCCGACAGGACGGCGGTCAGCGGCGCGACCACGCACACGAACATCTCGAACTCGATGCCGCTGAACAGGTGCGGCCGCACCCGGCTGCGCAGCAGCGACCGCCGCAGCCGCTCGTACCACCCCATCCGCTCGCTGAACCCGGCGTGCACGTCGACCACGCGGGCGCCCTCGGCGCGGGCCCGGGCGTAGACCTGCTCGCGGTCGAGGGAGGGGTCCTCGCGCAGCGCCTCCTCCATGAAGACGACGCGCTCGCCGCCCTCCTCGCCGCCGTCCTCGGGCTCGGCGGCGGCACCGCCGGAGGGATCGGTGCTCTCCGGGTCGGCGACGTCCGCGTCGACCTCGCGCCCGGCCGCGGCCTCGCGCAGCTTCTCCCGCATGCTCTGGCGGGTCTTGGCGACCTGGGCGCCGTTCAGGTAGCGCAGCAGGTCCACGAACACGGCGACCGGCGCCAGCAGCAGGTAGACGGCCTGGCCGGTGACCGCCCACTGGCCGACGAGCAGCGCCATCATGCAGCCGAAGAAGCGGATACGGTCGAAGACGAAGTCGACCCAGGCCCCGAAGACCGACCCGGTCCCCTTGAGCCGCGCGATCTTGCCGTCCATGCAGTCCAGGACGAAGCTCAGATGGAACAGCACCGCGCCGAGCACCAGCCACGGCCAGGAGCCCATGGCGAAGGCCGCCGCCGACCCCGCGCCCAGCACCCCCGCGCCGAAGGTGATCTGGTTGGGGGTGATGTCCGTGCGGTTGGCCGTCCACACCACCAGGCGGGAGGCGAGCGGGTCCACCAGGAAGACGGTCCACCAGGCGTCGCGGCTCTTATAGGTCCGCTCGCGGACGTCGGCGAGGGTAAAGGTCGTCATCTCTTCTCCTGCGGGCCTCCCCCGGCGCCGCGTGTCGGCTCCGGCGGCGGTCCGTCCGCGGCGGAGGATTCCCCTGCGGGAGGGCGCCTGCGGGAGGGGAGGTCGGTTCGGGCCGGAAGATCATCCCAGACGCGGTGTCGGGTCTTCCAATCGGCGCGGTCATAATTGACAAGTAAGACGGGATTCGGCCGGGCACTGACCCGACCGGTCGGCCCCGGACAGCATCGACCGAGGTAGTGGCGTGCGCTTTCTGAACGACCAGGTACCCCAGCATGACCTGACCTACAGCGACGTGTTCATGGTCCCCCGGCGGTCCGCCGTGGGCTCGCGGCTGGGCGTGGACCTGTCGACCGGTGACGGGACGGGGACGACGATCCCCATCGTAGTCGCGAACATGACCGCGGTCGCCGGGCGGCGGATGGCCGAGACGGTGGCCCGCCGCGGCGGTGTCACGGTGATCCCGCAGGACATCCCGATCGACGTGGTGACCGACGTGATCACCTGGACCAAGCGGCGCAACCTGGTCCACGACACCCCGATCACCCTGGGGCCGTCCGACACCATCGGCGACGCGCTCAACCTGCTGCCCAAGCGGGCGCACAACGCCGTGATCGTCATCGACGGCGACCGCCGCCCGCTGGGCGTGGTCACCGACGCCGACTGCGTGGGCCAGGACCGCTTCACCCAGCTGCACGAGGTGATGTCGGGGGACGTGCTCACGATCCGGGAGGGCACCGAGCCCAAGGAGGCCTTCCAGACGCTGCACGACTTCCGGCACCGGCTGGCGCCGGTGGTGGACGCCGAGGGCGCGCTGGTGGGCGTGCTCACCCGCACCGGCGCGCTGCGCGCCACCCTGTACGAGCCGGCCGTGGACCACGACGGCGACCTGCGCATCGCCGCGGCCGTGGGGATCAACGGCGACGTGGCCGGGCGCGCGGCCGAACTGCTCGAGGCCGGGGTGGACACCCTGGTCATCGACACCGCCCACGGCCACCAGGAGAAGATGCTCGCGGCGCTGCGCAAGGTGCGCGGGCTGGACCCGTCGGTGCCGGTGGTGGCCGGGAACGTGGTCACCGCCGAGGGCACCCGGGACCTGGTCGAGGCCGGGGCCGACATCGTGAAGGTCGGCGTGGGGCCGGGCGCCATGTGCACCACGCGGATGATGACCGCGGTGGGGCGGCCGCAGTTCTCCGCCGTGCTGGAGTGCGCGCAGGCCGCCCGCGAGCTGGGCGCCCACGTGTGGGCGGACGGCGGGGTGCGCCACCCGCGCGACGTGGCGCTGGCCCTGGCGGCGGGCGCCTCGAACGTGATGATCGGCTCCTGGTTCGCCGGGACCTACGAGTCCCCGGGCGACGTGCTGCGCGACGCCCAGGGGCGGATGTACAAGGAGAGCTTCGGCATGGCCTCGGCCCGGGCGGTGCGGCTGCGCACCGCCGAGGACTCGGCCTTCGACCGGGCCCGCAAGGCGCTGTTCGAGGAGGGCATCTCCACGGGCCGGATGTACCTGGACCCGGAGCGCCCCAGCGTCGAGGACCTGATCGACGAGATCGTGGCGGGCGTGCGCAGCTCGATGACCTACGCGGGGGCGTCGAACCTGGAGGAGTTCGCCGAGCGCGCGACGGTGGGCGTGCAGAGCACCGCCGGTTTCACCGAGGGCAAGCCGGTCCCGACGAGCTGGTAGCAGGCGGGGGCCCCGACGGCGCACGGCGCCGCCGGGGCCTCGTCGTCTCCGGGCGACAGGGGGGCGGGCGGCCCATGCGGCAGCGCTGTCGTCTGTCCGGCGTGTGAGTGGTCGGCGTTGATGGCGGCGACGGCGAGAGGGGGCGGTTCCCCGGCCCTGCCTGCCGGGCGGCAGGCCCCTCGCAGTCCAGGTGGGCGGGCGGCTGAGCAGGTACCCCGCTCCCGGGCCCCGGCCGGGCGGCGGACCGCCGGGGCGTAAGCGGGATGGCGGCGACGAGAAGAAGTCGGCGGCCCATCCGGCAGCGCTGTCGTCTGTCCGGCGTGTGAGTGGTCGGCGTTGATGGCAGCGACGGAGTGAGCCGGGCGGTTCCCCGCCCCCGCCTGCCGGGCGGCAGGCCCCTCTCGGTCCGGGTAGGCGGCGCGGCAGGGATGGGCGGGTGGTCGTTCGCGTTCGTGGCGGCCGCCGGGACCGTGCGAGAAGACCGGGGCGGCCCGCCGGGCGCGTTCGGGGCATCACTCGTCGCCCGGGCCGCAGACAAGGCCGCATGAGGACTCTCAAGGCCAGAACATTCCGGGCATATCGGGCAAAACACGAGACCCTTGGCGATCCTGCGTCGTGAAATCGACGCTTTTATGCAGATCAGGTGTCGTTTTCACCACCCAAGTTGCCCCCAGAGCACCCGAGGCACCCGGAAGGCGGGGTCCGAGCGAGCCCATACCGGGCATACCGGGCGCAGCTAGGGCCTGTGGCGATGATCTCGACGGAAGTGCTGTCATTCCCGCGGTTTTGGCAGCACTTTTGTCGAGATCATCGCCGGGCAGGGGGAACCGGGGTGCGGCCGCCACGAGCGCGGGCGACCGCACACTTCCACCACTGCACCACCGGACCGCGAGGAACCTGCCGGACGGCAAGCAGGGCCCGGGAACCGCCCCACTGTCGCCGTCGCTGCCCATCACGGTGACCATGCGCACGCCGGACGGTCGACAGCGCTGCCGGAAGGGCCACCCTCCTTCGTCGTCGCCGCCCAGTGACCTCACACTCCGGTGGCCTTTCGTCCGGCCGGGCCCTGAAGCGGGGTACCAGTCAGCCGCCCGGCCACCCGGACCGCGAGGAACCTGCCGGTCGGCAAGCAGGAACCGGGAACCGCCCCGCTCGCCCCGAGGCCCCGTCGCCCTACCTTCCGGTGTGCTCCAGGAGGACCACCGGGATCTCGCGGTCGGTCCAGGACTGGTAGTCCGCGTACTCCGGGTAGAGGTCGACCAGTCGGGGCCACAGCTCGGCGCGTTCCTCCGGGGTGGCGGTGCGGGCGCGGCGCACGGTCATCTCGGCGCCCGTCTGCAACACCACCCGGGGCTCGTCGAGGATGTTCCTGTACCACATGGGGTTGCGCGCCGTGCCGCCCTGGGAGGCCACGACCGCCACGGTCCCCTCCTCCAGCTCCAGATAGAGCAGCGGCGCGGTCCGCAGCCGTCCGCTCTTGCGCCCGCGGGTGGTCAGCAAGCACACGGGGATCCCCTTCGGGAACCCCCGGTGCGCCCGGAACCGGCCGCCCACGCGCCCGTCGGTGGCGCGGTAGAGGGCCGCGTTCAGCCGGGACACCGCCTTGAGGGCGCGAAGCGTCGAGGGCGCGTCCAGGCCGGGGGGCCTCGTGGAGTCCATGGATCCTCCGATCGGGTCGGGGCCGAGGCTACGCCGCCTCCCCTGTGCACGGTCAAGATGTCCGCGATGGCCCGATTCGGCCGCTTTCTCGGGAACTCCGGCCCTGTGCGCCGTGACGCATTCCACCATCCGAGGCACCCTCCCGGCCCAGCGACCGGAGTATTTTTGAACTGACCAGTCAGTGCAAAAACACGCACGGGAGGCACCGGCATGCGCACGGCGACGGGGGCGCGGGTCCAGGCCCAGGGCCTGGGGCTGCGGACCGGCCAGGGGACCGTATACGCGGGGGTGGACCTGGACGCCGCCCCCGGTTCGCTCACCGTGGTGCGGGCCGACTCCGGCGGCGGGCGCACCTCGCTGCTGCTCACCCTGGCCGGCCGGATGCGCCCCACCTCCGGGAGCCTCGCCGTGGACGGCCACAAGCTGCCCCGCAACGCCCGCAAGGTGCGCGGCATGGCCGCCCTGGCCCTCTGCGAGGGCGTCAACGACCTGGACGAGCGCCTGCGCGTCGCCGAGCACCTGCGCGAGCGGCTGCTCATGCGCTTCCGCCCCGCCCCCCGCTCGATCACCGGCCCCGCCCTGGCCGCCGCCGGGCTCGACGGCCTCGACACCCAGCGCCTGGTCGGCGACCTGAGCATGGCCGAGACGCGCCGCCTGGGCGTGGCGCTCGCCCTGCTGGACGAGCCCCGCCTGGTGCTGGTGGACAACGCCGACACCGGTCTGGGCCCCGAACAGCGGCGCGCCTTCTTCAAGCGGCTGCGCACCGTCGCCGACACCGGGCCCACCATCGTCGCCGCCTGTGCCGACGCCGAGGCCGCCCGCGGCCTGGCCGACGTGGTCGAGATCGGCGAGGCGGGCCCACCGCCGGAGGGGCGCCACCACGCCGGGCGCCTGCCGGTCGTCGACCCCCGTGCCGACGGCGAGGACGACGCCCCCGCAGACGCCTCCCCCGCCGCCTCCCCGAACCGTTCCGCGAAGGAGACCGCGTGAAGCTCCGGAAGCCCCGGGCCCTCCCCTCGCTCCGCCTGGGCGGCCTGTCCGTCCGCTCGTTCTTCCGGGCGCGCCTGACGACCGCCGCCATCGTCGCGCTCAGCATCGTCCCGCTGCTCTACTCCGGCCTGTACCTGGCCTCCTTCTGGGACCCCTTCGACCGGATGAGCAACCTTCCGGTCGCCCTGGTCAACGAGGACCGGCCGGTCGAGGTCGGCGGCGAGGAGCTGAGCGCCGGCGACGAGATCACCGACGAACTGCTCGAGGGCGGCGACCTCAACTGGAAGGTCGTCGACGCCGACGAGGCCGCCGCGGGCGTCTCCCAGGGCCGCTACTACGTCTCGCTCACCATCCCCGAGGACTTCAGCGAGCGCCTGGCCTCCCCCGACGAGGACGGCGCCGAGCCGGTCCCCGCCATGCTCCAGGCCGACTTCAACGACGCCAACGGCTTCACCGTCCGCCAGCTGCTCACCTCCGCCTTCAAGGAGGTGCGGGCGGCCGCCGCGAGCACCGCCGTGGCGGACTACCTGGACAAGATGTTCCTCGGCTTCAACGAGATCCACTCCAAGACCGAGGAGGCCGCCGACGGCGCCGGGAAGATCGCCGACGGCAACGCCGACGCCAAGGACGGCTCCGAACAGCTCAGCAACGGGCTCGACGACGCCAAGGACGGCTCCTCCCAGCTCTCCTCGGGCACCGGGGAGCTGAGCACCGGCATCGACCAGCTCTACGACGGCTCCAAGACGCTCGCCGACGGCCTGGGCACCGCCTCCCAGCAGGTCTCCGACGCCGCCGACCAGCTCAATCCCAAGGCCGACGAGGCCATCCCCTACCTGCGCGACCACGAGGAGGACATCCAGACCGCCGCCGAGGACGCGCAGACGGCCGCCAACGCCCTCTCCGAGGCCCTGGACGGGCTCCCCGACCAGCCCACGCAGGTGCAGCAGGACGCCGCCGACGCACGCGCCTTCTCCGATCGGGTCGCCGCCCGCCTGGAGGAGGACCCGGACCTGCAGACCACCGACCCGGCCATGTACGAACTGCTCAACGACGCGCAGACGTATGCGGACACCGGGGCGGACTACGCCGGCTTCGTCGCCGACAACTGGGACCGCATCCACACCGTCAAGGCCAAGGCCGACGAGGTCGCCGGCATCGCCGGGACGGTCGCCGACACCGTCCCCGGCCTGGCCGACAAGGCCGAGGACGCCCAGGACAAGATCAACGACCTGGACGAGGGCCTGCAGCAGCTCGCCGACGGCAGCCGCGACCTGCGCGACGGCCTGGAGGAGGCCTCCGGCGGCGCGGGCGACCTGGACGAGGGCGCCAACGCGCTGGACGACGGCATCGGCAAACTCGACGACGGCGCCGACGAGCTCGATGAGGGCCTGGGCCAGCTCAAGTCCGGCTCCGGCGAGCTGGCCGCCGGTCTCGACGAGGGCGCCGACGCCATCCCCACCTTCGACTCCGAGGACCGCGAGGGCCGCGGCGACATGATGAGCGAGCCGGTCCGGCTCAGCTCCGACATCGCCAACGAGGCCCCCCAGTACGGCACCGGCTTCGCCCCCTTCTTCATCCCGCTGTCGCTGTGGGTGGGCGCCATGATGATCTACATGGTGCTGCCGCCCATGTCCGGGCGGGCGCTGGCCTCGGCCGCCCCGTCCTGGCGGATCGCCCTGGCCGGGTGGGTCCCGGCGGCGGCGATCGGCGCCGCCCAGGTGGGCATCAGCCTGGCCGCGCTGCACCTGTACCCGGGGCTGGAGGCCGAGCGCTGGCCGGCCACCGTCGGCCTGCTGCTGCTGACCACGGCCGCCTACACCGCGGTCGTGCAGTGGGCCAACGCCCGCTTCGGCTCGGCCGGGCGCATCCTGGCGCTGGTGCTGCTGATGCTCCAGCTCACCTCGGCCGGGGGTACCTACCCGGTGGAGACCAGCCCGGGCTTCTTCCAGGCGATCTCCCCCTACCTGCCGATGAGCTGGGTGGTCTCCGCGCTGCGGGTGCTGATCAGCGGCGGCGACACCACGGTGGTGGTGCAGGCGTGCGGGGTGCTGGCCGCCTACACCGTGGTCTTCGGGCTGCTGACCTGGCTGGCAGTGGCCCGCAAGCGGATGTGGACGATGAGCGCCCTGCACCCGGCGCTCAAGCTCTGAGGCGTCCTCTGACACGTCGGGCGGGGGCGCCGCGACCGGCGCCTCCGCCCGGGGAAGGCGGGATAATGGCGGTCGCACCCATCCCCCGTACGCAGGAGCGACCCGTGAGCGCGCGACGCGAGGCCACCCGGCAGCGCCTCTTCCAGGCGACCCTGGAGGAGGTCTCCGCCCACGGCCTGGACGGTGTGACCGTGGACCGGATCGCCGAGCGCGCCGGCCTGGCCAAGGGCACCGTCTACTACAACTTCGGCGGCAAGAACGAGCTGTTCTCCGCCTTCCTGGAATGGGGCGTGGACCGGTTCGCCGCCATGCTCCGGGAGGGCGCGGCGGGTCCGCCGCGCGAGGCGCTGTCCGGGCTCATCCGGGCCGAGCTGCAGTTCATCGCCGAGTACGAGGACCTGGCCCGGCTGCTGCTGTCGGAGTCCTGGCGCACCAACCAGGCCTGGGAGGCCACCGCGCTGCGCATCCGGCGCCAGGCGATCGACGTGTTCACCGAGCTCCTGGACGCGGTGCGGGCCGAGGGCGGCATGCGCCCGGGCCTGGACACCGGGGTGGCCGGGTCGGCGCTGTTCGGCATGGCGCTGACCGCGGCCCTGGAGTGGCGCACGCTCGCCCCGGACCGGCCGCTGGAGGAGGTGCACGCGGTCCTGATGCGGCTGGTCGACGACATCCTGCGCGCCGAGCGCGCCTGACCCCGCCCGAGCGCGCGCTTCGTCCGGATATCGCCCGGACATCGCCAAGTCCGAGCGTGGCGCGTTGCCCCCTGCCCGCCCCCGTGCCCAGGCTCGTGCCCAGGGCGGACGTAGGCGAACCGAGGGGGGCGGATGCGCCGTGCGACGGGGGTCCGGGTGGTGGCCGAGGACGTGGAGCTGCGCACCGGGGAGGGAACGGTCTTCTCCGGGGTGGGCCTGGAGGCCGCCCCGGGTTCCCTGACCGCCGTCGCGGGCGACTCGGGCAGCGGGCGCACCGCGCTGCTGCTCGCCCTGGCCGGGCGAATGCGCCCCACCGGCGGGCGCCTCGCCGTGGACGGGCACCCACTGCCCCGCCGCGCCCGGAAGGTGCGCGACATCGCCGCCCTGGGGCTGTCCCAGGGCGTCAACGACCTCGACGAGCGGCTGCGCGTCGCCGAGCACCTCACCGAGCGGATGCTCCTGCGCTTCCGCCCCGCCCCCAAGTCGGCGGTGGCCCCCGCCCTCGAAGAGGCGGGGCTCGGCGACCTGGACACGCACACGCTCGCCAAGGACCTCACCGGCCTGGAGCGCCTCCGCCTGGGGGTGGCGCTGGCCCTGTTGGAGGAGCCGCGCCTGCTGCTGGTCGACGACGCCGACGACGGCCTGACCGACGAGCACCGCCGGGAGTTCTGGGGGACCCTGCGCGCGCTGGCCGACACCGGGCTGACCGTCGTCGCCGCCTGCGGCGACCCCGCCGGGGCGGACGAGGACACCGCCGTGGTGCGCCTGCGCCGCCCGCCGCGCCCCGAGCGCACAGGCCCGAAGAGGCGCACCGGCCCCGCACGCAAGCGCGCGCTCCACCTGTCGGAGCTGTTCGCGCGCAAGGGGGCCTAGATGCGCTTCCTGCCCACCCTGCGCCTGGGATGGCTGTCGACCCGCTCCTTCCTGCGCCACCCGCTGACCATCGCCGCGCTGTGCGCCCTGACGGTCATCCCGCTGCTGTACACGGGCATGTACCTGTGGGCGTTCTGGGACCCCTTCGGCAAGCTGAGCAACCTGCCGGTCGCGCTGGTCAACGAGGACGAACCCGCCACCGCCGACGGGGAGACCGTCACCGCCGGGGACGACCTCACCGACGAACTGGTCGAGCGCGGCGACCTGGCCTGGCGGGTCACCGACGCCCGCGACGCCGCCGCCGGGGTCGCCGACGGCCGCTACTACGCCTCCGTCACCATCCCCGAGGACTTCAGCGCCGACCTGGTCTCCCCCGCCGACACCGGGAACGACCCCACGCGCGCGCGGCTGGAGGTCCACTACAACGACGCCACCAACTACATCGCCTCCGAGCTGCTGGCCATGGGGCTCACCGAGATCGAGAAGGCGGTCGACGAGTCCGCGGTCTCCCGGTACCTGGACGCGATGTTCGTCGGATTCAACGAGATCCACTCCAAGACCGAGGAGGCCGCCGACGGCGCCGGGCAGCTGGCCGACGGCGCCTCGGACGCCAAGGACGGCTCCGGGCGGCTCTACGACGGGCTGGGCGACGCCGAGGACGGCGCCGGGGAGGTCGCGGGCGGCGCCTCGGACGCCGAGGAGGGGGCGGGCGAGCTGGCCGACGGCGCGGCCACCGCGAAGGACGGCGCGGACGACCTGGCCGACGGCGCCTCCACCGCCGAGAACGGCGCGGCCGACCTGGAGTCGGGTCTGGGCGAGCTGCACTCCGGCGCGGCCGACCTGGCCGACGGCGCCGCCTCCGCCTCGGACCGGGTGAACGACAAGGCTGACGAGATCGACGCGCTCGCCGACGAGTGGATCCCCCTCCTCAAGGAGCACTCCCCCGAGATCGAGAAGGACGCGGGGGACGTGGCCGACGCCGCCGACGCGCTCGCGACCGCCCTGGACGAGCTGCCCGAGATCTGCCACGAGGAGACCGCGCGTCTCAAGGCGTTCAAGGAGGACCTCGACGACCCGGCGAAGTACCCGGACATCCCCCCGGAGGTGCGGGACGCCCTCAAGCAGGGGATCGACCTCGCCCTTGAGGCCGACCGGTACGTGGAGGACCACCGCGACCGCATCGACGGGATCGCCGACGACGCGCGCGCGGTGCGGGACCTGGCGCAGGAGCTGAAGGACGAGGCGCCCCACCTGGCGGACGACGCCGAGGACGCCCGGGAGCAGGTCGACGAGCTCGCCTCGGGGCTGGAGGAGCTGGCCTCCGGGTCACGCGAGCTGCGCGACGGCCTGTCCGGCGCCGAGGACGGCGCGGCCGACCTGCACGACGGGCTCGGCGACCTGGAGAACGGGGCCGGCGACCTCGCCGACGGCCTGGGCGGGCTCCGGGAGGGCGCCGACGAGCTGGACTCGGGCCTGGGCGACCTGGCCTCCGGGGCCGGTTCGCTCGACGAGGGCATCACCGAGCTGCGCATCGGCGCCGGGGACCTGGACGACGGTCTCGGCGACCTCGAGGACGGCTCGGGCGAGCTGGCGGGCGGGCTCCGGGACGGGGCCGAGGAGATCCCCGTGTTCGACGAGGACTCCCGGAGCGCCCGCGACGCGATGATGAGCGCGCCGACCCGGCTGGCCTCGGCCACCTCCAACCCCGTGCCCGACTACGGGACCGGCTTCGCCCCGTTCTTCCTGGGCCTGTCGCTGTGGGTGGGCGCCATGGTCGTGTACATGGTGCTGCCGACCGCCCCGGGCCGGGCGCTGGCCTCCACCGCACCGTCCTGGCGGGTGGCGGTGGCCGGCTGGATCCCCGGGCTGGCCCTGGGGGCGGCGCAGGCGGTGGTGATGGTCGCCGCCCTGCACCTGCTGCTGGGGCTGGACGCGGTGCACTGGCCGGGGCTCATCGCCTTCCTGGTGCTGGTGGCCGCCGCCTACACCTCGATCGTGCACTGGGTGGACGCACAGTTCGGCGCGCCCGGCAAGGTCATCGTGCTCGTGATGCTGATCGTGCAGATCGTCTCGGCCGGGGGCACCTACCCGCTGCAGACCAGCCCGGGGCTCCTCCAGGCCGTCGCGCCGTACATGCCGATGTACCAGGCGGTGACCGCCAGCCGCCACCTGATCAGCGGCGGCGACCCGCAGGCGGTGCTGCACGCCTGCCTGGTGCTGGGCGCCTATACGGCGGCCGGGCTGCTGCTGGGCTGGGCGGCGGTGGCCGGGAAGCGGACGTGGACCATGTCCCGGCTGCACCCGGCGCTGGAGCTGTGACGGTGAGGGGCCGGGTCCCACCACGGACTCCGGCCCCGCCGTACGGGCCCGAACGCGCCCGGCCGGGCCCCGCGCGGCCTCCGGCGCGGCCCCGTATTCCCCGCCATCGGCCGTGTCCGACGCTACCGACGGGCGGTGCGGCGCCGCATCGGCCCGGGAGCGTATCCGCGCCTACGACGAAAGGCGGGGCCCACCTCGTCCCGGAGGAGGGCGGATCGGGGCGCGTGTCACGGGGCGGACGGCTATCGGAGGCCCGCCGCGTGCTCTAGCCTGAGCCCTGGTGCCGACCGACCCAGTGGAGTAGAGCCGCCGTGGCCGAGATATACCCCCTCCTGCCGATCGCCGCCGGCATGGCCGTCCTCTACGCCTACTTCCGCCACGCGCTGTGGACGGCCCTGCTGATGCGCAACGGGCTGCGGGCCGAGGGCGAGATCGTCGGCTACGCCGAGTCCAACACGACCGCCCGGATGATCGTGCGGTTCACCACGCACCTGGGCGAGGAGGTCCACGCCCAGCACGAGAGCACGGGGTGGACCGCCTCGAAGCACGGCGAGACGGTGACCGTCACCTACCACCCGAACCGCCCCGAGGTGGCGCGGATCGTGGAGGCGCCCTGGCTGAGCAACTGGGTGCACATCATGTTCGCCGTGGTGGGCGCGGTCCTCATCCTGGTCGGGATGTACCTGGGCTACCTGCACTGGGTGGTGTGAGGCCCCGGTCCGCCCACCGTCCCGCTCACCGGTAGCGCACCGGCAGGTGCTTGACGCCGTTGATCCACGACGAGCGGAACCGCTCGGGCGGCCCCTGCGCGCGCAGGCCGGGCATCCGGTCGGCGATGGCGTTGAAGATCAGGTCGATCTCCAGCCGGGCCAGGTTGGCGCCCAGGCAGTAGTGCGCCCCGGTGCCGCCGAAGCCCAGGTGCGGGTTGGGGTCGCGGCCGATGTCGAAGCGGAACGGGTCGGTGAACACCTCCTCGTCGAAGTTGGCCGAGCTGTAGTAGAGCCCCACGCGCCGCCCCTTCTCCACGGCCACGCCGCCGATCTCGGTGTCCTCGGTGGCGGTGCGCTGGAAGGCGATCACGGGGGTGGCCCACCGCACCACCTCGTCGGCGGCGGTGGAGGGCCGCTCCCTCCGGAACCGCTCCCACTGCCCGGGGTGGTCCAGGAAGGCGAGCATGCCGTGGGTGATGGCGTTGCGGGTGGTCTCGTTCCCGGCCACCGCCAGCAGGATGACGAAGAAGCCGAACTCGTCGTCGGTCAGCCCGCGCCCGTCCACGTCGGCGTTGACCAGCGCCGAGACGATGTCCTTGCGGGGCGCCTCGCGCCGCTCGGCGGCCAGCGCCATGGCGTATTCGAGGATCTGCGCCGAGGCCACCGCCGGGTCGACGGTGTACTCGGGCTCCTCGTAGCCGAGCATCTCGTTGGACCAGGCGAACAGCCGCCCCCGGTCCTCCTGGGGCACGCCGATGAGGTCGGCGATCGCCTGCAGGGGGAGTTCCATGGCGACGTCGGTGACGAAGTCGCCGCCGCCCTTGTCGGCCGCGCGCGCGGCGATGCGGTCGGCGCGCTCGGCGAGGGCGTCGGACATGCGCTCGATCGCGCGCGGGGTGAAGCCGCGCTGCACGATCTTGCGGAGCTTGGTGTGGTCGGGCGGGTCGATGTTGATGAGCAGGTGCTTGCGCTGCACGTCCATGGCGTCGGCGTCGATGCCCTCGAAGTAGCGGATCAGCGCGGTGTTGGCGTGCGTGGAGAACAGCCGGGAGTCGATCGAGGCGGCGCGCACGTCGGCGTGGCGGGTGAGGATCCACAGCCCGCCGTCGTCGAAGCCGAGGCCGGGGGGCTGGGGGTTCCAGTAGACCGGGCGGGTGCGGCGCAGTTCGGCGAACTCGGCGTGCGGCACGCCGGCGGCGATCAGGTCGGGGTCGGTGAAGTCGAAGCCGTCGGGGACGGGGCGCGGGCTCGGTGCGGTCATGGGGGTGCGTCCTTCCTCGGCTGGGAGGGGGCGGGACCGCGGCCTTCGGAGGCCGCCGCGCGCGCCCAGCGGTAGTCGGCCTTGCCGCTGGGCGAGCGCTGCACCCGCGGGACGATCCGGTACAGGCGCGGCGCCTTGTACCCGGCCAGGCGGGCGCGGACGTGGGCGTCGAGGCGGTCGGGGGCGGGGGGCGGCGCCCCGTCGGGGGCGGCGACGACGGCGGCCACGCGTTCACCGAAGCGGGTGTCGGGCACGCCCACGACGACCGCGTCGCCGACGCCGGGGGCGCCCTTGAGGACCGCCTCGACCTCCTCGGGGTAGACCTTCTCCCCGCCGGTGTTGATGCAGACCGACCCGCGGCCGTGGAGCACCACGGTGCCGTCGGCCTCGACCGTGGCCATGTCGCCGGTGAGGGTGTGGCGGACGCCGCCGACATCGACGAACACGGCTGCCGTCTTCTCGGGGTCGTTGAAGTAGCCCAGCGGGACGCGCCCGGCCCGCGCCACCGTGCCCACCTCCCCCGAGCCCGGCGCCACGGGGCGCAGGTCGGCGCCGAGCACGGTGATGCGGTCGTCCTCGAACCGGTAGCGCAGCCCGGTCTCGGGGACGGACCCCGCAACGCCCCAGGCGACCAGGCCGGTCTCGGTGGAGCCGTAGTTGTCCATCACCATGCGGCCGGGCAGGGCGCGCTCCAGGCGCTCGCGCACCGACCCGGACAGGATCGCCCCCGTGGAGCTGACCACCAGCAGCGAGGACAGGTCGTACCCGCCGCGCTCGATCTCCTCGGCCAGGGGCGCGGCCATGGCGTCGCCGACGATGTTCATGGTCAGCACCCGTTCGCGCTCGACCGCGCGCAGCACCTCGGCGGCGTCGAAGGAGGGGACGAGCACGAGGGTGCCGCCGGCCCAGAAGGTGATGAACGCGGCGAGCTGGGCGGCGCCGTGCATGAGCGGCGCAGCGGGCAGCATGACCACGCCCTCGGTGGCGGCGGCCCGCTCCACCGCCTGCCCGGGGGTGGCGGCGGGCTCCCCGCCGGGGTTGCCGCCCCCGTGCCCGGCGAAGAACAGGTCCTCCTGGCGCCACATGACGCCCTTGGGCATGCCGGTGGTGCCGCCGGTGTAGATGATGTAAAGGTCATCGCCGGAGCGGGCGGGGAACGGCGGCCCGTCCGGGGCGGCGGCCAGCGCCTCCTCGTACCCGTCGGGCACCCGGACGGTGCAGCGCAGCGAGGGGGCCGCGGGGGACGCCTCGGCGACCCGCCCGTCGAAGGCGGCGTCGTGCACCAGGGCGGCGGGGTCGGCGTCGGCGAGCAGGGAGCGCAGTTCCCCGGCGACGTAGCGGTAGTTGACGTTGACCGGGACCGCGCGGATCTTCAGCGCCGCCAGCAGCGCCTCGACGTAGTGTGGCCCGTTGTACAGGTACTGGGCGACGCGGTCGCCGGGGCGCACCCCTGCGGCGGCCAGGCCCCGGGCCAGGCGTCCCGCCCGCGCGTCCAGCTCGGCGTAGGTGCGGCGCTCGTCTCCGCAGGCCAGCGCGGTGCGGTCGGGGACGCGGGCGGCGACGCCCTCGAAGAGGTCGGCCAGGTTGAACTCCATCAGGGGCGCTCCGATCCGACGATCCACATCGCGAAGAACTGGGACCCGGCGCCGTAGGCGTGGCCGAGGGCGGTGCGGGCGCCCTCCACCTGGTGGCCGCCGGCGCGCCCGCGCACCTGCTGGGCGGCCTCGGCGAAGCGGATCATGCCGGAGGCGCCGACGGGGTTGGTGGACAGCACGCCGCCGGAGGGGTTCCAGGGGGTGTCGCCGTCCAGCGCGGTGGCGCCCCCGTCGGTCAGCCGCCACCCCTGCCCCGGCCCGGCGAAGCCCAGGTTCTCCAGCCACATGGGCTCGTACCAGCTGAACGGGACGTACACCTCGGCGGCGTCGATGCCGCGGCGGGGGTCGTCCACCCCGGCCTGGGCGTAGACGTCGGCGGCGCAGTCCCGCCCGGCCCGGGGGTCGACCGCGTCGCGCCCGGCGAAGGCGATGGGCTCGCTGCGCACGGCGGCGCCGCGGATCCAGGCGGGTGGGCCGGGGGCGGCGCGGGCCGCCTCCTCGGAGGCGAGCACGATGGCGCAGGCCCCGTCGGAGGAGGGGCAGGTCTCCAGGTACCGCAGCGGCTCCCAGAGCATGGAGCTGGCGGCGACCGCCTCCGGGGTGATGCCGGGCATGCGCAGGTGGGCGTAGGGGTTGAGCAGGGCGTTGCGGCGGTCCTTGGCGGCGACCTCCCAGCCCACGTGCTCGGGCGCCTTCGACCGCTCGATGTAGGCGCGGATGAAGGGCGCGAAGTAGCCCCCGGCGCCGACGACGAGGGAGGCGGAGAAGGGCTGGCCGACGGTGAGCGCCCAGGTGGCGTTGGACTCGGACTGCTTCTCCCAGGCCAGGGCGAGGACCCGGCCGAAGGCGCCGGAGCGCACGTGCTGGGCGGCGGCGATGGCGGTGGAGCCGCCGACCGAGCCGGCGGTGTGCACGCGCAGCAGGGGTTTGCCGCGGGCGCCCAGGGCGTCGGCGAGGAACAGGTCGGGCATGGCCACGCCCTCGAACAGGTCGGGGGCCTTGCCCAGCACGACGGCGTCGATGTCGGCGAACCCCAGCCCGGCGTCCTCCAGGGCGCGCAGGGCGGCCTCGCGCACCAGGCCGGGGATGGACACGTCGGTGCGCCTGCTGCGGTGGTGGGTCTGGCCGACGCCGATCACCGCGGCCGCTCGGCTCATCGGGGGCCTCCTTCCGGTGCGGCCTCCAGGACCGCGACGAGGTTGTGCTGCAGGCAGGGGCCCTGGGCGGCGTGGGCGGCGGCCCGGTCGGCGGTGCCGTCGGCGACGCGGCGCGCGGCCTCGCCGATGCGGACCAGGCCGGTGGCCATGACGGGGTCGGCCGCCATGGGGCCGCCGGAGGGGTTGACCTCGGTGTTCGGGCCCAGGCCGAGGGCGGCGCGCAGCAGGGCCTCCTCGTGGGGGTGGCGGGCGTGGAGTTCGGCGACGTGCACGGGTCCCTTGTCGACGCCCGCGGCGGCGGCCGCCTGCGCGGCGGAGGCGCACCGGGACAGGTCGCGCGCGGCGGGGCTGTGCACGTCGATGCGGTGTTCGAGGCCGGTGATCCAGGCGGGGCGGACGCCGCGCGCGCGGGCGATGCGGGAGGCGGCGGGCTCGGTGGCCAGGAGGACCGCGGCCGCGCCGTCCGCCGGTGGGGCGCCGCCGACGGCACCGGCCGCGTCCTCGGCGCAGACACCGGCGTCGATGGCCGCGCGCGCTTGGAGGGCGGCGAGGTCGTCGGCGTCGACGCCCAGCGGGGCCAGGTAATAGGGGTCGAGGGTGCGCGCGAGGATGTCGGGGAGCGAGCCCTGGGTGGGTTTGCCGAAGCCGTAGGCGAGGGCGATGCCGCCGCTGCCGGTACTGCCGCTGTCTCCCTGTTCGGCGCTGAGGAGGTGCAGCCACGCCTCGTAGAGGGCCCAGGCGGCGTCCATCTCCACGTGGCTCTCGCTGATGGGCGGCCATGCGCCGAGGGAGTCGAGGGCGCCGACGAAGGAGAAGGGCGCCCCGGCGAGGTAGTCGAAGCTGCCCGAGCAGGTGAAGCCGACGTCGGCGCGGTCGATCCCGGCCTGGTCGAGGACGGCGGTCACGGCGCAGTGGACCAGGGCGGGTTCGGCGGCGGGGGTGCCGCCCGGGTGCACCTCGGCGGCGTAGGCGACGACGGCGACGCGGGCCGGGGCCGCGGCGCTCACGGCGCCTCCCCCGTCCCCGCTTCGGCTCCTTCATCCGGGACGAACCAGCGGATGCTCGGCCGGGTGCGGCTGCGCTCCTCGGGCGGGAGCCATTCGGCCCGCAGGCGCATCCCCGGGCGGACCCGCTCCGGGTCGACGCCGCTGACCAGGGCCAGCAGGTCCACGTCGGCGCCGTCGAGGCGGACGTATCCGGTGACGAAGGGGACCTGCGGGGCGCGGGGGTCGGGCACGTGGTTGACCGAGAAGGTGGTGAGCGTCCCGGTGGGCGGCAGCTCCACGTCCCCGGTGACGGGGGTGCCGTCGGCGGGGTCGAGGTCGCGCGGGGGCACGTACACCGCCCCGCTGCGGGCGCGGGAGCCGATGATGCGGCCCTCGGTCTGGGCCTCCAGGTACCGGGTGAGGGCGGCGTCGGCGCGGATGGTGTAGTCGAGGCGGCCGGTGTCGCGGATCGCGGTCACCTCGGGGCGCAGGCAGGCGATGTCGGTGATGGATCCGGTGCGCTCGCCGGCGGGGCGCAGGCGGGGGCGGACGCGCAGCCCGGCGCGCAGGCCGCGGGGCGGGTCGGCCCCGGCGTCCGGACCCATGTCGAGCGCGTGGAGCAGGGCGGTGTCGGCGCCGTCGAAGAGCACGGTCGCCCAGGCGAAGGGGCGGTCGAAGGGGTGGGCGGGGCGCGGGTCGGGCACCCAGCACCAGGCCTGGACGGTCCCGGCGGGGCCGACCTCGGGGAAGTCGTCGGTGACCGGGGAGCCGTCGCGGGGGTCGTACTCGGTGGGCGGGAACAGCACCCGCCCGGACGCGGCGCGGACCCCGACCAGGCGGCCGTCGCGCAGCTCGGTGAGGAACCGGCCGATGACCGGCCCGGTGCTACGGGTGTAGCCGCCGGGGAAGGCGACGGTGTGCGCTCCGACGAGGGGGGCGAGGGGGTCGGCCCCAGGGGGCTCAGTCGGCATTCTTCTCACGGCCCTCCCAGTAGGGGTCCCGGAGGCGGCGCTTGGGCAGCTTCCCGTTGGGCTCGCGGGGCATCTGGGCGATGAAGTCGATGGTGCGGGGGTGCTTCATGCGGGCCAGGCGGCCCTGCAGGTGGGCGCGGATGCGCTCGGCCAGCTCCGGCCCGGGCTCGGACCCGGCGGCGGGCTCGACGACCGCCTTGACCTGCTCGCCCCAGTCGTCGTCGGGGACGCCGAAGACGGCGGCGTCCATGACCTCGGGGTGGGTGAGCAGCTCCTTCTCGATCTCGGCGGGGTAGATGTTGGCGCCGCCGGAGATGATCACCTCGGAGGTGCGGTCGCTGAGGTAGAGGTGGCCGTCCTCGTCCAGGCGGCCGATGTCGCCGAGGGTGAAGAAGCCGTCGAGGCGGGCCTCGTCGGTCTTGCGGCGGTCGCCCTTGTACTCGAAGTCGGGGCCGAGCATGCGCATGTAGACGGTGCCGGTCTCCCCCGGCGGGAGGGTGCGGCCGTCGTCGCCGACGATGCGCAGCTCGGTGATGGGCCAGGGGCGGCCCACCGAGCCGGGGTGGCCGTGCCGGTCCTCGGGGCGCTGCACGGTGCCGCCGCCCTCGGTGGCGGCGTAGTACTCGTAGACGCACTCGCCCCACCAGGCGAACATCGCCGCGCGCACCTCCTCGGGGCAGGGGGCGGCGCCGTGGACGAGCCAGCGCATCGAGGAGACGTCGTAGCGGGAGCGCACCTCCTCGGGCAGGTGGAGCAGGCGCTTGAAGTGGGTGGGGACCATGTGCGTGCCGGTGATGCGGTGGCGCTCGACCAGGCGGAGGAACTCCTCGGCGTCCCACCCGTCCATGTAGACGACGGTGTGCCCCATGTGCAGGGCGGTGGTGCTGAACTGGGTGACGGCGGTGTGGTAGGTCGGCGCGGTGACCAGGTGGGCGTTGCCGGGGCCGGGTTCGATGCCGAAGAACCCGAACAGGGCGGTGCCCAGCTCGGCCGCGTCGTCGGGGTCCAGGCCGCTGAGCGCGCGGCGCACGCCCTTGGGGCGGCCGGTGGTGCCCGAGGTGTAGTGCATGGTCTGCCCGGCGGTGCGGTCCTCGGGCATGCGGTCGGGGTGGCCGCCGGTGAAGGTATCGAAGGGGACGAAGCCGGGGACGTCGCCGAAGCCGATGCGGGCCTCCTTGGGGAGGCGGGCGGCGTCGGCGGCGTGCACGCCCTGTTCGGCGAAGCGCTCGTGGACGAAGAGGGCCTTGGCGCCGCTGTCGGCGGTGATGTAGCCGACCTCGGGGCCGGTGAGGTGCCAGTTCACGGGGGTGAAGTAGAGGCCGGCCTGGAGCGCGGCCAGGTAGAGGGTGAGGCCGTCCGACCCGTTGGGGGTCAGGCCGCAGACGCCGTCGCCGGCGCGCAGTCCCAGCGCGCGCAGGGCGTGGACGAGGCGGTTCGCGCGGGCCAGGAGGGCTCCGGCGGTGTGCTCGGTCCCGTCGGGGTCGACGCAGGCGAGGCGGTCGGGGTGGGCGCGGGCGGTCCTCCAGAAGCCGAGGGGTGCGGTGTCCGACATGGAGACCTCCGTCACACGGACGCTGACTCCCCGAAAAGTAGAGCACGTTCTCCTTTTTGTGGCTAGACCGTGTCCAGCAGCGTTTTTCCGATCTAGAATCAGTTCTCACCTGGGCCCCTGGAGCGGCGTCGGCGCGGGCCCGGACACCACCCGCCGACCGGGAGGCCCCATGACCGAACACCCGACGGAAGCGCCCCTCCTCCCCCTGTCCACCCCCCACTGCGCGGTGCGCCGGCAGGGGCCCATCGTCACCGTGGAGATGGACCGCCCGGAGGCGCGCAACGCGCTGTCGACGGACATGCTCGTGGGGATGGCGGACGCCTTTGCCTACATCGCGGCCGAGCCGGAGGTGCGGGTCGGGGTGCTCACGGGCGCGGGCGGGGTGTTCTGCGCCGGGGCGGACCTCAAGGGGATGGGGCGCCCGTCGGACGACCCGCGGGTGCGGGCGCGTGCGGCCGAGATCGAGGACTTCCACTGGAAGGGGCTGCTGCGGCAGGACCGCCCGCCCAAGCCGCTGGTGTCGGCGGTCGAGGGCCCGGCGGTGGCGGGCGGCACCGAGCTGGTGGTCGGCACGGACGTGCGCATCGCCGGGGAGGGGGCGGTGCTGGGCCTGTACGAGGCCAGGCGCGGCCTGTTCCCGATGGGGGGCTGCGCGATCCGGGTCCCGAGGCAGATCCCGTACGCGCACGCGATGGAGATGCTGCTGACCGGCCGGTCGTACACGGCCCGGGAAGCGGCGGACATCGGGCTGGTGACGCGGGTCGTCCCGGACGGGGGTGCGCTGGAGGAGGCCATGCGGGTGGCGCACCGGATCGCCGCGTGCGGCCCGCTGGCCGTGCAGGCGGTCCTGCGCGTCCACCGCGAGACCGAGGGCATGCCGGAGGAGGAGGCGCTCAAGGTCAGCGACGCGGTCGGCTGGGAGGTGATGGCGTCCCAGGACGCCAAGGAGGGCGCCCGCGCGTTCGCCGAGAAGCGCGCGCCGACGTTCACGGGAGAGTAGGGCCGCGGACCGCATCCGGCCGCGATGGAACGCCCCGGTGCGGCGGCGGGTCCGATCCACCATGCCCGACTCCCACGGCGCCCCCGCTCAGGGCCCCGTCAAAGAGGCCGCCGTCACGGCGTTCCTCTACACGCCGGCCGCGGCCGTGGCCACGGTCCTCGGCACGGCGGGGGTCTTCGTCCTCACGCCCTCCTACGACCCCACGATCGACTCGCTCGCGATGAGGGCCGTGGTCCCCGCGATCGCCGTGGCGCTGGCGGCGGGGGCCCACCTCCAGAGGCGCCGTGTGGAGCACCCCTACGCCGTCGGCGGACTCGTCGGCCTGGTGTCGGCGTGCGCCGCCCCCTTCGGGATCGAGTACGTCCTGGATCCGCCGGTCCCCCTCTGGGCACCGGCCGTCGTCCTGGCGCCGGCCCTGGCGGTGTTCGTCGCGATGGTCCTCGGAGCGGGGGTCCGCGACATGGACCACCGCCGATACGCCGCCTGGGCGGCGGCCGTCGCGATGGTCTTCGTGGCGCGCGGCGGGATGCACCACGTCGAGGCACAGGACGAGCAGGAGGAGGCGGCGGCCGGGCTGGCCGGGTACCCGAGCGTCGCGGTCCTTGAGGCACGGGGCTGGCGGTTCACCCACGCCTATGGAAAGAACGGCTTCACCGAACTCGTCTACCGCGACTGGTTCGGCCGGACGGTGCTGCTGGGCACCACGCCCCCCGACCCCGATCCGGAGGCGTCGGGCATCACGGCGGACGGGCTCCTCTCCTGCGGCCCGGGGGAACGGGCGACCACGGTGCGGGTGGAGGAGTGCGTGCTACGGGAGGGCGTCATCATCACCAGGATGAGGGCCGCCCACCTGGACAGCGAGGAGGCCGACCACCGCCTCCAGTGGCCGCGCGGGTGGAGGGAGGCCCGCGTGGAGTTCCCAGGCGGCCGCGCGGCCCGCCTGAGGACGGACTCCTGGGGCGTGGACCTGGTCGACCTGTCGCGCTCCATCGGGGAACGCGGGATCGACGGCCCCGGGGAACTGATCGGTGAGGCGTCGTGCCTGCTGAACTGCCAGAACTGGAGGGACTACAGCGGCTGAACACCGGCGATGTGTCCGGTGCCGGAGGAGGGGCGTCCGCCTATCCCTGCAGGTCGATGATCTCCGCGGGGTTCCAGTAGTCGCGCCATTCGGCGATCCGGCCGTCGACGACGCGCAGCACCCACAGGTAGCGGACGGTGAACCGGCGGCCGGTGGGAAGGGCCGTGCCCTCGGCGTCGTATTCGGCGACGACCACCTGCGGGTCCGCCGCGGGATTCACCGCGACCGGGTGGAACGCGTGGAACTCCAGGGGGACATGGGCCAGCGTCGAGGAGAAGTACTCCCGGATCCGTTCGCGCCCCTCGATGCGGCGGGGAGCACCGGGAGGGGCGAAGGGGAGTTCGTGCACCGCGTCCTCGGTGTAGAGGTCGGCGAGTGCGTCGAGGTCCTTGTCACGCAGGAGCGGCAGCATGCGCTCCAGGACGTCCAGGGGGCCGCCGCCGGGCGCGGGGTCGGTCATGTCGGCTCCTCGAAGAGGGGGCGCCGGTTCCGGCACCGATGATGGACCACCACTGAGGCGAGCGCCATCCCCCGCCGGCTCCGCCGCGCGGCGGAGCCGACGGGGCCGGGTCGCGCTGTTCACCCGGCCCCGGTTCGGGCGTCAGCCCATGGGCGTCTCGTCGACGACCACGTCGAAGTCGACGTTCGTGCCCTCGACCGCGGTCGCGGTGACGGTCACGCCCAAGGTCTGGCCGTCCGCGGTGAGCTCGCAGCGGATGGAGGCCCCGACCTCGGCAGGAAGGTCCTCGGGGCAGGTCAGGGAGTCGGGCGTCTGGCCGACGGTCTCCGCCAGGGTGTCGGAGGCCTGCCGGGCGACCTCGTCCGCGGGGACGGCACCCGCGTCGCCGCCGCCCGCCTCGGGGGACTCGGCGCCGCCGCCGTCACCGCCGCTCTCCTGCTCGGCGTCCGGGCTCCCGACCGGCTCCATGTCCCCGACGCTGGCGTTGAACGAGCAGCCCGCGGACAGGAGCACCGCCAGTGCTCCCAACCCGCCCGCCGCCGCCACGCGCCTGCCTACGGTTCCTGCCATGGCCGTTCTCCTGCTCTCTTTCGTTGATGGGGTATACCGTCTGCGACGTACAGAGGCGGCCTCCGGTTCCTGCGGCCGAGGTCACGATCGTGCCGCGGACGCCCTCCGCTCCCGGGAGGCGAGGAAGGCGCGCCGGTAGGCGAGCGGCGCGACCCCCACGTGCCGGGTGAAGTGGCGGCGCAGGTTCGCCGCGCTGCCCAGGCCGCTCGCCTCCGCCACCTGCTCGACGGGCAGCCCGGTGGTCTCCAGGAGGAGCTGGGCGCGGCGGACCCGCTCGCACAGCAGCCAGCGCAGCGGCGGCACGCCCAGGGCGTCCTCGAACCGGCGGGCCAGCGTGCGCCTGCTCAGGTTGGCGCGGCGGGCGAGGTCGTCGAGGGTGAGCGGCTCGGCGAGCCGGGAGCGCGCCCACTCCAGGAGCGGGGCCAGGCGGGTGTCGTCGTGGGCGAGCGCGGGCGCCTCCACGTACTGCGCCTGCCCGCCCTCCCGGTGGGGCGGGGTGACCAGGCGGCGGGCGAGGGCGTTGGCGACCGCGGTGCCGTGGTCGGCGCGCACCAGCTCCAGGCAGAGGTCGATCCCGGCGGCGGTCCCGGCCGAGGTGTAGACGCCGCCGTCCTCGACGTAGAGGACCGCGGGGTCGACCCGCACCTTGGGGTGGGCGGCGGCCAGCTCGGCGGCGTGCATCCAGTGGGTGGTCGCGGTGCGGCCGTCCAGCAGCCCGGCGGCGGCGAGCACGAAGGCGCCGGTGCAGATGGAGGCGACCCTGGCCCCGTTGTCGTAGGCGGCGCGCACCGCCTCGGCCAGCTCGCGGGGCGCCCGGTCCACCTCGGTGCAGTTGGGGACCAGCACGGTGTCGGCCTCCACGACGCTGTCGAGGGGGTGGGCCTCTTGCAGGGCCAGGCCGTGCGCGAGCGCGGTGTCGGGACGCTCCGCGCAGATCCACATCTCGTACCAGGGGTCGGCGAGGTCGGGACGGTCGATGCCGAAGACCTCGCACGCGACCGACACCTCGAAGACCGGTGCGCCCTCGACGACCGTGACGGCGACGCGGTGGGCGGCAAGATCCGTTCGCATATCGGCAAGCTTGCCACTGGCCGGGCCCAGGTGGAACCCCGAGGCTGGTTCCTGCCGCCGGGACCCCCGTGCGGCCGGGCGATCCGGTGAGGAGGAACGAGGGTGAGCACCATCGCGCCGGAGCGCACCATCGGTTTCGGGCAGGCGGTGGCGCTCTACACCGGAGCCGTGCTGGGCGCGGGGGTCCTGGTGCTGCCGGGGCAGGCGGCCACGATGGCGGGGCCCGCGTCGCTGCTGGCGTGGCTGTTCATGGGGCTGCTGGGGCTGCCGCTGGCGACGACGTTCGCGGCGCTGGCCACGCGGTACCCGGACGCCGGGGGCATCGCCACCTACGCGGCCCGGGCGTTCGGACCGACGGCGGGGGGCCTATCGGGCTGGTTCTACCTCGTCGCCGGTGTGCTCGGGCAGACGATCGTTCCGCTGACCGGCGGCTACTACGTGGCGGCGGCGCTGGGCGCCGGACCGTGGGCCGCGTACGTGGTCGCGGGCGCCATCCTGGCCCTGGCCACGGCGGCGAACCTGGCGGGGATGCGGCTGAGCGGGCGGGTGCAGCTGGCGCTGGCGGGAGGGGTGGCGCTCCTGCTGCTGGCCGCGACGCTGGCCGCGCTGCCGCACGTCGGCATGGAGGCCTTCACCGGGCCCACCGGGTTCGCGCCGCACGGGGTGTCGGGCGTGGCGAAGGCGGCCGTGGTGCTGTTCCTGGCGTTCGCCGGGTGGGAGGCGGTGGCACACCTGGCGGGCGAGTTCCGGGACGTGCGCAGGGACATGCGGCGGGCGACCGTGGCGACGGTGGCGGTCGTGCTGGTGCTGTACACGGGGGTCGCGTTCGCGGTGGTGGGGACGGGCACCTACGGCGACCCGGCCGTGGACCGGGTCGCGGTGGGCGAGGTCCTGGGGACGGGGCTGGGGTTCAGCGCCGCCGTCGCCTCGGCGGTGCTGGCGACGGTGATCAGCCTGGGGACGACGAACACCTTCCTCGCCTCCCTCTCCCGGCTCGCCTACGCGCTCGGCTCCGACGGCTGGACGCCGGGGTTCCTGGCCCGTCGCGACACGCGCGGGGTGCCGGTGGCGGGCGTGTTGACGGTGGCCGGCGGCGGCGCGGCGGGCCTGGCGGTCAGCTGGGCCGGCGGCTGGGGCACCGAGGCGCTGGTGGGAATCCCCGCGTCGCTGGTGCTGGTGACGTACCTGGTGGGGATGGGGTCAGGAGCGCGCCTCCTGAGGGGCCGGGCCCGCGCGCACGCGGCGACGGCACTGGTCCTGACAGCGGCGATCGCCCCCTTCGCCGCCGAGTACATCGCGGTCCCAGTGATGGTGGCGGCAGTGGCCCTGCTCTTCCGCTGGAAGACGGCCCCAAGGCCTGTCGCGAAAGCGGATGGAGGCCACAGATGATCGCGGGCCGCGCCGCGCGCCCACCGGCACGTTCGAAGCGCCTGCCTATCCGTCTAGGAGGACCCGACCCTCCGGAGTCCCGAAGTACCAGTGCCGCCCAGTCGGAGCGGGAGGAAGTGCGCCGGCCGCAAGGTCGGCGAGCGCATCCGCCAACTCGACGAGCGGTGCCGCGTCGATGTGCTCTGCCCCGCGTAGGAAGCTCGTCGCGCTCTCCTCCAGCTCGGGCCACCGGCACTGTTCTGCTCTAGGGCAGTCCTCCGTAGCCGATCGCTCCCAGCCGCTCTCCCGCACCAGGCCCTAGAAGACCTCAGTCTGGAGAGACCTGAGGAAGGCCGCCCACTCCCCATTCCCGAAGGCCAGATGCCCGAGGTCGCGGTTCTTGGTGTCCCGCACCGCACGCCCGCGCACACCGACGGCCGCGCACTCTAAACATCCACTCGCCCCCTGGCTGTAGGAGGACTTTCTCCACCCGATCGCCCTGTCGCCGAAGCCCTGGCTCACTGGCACTCCTCGATCCGCTCTTCAATGAACCGTCGACTCCTATCCGGGTCCAGGGCCTGAGCGGCGAGAAGACTGAACATCTGCGCATGACGGGCGACGTTCCCGGACTTCTCCAGATAGGAGTTGCCGCTCTGGGACTCTACATAGACCACGTCAGGGTGGGCAGGTGCCGGAAATCCGAAGAGATAGAAGGGACCGTCGAGGGCGGCGTGCACGCCCCGCTCGAACGGTAGGACCTGGAGGTCGACGCCGTCCCGCTCGCACTCGGCCAGCAGTCGCTCAAGCTGGCCGCGATGGACCGCCCTCCCACCCGCCGGCCTCCGAAGGACGGCTTCGTCCAAGATCGCCCACACTCGGGGCCGCGGTTCTCGTTCCAGGAGCCGCTGCCGGTGCAGGCGCACCTCCAGACGCCTCTCGATCTCCGTCTCGGTGTTCTGGGGCGGCAGCAGTGTCCCTCTAAGTACAGCCTCGGCATACGACCGTGTCTGAAAGATGCCCGGAACGAGCAGGGCCTCGTAGCACCGAACCGAGTTCGCCTCGTGCTCCATGCCCATGAACGAGCCGAACTGGGCCGACAAGACGTCCTGGTACTCGTCCCACCACCCCGGCGCTTGGGCGTCCTTGGCCAGTCGGACGAGCAGGTCCCGGTCGTTGCCGTCCACCCCGTAGAGCTCGCACAGGTCACGGACATCCCGGACCCGGGGCTTGGCCTTCGCCAATTCGATCCTGCTGACCTTGGCGATCGAGCACTCGAGGTGGTACGCCGCATCCTCGATCTTCAACCCGGCGGCCTCCCGGCGCCGCCGAAGTTCCAGACCGAGTTGGCGGAGTCTGATGGTCGGAGCCTGGATTGGGGGCATCTGGGAGGGTTCCTTCCCTGCTCACGTGGCGTTGGGCCAGTCTCCCGCCCGAAGTGACCACTTAGGCCATGGCTCATCGTAGTCATTTTCTCAGTGAGAATTGCACTGGACGATTCACTCGTCCACCATGGCAGACACCGAACGTCACCGGGGCCTCACCCAGGAGGTGTCCTGCCATGGACCTGCCCCTGCCGCGTACCTACTCCTCGACCTTCCACGGCCTCGCCGACCAGGTCCCGGCCGCCCGGCGCTGGCTGGAGCGCGCCCTCGTCGCCGACGCCGCCACCTCGGACACCGCGTTCACGGCCTGCCTGCTGCTCAGCGAGCTGGCGACGAACTCGATCCGCCACACCGCCAGCGGCATGCCGGGAGGCCTCTTCTCCGTCATCGCCGTCGTGGACGCCGAGCGCCTCCGCGTAAGCGTCCATGACCAGGGCGGCCCGGGCGTTCCAGTGATCCGTGCACACCCCGCCGCTCTCGGCCTGCACCGCGGCGGTCGGGGGCTCGGCCTCGTCGACGCCCTTGCCGCCGCCTGGGACACGCACACCGGTCCCACCGGCCGGACCGTGTGGTTCGAAGTCCTCCTCAAGTAGGGCGCGTTCACTCCTTCCCACGTCGCCCGTCACAGCAGAGAGAAGCAGCAAAGATGACCTCCCCCGACCACGTCCCGAGCACTGCAACCGATCCGCACATACGCGCCGTCCTCGCTGCCCCCAAGGGATGCCGCTTCAACCGCGCCCGCCCTTACACGACACCGCGCCCCGCGACGATGCCCGAGCGGATGTCGGTGGCCCGCCCAGAGCCGTGGCCGTCCAACGCCGATCCCTCGCTGCCGGAGTGGCTGACCCAGCTCAGGACGGAGCTGGGTCCGGATGGCGACTCCTCCATCCGCGACGTCCGCACCGTGCGATCCCTCCGGCACACGGGACGCCCCGTTCCAGAGCCCACCGGCACAGGCCGCGACCGTAACGCCCTTCCCCACGCCATCTCCTTGGCACGCCCCGTGACTGATCCCGTTTGGAGATCCATCCACACCTGCTCGATCCTCGGGATGATGCTGGGGGCATACCTTCTGGGACTCTTCCAATAGGGCGAAGCCACGAAGCGGGCACCCGGCGATATGACTACGCAAAGGGCGCTTCCTCGGGCACAGCCGCGGCCTACTGCCACGCGATAGAGGGCCCCTCCCTCCGTTGACCTACTGTCAGAGAGATGCGATGGTCGGTGCAACCGGATGCAACCCCCACGTCCACTGAGAGGGCGCTATGCAGCTTCGGTTCATCGGTAAAGACCCCGAATCCGGCAAGGACGGCTCACCCAGCGTTTTCATCGACGATGCCACCGGCGACTTCGTTCTGCAGGGATGGAAGGTCGATGCGGACACACGGCAGGGCTGCCGGGCAGCAGGTCCGGTCCCTCCCCACGAGGACATCGTTCGGATGCCGACCCGGATGATCGATGCCCTGAGGAAGGCCTGTGATGAGGCAGAACGTTCCCGCCTTCACTGACATGCTCGCCCAGAGCACGCACAGCGCCGTGCACTTGGAGATGCGCGACGCCTACGCGGTCGGGGATGAGAAGGAGGACTTCGAGGCCTGGCGGAACGGCCGACGCACCGACTGGGAGGACCACGAGTCCTGGTGGCACCCCTACTATCAGGCCGTTGCCGACGCCGTGGCGCGAGGTGTAGCCGTCCGCCGTGCCCGGGTGGTCTCGGAGCCGGTGTCGGAGTACATCCGCTACGAGCACTTCATCACCCAGGCCAACCTGATCGCGGGCGAGCAGGTCAGGTGGCTGCCGCGGAGCCGCGCCACCGACATCGCGTTCCCGGGCAACGACTTCTGGCTCTTCGACGACCGGGTAGTGCGCGTGAATCACTTCAGCGGCGACGGGGCCATGCTCGGCTGCGAGATCGTCGAGGATCCTGCCGTGGTCAAGCTTTGCGCGGCTGCGTTCGACTCTGTGTGGGAGCGTGCGGTTGCGCATGAGGACTACCAGGTCTGACCAGCGCTGATCTCTTGCCATGCCCTCAGTCCCTTCGCCCAGCGCCCTTGAAGCCAGACGCGCGGTCGCCGAGCGTCTGAAGGAACTGCGCATCGAGGCGGGACTGACCGGACAACAGCTCGCCGGGGCGTGCGGGTGGCACAAGGCCAAGACCTCCCGGCTCGAGAATGCTCGCACGCCTCCCTCTGACGACGATATCCGTGCCTGGTGCCGGGCCTGCGGGGCCGAAGAGCAGGTCGCCGATCTCATCGCCGCCTCGCGCAGCGCCGAGTCGATGTATGTGGAGTGGAAGCGCAAGCAGCGCTCGGGACTCCAACGCCTCCAAGCCTCCTACAACCCCCTGTATCGGCAGACCAGCCGCTTCCGGGTCTACTCGCCCGACATCGTCCCCGGGTTCCTCCAACGGCCGGCCTACGCCACCGCGCTGCTGTCGGCGATCACAGCCTTCAGGGGCATTCCCGACGATGTAGAGCAGGCGGTCGAGGCGCGTACCGCCCGGTCACAGGTCCTCTATGAAAGCCACCGCAGCTTCTCCTTCCTCATCGAGGAGTCCGTGCTGCGCTACAGAATCGGCGACCGTGCGGCTATGTCCGACCAGCTGAACCACCTGCGGTCGGTGATGTCGTTGCCGACGGTCTCGCTCGGCGTCATCCCCTTCTCCGACCGGCGTGGCATCTGGCCTCTGGAGGCCTGCTACATCTACGACGACGACCTAGTTCAGGTCGAGCTGCTCAACGCCGAGGTCAGCGTGCGTGCACCCACAGAGATCGCCACGTACATCAGGGCATTCAACGAGTTGCGCCGCGCTGCTGTCTATGGCGACCGGGCACGGGCGCTCATCGACTCGGCTTCCGAGGCCTTCGCTTGAGGCTGTGCAACTTCGTGCAACTTCATTGAGTCGGCGCTTCGGCCCTCTCTACGGTCGATGGTGCAGGACGGCGCGCTGTCGCCTCTTGATCACTGCACGTCTGTACCGACAAGGACGAGGCACATTGTCCGATCAGACCGGAAAGTCCCCCGCCGCCTGGCGCCAAGAGATGGTGGCCACGCTGAAGAGCCCCGAGGCGCTCAACGGCATGGAGCTTTCGCCCCCGCTGGAGCGGGCGCTGCTGGAGGTGCCGCGGCACCTGTTCGCCCCCGAGGCCGACCTGGAGGCCGCGCACGCCCCGTTCAACCCGGTGGTCACCAAGAAGGACGAACGCGGCGTGGCCCTCAGCTCGGTCTCGGCCCCGCAGATCCAGGCCATGATGCTCGGACAGGCCCGCATCGAACCGGGCATGCGGGTGTTGGAGATCGGCTCGGGCGGCTACAACGCCGCCCTGATCGCCGAACTGGTCGGCCCCGCCGGGCACGTGGTGAGCATCGACATCGACCCTGAGGTCACCGAGCGCGCCGCCAAGCTGTTGGCCGAGGCCGGGTACCCGCAGGTGCGGGTGGTCACCGGCGACGCCGCCGAAGGAGTCCCGGGCGAGGCGCCGTTCGACCGGATCATCGTCACCGCCGGTGCCTGGGACATCCCGTCGGCCTGGACCGAGCAGCTTGCCGAGGACGGGCGGCTGGTGGTGCCGCTGCGGATGCGGTCACTCACCCGCTCGGTGGCCTTCCACCGCTCCGGCGGCCGCCTGGTCAGCGACTCGGCGCTGGTGTGCGGGTTCGTGGCCATGCAGGGCGTCGACGCCCACGACGAGCAGGTCGTCCTTGTGAACGGTGACGAGTCGGTGGGGCTGCGGTTCGGCGACGGCGCCCCGGGCGAGGTGGAGCTTCTGGACAACGCGGTGCGCAGCCCTCGGACCGAGGCGTGGACCGGTGTTCGGGTGCACCGTCAGGAGCCGATCGTCGGGCTCCAGCTTTACCTGGCCACCCACCTGCCGGGCTTTTGCATCATGACCACCGACTCCGAGGCCGACACCGGCGCAGTCCAGCCGACCAACCCCTACTTCTCGATGGCCGCCGTGCGGGGCGACAGCTTCGCCTACCTCATCACCCGTCCCGCACCCGGCGATGAGGCCGATGAGCACGTGGAGTACGGGGTGCACGCTTTCGGCCCGCACCGAACGGAACTGGCCGACGAGGTCACCGCGCTGGTCACCGTGTGGGACCGGCTGCACCGCGGCGGGCCCGACCCGCAGGTCACCGCCTACCCGGCCGCCACGCCCGATGAGGAACTGGAGGGTCAGGCCGTCATCGACAAGCGCCACGTCCGCGTCACCCTGACCTGGCCCCCGGAATAACCGCGAGCAGGAGGAGAACATGGCCCCCCGAGACACCGCGCTCCTGATGCCTGAGGCGGCCCCGGCCGCCGAGGACACCGGCCCCGACGAGCTTCCCGAGGACTTCGAGCTGGAAGTGCGGGTGGTGCTGACCACCCACCCCAGCGGCAAGCTCGCCTGCACCACCAGCGACGGGTGCGGCAACACGTGCCAGAACGGCGCCTCGGCCTGCAACAGCTTCGTCGGCGACCCCTTCTAGGGCCCGCCGACCGAACACATGGGGATCAGGGGTGTCCGGCCTGGGGGCGGACACCCCTCTTCTCGAACGCTGCGAAGGAGGCACCGGTCATGGCCGAGGCGGGCTACCACGTGTGCGCGGTCATGCTGCGCGCCACCACCGCCGACCGCGCCACCGCTCCGCCCGGGGGCGCCGACCCTGACGACTCCGAGGGCAGGCGGCGGCTGCTCGGATGGTCCCGAGAGCTGTGGGGCGCCCCCGGGGCCGGTGAGGCGCTGCGGATCGCTTCTCCAGTCCTGCATCAGCGCCTTTCCAAGGTCCATGCCCGCAGCGACGGTGCAAACCTGGGCAGGCGCGAGGTCAAGGCGCTGGTCTCCTCGGCCGCGTTCGCGCTGCGCTGGCAGAACCGCCCCACACCGGCCGGGCTGTTCGCCGGCATCGCCCCTGCGAGCATCGGAGACACCCGCGTTTACTGGGGCGGAGTACATGGGGCGAGCCTTCGCCCGGACACCGCCTGGCTGGCCGCTGCCATCGAGCGCCTGCTGGCGATCGATGAGGTGCGGCGCCGCGCCCCGGTCCAGGCGAACCCGTGCGTCCACCGGAGGGGCGACCGCCTTGTCGCACCCGGTCCTGCGTCCGGTGGGCAGTCGGTGTTGGCGGCGCCGGTGGAGGTCTCGGTGCGCCGCAGCGCTCCGGCCCTCGCTGCGCTGGAGGCCGCCCGCTCCCGGGTCGGATACGCCGAGCTGGCCGAGCACCTGCAACAGCGCTTCCCTGGTACCACGGACTCCGCGATCACCGGCTTCCTCGGCGGGCTCCTCTCCCAAGGCCTACTCCTCGAAGGGCTGTGGGCGCCGATGGACCGCACCGACGCGCTCGCCTACCTGTGCGAGGAGCTGCACGCCATCAAGGCCGAAGAGATCCCCGAGGCAGCGGACCTGGTGGAAGGTCTGGAGGTGCTCGCCGCCCAGGTGAGCGAGGACCGCCCCCGGCCCGTGGGCGCCGACCGTGCCGAGGTCGCCGCGTTTTCCCGCCGGATGAGCCGGTGCCACGAGGGCCCAGGGGCGGGCCTGACGGCGGATGTGGCATTGGACTGCGACATCGCCCTGCCGCGCCCGGTGGCCGAGGAGGCCCGGCGGGCGGCTGAGCTGCTGGTGCGCCTGTCGCCATACCCCTTCGGGGCGCAGCACTGGCACGAGTACCACCAGCGCTTCCGCGACCGGTACGGCCCCGGGGCCGCGGTCCCCGTGTTGGAGCTGGTCGGCGACGGCGGCCTGGGCTACCCGGCCGGGTTCCTCGGCTCGGCCCGCCAGGCGCCGCCCCGACCGCGCCGACCCCGCGACGGCGTCCTGTTGGAGCTGGTCCAGCGGGCCCTGATGCGCGGGGACAACGAGGTCGACTTGGACGAGCGCACCGTGGAGAGCCTGGAGGCGGATGAGGAGGCGGCGCCGCCTGGGCGTGTGGAGCTCAGCGCCGTCGTCCACGCCCGCACCCTCCATGCCCTGGAGGAGGGCGACTTCCTGTTGGAGGTCACCGGCGCCCCGAGGGCGGCCAGCAGCATGGCCGGGCGCTTCCTCCACCTGCTCCCCGAACCCGAACAGGAACGGTGGGCCCGCTCCTACGAGGCCGACGACGGGGCGCTCACCGCGCAGGTGGCCTTCGTCCCCCGGCGGCGCGGCAACGCCGACATCGCCCGCACCCGCCAGGTCCTCCCCGCGCGCATCGCCCTGGACCGCCACGACGCCCGAGAGCAAGCCATCGCGCCGGACGATCTGCTGGTGGTGGGCGATGCGCGCGGATTCGCCCTGATCCAGGCCTCGACCGGGCGGGCGGTGGAGCCGCGGGTGCTGCACGCCCTGGAGGCCGGAACCCACACCCCTCCGCTGGCCCGGTTCATCGCCGAGCTGCCCTTCGCCCGCTGCGCCGCCTACACCGCCTTCGATCCCGGTGCCGCCGATTCCCTGCCCTACCTGCCGCGCTTTCGCAGCGGGCGCACGATCCTGGCCCCTGCCCGCTGGCGCCTCCGGTCCAGCGACCTGCCCGGCCCCTCGGCCCCGGCCACCGACTGGGACCAGGCCTTTCAACGGTGGCGGGACTCCTTGGCCGTTCCCGGCCGGGTGGTGATGGTCGAACACGATCAGCGCCTGCCCATCGACTTGGACGAGCCGCTGCACCGGCGCCTGCTGCGCTCGGCCCTGGAGGCCACCGGAACGGTCGAACTGCGAGAACGCCCCGGCGAGGAAGGGGACGAGGGGTGGATCGGCCGGGCCCACGAGGTCCTGTTCGCACTGAAGACGACCCGCACACCACTCCGGCCAGCCGTCGCCGTCTCTGCCCTCAGGGCGCATCCGGTCGGCGAGGGCCCCTTCGTCCAGGCCCGCCTGCTCGTCCACCCCGACCGCGCCGATGAGGTCCTCACCGACCACGCCTCCGGCTTCTTCACCCAAGCGCCCGAGTCGGGCCTGTGGTGGTTCCAGCGCGAGGCTCCGCTCGCGGGCGGTGAACCGGCTTTAATGGTGACCGTTCGACTGGACGATCCGGCCGACCACGCCGCCCTCGCCCAACGCCTGGGCGCCTGGGCCCACGCCCTGCATACCCGACACCTGTCGGCCGGGCTGGAGTTCACCGGTCACCGGGAGCACACCGGCCGCTTTGGCCACGGCGACGCCATGCGGGCCGCGCACAAGGTCTTCGCCGCCGACTCCCGAGCCGCACTCGCCCAGATCACCACCGCCCGCGACGATGCCAGCCTGAAGCGCGCGCTCGCTGCGGCGTCGATGGTCGGCATCGCCGAAGCACTCGCCGCCTCACCCGAGCAAGGGCGCAAGTGGCTGGCCGATGACCTCGCCGACTTGCGCGCCCCCGTCGATCGCGACGACCGCGAACACGCCCGCCGCCTTCTCACCGTGCCGCCGAGCACCGAAACCGAGTTGGGCCGCGCGTGGGAGCAGCGCCGCCTCGCGCTCACGGACTACCGCGACCGGCTCTTGGCCCAGCGCGATCCGCGCATGGTGCTGCGTTCGCTGCTGCACCTGCACCACCGCCGCGCCCTCGGCCCCGACCATGAGGAGTCCCTGCTGCGGCTGGCCCGCGACTGCGCCCACAGCCTCCTGCGCCAGGGCCAAGGCCGCCGATGAACACGACCGCCCTCATCGACAGCGAGCTGCGTGCAAGAGCCGACGCCTTCATCGAGCGGTGGGCCCGCCGCCCTGTGGAGGGCTTCGACCAGGACAGTGCGCACTCCCTGGCGGCAGGTCAGGCCGGGGACGCACTGGCCCACGCCGAACTCGCCGCCCGCGGCCGGACGGACCCCGGACTGGCCCTTCGCGCTCTGACCCGCGCGGCCCAAGGCGACATCAGCGCCTCCCCTTCGGCTGGACTGTACTGGGGCGCCCCGGCCGTGGCCTTCGCCCTGCACTCCGCCGGACCACACCGCGCCCACGCCAAGGCCCTGGCCACCCTGCACACCCACATCGCCCGCACCGCCGACCAGCGCGCCCAACAGATGACGGAACGCATCAACAGACAAGAACCCGCGAGATTCGGCGAGTACGACGTCTTCTTCGGCCTCACCGGCATTGGCGCCTACCTGCTGCGCACCGCCCCCGACAGCCCCGAGCTCGCCCGGGTCCTCACCGCGCTGTCGGCACTGGTCCGCCCGCTGCCCCTCGGCCGGGCCCGGGTTCCCGGGTGGTGGGTGGCCAACGACCCGCACAACTCCCCCACCGCCCCCGAGGGCGGACACGCCAACCTCGGCGCCGCACACGGCATCACCGGGCCCCTGATGCTCCTCAGCCAGGCCTCCCGAGCAGGCACCACCGCCCCCGGGCAGATGTCGGCGATCGAGCACCTGGCCGCCTTCCTCCTGGACTGGAGCCGCCCCGGTCCCACCGGTCGGTGGTGGCCCGAACACCTCACCCTGACCGAGTACACCGCCCGCACCCCGGCCCAGCAAGGGCCGGCGCGGCCGAGCTGGTGCTACGGCACCCCCGGCATCGCCCGCGCCGGGCAGCTCGCCGCACTCGCCCTGGGAGAGCGCCACCTGCGGTCGGTGTTCGAGAGCGCGCTCGCCGACTGCCTGAGCGACCCGCACCAGCTCGCCACCCTGAGTGACGCGCGGCTGTGCCACGGATGGGCCGGGCTGTTCCAGACCGCCTGGCGCGCCGCCGCCGACGCGGCCGACCCGCGCCTCGCTGGACTGCTGCCCGCGCTCGCCCAGCGCTTCACCGCCGCCATACCCGTGGCCCCGTCTCGGGAAGCGGGGCTGCTCGACGGCGATGCGGGCGTCGTGCTGGCGCTGCTCACCGCCACCGAAGCGACCGTGGAGACCGGATGGGACGCATGCCTGCTCATCAACTGACCACCGCCGCCCCCTCCGAGCTGGAGAAGGCGGTGCGCGAAGTACTCGCGGGCACCGCGCTGCCCGAAGCCGCGAGCCGGGCCGGGGCCGCTCCCGAGGAGCTCCAGGCGGCCGCCGACCTCTACCACCGGGCCGGCGCCCAGGCCCTCCTCACCCACCGGCCCGGCCAATGGTGGCAGGCGAACCTGGAGTTCACCGACTGGAACAACGCCGAGGACACCGTCCGACGCCTGCTCCCCCACCTCGGCGGCCCGGAGTGCGGCTGGTGGTTCATCCGCAAGTACCCCTGCTGGCGACTGCGCCTACAACCCCGCGGTCACGGCCACCGCGCCCGCCTCGAAGCCGCCCTCGACGACCTGACCGACCGTGGGCTGCTCGCAGGTTGGAACCCGGTGGTCTACGAGCCCGAGACCGCGGCCTTCGGCGGACCGGCGGGCATGGACGCCGCCCACGCCCTCTTCCATGCCGACGCCGCGTTCGCCCTCCGCTTCCCTCAGGAGCTCCCACTGCGGCGGCATGAGGTCTCCCTCGTGCTGTGCTCGGCCCTACTCACCGGCGCAGGACTGGAGTGGTACGAACAAGGAGACGTATGGGCCCGGGTTGCCGCCGAACGCCCGCTCCCGAACGGCGAGGAGGAACGCGCCGGGAACCTCATCGCCGACGTGGAGAAACTGCTGCGGCTGGTCACCACCCCGGACAGCCCGCTGTTCTCCCCCGGCGGACTACTGCACCCCTGCGCCAGAACAGCATCGGCATTCCGCGAATGCGGCACCACCCTCGGCCACGCAGCGCGGACTGGAGAACTCCAGCGCGGCCTACGAGCCGTGCTCACCTACCAGGTCATCTTCCACTGGAACCGCCTTGGCCTCCCCGCACGGCTCCAAGCCCTAATGGCAATGGCCAGCCACGTCGCCGTTCTGTCCCGGAATCGAGCGGCACATCGAAGTCAATAGGGGCACTGTTGACACGTCAGCAGTGACGAGAAAGCGGAGGGTGACCACGGCCACTCGGGGTGGGAGGGCCCGCCAATCAGCGTCTGGACGTGCAACGCGCGGTGGGGTCACAACCCTGCCCTCTTCCCACCAGGTGGCATCCCCATGACCGATGTCCCGCGCGCCCGATGGGGCCCGCTTCTGGAACGGCTGGCCGACGACCTCACACCGGAACCGCTGTCGGACCCGGCCTGGGAACGGGCCTTCCGGGAGGTGCCGCGCCACCTCTTCGTTCCCGTCTACTACGACGAGACCGACGATGGCGCCCCGACCCGGGTCGGGGCCGAGGATCCCGGATGGCTGGAGGGCGTCTATACCGACGACTCGCTGATCACCCAGCTCCGCCGACACCCGCAAGCGCCCGGCTCCTGGTGGCCGACCAGCTCATCCAGCCGCCCCTCGCTCATGGTCGCGATGCTGCACGCGCTCGACGTGCGCGACGGCCACCGCGTCCTGGAGATCGGGACAGGGAGCGGCTACAACGCCGCGCTGCTATCGGCCCGGCTCGGAGGCGAGAAGGTCACCACCGTCGACATCGATCCTGAGCTGACCTCGACGGCTCGCCGACGCCTGGCCGGGGCGGGGCACCGCCCCGCGGTCGTCACCGGCGACGGCGCCGAGGGCGCTCCCGAACGCGCCCCCTTCGATCGGGTGATCGTCACGCACTCGGTCGAACAGGTCCCCTACGCCTGGATCGCCCAGACCCGGCCCGGCGGCCTGATCCTGGTCGATGTGCGGTCAGTGGGCACACCGCGGGTCGGGCATCTCGCTCGGTTGGGGGTGCACGAGGACGGCACGGCCTCGGGCGGGTTCGATGTCAGTGAGCCCGGATTCTTCATGCCCGCGCGCCACGACATCACCGTCCCTCAGCGCCGGTTCCCGCCGCCGATGGACCTGCGGGACTCGATCGAGCGGAGCAGCGAGATCGGCGCCCGCGCACTGGATCCGCCCGGTGCGGCGTTCTGGCTGTGGGCGCTGGTGCCCGACATCGGAATCACCAGCATGGGAGGGGCCGCTCTGCTGTTCACCCCGGATGGGGCTTGGGCCACCGCCGATGAGCTGGGCCGGGTGCGCGCTGCCGGGCCCCACGACCTGTGGGCTCTGGCCGAGAAGGCCCAGAAGGATTGGGAGGCCGCCGGGCGACCGGGCGTCGAGGAATACCTCATCGAGGTCGGTCCCCAAGGCCAGAGGATCATCCCCCCGATCGCACTGTGACCTCAGCGACGAGACAGCGGAGCAGAACCACGAGCAAGGGGGTGGGTGGGCCCGCCAAGCAGCGTTGGAACGTGCAACGCGCGGTGGGGTCACCCTGCCCGACCCAAGATCATTTCAGCTACCTCTGCCTCGCGGTGACGGGAGCAGGCCCCGGGTACCGGGGGCGGGAGGGCCCGGGCACCTCCGGCGACCACTGGGGCGCGCGGTGAGGATGCCGCCCTGACCCAAAAACCCTTCGGCTACCTCTACCGCACGGTGACGGGAGTGGAACGCGGCCGCGGGCGCTGGGGGTGGGTGGGCCCGCCAAGCAGCGTTGGGACGTGCGATGCGCGGTGGGGTCACCCTGCCGGACCCAAGGTCAATTCAGCTTCCCCAGCGTCCCGGTGACAGGAGCAGAGCGCAGACCACAGGTACCGGGGGCGGGAGGGCCCAGGCACCTCCGACGACCACTGGGGCAGGCGGTGGGGTCACCCTGCCCGACCCAAGATCATTTCAGCTTCCCCAGAGCGGAGACCAACGGCCCCTCGCCCCCGGGCTCAGTTCCCCACCCTCTGAGGCGGGGGTCCCGTCTGCAGGGACGGCTGGTACCGGATCAGCTTGCCCGGCAGGCCGCCCGTCACCACCGTCCTCGTCGTGATCCTCGTGCCCGTGACCAGGTCCGCGGTTCCCGCCTGGTCGCGGCGGACCAGTTCGGGCGCCCCGTGGATCAGCACCACCAGCAGCGCCCACAGGTGCAGGTCGAGCACGAACAGCACCGTCACCGGGGTGTACAGCAGCGCCGCGCGCACGGCCGCCCTCCACCGCGCCGCTGGGCCCACGCTCCCCTTCTCGGCGACCGCCAGGCGCATGCTCGCCCGCCCCGGCGTGCTCCGGTCCCGCCGCAGCAGCGGCACCAGCAGCCCGAACACCACCGCCGCCGCCACCAGCGCCGTCTTGTGCGCCGCGCCCGCGCCGCCGACGGCCACGGCCCCCGCCTCCAGCAGCACGCCCACCACCAGCAGGGTCCCGTACCACCACAGCACCAGGTCCAGCAGGTGCCCGCCGAGCCGGCGCGACAGCCCCGGCGGCATCGCGTCCATGACGGCCCCGGGCCACCCGCGCGGCAGGACGCGCACGGCCGCGCTCCCGAGCAGCCACCCCGCGGCGCCGCCGGCCGCGCCCAGCAGCACGTCGTCGACGGCGGCCACCCGGTAGGCGCAGGGGTACAGCCCGAGCATCCCGGTCGCCTGCACGGCCTCCACCGCGACCGCGATCAGCGCGGCCAGCGCCAGCGTGAACCAGAACCCGCGCCGGTACCGGTAGCGGGCCAGGGCCCCGGCGGCCGCGGGAACCCCGGCCGCCGCCGCGATGTGCAGGGCGAGCGTGCTCCACGACCCCGGCAGCTCCCCCAGGGCCGCCGGCCTCGCCAGCACCGGGGCGCCGCCGTCGATCGCGCACAGCCCGTCGGCCCCGGGCGGCAGCGGCCACACCGCCAGCGCGCCCGCCGCCAGTGCGGTGGCGAGCACGGCCAGGGTCGCCTGCCCCTGCCATCCCGCGATGCGCCCGTAGCGCCCCAGGTTGCCCCGGAAGAACAGGGCCGTCCCCACGGCCGCGGCGAACACGGCGGCCGGAACGGCGACCACGGCCCCTCCCGGCCCGGCGCCCAGAATCCCTCCCATAGGTCCACCAGGCTAGCCGCGCCCGCCCGGGCGCGCGGGCGAACGCCGGATCCGGAGCCGGGGCCGCCCGGGCGTCGCCGGTCCGGGTCCCCACCGACGCACTTCTGTAACTATTCGATAATTCTTCGTCAGGCTACGAACGCGTAGCGCTGTCGCGGTGAACCCGGCAAACACCCACATCCGCACGACGGACGCCCAGTTAAGGACCAAAGTCATCCCCGCCCCACCGCACCGCACAGGCCCAGGAGCCCCATCCCCCCGGCGATTCCCGCCCTTCCCGGGCGAGATACGATCCCCTGGCCGAATCCCCGCGTCTTCCCCGTGTTGCGCGGACACATCGGCCCGGCCGGAGGGCGCCGCGCGCGCACCGGCCGCCGGTCCTCCACACCGAAAGCACCGGAACGCCCCTTCGCCGTTCCACCGCGTCCATGTGTGCTCAAGGCACGGGCCATAGGAGAGCAGTGCAGGAAGCAGAGAAGCGGCGGGTCCCGAGCATCCGCACCCGGCTCCGCAGGATCGTCATGACCCCCACCGCGGCGCTGGTCGCGGTGTGGCTCGTCGTCAGCGGCGTCCTGTTCTACGACGCCGCCATGGAGCTGGCCCTGAGCAAGGCCAACGAGCGCTACCTCACGCCGTCCGCCGTGGCGCTCACCACGGTGATGAAGGAGCGCACCATCACCGTCGGCTACCTGGAGCACCCCGACGAGCTCGAGGACGAGCTGGACGAGGCGCAGAAGGCGTCCTCGGACAAGATGGGCACGATCATCACGGACTACGACGAGCTGAAGCCGCTCGTCCCGGAGTCCTCCGTCGAGCGCATCACCCGGCTCCAGGAGTCCTACGAGGGCATCGAGGAGCTCCGCGCCTCCGTGAAGGCCGGCACCGCCTCCCGCCGTGAGGTCCTGGACTTCTTCAACGGCGTCACCTCCGCCGCCGCCGACGTCTTCGACGACCTGTCCCGGGCCGGCACCAACCCCGAGTCGATGGGGCCGGGCGTCAGCGCCACCTCCACCTTCCGCGCCGTCGACCAGCTCGGCCGCGCCGACGCCCAGCTCATCCGCTCCTTCGCCGAGGACGAGCTGAGCCACCCCGACATGCACGCCTTCGTGCAGGAGTTCGGCGCCTACCGGTCGCGCATGGAGCAGACCGCCCCCTTCCTCGGCCCCGAGCAGCGCGTCCGGTACCGGGAGCTGACCGAGACCCCCGAGTTCCAGCGCCTGAACGAGTACGTCGACCAGATCATGCAGCGCCCGGCCGAGACCGAGACCGACCCGGTCAGCGGCGAGGTCACCGAGCGCTTCCCGATGCCGGTCGACAAGGAGGACTGGGACGAGGCCTACCTCGCCGTCTTCGACGAGCTCACCGCGATCGGCGCCGACGAGGCGCTGTACGCCGGGTCGCTGCAGGCCAACGTCGCCTACCGGTCCATGGCCATGGCCGTCCTGGGCAGCGCCGGCGTCGGCGCCCTGGCGATCCTGGCCGTGCTGGCCGCCACCCGCTCCGCGCACCGCCTGGTCGACCGCCTGCACCGGCTGCGCGACGACACCGAGGAGCTCACCGAGCGGCGCCTGCCCGGGATCATGGACCGGCTGCGCCGCCACGAGCCGGTGGAGCTGGACGACGAGCTGCCCGACCTGGTCGCCAACCAGGAGGAGGACGAGATCGGCCGGGTCGCCCGCTCCTTCGACACCGCCCAGCGCACCGCCGTGGAGGCGGCGATCAACCAGGCCGAGCTGCGGCACGGCGTCAACCGGGTGTTCCTGAGCATCGCCCACCGCAGCCAGACCCTGATCCACCGCCAGCTGCGCCTGCTGGACCGGATGGAGCGCGACCAGGAGGACCCGGCCCAGCTCACCGAGCTGTTCAAGCTGGACCACCTGGCCACCCGCTCCCGCCGCAACGCCGAGAACCTGCTCATCCTGGGCGGGGAGAACCCGGGCCGCACCTGGCACCGCCCGATGCCGCTGGTGGACGTGCTGCGCGGGGCCATCTCCGAGTCGGGCGACTACTCGCGGGTGCAGCGCAACCACATCGCCCGGGTGTCGCTCATCGGCCCGGCGGTGGCCGACGTCATCCACCTGGTCGCCGAGCTGGTGGACAACGCCACCGCGTTCTCCCCGCCGCACACCCGGGTGATGCTCAGCAGCGAGCAGGTGCCCAACGGCGTGACCGTGGAGATCGAGGACCGCGGCCTGGGCATGCAGGACGAGGAGTTCGAGTCCGCCAACGCCCTGCTCGCGGACCCGCCCGAGTTCGACGTGATGCGGCTCAACGAGAAGATGCGTCTGGGCCTGTTCGTGGTCTCGCGGCTGGCCAAGCGGCACGGCATCAAGGTGTGGCTGCGCTCCTCGCCCTACGGCGGCGTGCAGGCGATCGTGCTGCTGCCGCCGGAGCTGATCTCCGAGGCCCCCCTGCCCTCGCCGCCGCGCGAGCTGCCCGCGCCCGTCCCCGCGCCGTCCGACGGCGACCTGCTGGGCGCCTCCGACGGACCGAGCCCGGCCGCGGAGGAGCGCGAGCTCGGCGGGGAGGACGCCGCCGTGGAGGACACCCCCGACACCCCCGACGGCGCCCCGGAGCCCGACGGCGCACCGCTGGAGGTCCGCGCCGAGGACCGCGCGGACAAGGCGGTCAGCGCCCTCGCGGCGTTCGCCGCCTCCGATGGGCACGGGGCCAACGGCTCCGCCCGCGACGGCGGCCCCGCCACCACCCCCGCGGGCCTGCCCCGGCGCGGCTCGCGCCGCTCCGACTCCGCCGAGTCGCGCGACACCCGCCCGGCACCGGCCCCCGCCCCGACCGGAGGCGACGGGGGCGGCGCCGACCGCCCGGCGCTGCCCAAGCGGCGCCCGCAGACCAACCTCGCCCCCCAGCTCGCCGACCGCTGCCCGAACGACCCCGCCGCGGACGCCGACGGCGGCGCGGACGGTGGGCCCCGGCCCGGATCCGCCCCACAGGACCCGGAGCGCTCGGAGCGGCTGCGCCGGAACATGTCCGCGTTCCAGCAGGGCACCCGCCGCGGCCGAGAGGAGAGCCGCGGCCAGGGCCGCACCGCCGCCGACGACGACACCACCGAGGACACTGAGAAGGACTCCTGACCTTGACGAACAACGCTGCGAAGGACTTGAACTGGCTCCTCGACGGGCTCGTCGAGCGCGCGGTGGGCGCCCGGTACGCGATCGTCCTGTCGGCCGACGGCCTGCTCATGGGCAGCTCGGCCGAGCTCGGCAAGGACGACGCCGAACAGCTCTCCGCCGTCGCCTCGGCCTTCCAGAGCCTGGCCCGCGGCACCGGAAAGCAGTTCAACGGCGGGGAGGTGCTGCAGACCGTGGTGGAGATGGAGCGCGCCTACCTGTTCGTCACCGGTGCGGGCAGCGGCGCCTGCCTGGCCGTGGTGTCCGAGGAGGGGTCCGACGTTGGACTCATCGCCTATGAGATGAACGTCCTTGTGGAACAGGTCGGCCGGTTCCTCGACGCGGCCCCCCGCGGTGACGGGAGGCCCGCGCCGGAGTCGGCCGGGTGACGGGAGGCACCATGGCGGATCCCCGCGATTCGGGTCCCGGCCAGGACGAGGCCGGATCGGTCGTCCGGCCCTACATCCTCACCGAGGGCCGGCAGCACGCCGACGCCGTCCAGCTGGACATGGTCAGCGTGGTCATCGCCGCGCGCGCCGAGGTCGACGAGATGGCCCTGGAACCGGAGCAGCTGCGCATCCTGGAGCTGTGCCGCAGGGCCCAGTCGGTGGCCGAGGTCTCCGCGCACATGGACATCCCCGTCGCCGTGGTCAAGGTGCTGCTCGGCGACCTCATCGGCCGGGGCTACGTCCTGGCCCGCGCCCCCTACACGACCGAGAGCCCGGTGAGCCGGGACGTACTGCAGGCGGTACTCGATGGCATCCAACGACTCTGACAGCAGCGGCGAGCACATCCCGGCCGCCATCAAGATCCTGGTCGCGGGCGGCTTCGGCGCGGGCAAGACCACCCTGGTGGGCTCGATCAGCGAGGTCGCGCCGCTCAGCACCGAGGAGCTGATGACCGAGGCCAGCCTGGGCGTGGACGACCTGTCCGGGGTGGAGCAGAAGAACACCACCACGGTGGCCCTGGACTTCGGCCGCATCACGATCAACGAGGACCTGGTCCTCTACCTGTTCGGCACCCCCGGCCAGCAGCGCTTCTGGTTCATGTGGGAGGAGCTGGCCACGGGCGCCCTGGGGTCGGTGGTGCTCGCCGACACGCGGCGGCTGGAGACCTGCTTCCCGGCGGTGGACTTCTTCGAGCGGCGGGGGATGCCGTTCGTGGTGGCCGTGAACTGCTTCGAGGGCGCGCACCACTACGAGGCCGAGGAGGTGCGTGCGGCGCTGAGCATCCCGCCGGAGGTTCCGGTGCTGCTGTGCGACGCGCGCGACCGGGCCTCCAGCAAGGAGGTGCTGCTGACCCTGGTGCGGCACGTGGCGCGGCGCACCGCGGCCCCGGCCTGACCCGGGATCGCCTGCGCCGCCGGGCCTGCCGCGCGGGGCGGAGTTCCCCGGGCGCGGGGGCGGCCGGTAGGGTCCCTACCGACCGGTACCTACCGGTCACTCGGTGGGTGTCCCCCCGGCCCGCCCCATCCCCACACCGCACCGGAGAGGCCCGATGAAACGGTTCGACTGGTACGACGAGATCCACCGCCTCGACGCCGAGGCCGACGCGCGCCGGATCACCTTCATCCTGGGCAGCCACGAGTTCCCCTGGGACATGTCCCAGGCCCTGGGGCTGGCCCTGTACCGGACCTACGCGGTGCCCAGCATCGGCGGACTGCTGGGCGACACCGAGGAGTTCACCGACCGCACCCAGCACCGCTACGACGACACCGCGCTGCTGCTGGGCCAGATGCTGCAGCACGGCTTCGAGCCGGGGCGGGGCCGCGACGCCCTGCGGCGCATGAACCAGATGCACCGCAGTTACGACATCTCCAACGACGACTACCTGTACGTGCTGAGCACGTTCGTGGTGATGCCCCCGCGCTGGCTCAACGACTGGGGCTTCGGGTGGCGCCGCCTGACCGAGCACGAGATCCGCGCGAACACCAACTACTACCGCGACCTCGGCCGCCACATGGCGATCAAGGACATCCCCGCGACGTACGAGGAGTTCTGCGAGCTGTTCGACTCCTACGAGCGCGAGCACTTCGGCTACAGCGAGGGCGGGCGCGCGGTCTCCGACAGCACGCTCGAGCTGATGCTCGACTTCTCCCCGTCCTGGCAGCGGCCGGTGATGAAGAAGTTCACCATGGCCCTGCTGGACGACCGCCTGACCGAGGCCTTCCGGTACGAGCCCGCGTCGGGCTTCTGGAAGGGCGCCGCGAAGTTCGCCCTGAAGGCGCGGGCGAAGGTGGTGCGGTTCATGCCTCCGCGGGTGGAGCCGTTCACCGAGAAGGACAACCCGAACATCAAGAGCTACCCGGAAGGGTTCGACCCGAGCCGGATCGGCACGTTCCCCCAGAAGTGCCCGGTCCCGCACGACCTGCGGACGGTGGAGGTGTCGGGCAGCCGCGACCGCGTCCCGGCGCCGGGCGAGGCGCTGCCGCCGGAGCAGCGCGCGGGCGGCCGGCAGGGTGAGCAGGTCTGAGCCGACCATGACCGCACCCCCCTCCGCGGAGGCCGGCGGCCTCCGCGGTTCGATGCTGCCCAGATCCGTCCACGCCGGCTACGGGGTGGGGGCGATCGCCACCCACGTGTTCACGACGGTCCCGTCCCTGCTGCTGCTCATCTACCTGACCGACGCCCTGGCCGTGGCGCCCGCCCTGGCCGGGTTCGTGGTGGTGGCGCCCAAGGCGGTGGACGTGCTGGCGGGCCCGTTCATCGGCATCCGCTCCGACCGGACCGTGTCCCGGTGGGGGCCGCGCCGCCCGTGGATGCTGGCGGGCACGTTCGCCCTGCCGGTGTGCTTCGCGCTGCTGTTCGCCGGCTTCCCCCTGCAGGGGGCGCCCGCCGCGTTCGCCGTGCTGGCGGTGTTCGTCGCCGCGGCCCTGTCGGCGTCGGTGTTCCAGGTCCCGTACGCGGCGATGCCCGGAGAGATCACCGACAACTACCACGAGCGGTCGGTGCTGCAGAGCTGGCGGACGGTGTTCGTGGGCGTGGCGCTGCTGCTGGGCGGTGCGCTCGCGCCCGTGCTGGTGCACAGCGCCGGCCCCGGGAACGCGATCGAGGGCTACCGCCTGATGGGCGTGGTGATGGCGGCCATCACGATGGCGGCCATGGCGGGGTGCGTGTACTGGACGCGCAAGGCGCCGCTGCGCCGCCGGGTGCACGAGGCGCGGGGGCTGGCGGCCCAGTTCCGCACGGCACTGGGCAACCCGCACTTCCGGCGGCTGCTCCCTGCGGCGTTCCTGCAGGTGGTCGCCTCGGGGACGATGATCGCGGGCGTGCCGTACGTGACCGAGCACGTGATGGGCGAGCCGGGGTACACCGCCCTGCTGGTGGTATGCGTGACGGTGCCGCTGATCGCGACCATGCCCGTGTGGATGGCGGTCTCCCGCCGCCTGGACAAGCGGCCGACGCTGGCCCTGGCGGCGGGGTTCTTCATCGCCGGGGCGGTCGGCCTGTACTTCATCCCGGTGATGGGCGGCCTGCCGTGGGCGATCGCCATGTCGGTGGTGGTGGGCACGGGCAACGCGGGCTGCACGATGCTGCCGTACTCACTGCTGACCGACTGCATCGCCGCCACGCGCGCGGTGAGCGGCAGGCACCAGGCGGGCGTGCTGGCCGGGATCTGGTCGTCGATGGAGGCCCTGGGCGGGGCGCTGGGCGCCCAGCTGCTGAGCGCTGCGCTGGCGGTGAGCGGCTACCGCCAGTCGGCCGCGGGCGAGGCCGTCGCCCAGACGGACCGGGCGCTGCAGGGCATGCTGATCGGGAGCACCCTGGTCCCCGCGGCCGTCATGCTGGCGTCGGTGCTGCTGCTGAGGCTGTACCGCCTCAACGCGGCGGAGATGGCGCGCCTGTCGGCGTCCTAGGCGCGGCTCAGGCGGCCCGGCCCTCCAGGGTCAGCAGGCCGACCTGCGGAGGGATGCCGACCCGCACCGGAGGTCCGTAGAACCCGATGCCGTTGGTGACGTAGAGCCACGTGTCGCCCACACGGCCCAGCCCCGACTGCACCGGGTTCTCCCGGGCGCGCAGCAGGTTGACGGGCACGGACTGGCCGCCGTGGGTGTGCCCGGACACCTGCAGGTCGACGCCGTATTCGGCCGCGTGGAAGACCTGCGCGGGCGTGTGGGCGGCCAGGACCACCGGGACGCCCTCGTCCCGGCCGCCCAGCGCCGCCTCGTAGTCGGGCGGGGAGCCGTGGGCGCGCCCGGCCTCGTCGTGGACCCCTGCCAGGTCCAGGCGCGCGCCGTCCTGCTCGATGGTCACGCGCTCATTGCGCAGGACGCGCAGGCCCAGCTCCTCCAGGTGTTCGAGCCACCCTTCGACCGGCCCGCTGACGCGGTAGTACTCGTGGTTCCCGGTGACGAAGTAGGCGCCGTGCGGCGCGCGCAGGTCCGCCAGGGCGGCGGCCTCCCCGGCCGACCGGTCGGCGGGCGCGTCCACGAGGTCCCCGGCGACGACCACCAGGTCGGGTTCCCGCTCGTTGAGCAGGTCCACCGCGCGGCGCAGGTGCCGTCCGTCCAGGAAGGGCCCCAGATGGGAGTCGGCCAGGACGCCCAGGCGCAGCCCGGACAGCCCGGGGCCGAGCCGCGGGACCGGCACCACGGCCTCGTGCACCTGCGGCGCGGCGAAGGCCGTGCGCGCACCCGCGCCGACGGTCCCCGCGGTGGCCACGAGGGCCGCGGCGGCGGCCCCGCGCGAGAGCACCTGGCGCCGGGCCCAGACCGGCCCCGCGTCGGCGCCGGGGGCGGCCCGGTCGGGGCGCGGGACCGCGGAGCGGCGCCGCAGCACGGCCCCCAGGAGGTGCAGCGGCTCCAGGACCACCAGCCACGCGGCCAGGTAGCACACCACCGCCACCCAGGTGAAGCCGGTCCAGGCCAGCCACGACGGGAACGACACCGCCAGCAGGGCCCGCACACTGAGCGCGCCCAGCACCGCCCCGCCCGCAAGTACCAGTCCGCCGAGCACCCGTGGCGGCCACGCGGAGGTGGTGCACCAGATCAGGCGCCAGCCGATGTAGGCGTGGACGGCGAGCATGAACACGGCGAGGGGGATCAGAAGCACGGATGTTCCCTGCGGGTGGGGGACATGACGCCCATTGGGACGAACGGGACCCGGCGGGTGGTTCCGGCCGGCTCCGCCCGGCGCTCGCGGTTCACTGGACCAGTTCGGTGTGGCCGTGGCTCCCGCCCGGATAGGGGAACGCGCCCGGGTAGGTCGGGCAGACGTAGATCTGCAGGTTGTCGTTGTCGGCGATCTGGATCCCGGCCGGTGACGAGGCGTCCCGGCCGACCTGCGCGGCGAGGTCCCGGTCCTCCTCCGCGACCCAGCGCCGGTCGCCGTCCCATTCCGTCGAGGCGATGGTCAGCAGCGGGGCCATCCTCGCGCCGCAGTGGTGGCAGTACCGGGCGACGGGGTCGGTGCGACCCCAGGGAGCCCAGCCGCCGAGCTTCCAGCCGGGTGCCATGGAGAGCTCGTCGGCGTAGAAGTACTCGGTGTGGCCCTCGTAGGCGCCGTCGACCGCGACTCCGGCCGCCCGCCACGTCTCCGGGTCCTTCAGGCGCCGCTGGGCCCGCCCGCTCAGCTCCAGGAGGTTCGGGTACTCGGTGACGGGCTCCGGTGCGAGCACGCACGGCTCGGGGACCAGGTGGTCGAAGTCCGCCTCGGTCTCGGACGGCTCGGGCGGGTCCGTGAGCACGTCGGTGACGTCGGCGGCGTTCCGCCAGAACAGCTGGGTCACGAGTTTGAAGTCCGGCGGGTGCTCGCTGGGGCACCACAGCACCTGGAGCAGGTCGGCGCGGCCGAACGACCGCAGCAGGGGGACGTCGCGCGCGTACACCTGGGCGATGGGGACCAGGGGGCAGGGCGGCCCCTCGTGCCACAGGTCGCAGGTCGGCCACGGCTGGCGGGCCGGCCACAGCAGCGGCCCGCCGACCGAGGAGTCCTGCGGCGTCGGGGCGCCGGGGCGGGGGTGCAGCCGGTATGCCGTGCGCCCCAGCGGCGCGAGCCAGGGGAAGGCCGCCGCGACGTCGACCGGCCGCGGCGGGGTGGTGCGGGTGGTGTTCATGGGCACGATGCTGCCACCGGACTGAGACGGTCCGGCTCACGCGCCCCTGCCGCAGACGGAGCGGACCAGCTCCTCCACCCCCGCCTTCAGGCGGGCGTCGGGCCAGTCGGCGAGGTGATCGACGAGGTCACTGCGGACCGCCGCCAAGAGCGCGTGGGCGAGGAAGTCGGCCGCCTCGGGGCCGCGCGCCTCGGCTATCAGGGCCGTCACCCGCCCGTGCCAGTGCCCGTAGGCCGCGTTGGTGTAGGGGCTTCCCCCGCCGAGGCTCTCCAGCGCGCGGGACAGCGCCCGGTTCTCGATCTTGAAGCGCAGCAGGGCGTCCATGGCGCGCACGAGCGCATCGACGGGGTCGTCGGCCGCGCCGTCGCCGCCGCCCTCCGCCTCGGACTCCTCGGCCATCCGCTCCGCCCGCAGCTCGTACAGCGCGCGGATCAGCCCGGCCCGGTCGCCGAAGCGCCGGAACAGCGTCCCCTTCCCCACGCCCGCCGCGGCGGCGACGTCGTCCATCGACACGGCCGCCGGGTCATCGGCGGAGTCGAAGAGCAGGCCCGCGGCCTGGAGCACGGCCTCGCGGTTGCGCGCGGCGTCTGCCCGCACGGAACACCTCCTTGCTAAACGGACCGACAGTCCGTTACGTTAAACGGACCGATGGTCCGAATCGTAGCGGCCCCTCCCCGCCACCACCGTCAGAAGGGCACACCCATGCCGACCGACGCACCCGAGCGCCCCGACGCGCTCTTCCGGCGCGGCCTCGACCTCCTGCTCGCCAAGGACATGCCGGGCTTCATCGGCCTGTTCGCCGACGACGCGGTCGTGGAGTTCCCGTTCGCCCCGCCCGGCCGCCCCGGCCGCCTGGAGGGGCGCGGCGAGGTGCACGACTACCTGATCGACTACCCGGACACCTTCGACGTGCGCCGGATCCGGGTTACCGCCGTCCACCGCACCGCCGACCCCGAGGTGGTCGTGGCCGAGTTCTCGGCCGAAGGCGCCCTCGTCGCCACCGGCGCGCCGTACGAGGCGCACTACATCGCCGTGCTGACGGTCAGGGACGGCCGCATCGCGCACTACCGCGACTACTGGAACCCCCTGCTCGCCCTGGCCGCGGAAGGGGGCGCCGCCGCATGAGCATCCTCGTCACCGGGGGCACCGGCACCACGGGGAGCCGGGTCGCCCGGAAGCTCGCCGAGCGGGGGCACGCGCACCGGGTCGCCAGCCGGCGCGCCGCCGACGGGCGGGTCCCCTTCGACTGGTACGCCCCCTCCACCCACGCCGGTGCGCTGGAGGGAACGACCGCCCTGTACCTCGTCGCCCCCATCGGCGAACCCGACCCCGAGCCGGTCATGGGGCCGTTCCTGGAGCGCGCCGCCGAGGCGGGGGTACGCCGCGCCGTCCTGCTCAGCGGGGCGCCGATCGAGCCGGGCACGCCGGGGCTCGGCCGGGTGCACACCCGGCTCGGCGACCTCTTCGGGGAGTGGGCGGTGCTGCGCCCGACCTGGTTCGCGGACAACTTCACCGGCGACCACCTGCAGGGCCAGCTGGCCCGCGAGCGGGGCGAGATCGTGAGCGCGACGGGGACGGGCCGGGTGCCCTTCGTCGCCGCCGAGGACATCGCCGAGGTCGCGGTGGCGGCCCTGACCGACGCCGTCCCGCACGACACGGACCACGTCATCACCGGGCCGCGGGCGGTGACCTACCAGGAGGTCGCCGAGATGCTCGGCCGGGCGATGGGGCGGACCGTGCGGCACCGCGCCCTGAGCGCCGACGAGCTCGCCGAGTACTGGGAGAAGGAGGGTATGGACCCGGACTTCGCACGCCTGCTCGCCGACATGGACACCGCGATCGCGGCGGGCGCGGAGGACCGCACCACCACGGCCGTGCCGGACACCACCGGCCGCCCGCCACGGACGCTGGAGGAGGTGTTCGCCGAGGCCCTGGCGGCGCGCTAGCCGGGCTCCGCCTCCGCCAGGCGGCCCAGCCGCTCCACCGCCTCGCCGAACTCCTCCATCAGCTCGTACACCACCTGGGAGCAGGGCTTGACCCGGTCGATGCTGCCCACGATCTGCCCCACCGGCGAGGGCGTCAGAGTCGGGTGGCGGACCCGCCCGACCCGGCGCAGCGCGTCGGCGATCAGCATGAACTGCAGGGGCATGGGCAGCGTCCCCGGCGAGCCCTCCTCCTCCCAGGCGCGGGTCCAGTCGTTGCGCAGCATGCGGGCGGGCTTGCCGGTCATGGAGCGCGAGCGGACGGTGTCGGACGACGAGGCGTGCAGGATCTGTTCCAGGGCCCCCTGGGGGGTGTCGGCCTCCTCAGTGGCCAGCCACACCGACCCGGTCCACACCCCCTCGGCGCCCAGCGCCATGCCCGCGGCCATCTGGCGGCCGCGCCCCACGCCGCCGGCCGCCAGCACCGGGACGGGCGCGGCCTCGTCGACGGCCTCGGGCACCAGCACCATCGTGGACACCTCGCCGGTGTGCCCGCCCGCCTCGGTGCCCTGGGCGACGACGACGTCCACGCCCACGTCGCACTGCTTGCGGGCGTGCCGGCGGGAGCTGGCGAGCCCGGCGACCTTGACGCCGTGCCGGTGGGCCTGCTCGACGACGTCGGGCGGCGGGGCGCCCAGGGCGTTGGCCAGCAGCGCGATGGGGTGCTTGAGGGCGACCTCGACCTGGGGGCGGGCGGTGGCGTCGGTCCAGCCGAGGAGGAAGCGGCCCGCGTCGGTGTCGGTCAGCTCGGGGACTCCGTGCTCGGCGAGGAGGGCGTCGACGAAGCGGCGGTGCCCGTCGGGGATGAGGGCGCGCAGCCGCTCCTGCAGCTCTTCGCCGGAGCCGGCGCCCAGCTCGGCCCCGGCGTAGGAGGAGGGCATGACCACGTCGACGCCGTAGGGGCGGCCGCCGGTGTGCGCGTCGATCCAGGCGAGCTCGGTCTCCAGCTCCTCGGGGGTGAAGTACAGGGCACCGAGCACGCCCATGCCCCCGGCCCGGCTCACCGCGGCGACGACGTCCCGGCAGTGGCTGAAGGCGAAGACGGGCAGGTCGATGCCGAACATCTCGGTGACACGTGTGCGCATGCCGCCATGAGAACATGGAATTGAAACGTGTTCTAGACCCGCGAAGCCGTCTCTTCCTGGCGGTTCCTGAACACGGGCAGAACCCGTTCCGAAAGCTCCGGCAGGGCGGGTGGGCGGCAGGGCGGGTGGGAGGGCGGCGGGGGGGCGGGGCGTCCGCTCAGCGGGGCAGGCGCCGCCACATCGAGCGCGGGAGCATCCGCATCCCGGTGAAGACGTAGCGCAGCACCGAGGGCACCCACACGGTCTCGCGTCCGGTGCGCAGCCCCTCGGCGACGGCGGCGGCGACCTGCTCGGCGGTGGCGGGGAACGGCGCGGCGGGCACGTGCCGGGACATCTTCGTGGGCACGTAGCCGGGGCGGACGATCATCACCCGGGCGCCGGTGCCGTGCAGGGCGTCGCCCAGCCCCTGGGCGAGGCCGTCCAGCCCGGCCTTGGCGGCGCCGTAGACCAGGTTGGCGCGGCGCACCCGCACGCCGGCCACCGAGGAGACCACGACCAGGGTGCCGTGGCCCTGTTCGCGCAGGCGCGCGGCCACCGCCAGGTCGGCGGAGACGTGGCCGGTGAAGGTGGCGGCCGCGGCGTCGGCGGCGGAGGCGGGGTCGGCCTCGAAGGCGGCCTGGTCGCCGAGGACGCCGAAGGCGTCCACGACCACGTCGAGGTCCCCGGCCAGCTCGGCCGCGGCGGCGACGGCGGCCGCGTGGCCGCCGGTGTCGGCGGCGTCGAAGTCGAGCGGGTGCACGTCGCGCGCACCGGCGGCGCGGAGCCGGTCGGCCTGCTCCTTCACGCCGCCCTCCCGCTCACCGGTGGCGCCCCGCGCCGCGAGCACGACCGTGCGCGCACCGCCCCGCACCAGGCGCTCGGCGATGGCGAGCCCGATCTCACTGCGCCCGCCCAGGAGGAGAACGGTGTCCACGGCTCCGACGGCGTTCCGCATGCCAGTCCTTCCGATCAAGCGACCTGCGCGCCCCGACTTGGGGACAGAAGCCTCCCAGAGGCGTCACCGAACCCGGAACCCAGGGCCGGTGCCCGCACCCCCTGTGATGGTGATCCCGGGAACATGGAGGCTGAAACCGCCTTCTGGGTGTTGGGCTCCCGCGGTGCAGGTGGACGGCTGGGCCGGTCCGGTCCCCCGCTTGCGGACCCCGCCCGGGCGGAAGGCCGCCGGAGTGTCGGGTGGGAGGGCGGCGATGACGAAGGTCAGCGGCCCACACCGCAGCGTCGTCGGCCGCCGGGCGTGTGCATGGTCGCCGTGATCGGCGGCGACGGCAAGAGCCGGGCGGTTCCCCGATCCTGCCTGCCAGGCGGCAGGCCTCTCGCGGTCCGGGTAGGCGGCTGAGCTGGTACCCCGCTTGCGGGCCTCACCCGGGCGGCAGCCCGCCGGAGTGCAAGGTCGCAAGGGCAGCGACGGCGGAAGCGGGGCGGTTCCCCGGCCTTGCCTGCCGTCCGACAGGCCCCTCGCGGACCGGGTAGGCGGGACGGCTGGGCTGGTACCCCGCTTCAGGGCCCCGCCCGGGCGGCGGGTCGGTGGGGTGCAGCGTTGAGGGCGGCGACGACGGAGGTGGGCGGCCCTCGGCGCAGCGTCGTCGGCCGTTGGGCGTGTGGGTGGTCGCCGTGATGGGCGGCGACGGAGTGAGCGGGGCGGTTCCCGGGCGCTGCCTGCCGGGCGGCGGGCGACCGGGCGGGCGCGTGGCCACCCGCGCTCGTGGCGCCCCGGCCCCGCGGTGCGCCCCTGCCCGGCGATGATCTCGACAAGGGTGCTGTCATTCCGGCGGTTTTGA
>NZ_JAQFWQ010000021.1 GCF_027706725.1 Nocardiopsis endophytica
GTGGCCCCGGACCCGGCGCCCGGCCCGTAGTTGCACTCACCAGTTGACACCGCCGGCGGATTCGGCAGCACTTTCGTCGAGATCATCGAGGAGGGGGCGGCGGTGTCAGCGGACCGCCGCCACCAGGTGGTCGTCGCCCGCCTGCCACAGCACCGCGGCCGAGGAGAACCCGGCCTCGCGCAGCAGCTCCGCATGGTCGGCGGCCGACAGCAGGTTGCTGCCGTGGTGGTGCTCGGCGGCACCCGTGGGCGCGTCCTCGGTGGTCTGCGGGGTGGGCCGCTCGTCTGCCCGGATTGGGGCGAGCCGCTCGTCGGCGAGAGCGGCGTCCCACCACTGCCCCCACTCCTCACGGTCCCCGACCCCGGCGCGTCCGGTGCGCCCGCGCGCCACCGCCTCGGCGAGCGCGTTCATGCGGTCGTCGGGCAGGGGCATGTGGTCGGCGTTGGCGAACACGCCGCCGGGGGCGGTGCGCTCGGCGAGCGAGCGGTACAGGGCGGCCAGGGCGTCGCGCCCCATCCAGTGCAGCGCCGTGGTGGACACGGCCGCGTGCACCACCGGGGGCAGCGCCTCGATCCAGGACGGGTCGGCCAGGTCGGCGCGGACCCAGCGCGCGGTGTCCCCGTAGTGCGCCTCGGCGAGGCCCAGCAGCAGGGGGTCGGCGTCGACGCCGATGAACGAGGCGCCCGGGAGGCGGGCGGCGAGCCGCGCGGTCAGCGACCCCGGGCCGCACCCCAGGTCGACGACGACGGGTTCGCGCACGCCCTCCAGCGCGGCGGCGACGGCGTCGGCGTGCACGGCGAAGCGCTCCTCGCGGAAGGGGATGTAGCGCTCCTGCTGGGCGTCCCAGCGCGCGATCCACTCGGCAGCCGCGTCGGCCGGGATGCGGGCGCTCTGGTCGGTTGCGGTCACGGGTCCTCCATAACCATCGATATCGTTTTCGCCAGTGACGAACGTACGGTGCGGAGGAGTGACCGGTCAAGTGGATTTCGACAGTCACATGAGCGGTGTGGTGGAGGCGGCCGTGCGCGCCGTGAACCTGCTGGTCCCGGGGGAGCGCGGCGGCCGCCCCCACGACGGGTCCGCCGAGGCGGCCGAACTCGCCGGGGCGCTCGCCGTGGCCGGACGGCAGTACGCCCACGAGCGCCCCGCCCCCGAGGAGGTCGAGGAGCTGCGCGGCCTCGCCCGCCGCATGTACCGGGTCTTCGCCGAGGTGGAGGCCGGGGACATGGACGCGGCCTGTGAGGCCGCCAACGCCCTGATGTCCGACACCGGCGCGATGCCGGTGCTGGCCCGGCACAGCGACGAGCCCTGGCACCTGCACTTCCACGCCATCGACGCGCCCTGGGCGGTGGGCTGGGCCGCCGCCATGGCGACGGGGCTGGCCGTCGTCCTGGGCAGTGCCTCGGCCGAGCGCCTGGGGCTGTGCTCGGCGCAGCGGTGCGACCGCGTGTTCGCCGACACCTCGCGCAACGGCACGCGCCGCTTCTGCTCCACGGCCTGCCAGAACAGGACCAAGGCCGCGGCCTTCCGCGCACGCAGGCGGGAGCCCTGAGTCGTGCCCCTGGGAGCGGTGACTCCCTTAATGCCTGTCGAGCCGGTGGCGCACGGTGTTGCCCGAGGAGGCCGGGAGCGGGGCGACCCCGCCCAGGCAGGCGAAGGGGTCCCGGCGCGGCGCGGCCCACCTTCGAGGCCGTGGCCAGCGACCCGTCCGTCGGCGAGGCGGCCTCCGGCCGCCCTCCGGGGGCGGTCACTTCCCGGGTGCTCCCATGGCACTGGGGCCTGGGCCTCCGCTCCGTCGGCCTCCGACGCCGTCCGGCGAACCTGCGGTATTCGCCGACGGTGTCCTCAAAGGGACACCGTCCTGACGCCCCCGGGCCGGTCAGTCGGGGTGGTCGGCGCCCCGGCCCGGGATCCACGCTGCGAGCAGCGCGCCGCCGGTCAGGCCGAGCAGCATGCCGACGCCGAACCCGCCGAAGTTGGAGGCGGGGAACGAGAACAGCGACAGCAGCACCGCCGTGAGGCCGAAGAACACCCGCTGTGTCGGCTGCGCCCAGCTCAACACGCCGACCGCCGCCATCAGCAGGCCCACGGTGTACCCCGACACCCCCGCGACACCCTGCTGGAAGATGAGCGGGAGGGGCGCGAGCGGGGCCAGCGCCACCACGGTGCCGCCCGCCATCACCAGCAGCCCGCCCCAGAACGGACGCGACCGGCGCCAGCGGCGGAAGCGGCCCCGGCCGGGGCGCTCGGTGCGGCCGCGCGTGTCGGCGCCGGTGGTCATCGTCGCGCTCCGGGAGGTCGGTCGGGGCCGCGCCGCCGTCGCGCGCGGGCCGGGGCGGATACCGGGGTCAGAAGCACTCGTGGTCGCCGCGCTTCAGGTCGAGTTCGAGGCCGGTCAGCGTGAAGGTCCCGGCGTTGACCGAGTACGCCCGCTGGCGCAGGCCGGTGATCTTCACGGTGCGGCCCTGCAGCGCGAACCCGCCGGGATCCCCGGTCCGCCCCGAGTCGTTGACCAGGGTCGAGGCGTCCCGGCCGATCTCGATGTCACCGAACTCGGCGTCCCCGGTGAGCTGGTGCATGTCCACCACCATGTGCTCGGCCTCCACCGGCCTCCCGTCCCCGCCCGCGCGGACCAGGAAGGTCGCCTGCCCGACGGGGGTGTCGACGAGCGCCGACTGGCACAGGTCCTCCAGCTCGGCGCTGTCGATCACGGTGAGGGCGACGGGGTGGACCTCCCCGTCGGCGGTGGCGGCGGTGTCGGGGTACTGGGCGAACCCGGTGCCCTCCAGGCGGTCGGCCCGCACCTTGAACACGTGCCCCGAGACGGCGAGCGACGCGGCGACGCCCCCGCGGGCGGTCCAGAACGCCATGGCGGCGGCAGCGGTGAGGGCGGCGAGAAGGACGACGGCGAACCGCCCCCAGCCGGTCCTCCCGGCGGACGGCGCGCCGCCCGCCGGGGAAGCGGAGGCGGGCACGACGGTGCCCCCTTTCGGTCAGCACATAAAGTCATGAACTAGTGACCGAATGTTATCAGTCGTGCGCGCCCGCGGTGGCCGTCGTGGGCCGTGACCGGATGGTGCGAGCTGGAGCGGTGCCGCCGTCGGTGGGCGGAGGTTACGCCGTTCCGGCGGACGCGACCGCGCTGGGCTCGGTGCTCGCGTTCGGTCCGGTGGTCTCGGCCCGCTCCGCTGCATCCTCCGCGCCGTCGTCGTCCGCGCCGCCCGCGTCAGCGCCGTTCGCGCCGCCTGCGTCCGCGTTCTGTGCCACGGCGCCCGCGTCCGGGTCCTTCGCCGCGAGTCCGAGCCGGAGCAGGATCAGCTGGCTCAGATCGGCGATGGTCCCGCCGCTGCGCAGCAGCTCCAACGGCGGGATCTCCAGCCCGTACTCATGGTTGAAGGTCGCCAACAGCTCGGTGGCCATCAGCGAGTCCATGCCGTACTCGTCCAAGCGGCGGTGGTGGTCCAGCCGCTCGGGGTCGACCTGCATCACCCCGCCCAGGACCTTGGCCAGGTGGTCCGAGAGCGCCCGGTGCGCCTGTTCAGGGTCCAGACCGGCCAGCCGGTCGAGGATCTGCTGCTGGAGCGAGGCGGCGTCCTTACTCGCCGCGCCGGCCAGCGCGCTCATCCGCGGCGACCCGGTCACCTTCGGCATCGACAGGCGGAGCTCGCCTGTGTTGAGCCGCGCCACCCCGAACACGTCGTGTCCGTGCCGGCGCTCCAGGGCGCCGAACGCCTCGTCCGAGGTGATCGGGTCGAGCCCGAACCTGCTCAACACGAGGGACAGCCCGTGGCGCGCGACGTACCCGGTGTCCGAGATCTGCCCCCATTGGACGGCGGTCCCCGCCTCCCCGCGCGCGCGACGGGCGCGGACGAGTGCCTCCAGATAAGCGTTCGCGGCGTTGTAGGACGCCTGCCGGATGCTCCCGAACAGGCTCGCCTCCGACGAGTAGACGCAGAACAGGTCGAGGTCCCGCCCACGGGTGAGGTCATCGAGCACGCGCGCCCCACCGATCTTGGGGACCAGCGCGGTGGCGAACCGCCCGCCGCCGAGCTCGCCGAACTCGTCGTCGTCCAGGCACATGGCCGCGTGCACCACCCCGCGCAGCTCGGCCCCGTCCGCCTCGACCTCCTCCAGCACCGCCCGCATGGCCGCGGCGTCGGAACAGTCGGCGGCGTGGGCGGTGGCCCGCGCCCCCAGCCCGGCCAGCTCCTCGATGAGGGCGTCGGCGCCCGGCGCCGACGCGCCCCTGCGCGAGACCAGAGCCAGGCGGCGCACCCCGCGCACGGCCAGCCGCCGGGCGGTGGCCGCGCCGAGCCCCTCCAGCCCGCCGGTGATCAGGTAGGCCCCGTCGGGCCGCAGGACGGCGGGCGCCCCGGCGTGGTCCCGCACCGCTCCCAGCGGGTCGAGGGGGTCGTGGGTGACGACCACCTTGCCGACATGGCGCGAGTGCTGGAGCAGCGTGAACGCCTCCCGCGCCCGCGCGGCCGGGTAGGCGGTGTGCGGCAGCGGCCGGTAGTCCCCGTCGTGGATGCGCCGCCCCACCCGTTCGAACATCCGGCGGCACCGCTGGGGATCGTTGATCAGCCCGGTCAGGTCGACCCCGAAGAAGGCGACGTTGTCGCTCAGCGGCCGCATCGGCAGCGGACTGTTCTCCACGAAGTCGCGCTTGCCCAGCTCCACGAAGCGCCCGAACGGCGCCACGACCTCCAGGCTGCGCTGCAGCGCCTCACCCGCCAGGGAGTTCAGGACCACGTCGACGCCGCGTCCGCCGGTCAGCTCCCTCACCTGCGGCGCGAAGTCCAGACTGCGCGAGTCCAGCACGTGGCGCACGCCCAGGCGGCGCAGCAGCGACCGCTTGGCCTCCGAGCCCGCCGTGGCGATCACCTCGGCGCCGCACAGGCGGGCGTACCGGATCGCCGCCAGCCCGACGCCGCCCGCGCCCCCGTGGACGAGCAGCGTCTCCCCCTCGCCCAGGCGCGCCACCTCGCCCAGGGCGTGGTCGACGGTGCAGTACACCACCGGCATGGTGGCCGCCTCGGCGAAGGACACTCCCTCGGGGATCGGGCACAGCGCGTGGTCGACGGTGACGACCTGCGAGGCCAGGCTGTGCGGGGCGACCGCCATGACGCGGTCCCCGGGCGCGACCGACCGAACGCCGGGCCCCACCGCGGCGACCGTGCCGGCGCACTCCAGGCCGAGGCCGTGCTCGGTGTGGGTGCCCTCCACCAGTTCGGCGGGGAGCAGGCCGCTGGCCCGCATGATGTCCCGGTAGTTCAGCGCGCCGGCGCGGACGTCGATGGCGACGGTTCCCGGGGCCAGGTCCGAGGGAACGGCCGTGCCGCCCGTCCGGGCCCACTCCAGCCGGTAGTTGAGCCCGATGTCGCGCAGCGCGAGCGCGACCGGCCCGGCGTCCTCTGCGGGGACGGTCGGGGCGTCCTCGACGACGCGGGGGACGAAGCGCCCCTGCCGGGTGAGGACCACCTCGTCCTCCGCCGAACGTCCGGCCAGCTCGGCGCCCAGGCAGCGGGCGTCGCCACCGGGGTCCCCGCCGCGCTCCAGGCTGATGCGGGTGACGGACAGGTCCGGCCGCTCATTGGACAGCGTGCGCGCCATCCCCCACACGGCGGCGTCGGCCGGCTCGTCGCACCGTTCCGGGGCGGGGTGCACTCCGCTGGGCCGGGTGACCAGGACCAGAGCCCGGTCGGCGGTGCTCTCGGGCAGCGCCGCGACCAGGCCGCGCAGCAGCGCGCCCCGGCGGTCGGCGGACGCGACCGGATCGGGTGCCCCGCTCTCCGTCCCGCCGTCCGCTCCGCCGCCGGTGCGGGAGGGGGCCGACAGCAGGACGGTGACGGTCGCCTCCGCCGCGTCCCCGCCCAGCAGGGCCCACCACCCCTCCTCGTCGGCGGGCGCCGTCGCCGCACGGCCCCGGGGGCACATCCCGGCGAGCGCTTCGGCCGTCGGCAGCTCGTCGGCCGCCTCGGCGACGACCACGTGCACGCCCTCGGGGGCCGGGGCGGCGGGCGGCGCCGCGGCGGCGGGCGCGTCCGCTCCCCGTGCCGCCAGGATCACCGAGAAGGCCTCGGAATCGGGGCCCTCGTCGTCGCCGACCTGCACGACGTCGGTGAAACCGGCCTCGCGCAGCAGCGGCTCCCACTGCCCGCGGGAGAGGAACGCGCCGTCGGGGCGCAGCCCGGTGTCGGCGGACTCCCAGAACGACTCCAGGACGGCGAAGCCCAGCGCGGGTGCCAGCGCGTCGTGCTGTTCGACCGCCAGCAGCCGGCCGTCCGGGGCCAGCAGCGACGCCACCCGGGGCAGGGCCGCGGCCATGTCCTCGGCGGTGTGCAGCGCGTTGCCCGCGACCACCAGGTCGTATGCGCCGGGCGTGAACCCCTGCTCGGCGGGGTCGGTGTCCAGGTCCAGGACCCGGTAATCGACGCCGTCGTACCCCGCCAACTGCTTCTGGGCCGCGGCGAAGAAGTAGGGCGAGGCGTCGGTGACGGTGTACAGGGTGCGGCCCGCAGGGAGCAGGGGGAGCAGGGCCCCGGTGAGACCGGCGGTGCCCGCGCCGATCTCGAGCACCCGCAGGGGCCGGTCCTGCGGAAGCCCGGCCAGGACCCCGCCGAGCAGGGCCTGGGCCAGCCGGTAGCAGAACACGATGGGCGGGTTGGTGGAGAAGAACTGGCGCACGAGCTCGCCGCCACCGGCGTCGGCGAACACCTCCAGGGGGTCGGTCTCGCCACGCGCCATGGGCGCCAGCTCGTCGGCGTTGCGCTGGACGAGCATCGCGGCGCTCGCGTAGGCCGGATGCTCTTCGACGAGGGTGCGGAACGCGGCGTCGAACCGCTCGGGCGAGGTGTGCGCCCTGAGGCGCCCATCCTCCGTGCGGGAGAGGGTCCCCCGGCCCTCCGCCGTCGGCAGGCACAGGTCCAGGAAACGGCGGAAGTGGCCCCGCACCCCGGCGGCCTCCAGTTCGGCGGCGGTCGCGCCGCCGTCGGCAATCCCGGGCGCCAGCTCGGTGAGCCACCGGGCCACCGCGTGGGACAGGAACACCTGCATGTCCTCGGTGAAGCGCGGGTGCCCCCACCGAGGCCAGTCCTCGCGCACCTGCCTGAGCCGGTCCTCCGCGTGCGCGAGCGCCTGCGTCGGGGACGGCAGTGGTGAGCGCGGGGACCCGTCGGCGCCGTGCGGAGCATCCGGCAGGGGAGCGGCCTTGAGCACCGTGCGCTGAACGCTCAGCTGCCGTGGGCCGTGGCCGGAGAGCCTCCGCAGCCGGGCGCCCTCGATCTCGGCGCAGACCCGCCCCTCGGAGTCGGTCACGAGCATGTCCCAGCACGGCTCCTCGGCGCTCCGCGTCCGGTGCAGGACGTGGACCCAGCCCTGGGCCTCCGGGGCGCGCCAGACCTTGACCGAGGCCATCTTCACCGGCAGGAAGAGGGCATCGTGCTCCAACAGACCCTCCGCCATGGGGAGCCCGGCCTGCAGGCAGGCGTCGAGGATCACCGGAGGGAGCACCAGCCCGTCCAGGGAGGAGCCGGTGCTGTAGGAGGCCAGGACCTCTCCCGGCCCGATCCAGGTCCCGGTCAGCGGCCGGAACGCGGGCCCGTAGTTCAGGCCGATCGCCGTGAACCGCCGGTACACCTCCTCAGGGCCGGATGCGTTCGGGCACCGCTCCCGGGCCGCCTCCAGGTCCATCGGCTCGGGCGCCCACCCGACCAGGCGGCGCACGCGTCCGCGCGCGTGCAGCCGGGGCTCGCCGCCCGGGCGGTCGGTGCTCGTGATGTCGACGGTTCCGTCGCGCAGCGACAGCGACGTCTGCACGTGGACGTCGCCGGCCCGGGCCCAGTCGATGGGCAGGGCCCGCGTGAACTCCCACCCGTCGGCCTCCACCGGCCCGCCGAGCGCGCCCTTCCCGGCCGCCAGGCCCATCTCGATGTACCCCGCCCCGGGGAAGACCACGGTCCCGCCGAGCCGGTGGTCGCCGATCCAGGGCGCCATCGCGGGCTCGATCGGCCCCTCCCAGGCCGGGGCGGCGGCGGGCAGGCGCTGGCCCAGCAGCGGGTGCTCGACCGGGCCCGCCGGGACGGCGGCCCACTGGTCGCGCCCGCCCTGCCAGTGCCGTGCCCGCTGCCACGGGTAGGCGGGCAGGTCGGCCACCCGGCCCGGCCGGGGGAAGTGCGCACGCCGGTCCACGTCGGCACCGGCGGCGATGATCCCGCCGACGGCCGCCTCCATGGCCTGTGGGCCGGGCACGTCCCGGTCGAGGGTGGCGCGGACGGCGCGGCGGGTCCGGTCGCCGTTCAGGGTGCGGCGCAGGTAGGAGCGCAGCACCGGGTGCGGGCCGACCTCGACGAAGACCCCGATGCCGGTGTCGCGCAGCCGCTCGGTGGCCGGGCCGAAAAGGACCGGGTCCCGCACGCCTCGCCACCAGTGACCGGCGTCCGTCGCGGCGTCCTCGACCAGGGCGCCGGTGACCGTGGAGGCCAAGGGGATCTCGGGGGCGAACGGCGCGAGGCCCTCCAACGCGGCGAGCAGGGGCTCACGCGCGGTGTCCATGGCCGAGCTGTGGAAGGCGTAATCGAGGTCGAGCATGCGGAAGAAGACGCCGCGGCGCTCCAACTCCTCGCCGAGCTCGGCCAGGCGGGCCGCGTCGCCCGCGAGGGTGACGTCCCCGGCGCTGTTGATCCCGGCGACCTCCAGCCCGGGCCGCCCGGCCAGAACTTCCTCCGCCTGGTCGGGGGAGAGGGCGGCCGCGGCCATGCGGCCGGAACCGGCGGTGGGCGCCTGGGCCAGGCCCCGGGCGGCGACCACGCGCGCCGCCTGCTCCAGCGTCAGGGCGCCGCACGCCCAGGCGGCGGCGACCTCGCCCACGCTGTGCCCGACCACGGCGGAGGGGCGGATCCCCTGGGCGCGGAGCATGCGGTCCAGGCCCACCTGCACGGCGAAGAGGAGGGGCTGGGCGACCTCGGTGCGCTCCAGCCGCCACTGGTCCGGCGGTAGGGCCATCTCCTTTGCGACCGACCACTCCAGGTGGGGGGCCAGGGCGGCGTCCGCCTCGTGGACCGCCTCGGTGAACACGGGGTCGCGGTGGAGGAGGTCGGCGCCCATCCCGGCCCACTGCGAGCCGTTGCCGCAGAAGACGAAGGCGACCCTGCCGTCGTCGGCGGCGGGGGACGCGGCGGCGGTGTCGGCCGCGCGGAGCAGCCGGGCGGCCCGGCGCGGCTCCTCTGCTCGGACGGCGACACGGAACGGGTGGGCGCCCCTGCGCACGGCGGAGGTGTAGGCGAGGTCGTAGAACTCGGCGGGGTCGGCCGACTCCAGCCGTTGGGCCGTGCGCTCGACGGCCTCGGCGAGCGCCTCGGGCGTCCGGGCGGAGACGACCACGGGGAGCGGCGCGGAGGGCTCGGCGGCACCGTGCTCGTCGGCGCTCTCCGGGACGGCGCCCGCTTCGGCGATGGGGGAGGCGGAAGCGGTGTGGCCGGTGGCCGCGCGCACAGGCGTGCGGGAGACGGTGGCGGAGGGCGGCTCGGCGACCACGACGTGGGCGTTAGCGCCGCCGAACCCGAAGGAGTTCACCCCCGCCAGCGCGGGCCCGCCGTCCGGCACGGCCACGTCCAGCGGCTCCACCGCGGGCGCCAGGCCGAGCCCCTGGAAGTCGATGTCGGGGTTGAGCGGGGATGCGTGCAGGGACGCGGGGATACGACGGTGCCGCAGCACCAGCATGGCCTTGAACAGCCCCGCCATGCCTGAGGCGGGCTCCAGGTGGCCCAGGTTGGACTTGACCGAGCCGATGGGCAGGGGACGGGGGCGGCTCCGCCCCAGCGCGCGGCCGATCGCCGCGCACTCCGAGGGGTCGCCGACGGGTGTTCCGGTCCCGTGCGCCTCCATGTAGACCAGGCCGGCGGGATCGGTCCCGGAGCGGTCGTAGACGGAGCGGAGCAGCTCCTCCTGGGCCTCCGGACTGGGCAGCGCCAGCCCGGCGGTGTGGCCGTCGCTGTTGGCGCCCCAGCCGACCAGGACGGCGTGCACCCGGTCGCCGTCGGCGCGCGCGTCCTCCAGGCGCTTCAGGACGACCATCCCGCCGCCCTCGGCCCGCACGAAGCCGTCGGCGTTCGCCGAGAAGGCGGCGCACCGCCCCGCAGGGGAGAGCATGGACGCCTGGGAGAAGGCCACGAACACGTGCGGGCTCAGGAGCAGGTTCACCCCACCCGCCAGGGCGGTGCCGCCCTCCGCCGCCACCTGGCGGCACGCGCGCTCCAGGGCGATCAGCGAGGACGAGCAGGCCGTGTCCACGGCCATGCTGGGCCCGTGCAGGTCGAAGGCGTGGGACACGCGGTTGGCGGCGATCGAGTGGGCGCCGCCGGGCGCGGTGTAGGGCCCGATCCGCTGGTTCGACGACATCTGCAGGGCGCCGTAGGAGGAGTCGGAGATCCCGATGAACACCCCGGTGTCCGTGCCCGCCAGCCGGGAGGGGGCGATCGCCGCGTCGTCCAGGGCCTCGGCCGTCATCTCCAGCAGCAGCCGGTGCTGCGGGTCCATGGGGGCGGCCTCCCGGGGGGAGATGCCGAAGTAGTCGGCGTCGAAGGAGGCGATGTCGTCCAGGAAGGCCCCGGCGGCGGTGTAGCTCTTGCCCGGCCGGGGCGCCGACTCGTCCACGAAGCGGGCGGTGTCGAACCGGTCCTCGGGGACACGGCCCACCAGGTCGCGTCCGTCCTCCAGGGCCTGCCACAGGGCGTCGAGCCCGTCGATGCCGCCCGGCAGCCGGCATCCCGCGCCGACCACCGCGACCGCCTGTCCGGCGTATCCGGTCACGCTCACGTCTTGTTCCTCGTCACTCGGGGGCGGCGACGGCGCACGGCGTCGTCGCGCATAGCGACGGAAGAATTGCACAGAGTAATTAAGCGGAAAAAGCGAGGAGAGACCGCAATCGCTCATGTGCCGTGTCCGAATCCCGGGGCGCGGTCCGGGCCGATCGCGGCGGTCGGGTGCGTCGGACCGGCTGTCAGGCAGGGGCGCCCTTCACGCCGTTCAGGAGAGCGCGCCGGAGATAGGCGGTGTCCACGCGCCGTGAGGACGGCAGTCGCAGGCCGAGCGCGTGCAGTGCCGCGTCGCTGAAGCGCCGGGTGTGGTTCTCATGGCCGACCAGCCCCCGGAACTTGTCCGCGACCGCCCCGGCCACGTCGGCGGGGATGCTGGAGTCGCCGGGCACCACGCGGATCCCGAAGGGCTCGGCGAGCACGCCCGCCGCCTCGAACAGGCTCGTGCCCCTGCGCGTCACCACATTGCAGGAGCGCACGCCCGTCCCGGTGAGGCGCGGGGCGGCCGCCGCCATGGCGTGCGCAGCGTCCTCCACCGGGACCATGTGCACGGTGGTCGCCACGGCCACGGGGACCTCCCGCCCGCGCAGGGAGCCGGCGAGGGTGGCGTGCACCGTGCCGATGGTGTGCTGAAGCTGCTCCAGCATGTTCACCGGCCGCCCCGGGTAGGCGGGCCGATCCGTCACCAGGATGCTCGGCCGGAACACGACCGCCGACCCTCCGGTGCGTGCGGCCCACTCGCGCACCAGCACCTCGGCGTCGTACTTGGACCGCTCGTAGGGGGTGTGGAACCCGTAGGAGTCGTCGAGGTCGTCGTCCCCGATCACCCCTTCGCCCCTGGCGCCCGCCACCGCCACCGTGCTCGCGTGGCGCAGGGCCGGTGTGCGCGCGCTGCGGTCCAGAAGGGCGAGGACGTTGCGCGTTCCCTCCACATTGATGCCGTGCACGTGATCGGCGTCGTCGGAGAGCGTCGTGTCGCCCGCGCAGTGCCACATCTCGTCGATGCGGTCGGCCAGCTCCGCGTGATCGTCGTCCGTGAGCCCCAGGCGCGGCAGGGTGACGTCCGCGTGCACCGCCTCCATCCGCCCCAGTGCGCGCCCGATCGCCGGCGTGTCGAACCCCCGGGCCTCCAGGTGCCGGGAGACGAGGCCGAGCGCGTCCTCGCGGGAGCGGCGCGTGAGCAGCAGCACCTCCCCGGAGCCCCTGCCCCCTCCGTCGGCCGCGATGTGCTCCAGCAGGTGCAGTCCGAGGAAGCCCGTCGCCCCCGTGATCGCCGTGGCCATGCCCGCCCCTTCCCATTCGTCGCTGAAAGTGGTGTGATGCTCGCACAGAGTGGTGGTCCGTTCGAAGCGGCGGCGCGGCCGCAATCCCCGCGTCGCGTGCCCGAATCGCCTCGTCGCGGCCGGTCGCACCGGCCGCGGCCCGGACCCCGCTACATAAGGCGGGCCAATGATGCACCTCGGGTTCTTGTGCTTTACCTATGGGTGTGACGGGTGCCACCTTGGGTCGCAGGCGTGATCCGCGCCCCACCGCCGCGACCCCGGCCGCACAGAACGCGGCCCCGGACAGGAGGACCCGCAATGGCCAAGCCGTTCGCGTCATCGGCCGACCTGGAGGACAAGGAGCAGACCCTCGAGGTCCTCGCCGACGGCGTCTACGCGCTCACCGCCCAGGGCGACCCCAACATCGGCGCGATCGAGGGCGAGGACTTCCTCGTCTGCTTCGAGGCGATGGCCACCCCCACCGCGGCCAGGGAATGGCTGGCCCGGCTGCGCGAGCACACCGACAAGCCCATCCGCTACCTCGTGCTCTCGCACTACCACGCGGTGCGCGTGCTCGGCGCGAGCGCCTTCGGCGCCGACGCCATCGTCGCCCACGAGAAGACCCGCCACCTCATCGCCGAGCGCGGCAAGGAGGACTGGGCCAGCGAGTTCGCCCGCATGCCGCGCCTGGCCAAGGACCCCGGGTCGGTCCCCGGACTCACCTGGCCCACCGTCACCTTCGCCGACCGGATGACCATCGACCTGGGCGGCGACCGCGGCGAGCTCGTCCTGGAGCACGTCGGGCGCGGCCACACCGAGGGCGACATCGTCGCCTGGCTGCCCCGCCACCGCATCCTGTACGCGGGCGACCTGGTCGAGGCCGAGGCGGCCCTGTACACCGGCGACGCCTTCCACCGCGACTGGGCGGGAGCCACCCTCGACCGCGTCGTCGCCTACGGCGCCGAGATGCTCATCGGCGGACGCGGCCCGGTCACCCGGGGCCGCGCGGCCGTCGACGCCGCCGTCGGGCAGACCCGCGCCTTCCTCACCACCATGCTCGACCGGGTCGGCGCGGTGCACGCGCGCGGGGGCACCCTCAAGGAGGCCTTCGAGGCCGCCCACGCCGCCCTGGCCCCCGACTACGGCCACTGGCCCATCTTCGAGCACTGCCTGCCCTTCGACGTCTCCCGGCTGTGGGACGAGCTCTCCGGGATCGAGCGGCCGGTCGTCTGGACCGCCGAGCGGGACCGCGAGGTCTGGGCCCAGCTGCAGGACTGACACCCGAGGAGCATCCGGAGGCGGCCCCCCATGCCGAACCGACACCACCCCCCGTGCACGGGCGCGCCCGTGCTCGTCCTCGGCGCCGGACCCGTCGGGCAGACCGCCGCGCTCCTGCTGGCCCACTGGGGCCTGGAGGCGGTCCTGCTCGACCGGCGCCCCGAACGCGACCCGGTCGGCTCCAAGGCCATCGTCCAGCAGCGCGACGTCCTGGACATCTGGGAGACCGCGGGCGCCGGAGCCGTCGCCGACGAGGGCCTGACCTGGGACACCGCCCGCACCTTCTACCGGAGCGACGAACTGTTCGCGGTGCGCCTGCGCGACCGCGGCGCCAGCCCGCTGCCGCCGTTCGTCAACATCTCCCAGGCCCGTACCGAGGAGATCCTCGACGGCGCCCTGGAGCGCGCGGGCGTCCCGGTGCGCTGGGGCCACGACGTCACCGCCGTCGAGCAGGACGCGGACGGGGTCACCGCCGTGTGCGCGACCCCCGAGGGCACGGTGCGGCTGCGCGGCTCCTACGCGGTGGCCTGCACCGGCGCCCACGGCACCGCGGTGCGCCGCGCCCTCGGCGCCGACCTGCGCGGCAGCAGCTTCGAGGACCGCTTCCTCATCTGCGACATCCGCGCCGACCTGCCCGGCTGGGAGCGCGAGCGCCGCTTCTACTTCGACCCCGCATGGAACCCCGGCCGCCAGGTGCTCATCCACCCCTGCCCCGGATCGGTCTACCGGATCGACTGGCAGGTGCCGCCCGACTTCGACCTGGAGCGCGAGGAGGCCGACGGCGGGCTGGACCGGCGCGTGCGGCAGATCATCGGCGACCGCCCCTACGAGGTCGTGTGGCGCTCTGTCTACCGGTTCCACACCCGGGTGGCCGACCGCATGCGCGCCGGCCGGGTGCTGCTGGCCGGGGACAGCGCCCACCTGGTGGCCCCCTTCGGCGCCCGCGGGCTCAACTCCGGCGTGCAGGACGCCGAGAACGCCGCCTGGAAGATCGCCTTCGCCCTGCGCGGCTGGGGCGAGGAGGAGGCGCTGCTGGACAGCTACGTCCGCGAGCGCGGCGCCGCGGCCAGGGAGAACGCCGACGTCACCTCCGCCACCATGCGGTTCCTGGTCCCGCCCGGCCCCGCGGAGGCGGCGCACCGCGAGAGCGTGCTGCGGCGCGCCCTCACCGATCCGCACGCCCGCGAGGAGGTCGACTCCGGCCGCCTGGCCGAGCCCTTCTGGTACACCGACTCACCGCTCACCACCCCCCACCCCGAGCGCGTCTTCGGCGGACGCCCGCCCCGGGGGAGCGCGCCCGAGCCCTGCCCGGGGGTGCTCGTCCCCGACGCGCCGGTCACCGTCCCCGGCCGCCCCGACATCGAACGGCTGCGCCCCCTGGCGCGCGAAGGCCTCACCCTCCTGCTCGGCGCCGCCGCCGACCCCGGGGCCGTCCTCGCCGCCGCCCGGGCCGCCGCGCCCGCCCCCGCGGCGGCCTACCGCATCACCGACATCGACACCGACGGCGCCCTGGAACGCGCACTGGAGCCGCGCCCGGGCGAGGCCTGGCTGCTGCGGCCCGACGCCCACATCGCGGCCGTGGCCGACGCCTCCGACCCCGCGGCGATCGCCGCCGCCGTGCGCACCGCCCTGGGCGGCCGCGCAGGCGCGGCCGCCCCCCACGCACTCAGAGAGGAGACCACCGATGGCGTACTACCGGCGAGCGGGTGAGGTGCCGCGCACGCGGCACACGCGGCACCCCAACCCCGACGGAGGCCTGTACTACGAGGAGCTGATGGGCGAGGAGGGCTTCTCCTCCGACTCCTCGCTGCTGTACCACCGCAACATCCCGTCGGCCATCGTCGACGCCCGGGTGTGGGAGGTGCCCGACCAGACGCGCACCTCCAACGCCCCTCTGGCCCCGCGCCACCTGAAACTGCACGACCTGTTCGGCGACGAGTGGAAGAACACCGACACCGTCACCGGCCGCAGGCTCGTCCTGGGCAACGACGACGTGCGCATCTCCTACGTGGCCGCCGGGGCCCCCTCCGAGCTGTACCGCAACTCCATCGGGGACGAGTGCGTGTACGTGGAGTCGGGGCGCGCCACCGTGCAGACCGTCTTCGGCGAACTCCAGGCGGCCCAAGGCGACTACATCGTCATCCCCCGGGGGACCACGCACCGCTGGCTCCCCGAGGGCGAGGAGCCGCTGCGGGCCTACGCCATCGAGGCCAACAGCCACATCGCGCCGCCCAAGCGCTACCTGTCGCGCTACGGCCAGTTCCTTGAGCACGCGCCCTACTGCGAACGCGACCTGCGCGGCCCCGAGGGCCCACTGCTCCTCGAAGGCACCGACGTGGACGTGCTCATCAAGCACCGCGGCAACGGGCCCGGCGGCATCGCGGGGACCCGCTACACCTACCCGCAGCACCCCTTCGACGTCGTCGGGTGGGACGGCTGCCTGTACCCCTACGCCTTCAACGTCGCCGACTTCCAGCCCATCACCGGCCGCGTCCACCAGCCGCCGCCCGTCCACCAGGTCTTCGAGGGCCACAACTTCGTGGTCTGCAACTTCGTGCCGCGCAAGGTCGACTACCACCCCGAGTCGGTCCCGGTGCCCTACTACCACTCCAACGTCGACTCCGACGAGGTGATGTTCTACTGCGGCGGGGACTACGAGGCCCGCAAGGGCTCGGGCATCGGCCAGGGGTCGGTGTCGCTGCACCCCGGCGGCCACTCGCACGGCCCCCAGCCCGGCGCCTACGAGCGCAGCGTCGGCGTGCAGGCCTTCGACGAGCTGGCGGTCATGGTCGACACCTTCCGCCCGCTGGACCTGGGCGAGGGCGGGACCGCCGCTGAGGACCCCTCCTACGCCTGGACATGGGCCGGCCGGGGGCCGCGGGGATGAGCGCGCCCCCGCTGTTCGCCCGCATGCTCGACGACGCCGCGCTGTTCCCGCCCGGCAACGCCCCCATGGAGCGCGCGGTGCCGCGCCACCGCGCGCTTCGGCAGGGGCCCAGCGCCGACTACGTGGGGCCGTTCATCGTCGCCGACGCCTGGCTCGGAGACCTGGAGGCCGTGCTCGCAGAAGAGGCGGGGGAGTCGGCGGGCCGGGCCGGGCCCGCCGAGGCGCTGGAGATCACCATCACGGTCCCCGGGGGTCCGGCGGCCGTCGGCCCCGCCCTGCAGCGCGCGCGGCGGATGCCGGGGGTGCGCGTCGTCGGGGCCGAAGCGGCCGCCGTCCCGGCGAGCGCCCCCGCCGGAGGCGCGGACCCGGTGGCGGCCGTGCGCACGGCCGCCCAGGCGCTCACCGAGCACCTGCCCGAAGGGGCCCTCGGGTACGTGGAGGTGCCGCGCGGGGCCGACCCTGCACCGGCGATGGCGGCCCTGGCCGGGGCCGGACACCGCGCCAAGTTCCGCACCGGCGGAACCGCCGCCGACGCCTTCCCCTCGGAGGCCGAGCTGGCCGCGCGCATCGCCGCCGCCGTCGACGCGCAGGTCCCCTTCAAGTGCACGGCCGGACTGCACAACGCCGTCCGCCACACCGGCGCCGGCACCGGATTCGAGCACCACGGCTTCCTGAACGTGCTGCTCGCCGCGGACGCACTGCTGCGCGGAGCACACATCACCGGCGCCGAGGGAGTGCTCGGCGAGCGCGACGGGAAGACCCTCGCCCGAGAGGCGCGCACGGTCCTGGCCGACGAACACCGGTCGCGGGCGGTGCGCGCCGCCTTCACCGGGTTCGGCACCTGCAGCGTGGACGAGCCCCTGGAGGACCTGGAAGCGCTGGGACTGCCGCCCGGCACCCCGGCCGACGACGCCTGACCCGGGCGGCGCCCCGACCCGACGACCCCCGGTCCGGCGGGCGCCGCCCCGACCCGACGACACCAGGAGGACCACGAGGTGCCCCAAAGCTGGCTCGACATCGCGCCGGACTCACCGTTCGGCCTGCACAACCTGCCCTACGGGGTGTTCAGCGAACCCGGCGGCCCCGGCCCGCGGGCGGGGGTGGCCGTCGGCACGCACGTGCTCGACCTGGGGGCGGCGGCCCGGGCGGCCGGGTCCCCGTTCGCCGACGCGGTCTCCGGCCCCTCCCTGGACGGCCTGCTGGCCGCCGGGCGGCCCGTGTGGGAGCAGGTGCGCGCCACCGTGCTGCGCTGGCTCACCGACCCCGCGCGCGAGGCGGACGTCCGCCCCCACCTCATCGGGCGCGACCGCGTGCGCATGCACATGCCCTTCACCGTCGGCGACTACGTCGACTTCTACTCCTCCGAGCACCACGCCACCAACGTCGGGCGCATCTTCCGGCCCGACTCCGAGCCCCTGACCCCCAACTGGAAGCACCTGCCCATCGGATACCACGGGCGCGCCGGGACGGTCGTCCCCTCGGGGGCGCCCGTCGTGCGCCCGTGCGGCCAGCGCAAGGGGCCGGACGACCCCGCCCCCGTCTTCGGTCCCTCGCGGCGCCTGGACATCGAGGCCGAGGTGGGGTTCGTGGTCGGCGCCCCGAGCCGGCGCGGCGCGCGCGTGCCCGTCGGCGGCTTCGCCGACCACGTGTTCGGGGTGTTCCTGGTCAACGACTGGTCCGCGCGCGACCTGCAGGCCTGGGAGTACGTCCCGCTGGGGCCGTTCCTGGGCAAGTCGTTCGCCACCTCGGTCTCCCCGTGGGTGGTGCCGCTGCAGGCGCTGGAGGCGGCGCGCGTCGAGCCCCCCGAGCGCGACCCGGAGCCGCTGGAGTACCTGCGCGACGCCAAGGACGAGCCGTGGGGGCTGGACCTGGCGCTGGAGGTGCGGATCAACGGGCACGTGGTCTCCCGCCCGCCGTTCGCCGAGATGTACTGGACCGCCGCCCAGCAGCTCGCGCACATGACCGTCAACGGCGCCTCGGTGCGCACGGGCGACATGTTCGCCTCGGGCACCGTCAGCGGCCCCGTGCGGGGGCAGCGCGGGTGCCTGCTGGAGCTGACGTGGGGCGGGAAGGAGCCCTTGAAGCTGCCCGACGGGTCCGAGCGCGCGTTCCTGGAGGACGGGGACACGGTCGCCATCAGCGCGACGGCGCCGGGCCCGGACGGGACGGTCATCGGGTTCGGCGAGGTGACCGGGAGCGTCCTGCCCGCCGAGGAGTGATCCGCGGCGGACCGGTGCCGATCGGCCGGGCGCCGGACCGATGAGTTCCGGCGCCCGGCCGGGTCCTATCCCTGAGCGCGCACACAGGGTGCGCACCGGCCCTTGAGGGGGACGGTATGTCCAGCGACGGACTCACCACCTGCCTGTGGTTCAACGGGCGGGCACGAGAAGCGGCGGAGTTCTACACCTCGGTCTTCCCCGACTCCTCCATCGGGTCGGCCATCGCCCAGCCGGAGGGGCTGCCCTCGCCGCCCGCCGACGAGCTGCTCGTCGACTTCACGATCAGGGGCGAGAAGTTCGTCGCCCTGAACGGCGGCCCGGAGTTCACCTTCAACGAGGCGGTGTCCTTCCAGATCCACTGCGACGACCAGGACGAGGTCGACTACTACTGGGACCGGCTGACCGCCGACGGCGGCGAAGAGGGCCCCTGCGGCTGGCTCAAGGACAGGTTCGGCGTCTCCTGGCAGGTCATCCCCAAGGCGTTCCTGGAGATGATGGGCGACCCGGACACCGCGCGCGTGCAGCGCGTCACCGACGCGATGATGAAGATGAAGAGGCTCGACATCGCGGAGCTGCAGAAGGCCTTCAACGGCTGACCAGCCGTCGGCCTCCCGCCGCCGCGCGCGGCGGCCCACAGGCGTCCACCCGCGCCCGCCCTCGACACACCGTCCCCGCCTGCCCGACAGTGGGAGTCAGGCCCGGTGGCGGGCACGGGACCAGGAACGGGGGCAGCGCGATGGCGCCGACGATTCCCGACACCATGGACGCCTGGGTGGTCGACCGGCCGGGTCCCCTCTCCCAGCGGCCCCTGCACCCCGCGCGGCTGCCGGTGCCCGAGCCGGTCGGCCGCGAGTTGCTGGTGCGCATCGAGGCGTGCGCGGTGTGCCGGACCGACCTGCACCTGGCCGAGGGCGACCTGCTGCCGCGCCGCCCCAGCACGGTCCCCGGGCACGAGGCGGTGGGCCGGGTGGCCGCGTGGGGGCCGCACGCCCGGCCGCGCGAAGAAGGGGAGCGGGTCGGCATCGCCTGGCTGCGCGGGACGTGCGGGCGGTGCCGGTACTGCGCGCGCGGGGCGGAGAACCTCTGCCCGTCGTCGCGGTACACCGGCTGGGACGCCGACGGCGGGTACGCCGAGTACGCGGTGGTCGACGACCGGTACGCCTACCGGCTGCCCGGCGACGCCGACCCGGTGGCGCTGGCGCCGCTGCTGTGCGCGGGCATCATCGGCTACCGCGCGCTGGAGCGGTCCGAGCCGCCCGACGGCGCGCGCGTGGGGATCTACGGCTTCGGCGCGTCGGCCCACCTGGCCGCGCAGGTGGCGGTCGCCAAAGGGGCGGCGGTGCACGTCGTGACCCGGTCCGCACGCGCGCGGCGGCTGGCCGCGGAGCTGGGGTGCGCGTCGGCGTCGCCCCCGGACGAGGGGCCGCCCGAGCTGCTGGACTCGGCAGTCCTGTTCGCGCCCGCGGGGGAGCTGGTGCCCAAGGCGCTGGAGTCGCTGGACCGCGGGGGGACGCTGGCGGTGGCGGGGATCCACCTGTCGGACGTCCCGGCGCTCAACTACCAGGGGCACCTGTTCCAGGAGCGGACGCTGCGGAGCGTCACGGCGAACACGAGGGCGGACGGCAGGGCGTTCCTGGACTTCGCGATTGCCAACGGCATCCGGGTGGAGACCGAGCGGTACCCGATGTCGCGGGCGGACGAGGCGCTGGAGGCCTTGGCCGCGGGGGCGGTCACTGGAGCCGCCGTCCTGGTCCCCGGAGAGGGCTGAGCCGAGAGGCGCGGCGCCGGGCCGCGCCGTGCGTACCACGGTGCGGGGCCGACGAACGGCGGGCGTTCCCGGCCGGATGACTCGGATGGTCCCCGCGGGGACGTCGTCCCACGGGCGGTGCGACCGCGGTTCCCCGTACGCCCCACACTCCATTTTGACATGTCACAGTGGACGGTCTATTTTTCCGGGGTGCCGTCAGAGGAGTGTGGGGAATGCGCGGACTGATCGGATTCCTGCCGTGGATCGCCTACGGCTTCGTCGCCACCGGCGACGAGTGGCGGTGGGGCGGGCTCGTCGGCCTCGGGGCCGCCCTGGTCCTCATCGCCTGGGACCGGGCCCAGGGCCGGGGGTGGGACGAGACCCTGGTCGAGACCACGGCCGCCGTCTTCTTCTCCCTCGTCGTCCTCTACTCGCTCCTGTGGCCCGACTCCGAGCTGCCCCGCTACGGGCCCGCCCTGCTGAACGCGGCCCTGGCGCTCATGGCCTGGGGGTCGCTGGCCCTGCGCACCCCCTTCACGCTCGGCATCGCCCGGACCATGGCGCCCGAGGAGGTCCACGGCACCGCCGCCTTCCGCGCCCTGAACACGGTGATCACCCGATTCTGGGCGGTGTGCTTCACCGCCGCCGCGGCCGCCCTGGCCGTCGTGCTCTACCTCGACCCGTACGCGACGGCGCTCGTCATCGCCATCAAGGCGGCCGCCTTCGCGGTCCCGGTCGTCTTCACCGTCCGGTACCCGAAGGCCGTGCGGCGGCGCCTGCACGCCTGAGGAGCGACAGGGCCGTGCCCCCGGTGTCGACCCGGTCCGCCCGCGGCCCCGTGCACTAGTCTCCGAGCTGTCAGCCGGAACGGTCCCGACACCGTCCAGGCGGCCCGCGATCGCTAGGAGACCGAGCATGCCCGCTGAGATCCCCGCCCGCGCCGCCCGCGAGATGGCCGCCCTGCTGGGAGGGCGCCCCGAGGCCCTGGACGCCCTGGACGCGGTCGCACCCCGCACCGCCGACGCCATGGCCGCCGGGTTCGCCGACGTCCTCAGCGAGAGCGGCCTGGGGCGCGCCGAACGCGAGATCGCCACCCTCGCCGCCCTGATCGCCCTCGGCGACACCGGGCCGCAGCTCGCCGTGCACACCGCCGCCGCGCGCAACGCCGGCGTCGACGACTCCGAGATCGCCCTGCTCGTGCACCACCTGGTGCCCTACGTCGGCTTCCCCCGGGTCCTCCAGGCGGTCGGGGCGATGGGCCTGACCCGTGTGCCGCCCGAGCACGACGTCGACCTCGGCGACCACACCACCCGCGTCACCGACCGCCCGGCCGAAGGGGCGGAGCGGCGCGAGCCCCTCGTCCTGCTGCACGCGCTCGCCCTCGACCGGCGGATGTGGAGCCGCGTCCTGGACCTGCTGCCCGCCGACCGCCGCGTCATCGTCCCCGACCTGCGGGGCCACGGCAGGGCCGCCGACGCCCCGCCGCCCTCCACCCTCCACGGCCACGCCGGCGACCTGGCCGCCCTGCTCGACCGGCTGGAGGTGCCCGCCGCCCAGGTGGCCGGGCTGTCGCTGGGCGGGGCCGTCGCCCAGACGTTCGCCCTCGACCACCCGGGGCGGGTGGCGCGCCTGGACCTGCTGGCCGCCGTCGCCGACCCGAAGGAGGCGTTCGAAGGGCGGGCCCGCAGCGGCGAGGCCGACGGCATGGCCGCGCAGATCGCCCCGACCCTGGCGCGCTGGTTCACCCCGGAGACGCTGGCGGAGAACCCCTGGGCCGTCCGGTACGCACGCGACCGGATCGCGCGCATGGCACCGGCGGACTGGGCCGCGAACCTGCGCGCGCTGGCCACCGTGGACACCCGCGCCCGTCTGGCGGAGATCACCGCGCCGACCCGTGTCGTGGCGGGCGGAGCTGACCTGTCCGTCCCGGCCGACGAGGTGCGGACCATCGCCGACGACATCCCCGGGGCCGAGTACACGGTCATCCCCGGGGCGCCCCACATGATCGCCCTGCAGAACCCCGACGAGCTCGCGGCGGTCCTGGCGCGCTGACCGGCGGGCGTCCCCCCGGGGGTTCGGCGTGTCGGCCCGTCAGACCATCGGAACCGCGGGGTCTCCCGTGGTCCCCCTGGGAGCCGTCTGCGAACATGCGACCGTGGAGACGGGAGGCGAGCACGCGCGGCTGTGGACCGCCGCCGGGAGCGGGCAGGTCGAACTCCTCGCCGCCCGGTTCCGGCGCTTCGCCTTCGACCGGCACAGCCATGAACAGCTCTCCGTCGGCGTCATCGAGCAGGGCGCCGAAGGGCTGCACATGTCCGGCGGCACGGTCGTCATCCCGGCGGGGCAGCTCGTGGTCCTCAACCCCGGCCAGGTGCACACCGGCTTCGCGGCGGGCGACGCAGGCTGGCGGTACCGGATGTTCTACTTCGATACCGGCATGGTCGAGGAGCTGGCCCGAGAGCACCTGGGGACCGGCGACGTCTGGTTCCCCGAGACGGCCGTCTCCGATCCCGGGCTGTTCGCCCGGCTGCGCCGCGTCCACCGCGGGCAGGAGCGGGCCGCCGACGCCCTGACCGCCGAATCGCTGCTGCTCGGCGGCCTGGAGGCGGTGCTGCGCCGCCACGCGCGCAGCGGCCGGGCACACGGGGGCGCCCCGGGCCGGGACGTGCGGCGCGGCCCGGACCTGGCCCGCCAGGTCCTGCACGACCGGTGGACCGAGTCCGTCACCGTCGCCGAACTGAGCGCGGCGGCGGGGATGCCCCGCGCCTCGCTCATCGCCGCGTTCCGCGAGGCGTACGGCCTGCCGCCGCACGCCTACCTGCTGCGGCTGCGCGCCAACCGCGCCCGCCGCCTGCTGCTGTCCGGCCACCGCCCGGCCGAGGTCGCCGCCGCGACGGGCTTCTCCGACCAGGCGCACCTGACACGGGTGTGCAAGCGCTACTTCGGCGTCACCCCCGGCGCCATGCGCGCCTGAGGAGGGCCGGGCCGCCCCCCTCGGCGATGATCTCGACAGAAGTGCTGCCATTCCGGCGGTTTTGACAGCACCCTTGTCGAGATCATCGCCGCGCAGGGGCATACCGGGCCGACGGCCGCAACGAGCGCGGGCGACCACGCACCCACCCGGCCGCGCCGCCCACCCGGACCGCGAGGGGCCGGACGGACGGCAGGCAGGGCCGGGGAACCGCCAGGCTCTGGCCGTCGCCGCCCCGCACCCCGGCCACCCGCCGCCCGGCCGGGGCCCTGAAGCGGGGTACCTGCCCAGCCGCCCGCTCTCACGCCAAAAACGCAGAACTTCAGACCGGCCCGGACGCCGAGGTGAGGGAGTTCGTGCGCTCCCGGGAGGCCGTCAAGGGCCGCCGGGGGGCCTACCGGGTGCTCAAGCGCAAGCTGGTGCGGCAGGTGTTCCGGGCCATGCGCGCCGACAAGGCCGCGCGCACGGCCCGCGAGCAACAAGCACTCTCGTTGGCCGCTTGACATAGAAGCGTCAACGCGGAGCACCTCCGTATATCCGCGCCTTCTCAAAGCGAAGACGTAGGGGGGGCCGTCCGGGCCCCGATGCCCCCTTCGTCGCGACTTTCGTTCAAGACCGGTGACGCCCGGCTCCGCCACCATGCTCGGCGGGCGTGCCCCCCAGGAGCCGGAGGGGCGGACACGGCCGAGAGCACCGATGGACGGGAGGCGGCGGAGCGATGCTGTGGGCGTTGGCGGTGGCCCCGCTGGCCGTGGCGCTGGGAACCATCACCTGGCTGCGCCGCCCCGCGCACTGGGCGGCGGCCGCGGGCGTCGCGGTGGCCGCGGCGGCCGTGTGGGCGGTGCCGGACTTCGCGCTGCCCGCCGGCACGCTGGGGACCAGCGCCGCCGAGGCCGCACTCCTCGTCCTCAACGCGGCCGCGGTCATGGTGCCAGGGGTGTACCTGAGCCAGGTGCTCACCCGGCGCGGGGTGCACCGGTCGCTGCAGGCGTGGGTGAGAGCCCTCCCCCTCCCGGGACCGGCGAAGGCCGCCCTGGTCGTGGCCGGGATCGCGCCCACCGTCGAAGCGCTCACCGGGTTCGGGGTGTCCCTGCTGGTCACCGTGCCCGTGCTGCTCGCCCTGGCGCCGCCGCCGACCGCGCTGCGCCAGGCCATGCTCGGCATGAACATCATGCCGTGGGGGACGCTGGGCCTGGCCACCGTCATCGGCGCCGCCCTGGTCGGGGAACCGGCGTCCACCCTGGGGGCCGCCTCGGCGGTCACCAGCGCCCTGGTCTTCCCGCTGGTCACCGTGTGGGCGGCGCTGCTGGCCCGCCCCCGGCGGCGCGTGCGCGCCGCGGCGGTCGCGGCGGCGGCCGGTGCGACGCTGTCGGGGGCGCTGCTGGTGCTCAACCACCTCGGGGTGGTCCAGCCGGCGGGGGTGCTGGCCGGGCTGGCGACCACGGCCGCCGGGCTCGCCGTGTGCGCCGCGCTCCGGCTCCGGACCGGCGGTGGCGAAGGGGCCGCGGCCCTGCTGCCGCCGCGCGACGTCGTGTACGCCTACGGGCTCGTCCTCGGCGGCATCGCCCTCGCGCGGGCGGCGACGGCCGCCGGAGTGCCGCCCCTCGCCCTCCAGGTGGGAGGCGTGGAGTTCGCGCTCCTGTCGTCGCCGGGGCCGCCGCTGCTGCTGGGCGCCCTGCTCTTGGACCGGGGGAGGCCGCACCGCGCGGACGCCCGGGCCGCGCTGGTGCGCGTCGGGCGGCCCCTGGCTGCGCTGTCCGGATTCGTCGTGCTCAGCAGGGTGATGGCCGACAGCGGCATGGCCGGCGCCCTGGGCAGTGCGGTCGCCGGAGCGCCCGCGCCCGCCGTCGTGCTCGCCGTCCCGGCGCTCGGCATGCTCAGCGGCTTCGTCACGGGGTCGAACGTCGGCGGGAACGCGCTGATGATGCCGCTGCAGGAGCGCCTGGCCCAGGGGGTGCCCGGCCTGGAGGCCTGGGGCGCGGCCCTGCAGAACAGCGCGGCGGGCCACGCGGTGTTCACGGCGCTGCCGATGATCATGCTGGTCCTCGCGGTGGCGGGGGAGCGGGCCGAAGGGCGGGGAGACGGGCCGGACGGCGGGAGGGACGCGGTCCGCGAGCACGACCTGCTGCGCTTCGGCCTGCGGGCGGCGGCCGCGGTCTACGCCGCGCTCGCGCTGACGGCGGCCGCGCTGGCCGCCTTCGGGTGACCGGCCCCGGCGGCCCTCGCCGCGCACGTCGGGGCTCAGCCGGCGAACGTGACGCCGACGGCGGCGAGGCCGCCCAGCGCGACTCCCCAGAGGATGATCGAGACCGTCTGCCAGAAGATCACCGCGTTGCGGGACGCGCCGAAGGAGACGGTGGCCGCCGAGGTGATCTGGCTCGGCAGGGCCAGCGGGCCCAGAAGGGCCACCCCGGCGACGCCGAAGCGGTCGAAGCGCTGCTTGAGCTTCGCGCGGCGGGGCGAGAGCGGCCGGTCGGGGCGGGAACCGCGCACCCGGGAGCGGATCCCGTGGGACGTGTAGACCGCCACCAGCATCGAGGCCACGTTCCCGAGGATGGCCGCAGGGATGGCGACCACCGGCGGGAGGCCGGCCACGACGCCGATCACCGAGCCCGTGTACGACTCGATGAAGGGGATCACGCCCAGTCCGATCACCGCGATCCACTGCACCGCGGGCGGGAGGGAGTCGGTGAAGGCCTGGAGCTCTGCGTACATCGGTGGCGCCTCTCTCATTCGCTGGGGTGCGCGTCCGGCCGCCGAAAGCGGCCGCACGGCGCCGAGTCGGGGACGCGGTACCGGGGCGGCGCCGCGTGCAGAGCCACAGTCGCCCATCGGGGCGGTCGCTGTGCAGTGCGATTTCGTCAGCTCTTCTCCCTGATGTTCGTCATGGGTGCACCCATGACATGGCGTCACTGGCGGCGGCGGTGGCCCGGCGGGAGACTGATCGGGTGCGCCCCGCAGCCCTGGCCTGGGCCCGGGCGGCGCAGGGGCGGGCCAGACGGGATCCGGTGGTGGAGGGGGACCGAGTGGGGGACGGGCGGACCGGCGAGACCGGGAGCAGGCTGCGCCTGCTCAGCCTGAGGACCGTCATGGGCTCGATATCCGCGGTCGGCGCGCTGCTCGTGGCGATAGACGCCGGGTCGTGGCAGGTCGCGGTGCTCCTCGCCGCCGGTCTGGTGACGGCCCTGCTGGTGGCCAAGCGGTGGGCCGTGGGCCGCTACTCGCCGCTCGCGCTCCTCGCCCTGGCCGTGACGGCGGCCGTGTGGCCGGCCGCGGCGATCGCGGCGGACGCGCCGACGGGGATCTACGCCTTCGCCGTCGTGGCGACCGTCATCGCCTTCGAGGTGCCGCGCCTCCGGTGGGCACTGGTCGCGGGCACGGCCGCATCGATCGCCGCCATCGTCGCGGTGAGACCGGCGGTGATGGGCGACGACGCGGTGGATGTGCTCCTTCGCCATGGCGTCGTCGCGCTGTGCATCGCCACGCCCGGCGTCGTCCTCACGGTCCTGGCCTACGCCGTCCACGAAGTGATCGGGGAGCTCGAGCGCGCGCAGGAGCGCGACGCCGAGCTGGCGGTCATGCGGGAGCGGGTGCGCTTCGCCGGGGACCTGCACGACATCCAGGGGCACACGCTGCACGTGGTCAGGCTGAAGGTCGCCCTGGCGAAGAGGCTGCTGGAGGACGGCCACGGCGACCCGGCGCGCGCCGGGGAGGAGCTGGACGAGGTGCACGGGCTCGTCGGGGACACGATCGCGCGGACCAAGGAGCTCGCCTACGCACAGCGGCGGCTGAACTTCTCCGCGGAGCTGGAGAACGCGAAGAACCTCTTCGAGGCGGCGGGCATCCGGGTCGAGGTGGAGCGGACGGGGGAGGTCGGTGCGCGCGCGGGGGAGATGCTGGGACAGGTCCTCAGGGAGGCGACCACCAACATCCTGCGCCATGCGGAGGCCGGACACGTATGGATCACCGTCTCGGAGGCGGGGCTCACGGTCGCCAATGACGGGGTGGACGGCGGGGGGACGGCGGCACTGGGCGGGCTCGCCGTCCTGCGCGATCGCCTGGCCGCCGAAGGGGGAGAACTGACGGTGGAGCAGGAGGACGGGGTGTTCCGGACGGCCGCGGCGTTTCCGGGAGCTCTCGCACAGGGGAGGACGACCGACCGATGATCACCGTGGTGCTGGCCGACGACGAGGCGCTCCTCCGGAAGGCGCTGGCCGCCCTGCTCCCGATGGACGGCGGGATCACCGTGCTGGCCGAGGCGGAGGACGGGGAGGAGGCGGTCGCGGCGACGCTGAGGCACCGGCCGGACGTGCTCGTGATCGACCTGGAGATGCCCGGGACGGACGGATTGGGTGCCGTGTCGGCGGTGCGCAGGGAGCTGCCCGAACAGGCGGTGCTGATGCTGACGAGGCACGCGCGGCCGGGGGTGCTCCGCAAGGCGCTGAAGCTGGGCGTGCAGGGGTTCGTGAGCAAGTCGGCGGAACCGGGGCACATCGCGACGGTGATCGGCGCCCTGCATGAGGGGAAGCGGTGGATCGACCCGGATGTGTCGGCGCTGGCGGTGATCGACGACTGCCCGCTGACGGACCGGGAGATCGACGTGCTGAGGGAGACGCGGGACGGCTACTCGGCGGCGGACACGGCGGCGAGACTCCACCTGGCCGAGGGGACGGTGCGGAACTACCTGTCGAACGCGATGCAGAAGACCCAGACCCGCACCCGCCACGAGGCGGCCCGCTATGCACGCGAGCACGATTGGTTGTAGGTGTGTGTTCGAGGAAGCGGAGTGGTTTGAAACAAGCAGTTGCTCGAGAAATCGCCCCAGTTCAGCGAGCCTGCTCCCCGCGCAGGCGGGGATGAATCGCCTCTGCATGACCACGCGATGCCGACGGCTCCACCCTCCTCGTTACCCTCCCCGTAAGGGGAGACTGCGGGCGAGGGGGAGCCGGTGTCCTCAGTACTGATTGTCGGGGCCGGGCCCACAGGGCTCGCTCTCGCCTGTGGTCTGCTCGTCGCCGGTGTGGACGTTCGGATCGTCGACGCCGCCGACGCCCCCGCCACCACCTCCCGCGCCCTCGGGCTGCAACCCCGCGGCGTCGAGGTGCTGGACCGCCTGGGCGCCCTGGGCGACCTCCCCGAGCGCTCGGTTCACATGGCCGGGACCATCGTCCACGTCCACGGCAAGGAGAAGCTGCGCCTCGCGGTCCCGGCCGGCGTCGTGCTGGGCGGTCGCAGCGCGCTGGTCATCCCCCAGTCCGAGATCGAGGCCCGGTTGCGCGAACGAGTCACCCAGCTGGGCGGGCACATTGAATGGGGCCGCGCCGTCACCGGCATCGTGCAGGACACCAACGCCGCGCGCGTGGCGTTCGCCGACGGCCTCACCACCCACGCCGACTGGGTCGCGGCCTGCGACGGCGCGGGCAGCCGGGTCCGACACGCCGTCGGCATCCCCCTGCTCGGGGAGACCGCCCCCGAACGCTTCCTCCTGGCCGATGTGCGTGTCGCCCTCCCGGTCGAACCGGGCTTCGCGTCCATGTGGGCCGCCGAAGGCGGTTCCCTGGCCGCGATCCCGTTGCCCGGCGACGACCTGTGGAGGCTGATGGCGCCGCTCCCTGAGAACGAGCCCGATGACCCGCCCGCCGAACGGATCGCCGGACTGCTCGACGGCATGCTGCGCCGACGGACCGGAATGGTGCTCCCCTCCGGAGACGACGTCCTGTGGACATCGTCGTTCCGCATACACCGCCGACTCAGTGACTCCTACCGGCGGCACCGCGTCCTCCTGGCCGGGGACGCCGCGCACATCAACAGCCCCGTGGGCGGCCAGGGCATGAACACCGGACTCGGCGACGCGGAGAACCTCGCCTGGAAGCTTGCCCTGGTGGCGCAGGGACAGGCCTCCACGGACCTGCTCGACACCTACGAGGCCGAGCGCCGACCGGTCGCCGAGAAGGTGGTTCGGTCGGTTGGCGGCGTCGACCGGCTGCTGCTGAGCACCCACCCCGCGATCGCGTTCCTACGTGAGCACGTGCTCTACCCGCTGGTGAACAGGCCCGCAGTGCAACGCCGTGTGTGGCGGACCGCGTCCCAGCTCGGCATCAGCTATCGCAAGGGTCCGCTCGCGCGGGGCGCCGGTGGCCGGGTCGGCGGCCGGAGGCCTGGCGACCGGATGCCCGACCGGAGCTGCCGCCGCGCCGACGGGGCCGGGGACACCCGGCTGTACGCGGAGCTCGGCGGAGCGTGGGCGCTGCTCACCGGAGACCCCCGTCGGGCGGTGGCCGGCGCGGACGGACTCCGCCTGCGCCTCGGAGCCGGGCGCCTCACCGTCCTCGTTGTTGCCGACCAGCCCGCCGACCGCCTCGTCCTGGTCCGCCCTGACGGCCACATCGCCTGGCAGGGCGGGGTGCGCGGCTCCCCGGAGCGCTGGCTCGACACGATCCTGCACCACGCCCCGCCGGACCGATTGCAGGGCTGACCGGGATCGGGCGGCATCCCCTTCGGAGCGGAGGGCGACCGTGGAACGGCGCCCCGCCCCGCGCGGACCGGAGGAGTGAATGCAGCCTATCCGGAATTCATATTTTTCAAGAATGTGCCAGGTGGGGGCGGGTGGGTGGCGCGTGGAAGTAAATGAGGAAACCTTTTCAGGTATTCGGGTTCGCTGGGAAGTGATCTTGGCCGGGTCGGGAGGTATCTCTCGGCCTCGCTTTTCGCAATGGATTCAAGTGAGGATCGAATTGTGCAGGGGAGGGGGAGATCGTGACGCATCGTAATGGATCCTGGATGGTGCGTATGGTCGGAGGTCTGGTCGGCCATTCCCTGCTTCCTGCGTTCGCACCCAGCTTTGCCAGGAGTTTCTCGCGCTCGGCGATCGTGATGTCACGGAGGGGGGTCGGCCGTTGGTCCGAATAGTGGAATGGTCCGTGCCGGGCTGTCCCGAATCGGTCACCGTCGTTGACGCGCCATTACGGGCGCGGCTAGCTTGTCCATGCGCCTCACAGGGAAAGCGAATTGGGTTCGCATTCCCGGCGGAGGTGTGGGCTGAATGCGCGGCCCGGATCGGGGCGGCTGAATTCTCCTGGGATCGACTCTGTCATTCACCGGGGGCGTCCCGGCGCTGGACCCGTGCATCCGGCCGGACGAAGAGAATCCACACGAATCGAATGAGGTGAACCGCGATGCAGGAGACCGTTGAGAGCACCATGGAGTTCGACTGGGACCTGGGCGTTCAGGAGGACGACCAGGACTACCCGGTGCTGCTGTGCACCGACTACATGGCCTAAGGCCGGTCGGACGGGGCCGACGCACCACGCCTAGCGCACAGCGGCCGGCCCCTCGGTGAACAGGTGGGGGCTGGGCGGCGTGCTGGTACCACGCCTCCGGCTCCCACCCCGTCCCCGCACCGACACATCCAGAATCGCGCATGCCCGGAGAGTCGATGTGAAGACCTGGCCGATCCTAGCAGGCACACTTTTCCTCGCCACCCACCGCGGCCCCGCCGAGACGGCCGTGGGCGGCGCCTGCGACACCGACCCCGAGCGGGCCGCCGCACGCGCCGAGGCCGAGTACACCGAGCGCACCGCGCTGATCGAGAACGGTCCCGGCCTCCTTCGACGGCGCGCGGACCTCCTCGGTGGCGGCGTGCCCACCATCGCGCCCGTCCCCGCCCTTGACGACGAGGAATGGTGGCTGCCCGGAACCGCCCTCGGCGGCGCCGGGCCCCCGCGCCCCGCCGCGGTCCCCGCCATCACCTCCCTGCTGAAGTGGACCGACGGCCGCCCGCTGCGGTGGAAACAGTCCTCGGTCGGCACCGCGGCCCACCCCGACCCCGCCGTCGCCGCTGAGACCGCCCTGCTGGAGACCCTCGAACGGCACGCCGTACGGCGGGTGTGGCACGGGACCGCGCGGCTGGAAGCGGTTGACGCGCACCTGGAGCCGGCGCTCCCCGAAGGCGTCCGCGCCGAGCTCGACCGCGCCGGCCTGGCCGTGCGCGTGTGGCGCATCCACGACGACCTGCCGGTAAGCGCCGTCCTGGCCGCCGTGCTGCGCCGGGACAAGGAGCAGATTACCTTCGGCGCCTGCGCCCGGCGGGCCGCGGACCTGCGCCCGGCGGTCCGGCACGCCGTGTGCGAGGCGGTGAGCGTGCGCGCGGCCCTCGCCAACGCCTCGTCGGACCCCGCCGAGGTCGCCCGGCCCCGGGAGATGGCCCGCCGCCAGAACGACTTCCTGGACCACCTCTCCGCCATGGAGGTGCCGGTCGCCCACCCCGCGGACCCCGCCGCCACCGCCGACCTGGGGGCGGCGGTGGCGCGGCGCTTCGGCGCCGACCCCGTCGCCGCCGACCTGTCCCCCCGTGAGGGACCGCCGGTCGTCCGCGTGGTCATCCCCCACCCGGAGTTTCTCCTTCCCGCGGACAGCGAGAGCCGCTACGCCCTCTCGCCCGGCTACATCGAGTAAGACCACGTACGAGGGGCACCACGATGACCCGAACACTGCACGCACCGCGCGGCCCCCTGCCCCGGTACGAGCGCGACCCCGCCACCCCGCTGCGCGCCGTCCGCGCCGGTGACCGGTTCGCCGGGGACGCCAAGCACCGCCGCGCGGTCTGGGCCTACTACCTGGGGGACCTGTCCCCCTCCCCGCAGACGGTGCCGATGGCCACCCGCTGGCTGGCGGTCGTCGAGGACATGGCCGCGGGCGTCACGCCGGTGCAGCGGCTGGTCCCCGGATCCTTCTACCCGGCGGGGTTCCGGGAGCAGGTGGCCGCCGGGTGCGGCCTGGCCGACGCCCCCTCCGCGGCGGCGGACGGCGGCGACGGTGACGCGCCCGGCGGCCTCACGGGCGCCCTCGACCGCGCCTCCGAGGCCGCGACCGACGAGCTCGTTCTCGCCGCGACCTCCCTCAACCTGCAGTCGCGCTACCGCACGGTCGTGCGGCGGCTCGGCGCGACCGCGCGCGAACGCCGCGACCGCCTCCTGTACATCGAGGTGCTGCGGGCCGCCTACAGCGCCTCCCGCAGCTCCGAGGAGGCGGCGGCGCACTTCGCCAAGGTCGCCGACAGCGGTGCCTGGCCCCCGCTGTTCCGCCTCGGCGCCGCCGTCCGCCTCATCGCCCACTACAGCCGCAGCACCAAGGACGCCGAGTCCCGCACCCGGTGGGTGGACTTCGGAGAACGGGTACTGCGCGAGTCCGGCGAGGACACCTTCGAGTGGAACCTCTACCGGAGCCACCTGGACCGCGCCGTCGCCCTCCACGACTGGATGCGCGGCGAACGCGACGCCGCCCACGACCGCCTGGACACCGCCCGCCGGATCGCCGCCGAGCTCCAAGCCGTCGCCGCCACCCCGGCCTGGCACCTGGCGGCCCTGCACGCCGAACGGCTCGTTCTGGAGGCCGCGCTCAAGGCCTTCCTCTACGGGCGCACCGTCGAACGCGCCGCGGAGGCGGAGGAGACCGCCGACAGGATCGCGGCCATCGACCCCGCCGACCCCTACGCCAACCTCGTCGCGGGCGACACCTTCTGGGCCCTGGGCGACGACGGGCGCGCCGTCCGGTGCTTCACCCGCGCCGCCGCCGCCGGAACCCTGGCGGGCGCCTACGCCGCGCACCGCGCCGCAGGCGCCCTGGAGGAGCTGGGCCGCGGCGGCGAGGCCGGGGCCTGGCGCCAGCGGGCGCGCGAGCTGGACCCCGAGGCGCCATGAGGTCCCCGCTGCGCAAGGCGGCGTCGGGCGCCGACGCGTCGGGCCCGGCCGCCCCTACCGCCCGTGAGCTGCGCCGCCGCCACCCCGCCCTGCGGTCGGCCTGGTGGGGCGCGGGGTTCGCGCTGACCGGGACCGAGACGTTCGAAGTCCTCGTCCTGATGCTGACCACCGCCGCCTACGGCGCGGTGCTGTCGGTGGGCGCGCTGGGGTTCGCGCTGCGGATCGCCCCGATGCTCCTCGCGCCCGCCCTGACGGCCGCGCTCGACCGCAGACCCGAGCGCCGGGCCCGCTTCGCCCGCCTCACCGTCCCGGCCCGGGCCGTCGGAATCGGCCTGTTCGCGGCCGTGCTGCTGCTGCCCGGAGCGCCCTCGTGGATCCTGTACGTGCTCGTCGGAGCCGTCTCCGCGCTGGATACCGCCTACCTGTCGGCCACCCGGGCGACCCTGCCGCGGATCCTGGAGGACGCGGAGGAGCCGGGCGTCCTGGGGCGGGCGAACGCGATGCTGGTCGTCCAGTGGAACACGCTGCAGATCCTGGTGCCCCCGGCCGTGGTCTGGGTGCTGCAGGCGACGGGGGTGTCCGTCGTGGTCGCGGTGGCGGTGGCCCTGCTGCTCGCCGCGTTCGCCCTGCTCGGGCGCTACGAGCGGGCCTACCCGGCCGACGCGGGCCCCGAGTCAGCCTCCCCGCCCGACCCCTTCTGGAACCGCTTCACCGCGGGGTTCCGCGCGATCCGGGGCGACGCGGTGGCGCGCGCCGTCGTCGTGTCCGGGGCCGCCGGGCAGGGGGCGATCTTCACCTTCTCGGTCGCCGTCCCCCAGGTGGTGGACCCCGCGGAGGTCGGCATCACCCTGAGCGCCCTCGCGGTGGGATCGATCGTGGGGGCACGCCTGGCGTCCCGCGCCGAGCGCCCCGCCGCCCAGTACGCCGCGCTCGCCGGCGCGACCGCCGCCCTCGGCGGCTCCCTGGCCGCCTTCGCGCTGTCCGCGCACCCGGCCGTGGTGCTGTCCGCCGCCCTGGCGGCGGGGGCGTGCGCCGGAGCGGCCGCAGTGGCGCGCACGACCCTGCTCCAACGGCGGTTCGCCGACGCCCGCCTCGGCGGGGTCGTGGTGTCGGCGATGGTCCTCGGGCAGGTACTGATGCCCTTCCTGCCGCAGGCCTGGGACCTGATCGCCGAACGCGCCGCCGCCGGCTGGGCGTTCGTGCTCCTGGCCGCTCTGCAGTTCGCGGCCCTGGCGTTCATCGCGCTGGGCCTGCGCCCCGGCGGCGCCGCCCGCGCGGCCCTGCGCGAGGCGGCCGGCGGAGGGGACGACGGCGGCCTGGAACCGCGGGCCCGTTCCCAGGACGGGCGGACCGGCGACCCGACACGAGGAGGCGACGAATGACCACGCTGCATCCGGCCCCCGAGCACCACCAGGGGTTCGCCCGCCTGCCCCGGCGCTCCGGGGCCGTGGTGGAGGGCCTGCCCCGGCCCTTCACCGAAGCCCTCATCGACCACCCCCCGAACTCGGTGGCCTGGTGGCGCGGCCGCTGGGTCGTCTCGGCCACCGCGTGGGGCGGCCGTGACCTGGCCGCCGCCGTGCCCGGCGGGGCCTGGGAGACCGTGGCCGCACCCCCGGGCTGGGCCCGCCGCCCTATGACCGGCGACTCTGGCGACGCACTGAGTTGCCTGCTCCACGATCCGTCCGAGGACGGCGGCGAGCAGATCGCCCTGGGCCCCGACGGGTGGTCCACGCTGCGCGGCGGAGTGGAGCTGGGCACCGTCGCCGACTGGAACGGAGCCGACCTGGCCGTGCACGACCCCGTCCACCGGCACGCCTCGGCCCTCGGCCCGAACGGGGCCTTGCTGTCCGTGGCCGACGGGCGGCTGCGCGGCGGCACCGGTGCCGGACGGTGGTCGGTGCCCCTGCCGCCCGGCTGCACCGTCAGCCTCATCTCCTGCTCGCCCGGCCGCGCGCACGCGCTGGTCGTGGTCCGCAACCGCTCCGACTTCCAGACGCACGTCTTCCGCACCGCCGACGGCACGAGCGCGGGACCGCACTCCCTACGCGAGGTGCTGCAGCCCGTCGCGGCCTGGATCGATGAGCACCGGGCCGTCCTCGTGCGCGAGCGGTGGCCCCGCCTGGAGCCTGTCGTGTGGAACTGGGCGACCGGGGAGTGCGAGCCGGTGTGGGAGGCGGGTGCGCTGGGCACCGTCCGCTCGCTCGCCGCCTCCCCCGACGGGGACGTCGCCTACGCCGCCTCCACCCCGTGGGTGCCTCGCAACCTCTTTCCCCTTGACGCACCCGCCCCCGGCGCCGACCCCGAACGGGCCCAGGTGCGCACCGAGGTCGTGGACAACGCGGGCCAGCCCGTGCCCTGTGTGGTGCACGACCCGCCGACTGCTCCGCGGGCGACCTGCCTGGTGTTCCCCGGCGGGCCGCACGAGCCGGTGTGGTCCGAGTACGCCCCGCTGGTGGACGTGCTGTCCGCCGCAGGGTGGCGGGTGGTCAAGGTGAACGTGCGCTCCAGCGGGCTGCGCGAGGCGCGCTTCCGGCCCCGCTCCGCCTTCCGGTACGGCGTCGACGACGTCGCCGACGCCTGCGCCGCCGCCCGCGCGCTCGCCGCCGGGCCGGTGGTCTCCCTGGGCATGAGCTACGGCGGGTCGATCGCCTCGGCCTGCGCCGGAACGCTGCCCGAGGCCGTCGGCGCCGTGGTGCTGGCCGGGTTCGTCAGCCCCTGCGACGTCGCCGACAGCCGCTACGGCCCCGTCCGCGAGTTCGCCGCGTTCGCCTTCGGGGAGCGGCTCGGTGACCGTCCGCGCCGCCTCGGCACCCCCCACTTCATCGCCCACGGAGAGAAGGACGACAGGATCCCCGTCGCGTCCCTGGAGCACTACCGCCACCACGACGGCGCGGACCTCCTCCGCCTGCCGGGCGAGGGCCACGGGATCCACACCGACAGCGCCGCTCGCGCTGTCTACCCCGCGATGCTGCACTGGATGGAAGGCGTGATCTCGTGACACAGGCAGTGCACAGCGACATGGCCGGGATCGTTCCGCCCCGGGTGATCGAGGCCGAGGAGTGCGCCCGGCGCGAGGACTACGAGCTGTCCAGTTCCCGCGAGACCGGGGCGCTGCTGCGGGTGCTCGCCGCGAGCAAGCCCGGCGGCCGCATCCTGGAACTGGGTACCGGTGTGGGCGTCGGCGCCGCGTGGATCCTCGACGGCATGACCCCCGACGCCCGTCTGGACACCGTGGAGGTCCACGAGGAGGCGTGCGCGTTCGCCAGCGGCATCCTGGCCGGAGACGAACGCGTCGAGGTGCACTGCGCCGACACCCGGGAGTGGATGCGCGCCAATGCCGGCGCCGGGTACGACCTCATCTTCGCCGACGCCGGGCACCCCAAGTTCTACGAGCGGGACCTGACCGTCGGACTCCTCGCCCCCGGCGGCATCCTCCTCGCCGACGACCTGCTGCCTCAGCCCAAGTGGGTGGACGAGCACCCGCGGCTGGTGGGGGAGTTCCGCAGCACCATCCATGAGGACGAGCGGCTCGCCACCGTCATGGTGGACTGGGCGTCCGGCCTGGCGCTGTCGGTGCGCCGGTAGGCGGGGCGGCAGATGACCGGAGCAGCCTCCCCTGCGGGCCGGGCCCACACCGCACCCGCCCCCACCGCCGCACCAGCCGCCCGCGGCGCCTCCGGCGGCCGTGACGGGCTGGACGGCCGCGCGGCGGCGCGGCTCCTCGCACCGCTCGCCGACCGGGTCCACCGCCCTGGCGACCCCGCCTATCGGGATGCCCTGCGGCTGTGGAACACCCGGACCGCCGCCGAGCCCGCCGCGGTGGTGCGCCCCGCCACGGCCGATGAGGCCGCCCGCGCCGTGCTGGCGGCGCGCGAGGCGGGCCTGGAGCCCTCCGTCCGCGGCGGCGGCCACCACGTCGCGGGCGGCGCGGTCCGCACCGACGGCGTGGTCGTCGACATGCGCGGCCTCGACCGGGTCGTGCTGGACCCGGGCACCGGCCGGGTCACCGCTGGCGCCGGGGCCACCTGGCGCGACGTCGCGGCGGCCACCGTCCCGTACGGACGGGCCGTCCCGACCGGCAACGCGCCTTCGACGGGCGTAGTGGGCGTCGCGCTCGGCGGCGGCATCGGCGTGTTCACCCGGGCCTGGGGGCTCACCTGCGACCGGGTGGTGCGGGTCGGGCTGGTGGACCCCGAGGGGCGCCGCCGCGACGTGGGCCCCGACCGGGACCCTGACCTGTTCTGGCTCGCCCGCGGGGCCGGGCGCGGCATCGGGGTGGTGACCGAGATCGAGTTCGACACCCGCCCCGTCGCCCCCGAGATCGCCACCGCCCAGGCCTTCTACCCGCTCTCGGACGCCGTCGACGTGCTCGAAGCCTTCGCCCGCGCCGTGGGGGCGAGCCCCGACCAGGTGAGCCCGCAGGCCACCCTCCGCCGTCTCCCCGACTCAGCCGGCCTCCCGCCCGCCCTGCGCGGGCGGTGGCTGGTGGCCGTCGGAGCGGCCTACGCCGGGCCGCCCCACGAGGCCGGCCCCGTCCTGGAGCCGTTCCGGCGCCTGGGCGAACCCGTGGCCGACCTCAGTGGCGACCACCCGGTCCAGGAACCCGCCCAGCCGTGGCGCAGCACCCTGCGCGCCCACTCCTTCGGGGCGTTCCTCGACGCGCTCGGCCCGGCGACGGTGCGCACCATTGCCGCCGCCTTCGGCGGGGGCCGCCCGCCAGGGGCGTCCGTGACCCTGCGCAGCATGGGTGGGGCCGCGGCCGAGGCCGACGACGACGCCACCGCCTTCGCCCACCGGCGCGCGCGCTTCCTCCTCACCGCCCAGGCGGAGTGGGACGATCCCCGTGACGACGAGGCGTGCACCGCCTGGTGCGAGGCACTGGAGCGCTCCGTGCGCAGCGAAGGGGCCACGGGCGTCTACGGCAACTTCTGCGCCGACCTGGAGGGCTTCGCCGCCCGGCGGGCCGACGCCTACGGCGCGACCGACCGGATCGACGCGATCCTGCGGCGGCACGACCCCGACGGGGTTTTCCGGGGGATGGCGATGCGGCCGTGAACGGGTCGAGCGCCCCCGGGACGAGCCGGGGACACGGTCCCGCGCACCGCCCGAGCGGCCGTCCGGACGTGCTGGTCTGCCGGATCAGGAGCGCGACCACCGCAGGCCGGACCGGCGCGGCCGCGCGGCTGGCCGCCCGCCTGGCCGAAGCGGCGCCCGAGGTGCAGGGCTGGTGCGACTACGTCGCTGCGGGCTGTCGCAGTCTGGAGGGCGACCCGCAGGCGGCGCTGGCGATGTTGGACCGCAGCGAGCAGGACGGTGGCTGGTGGGCCGACGCCCTGCTGGACGATGCCTCCCTGCGCCCGGTATGGGAGCTGCCCGGCGCGCCGGAGCTGCGCGAACGCGTGGCGCGGCGGTACGCGCCGGTCGCCGCGGCGGCGAGGCCGCGCCGCGTCTGGCTTCAGCGGCCCGAACGGCCGCAGGCCGCCGTCGTCGCCCTGCACGGCAACGGCCCCCTGCCCATCGGCCTCCTGGCCCGGCTATGGCGGGAGCTGCCCGGCGTCGCCGTCCTCGCCGTGCGGTCGGGCGCCCTCATCGCGCCGGACGTGGCCGTGTGGCGCGGCGGGGAGGAGGCGGTGCGCACGGTGTCCGAAGGCGTGGACGAGGCACGCGGCGCGGTGCCGCAGGCGCCCCTGGCGGTGGTCGGGCTCGGCGCGGGTGCGGGGCTCGCAAGCCGGGTCGCCGTGCGGCGCTCCGGAGCGGTCGCCGGTGCGGTGGCGGTCGCCCCGGTCCTGCCCGCGCAGGGGCCGTACCCGGACGCCGAGGCGGACGCCTCGCGGCCCGCGCCGCGGGTCCTGGTCCTCGGCGACGGAGAGGACGGCTCGCAGGCCGGGATCGACGGCTACGCGGACTGGGCACGCGGCCGCGGCGTCGACGTACGGATGTGGCACCGTCCGGGGCTCGGGCACGCCTTCCCCGCCGAGTTCGGGCCGGACATGGGGGAGGCGCTCCGCCTGGTCCTGGAAGGGGCCCCAGCATCGGCGGACCGGGCGGCGGGCGGGACGGGGCTCCAGGGTGCCTTTGGACCCGGAACGGAGGCGAGCGGATGAGCGAACGGACGTGGACGGCACCGCCGCAGACCACAGCGCTGCCGGGCCAGGGTCCGGATGCCCGGCCGAATGGAGGCGGGAAGGCGGACGCCGACCGGTTCAAGCGCGTGTTCCGGCATCACCCGGCGGGCGTGGCGGTGGTCACCTTCCGCACCCGGGCAGGACCGGCGGGCTTCACGGCCACGTCGGTGATCTCGGTGTCGGCGGACCCGCCGGTGCTCGCCTTCTCGGTGGCGAGCGGCACGTCCGCCCACGCGCTGGTGCGGACCGTGCCCCGCGTCGCGGTGAACCTGCTGGCCGAGGACCAGGCGGAGCTGGCCCGGCGGTTCGCCGCCCACGGCGCCGATCGGTTCGCCGGGTGTCCCTGGCGGGAGCTTCCCACGGGCGAGCCGGTGCTGAGCGGTACGGTTTCCTGGCTGAGCGGGTCGCTCCTGGGCTTGGTAGAGGCGGGTTCGAGCCTGATCGCGACCGTAGAGGTGCACGAGGCCCACCGGAACCGCCCGGCCAGGCCGCTGGTCTATGCCGACCGCACCTTCCGCACCCTCGGAGGCGAGGCGCGAACACACTGAATGGAGCCATTGGACGGCCTATGGCATGATGTCCGCTGCGGGGCCGGATAGCCAGAGAAGAACATGCGCGATCGCACTGGGCTAGTCGGGTGCGTGACATACCAATCTCGCGTGTCGCCCCGCTCTTGACCAGCGAAAATGCTGGAGCAAGAGAAGAGTCCGCAGGTCCTCCTTACCGGGCTATCGAGCGTCGAGCGGAGTCCACCGCGCGGGCCCCATCATCGCGGTGCGGGCGGCTGGGTGGCGTGGGCGCGTAGCTCTCCGTCATCGTCTGAGGGCCGCCGCCATCGGATGATCACGTCGCGGCTCCCGCCCATGGTGGGTACGAACCGGAACGTCATCGTCTCCCGCGGCCCCAGGGCCTCCCTCGACTCCCCGTGCACGCATTCGCCCTCGACGCTGACATCCAGGGCCGTGCCGGTGTCGTCGTCGTGGACCAGCCGGTAGCGGGATCCCTGGTCGTGCTCGATGCGCCACGGCACCACGTAGCGGTCCGCCTCCTCCTGCGCGAGCCGGGCCATGGTCTCATCGGCCCGGGCGGTGCGCCGGGCCGCTTCGGCGGAGACGTCCGCGGCCTGGGCCGCCCGGGCCGCGTGCTTCGCGGAGGCCTCGGCGGCCCGCCGCGATCCGCCGGCGCTGGCCGCGTTCCACCAGCTGATCGCGAGCGCGGCGAGCGCCACGGCGGCGGCGACGGCCGCCGCGACGTCGCCGACATCGATCGGAGCGAGCCGCATGCAGGAAACGTAGCCGGACACCCGCCCTCGGGGCATGTGCCGTTCGGGCCGGAAAACCAGTGGCACCGGTCCCGGTGCGGCGGCGATGCTCCCCTGCATGGAACGACACGATCCGCCGCTTCCCCCTGATCCCAAGGACGTCGTGCGGCACGGCTACAACGCCGTCTCGATGCTCTACCGCCGCGCGGACGAGGACCACGTCTACGCCGACTGGATCGCCGACCTCGACGCCCGCCTTCCACGCCGCGCGACCGTGTTGGACCTGGGCTGCGGCTGCGGGGTCCCCGTCGCCCGCGCGCTGGACAGGGCCGGGCACGCGGTCACCGGGGTCGACATCAGCGACGTCCAGATCGACCGCGCCCGCAGCCTGGTCCCCGGCGCCTACTTCATCCGGGCGGACGCGGCGCGGGTCGCCTTCCCCGACCGCGGATTCGACGCGGTCGTCTGCCTCTACTCGCTCATCCACATGCCGCTGCGGGACCAGCGGCGCCTCCTCCTCCGCATCGCCCGCTGGCTGCGGCCGGGAGGGCGCCTGCTCGCCACCGTCGGCCAACAGGCCTGGACGGGCACCGAGGACGGCTGGCTCGGCGGCCCCGCGCCCATGTGGTGGAGCCACGCCGACTCCGACACCTACGCCGAATGGATCGCCGAGGCGGGGTTGACGGTGACGGACCGGCGAATCGTCCCCGAAGGGGAATCGGCGCACGCTCTGTTCTGGGCGCGCAGCCCCCTCGGCGACGGTTTCGTGTGAGGCGCGGATCCGGGGGCCGGGGAGAGGGCGCGGGGACAGGCCATCGGGGCCCGTGATCGCCGGGGCCGTGCGTCGGCGGTGTACGTTCCCACCTGCGAATTTCCATCTGGGTCGAAGCGAGTTGAGGCGCGGTCGCGCGGCCGGTGAGAATTCGCTGTTCAGGGACGCCGTGACGCCCCTACCCCCATCACGATGAGAGAAGGCCACGTGCACCCGACCGGTCCACACCAGCCGCCGGGGCCGCCGTCCGGGCCGCAGCCCGGCCAGCGCGGCCAGCAGCCACCGCCAGGAGATCCGCCCCCGCCGCCTCAACCGTCCCCCGAGCAGTCGCCTCCGAACCCTTCTCCCGGTCACGCGCCGCCGCCCGGGGCCGGACCCGGAGCGCCGCCGGGGCCTCCGCCCGGCGGCCCCCATCCGCCGCCCGGCCCACCCGGTCCACCAGGCGTGCCCGGCCCCGGCGGGCCTGCGCAGGGCGGCCCGTACGGCCCTCCGCACGACGGCGCTCCCTACGGCGGCCCCCAGGGATCCGCGGCGGGCGGCCCGCCCCCAGGTGCGCCCGGCGGCCCCGGTGGCCCGCCGCCCGGCCCTCCCGGCGGCCCACCGCACGGCGGCCCGAAAAAGAAGAAGGGGTCCGGCGGGCTCATCGTCACGCTGATCGCCGTCCCGCTGGTCCTCGTGCTGGTCGGCGGCGCCGCCGGGGTCTGGTTCTTCACCGATATCCCCTTCCGGATGGGCATCCCCGGCGCCGTACCCCGCGGTGGCGGCGGCACCTTGGAAGGCCCCAGGAGCGTCGCCGACTTCGGTGTCTCCCCCGACTGGAACGGCGGGGACTACACCCTGTCGTCAATGGAGAGCAGCGAGGCCGCCGACCTTCGCACGCCCGGGGACGCCCATGAGTTCCTGGACGGCGACCTCACGGTGGAGGTCCAAGCGGTCGAGCCCCTCGCGCTGGACTCCTCGGCCGTCACTCCGGACATGTACGCCACTCACCCGGGACTGGAGGACGGATTCACCGCCTATGCCCTCACGTTCAAGCTCTCCAACACCACCGACCGGGAGCTCGACCTGATCCACATGTCGGACAAGGCGGGAGCGGGCGATCTGATGACCGAGATCCCGCTTCTGGACGAGTCCTCGGACCTGTGGCCGACCAGTCTCGATCCCGGTTCGTCGGCCGAGATCCGGCGCACCTACGCGGTGCCCACCGCCTACGACTACGAGGCCGCCGTCCTCGAAGTACGCGGCCCCGGGACCGGTCCGGGACCGGACGACTTCCGCAACGACGAGGAGTTCCCTGGCTTCTACGGCTACTGGCTCCTCACTTTGACCTCGGACACCGTCACGGGCCCACTGGGCGACGACGTTCCCGGACGCGAGGCGAACGGCGCCGACGACATCGACGGGCTGATCGAGGCCACCGATGTCTGGCGGGCCGTGTCCCCGAGCGGACGCATGCTCGCCCTGCACGGGACGCCCCTGGTGATGGGAATCGGCACCCCCACCTGGAACAACGACGCCAGCACGGATGACACCGACGCGTTCGTGGTCGACTACAAGGTCGAGAGCCCCTACAAGGCCCGGTCCTGGGAGTTCGCCGAAGCCGGGTTCCGCGTCTTCTACGGCGACGACATGAAGGAGGCCGACCTCTTCACCCCGGACGACGCCCCTCCCGCCCCCCAGCGGATCACTGCGGGCCAGGAGTGGGACGGCATGGTCGGCTTCGAGACGCCCAAGGGGTTCGAGGGGCCCGCCATCGTCGAGGTCACCGGCCCCGGAACGGTGAACGGCGAGCAGCCGGTCAGGTACTGGTACGTGGAGGTCTGACGCGGAATCGGACGGCCGTTGCGGGGCGCGCGCCCCGCAACGCCCGCCCCCGCGTCGTTGATCTCGGGAAATGCGCCCCTAAAAGCGGCCCGGAAGCGTCGTTTCTCCCGAGATCAACGCCGAGTGCACCCGCCTATCGCGCGTCACTGCGCGCCGCCGCGCGCCGGGACCCCTGGGGCCCGGCGCGCGGCGGGGCCTCACCACCAATAGGTGCCGTTGCCGCCGCTGACGCAGCCGTCGCCCGGGTTCACCACGATGCAGGCGCGGAAAGCGCGCGCCGAGGAGGACGACGTCGGGTAGCCGCGCGTGTAGATGCGCGCCCCGACCCGCCAGGCGTTGTACAGGTCCCACCTCCGGTCGCCGTTGTTGTCGACCTCGAACCGGATCCAGTGGTTCCCGTTGGCGTTGAGCGCGCGGCCCCACCCGTACTGGGTGCCGTTGTAGGTGCCGAACCGGATCTGGGCCGTTCCCCGGCTGAAGCTGTAGGCCAGCGACGTCCGCGGGTTGGGCACGACCGCCGGGTCGTAGAGCCAGGCCTGCTGGGCGGAGGCGCCCTCGCCGGAGCGGGCCCCGCTCCGCTCGTCGGGGCCCTCGGCCGCGGCGGGCGGGGCGAGCAGGGCGAGCGCGGCAGCGGCGGCCGTGGTGACGGCGGCGGTGCGGCGCAGGGCGCGGGGTCGGCGGTTCCTCGTGTGCATGGGGTGATCCGCTCCTTTGCGTGCGCGGCCGGGGGCACCCGGCCGCGGTGGGGGAGGGCGGCCGCTCAGAGCGGGTCGCGGTCACCGAGGACATCGGAACCCTACGCAATGCGTCCGGTTGATCACAATAGGTTGTCGAAAGGGGGATTGCAGCGCCGGGTAACCGGAGCGTGTCGCCATCGCACCTGGTCAGAGGTGATTCATTGGATCACCGGTCGAACGGCTCGATCGCCGAGGGCATGCGGGCCGGGGCCGGGGGCGGGCCGCTCCGGGCGACGGCGGCGGACCGGAACTCCGGCGGTAGGCGCCGCACCCCGTCACCGGGTCAGCTCCGTGGGTCCTGTGGGGTCTGTGGGCCCTGCGTGGGCCGGGGCGCCACCTCTGTCGCCGCCTCGTCGGACGGGGAGGGCGCGTTCCCCTCCGGCCGTCCACCGGTCGGCGGCGCCACCTGTGTGGGCCCCTCCGCGCCCGTGGGCGGTGCCGCGCGGGTCTCCTCCACACGGGTCCCTTCCAGGCGCGTCGGCGCCACGCCGCCGGGCAGGGGGCCACCGGTCGCGGCACCGGGGGCGCCAGGGGGCGCCACCCGGGTCGGCGGCACTCCCTGAGGCGGTCCACCGGGAGTCGGCGGCCCACCGTGCGTCGGCGGTCCTGCGAAGGGTCCCGTGTACGCGGGCGGGCCGACGCGGGTCGGGGGCGGGCCGTAGGCGGCGCCCATCGGCGGCGGCCCGGAGGGCGGCCCCGCGGGCGCCCCCGCCGTCGGGCCCATGGGGTGTCCCGCGAAGCCCGCCGGCGGCCCCGCCGGGTGGCCGACCGGCCCCGCCGGGACCGGCCCGGTCCCGTGCCAGGTGTGCGGCGGGTGGCCGCCCTGAGGGTGGGGCGCCGCGTACCCGCCGGGGCGGGCCCGGCGATGGCGCAGGCGCTCGCTGAGCCAGGTCCCCGCGACATAGACGACGGGGAACAGCACCAGCATCGACGTCCACGCCCCGCCCTCGGGGTCGGTGGAGACGAGGTGCCCGGTCAGGGACCCGGCCCACGGGAAGGCGGGCATGTCCTCAAGGGGGAGCGCCTCGGGCAGGACCAGTACCGCCGCCGTGGCGCCGATCCAGAGCAGGTGGCCGCCGGTCCACCGCCATAGCGCGTAGGCGAGCCCGGCCACCGCCGCCGCGGCGAACGGCAGCAGCGTGAACAGCGCCATGGCGTCCGGCATGCGGAACTCGGACGGGCGGGCGTCGCCCACGGCCACCGACCACCCGGCGACGAGCAGGTAGAGCGACCACGTCCCCAGCCACACGAGCGCGGTCAGACCGGCCACGGCCGCGGCGGTGCGCACGCCAGGGCGGGCGTTGGGCAGGAGCGGGACCGGGACGGTCCAGGGGCGTGAGGCCGCCAGGGCCACCAGGGTCCAGATGAAGAGGGCCAGCGCGGCCGCCCCGCCCAGGAGGACCACGGCGCCCAGGGCGGTGGGGAAGGCGCCCGCCTCGTCGGCCGCCGCGACCAGCGGCTCGGATACCACGGGCGGCGGCGGTACCGGGAACCCGTCCAGGAACACCGTGGCGATGTGCACCAGGGTCACAAGGGCGGTCCCGAAGAAGAACGCGCCCAGCCGCCGCCAGGGCGGAGCCAGGGCGACCACCAGGGCGGCAGCGGCGGCCACCGTCCAGACCTGCAGCTGGAGGGAGAAGGCCCCGCCGAACGCCGTCTCCGCCTCCACGGGGGGCGCGGCGGCGGGCTCGTCCGCGGTGAGGCCGTGCACAACGGCCTGCAGGGCCAGCATCAGCCACCAGAAGACCAGCACCTGGAGGAACGCCCGCACGGCACCGCTGCGCAGGCGCTCGCGCAGCACCGGACGCGGGTCGGCGCGGCGGCGCCATTCGGCGCCCGCGGTGCGGCGCGCGGCCGGGGCCAGCAGCCGGACCGCGACCAGCAGCGCCAGCCCCTCGTCGCTGCCGGGGTCGGCGGCCGCCGCCTCGGCCAGCAGCCCCCTCCACCACGGCAGGACCAGGCCGGACCAGCCGCGCAGCGCCTCGCGGCGCACATCGGCCCGCAGGTCCGCGGGGGCGTCGGCCCGTGCGGAGTCGTCGATGGCGCACACGGCCAGGGCCACGGCGCGGTTGCGCTCGGCCGGTCCGGCGGCCATGCCCAGGGCGTCGGCCTTGAGCAGCGCGCGGTCGATGACGGCGCGGGCCCGCAGGCCGACGTTCTCCAGGCGGGCGCAGCGCCGCCCGCACCCGTCGTGGCCGCACCGGTGGGCGGCGGTGATCAGGGAGATCTCATTGATGACGATCTCGGCGAGCCGCCCGTGGCCCTCCGGCCCTCCGGCGGCCAGGGCGCGCAGGCCCTCGATGCTCGCGTCGCGGCCCCGGTGGACGGGGCCCTCGTCGGGGCGGAAGGCGGCGGCGAACGCAGTGGCGGCGACGGCGGCCTGCTCGGCGCTGAGGATGCCGGTGAGGTGGTCGCGGTCGTAGGCGGTGTCGCCGGTCTCCTCCAGCCACGCCCGCAGCCGGGCCGCCCCGTCGCGGCGCAGCCAGTCCTCGGCGCGGTCGGGGTGCCGGACGAACAGGGCGGCCAGGTCGGCGGGGGCGTGCACGGCCTCGCCGGCGAAGGAGATGGGGCGGATGCCGCCCGTGGTGCGCAGCGGGGAGCTGGGCAGGTGGGCGGAATCGTCGGCGACCGGGACCGACCAGTCGGCGTCGATGACCCGGGTGGCCAGCCGGGTGGCGTGCTCCCGGGCGCCGTCCTCACCGTCCCCGTCGCCGGGGACGCGCTCCTCGCCGGTGACGGCGGCCAGCACGGCGAGCGCGCCGGGGCGCGCGGACGGGTCCCGGCTCAGCGCGGCGGCCACCGGCCCGGCGAGTACGTCCGGCAGCTCGTCGGCCGCGCCGTCGGGCTCCTCGTTCACGGTGCGGTAGCGCAGTACCTCGACCGGCCCCGCCCCGTAGGGCGGGCGGCCGCTCGCGGCATAGGCGACCAGTTCGCCCCAGCAGAACATGTCGGACTCGGGCCCGGCGCGCTCGCCGTCGTACCGCTCGGGGCTGATCCAGCCCGGGGTGCCCACGACCATGTCGGTGTGGGTCATGGAGGACTCGTCGAGGGCCTGGGCGATGCCGAAGTCGAGGACCTTGGGCCCGTCCGGGGCGAGGATGATGTTGTCCGGCTTGAGGTCGCGGTGGACGATGCCCTCGCGGTGGATCGCGGCCAGCGCCTCGGCCAGTCCGGCGGCGAACGCGACCAGGGCGCCGCCGGCCAGCGGGCCGTGCTCGGCCAGGTAGGTGCGCAGCGTGGGGCCGGAGACGTAGGAGACGGCGAGCCAGGGCGTCGCGGCGTCGGTGTCGGCGTCCAGCAGCGGAGCGACGCAGCGGCCGCGGACCCGCCGGGCGAGGGCGACCTCGCGCGCGAAGCGGGAGCGGTAGCCGGGGTCGGCCGCGTACTCGGCCCGCACCGTCTTGACGGCGGCCGGGAGCCCGGAGCGGTCGCGGCCCATGTAGACGACGCCCATGCCGCCCGCGCCGAGCCGCCCCATGAGGCGGAAGGCCCCGATCGCGGCGGGGTCGTCGGCCTTCAGCGGCGCGATTCGTGCGGGGGGTGCGTCGGGCATGCGCCGGTCTTCCTTGTTCGGGGGGCTTCACCTCCGGTTATACCGAACGGCGAAGACCGAGCCGAATCGGGCGATTCGGGCGCGAGGCCGCACCGCCGCGGCGGTGTCGATCGGTTGTTGCAACGAGGAGGTCGTTGAGGGCCCCGGCCGGAGTGCGGTCGCGGCCCAGGCGCTCGGCGATCCGGGCGTCGGTCTCCCCCCTGTTCGAGCAGGATCGTGATCTCCTCGCGCCCTGTGATCGTCAGCCGCTTGCCCGGCACGTTGCACCGCTTTCGAAGGACAGTGTTGCAGCGCAAACGAGAACCCACCCGCGGAGCCGGACGCCTACAGAGCACGCACGCCACGGCGGAGGAAGGGGCCTGGCCCTATCCCTCGTCCCGCCTCGGACGCCATTTGTGCAGCCTCCCGCACATTCCGAAGTGGCGGGGTCCGGGCAGCGGCTCGGTGCGCACCACGGTCGCGTCCTCCATGAGCCCGGGGTCGCCCTCGGCGAGGGACGCCAACTGGCGCCGTGTCCGCTCGGCCTCGCGCTCCGCGCCCTCGTGCCAGATCCGCTCCCACTCGGCCACCCGGGGCCGCACCAGGTCCGCGGCCAGTCGGTGGAACCGGCGCAGCGCCTCCCCGCCCTCCCGGCGCACCGCAGCGCGCAGTTCCAGGTAGCCCTCCACGGCGAGGTCCCTGCGCGCCCTGGCGGTGGCGGCGCGCTCCTCCGCAGGGGTGTCCTGGGACAGCCGCGCCGCCGCGTCGTAGGCGTCGCGATCGGCCAGGATTCGGGCGGGGAACGTGAACACCGCGTCTCCGGCCTCGGGCAGCCCCGAGTTCTGCATGAGGACGACGATCTCCAGGCCGCCGGAGTTCACCAGCCGGTGCACGGTCCCCGGGGTGAACCACAGCAGGGTTCCGGGCTCCAAGGCGTCGACCCGCGCGCCCTCAGGGGTGAGCGTGTGCACCTCCCCGCGTCCCGCGACGACGACATAGGCCTCCGAGGAGGCGGTGTGCACGTGGGGCGTGCCCCCGTGCAGCCCGTCCTCCGCCTGCCAGTCGTAGACCTCCAGCATGCTGGCGGCGACCGCCCCGGGGAACGACGGCGTGCTCATGGCGCGTACTCCTCGGCGAGCCGATGGGCCTCCTCGGCGCCGCACTCCCGGTCGGCGACGACGATCCGGTGCCACAGCTCCAGGGTTCCTCCCGGCTCCAGCCACAGCGGCTCGTCGAAGGCGGGGGAGGGGCAGAACGCCGGGAAGGCCTCCGAGCGCGCGAACCAGGTGATCGGGACCGCCCCGCTCGTCGTCCCGGCGTAGGCGAGGACGGTGGCGCCGCCGTCGGTCTCGTCGTGGCGCCCGGCGAAGGCGATCCATTCCGAACGGGTCCCCATCACCGCGTCCCCGCGGTGCCCCGCCTCGCTGTACACCTTGCACCCGGTCCAGGCACGCGGCCCGCGCCAGAACAGGCCCGTGTAGCCGGCGGCCTTGCGGCCGTGCGTGGTGGGGCTGCCCAGTTCCAGCGCCGCGCCCCGGACGTTGGCCAGTGTCGTCGAGAAGTCCAGCGCCCACGTCCCGCGCTCCGGGTCCACGCCGTGGAAGCGGTGCGTGCGCACCTCCTCGATCCACCGCCGACCGGTCGCGGCGGTCCAGGACAGGTGCTCGGTGAACGCCGCCTCGCCCCCGCCCTCTCCGATCTCCTCGAACCGGTCGTGGGCGATGGTGCCGAGGTTGTCGAGCCACACGTAGCCCTGGCCGTGCACGTACGTCGGGCCGCCCCAGAAGTTCTGCCCCGACACGTGCGACCAGGTCATCTGCAGGCCCTTGTGCCAGCGGTGGTCCCAGGGGCGCACCGCCGTGACCGGGGCGCCGCCCAGGGTGCGCAGCGGGTGCAGGTAGGGCTTGGGCGCCTCCTCGGCCGGAGCGCCGGGGGCGAGTACGTAGCGGGCGATCTCGGTCCCCGCGGCGGTGACGGACAGGGCGTCGCCGTCCCGGGCGACCGTCGGCTGCTCAGACACCGTGGCGCACCTCCAGTGCGGAGGCGGCCGCGGCGGGGTCGCCTCCGTGCATCGCGTGGTAGAAAGCGCTTTCAGGGCCGACCTGCGAACGGCGGACCGTGCCGCCGCCCAGCGCCGACCAGTACATCCCGGCGATCAGCTCCAGGACCCGCCGCCCGTCCCGGCCGCTGGCGCGGGGCCGCTCCCCGCGCTCCATCGCGTCCAGCAGCGACTCCAGCTGCGCCCGGTGCGAGCTGGGCACGTCCTCCTCCGGCGGCCAGGGCGCGGGCGCCGCCCCTCCGGGCCGGGGCGCGGGCGTCCACCGCCAGTGCCCGTTGCCGTAGCCGTACAGGTGCTCCAGCTCCACCGTGGCGTGCTCGAAGTCGAAGCGCAGATAGCTCGTCTCCCGGGGGGAGAGCAGGCTGTTGACGACCGAGAGCGTCGCGCCGGACGCGCACCGGACGATCGCCATCGCCACGTCCTCGGTCCGGGTCGCCCGCGCCGAGGTGGACATCACCGCCGTCACCTCCGTCCAGTCCCCGAGCAGGGACAGCGCCAGGTCCATCTGGTGGATGCCGTGGCCCATGGTCGGGCCGCCGCCCTCGGTCTCCCACCGGCCGCGCCACGGCTTCTCGAAGTAGTCGGGGGAGCGGTACCAGAGCGTGTTGCACACCCCCACCAGGGGGCGGCCGAGGGTGCCGTCGGCGATGTGCCGCCGCAGGTGCTCGGCGCCCGAGCCGAACCGGTGCTGGAACACGTAGGCGGCGAACGGGCCGTCGGCGCCCTCGTGCCGCATCACCTCGTCGTACTCGGCGAGGGAGAGCGCGGGCGGCTTCTCGCACCACACCCAGGCGCCGGCGTCCAGGCTCGCGGCGGCCGCCTCCCGGTGCGCGGCGGGCGGGGTGCAGACCAGGACGATGTCGGGGGCCTCGGCGGCGAGCATGGCCTCCAGGGCGGCGTAGCGCCCGGGGACGCCCCACTCGGCGGCGGTGGCGGCCAGCAGCTCCTCGTCCGGCTCGACGAGGGCCACCGCCTCCACCCGGCCGGACAGCGAGGCGAGTGCGGGCAGGTGCCGTCCGCGGGCGATGGCGCCGCACCCGACGACGGCCGCGCGGATCGGTGGACGGGGTCGGGACACGGGGGCCTCCTCGGAGGGTCGGCCGAAAAAGGTGAACGTTCACCATCGAGTGTCGCCGCTACGATAGTGATCGTTCACAAAACCCGTCAAGGCGGGGTCCGCACCGGGATCGGGGGGCTCGATGGGCGCGTCCGGCGCACCGCACCGCAGGCCGACCATGAAGGAGGTGGCCCGCGCGGCCGGTGTCTCCCACCAGACCGTCTCGCGCCACCTGCGCTTCGCGGGGGAGGGGCTCAAGGCCTCCACCCGGGAGCGCGTGGACGCCGCGATCAGGGAGCTGGGCTACCGGCCCAACCTCATCGCGCGCTCGATGCGCACCCGCCGCACCGGGCGCCTGGCGATCCTGCTGCCCAGCGTGGGCGACGCCAGCCCGGGCCGGACGCTGGTCGGCGCCATCGGCGCCGCCCGCGCGGCCGGGTACGCGGTCGAGGTGCTCAGCGTGGAGGGCGGCGCGCGGGAGCGGGCCGGGCGCCTGGCCGACCTGGCCGGGTCCGGGCAGGTCGAGGGCGTCCTGTCGCTGGCCCCGGCCGAGCTCGGCGACGGCCCGCCGCCGGACGCGGAGGCGGCCGTGGTCGTCTCCGCGGGCTACGACGACCGCATGCGGGGCATCGGGGAGCTGGCCGACGGGTCGCCGGTGGCCGACCTGGTGGCGGGGCTCGCGGCCGGCGGCCACCGGCGGTTCCTGCACGTGGCGGGGGACCGGGGGTACGCCTCGGCGCGCGGGCGCAGGCGGGCCTACCTGGAGATCGTCGAGCGGCTGGGCCTGGAGTCGCACGGCGTGGCCGACGGCGACTGGTCGGCCGAGTCCGGGCGCGCGGCGGTGCTGGACCTGCCCGAGGACTCCGGCGTCACCGCCGTCATCGCGGGCAACGACGCGGTCGCCGCTGGCGCGGTGCGCGGAGCCCTGGAGCGCGGCTGGAGCGTGCCCGGCGACCTCAGCGTGACCGGCTGGGACGACGCCCCGGTGGCCGCCTACCTGTCCCCGGCCCTGACGACGGTGGCCGTCGACCTGGAGCGGCTCGGCACCCGCGCCATGGAGCGCCTGATCGCCGCGGTGCGCGGGACCGACCCCGAGGTGGAGGAGGACGAGCCGCTCAACCGGGTGGTCTGGCGCGAGTCGACCGGCCCCGCGCCGCGGCGCGGGGCCTGACGCGGGGCCGTTCCGCTTGGAGCGGTGTGACTTCCATCCGCCCGGGTCGGCCCGCTGGTGACGGCCCTGGGGCGCGCCGCCCCGTCTTCGCGGCATTGGGCCGTGACCTCCCTTCCGCTCGGAGGCCTCCGGCCGCCCGCCGAGGGCGGTCACGACCGGCGGAAGCCGCACCATCCGGCGGAACACCACCTGACGCGGGGCCGGTCGCCCCTGGGGAGGCGGCACCGGGGCCGGTGGCACCGAGGGGCGTTCAGGCCGTGAGGCGGGCCGTGCACAGCCAGCCGCGGGCGCTCCCGGGGCGGTCGGGGTCGAAGGCCGGGGGCGCGGGGCGGCCGAACCCCCGCGCCGCCTCGGCGACGTCCTCGACCTCGGGCGCCCACCCGTGCTCCGCGAGCCAGGGCCCCGGCTCTCCGGGGCCGCCCTGCCACAGCGCCACCAGTTCCGGGGCCACCTGTGCCCTCGCGGCCCGGAGGGCGTCGGTGTCCTCGGCGTGGTCGAAGGCCAGGAAGCCGCCGGGGGCGGAGTTCGCGGTGATGCGCTCCAGGAGCAGGTCCGCGCCCTCGGAGGGGAGCGCGTAGAGCAGTCCTTCGGCCAGCCACGCCGTCGGACGCCCGGGGTCGAAGCCCGCCCCCGCGAGGGCCTCCGGCCAGTCCTGTCTGAGGTCCGCCGAAACCTCGACGCACCTGCACCGCGGTGCGGCCCCCTGCTCGGTCAGGACGGTCCGCTTGAAGGTGAGGACGTCGGCGGAGTCCAGCTCGTACACGGTGGTCCCGGCGGGCCAGTCGAGGCGGTAGGCGCGGGTGTCCATGCCCGAGGCCAGGAGCACCACCTGGGTGCGCCCGTCCCGGGCGGCGGCCAGGAGGGCGTCGTCCAGGAAGCGTGTGCGGACGGCGACCTGGTCGGCGACGAGGCGGTGGAACGCGGTGAAGGGGGAGGACGCGCCGGAGGTGCGGTCGGCGGCCCACGGGGAGCCGCCGTCGGGCACCGCGGCGAGGAAGCGCTCGGCGAAGGGGTCGTCGAAGAGGCGGTCCGGGCGCCTGCTCTCCTGGGCGCGCAGGAGCGCCACGCCCAGGGCGGTCCCGCCGATCCCGGTGAGCGCCTGCGGAAGGTCGGGGGTCTCGGACGTGCGCGGCATGGGGTCTCCTCGTCTCCGGTCAGTAAAGAAAGCGAACGTTCGTTCTTTTTAAGGGGACCATGTGGGCCGCGCGGCGTCAAGAGGGAACGCGGCGTTCTCTGTCTGATCTCCGTCCGATCCCCGTCGGCGTGCTCCGGGGCGGCGCCCCCGCCGCCGGGTCAGCCCTGCGCGGCGGGGCCCGCCATCAGCGCGCGGACCCCGGCCCGGAACGCCCCCGGGTCGGGGTCGCCGTAGACGGCCCGCTGCACGAGGTAGCCGTCGACCAGGGCGAACAGGACGTCGGCGACCTGCGCGGCGGAGGCGCCGGGCGGCAGGGTCCCGCGTTCCCGGTGGCGTTCCACCAGGCCGGCGAGGACCTCCCGGGCGCCGTCGCGCACCTGCGCCAGGTGCTCGGCGAGCGCGGGGGAGCGGAGCGCCTCGGCCCAGATCTGCACGAGCAGCGCCGCCGACTCGCGGCTGCCGGACAGCGGCGGCCGGTCCGCCCGGAGGACGAGGTCCAGGATGCCGTCCAGGCCGGGGGGCTCCCCGTCGCCGTGCTCCGCGAACGCGGCCGACACCTCGGACAGGGCCTCGGCGGCGATCGCGGCGACGATGGCGTCCTTGCCGTCGAAGTAGCGGTAGACCGCCCCGGGGGACAGCCCCGCCTCGGCGAAGAGGTGCTGCATCGAGGTCGCGTGGAAGCCGTCCCTGGTGAAGCAGCGGCGGGCGGCGTCGAGGATCTGCCGTCGGCGCGCTTCCAGGTGCTCGGGAGAGGTGCGGGGCATGGGCCAATCGTAGGAGCGGCGCGGGGCGCGCGCGGCCGAGGCGCGGCCCGGTCGCCCCGGCCGCCGGCTCCCCCGGCCCAGGGGCGCGGACGCCGGGCGGTATCCGGATGTCCCTCGCGAACCGGAGGAGATCCGGAACGAGGTATTCGCCATGTATTCCGTATTTGTCGCAAAGCGCCCGGAACAATGGCCGAGATGGAAAGCGCGATGCCGTGCGCTGCGGAGAGTTCCAGTGAATGCGATCGCATCTACCAGGTGCGATGACCGGATGCGGCCACCGGGTGCAATCGGCCGCCGTCGGGCCATCGGCCATTCGCGGACAGCTGCCTACGATGGTTCCGGTCGGCTCGCCCCTCCGGACGGAAACGGTCGGCCCCTGAGTGTGAAAGAGGAAAGACGATGTGATCGAAAAGAGGTGTCGCGGGAACATGAAGGCGAATCGGTTCCTTCTCGTAGGTGCGGCCCTGGTGCTCGCCGTGGGCGCGACCGGGATGGCGGGCGGACCGGCCGCCGCGTCGTCCCCCTCCGACGGCTTCGCCTCGCCGGAGGAGGCCGTTCCGGGCGTCGCTCCCCCCGAGGCCGAGGACAGCGCCGTCTACCTGGACGGCGAAGGCCGTGAGATCCCCATGCCCGAGGGGCCCGAACCCTCGGAGACCGGCGACGGGGCCCAGACGAGGCAGTTCCCCTGCACGCCCGACAGCGGACGGGACAACCCCCACCGGTCCAGCACCGGCGTCGTGGTCTCCGGCCACGGGTGGTGGAACAAGGGGGACTGCAGCAATGACCGCGCCGACGTGTACAACTGCCTCTACGAGTGGTACACGGACAACAGCTGGCGGCAGAAGGCGTGCTCGTCCACCGAGCGGCTCAAGCCGGGCGGCGGCAGCGCCAACCGGACGGTGGCGCGCCACGACTGCGACAACACCGCCCGCACCTCCTGGCGCAACCACGTGGACGTCGACGTCGTCGACGAGTGGGACACCGGCGAATGGCCGCACCGGCAGGCCAACGTGGACTGCCGAGTGTTCTAGGGCTCCCGCCGGGTAGCGCTCCGAGGGCGGGGCCGCACGGACGACGCGGCGGCCGACAGGCGATCAGGGAGGCTCTGGCGTGCCGGACGACACCACGGCGGCGCGGCCGGGCACGGTGCCCGCCGGCCCGGAGACCGCGGGCACCATGTTCGCCGCCCTCTACGGAGAGCTGGCCTGGCACCCCTGGCACGGGCCGGAGGCCGAACAGGACGCTTACGCCCTGTTCCGCGACCGCTCGCTCGCCATGGGGTGGATGGACGACACGTCGGCCGGTGCCGTGGGCGGCCCCTCGGACCGCGCCCCGAGCGCACCCGGCCTGTGGGCCATGAACGACGCCGGATGGGAGCACCCCCTGGCGGCCCCCGGCGCCGGGCTCGTCTCCTGGTTCCAGGTCGAGGCGGGCCCGGTCGCCGCGGACCGGCCGCTCCCGGTGCAGCCGTTCCTGCGCTGCGCCGGGGACGCGACGGCCCGGGCCGGGAGGGCGGTCCTGTCGGCCGTCCAGGTCCTGCTGCCGGTGCAGGGGATCGACGCGTCGGCCCGGCCCGCCCGTGCCCGGGTCCCGGCGGCGGTGACGGCCGGATGGTTCGCCGCGCGCGCTCCGGGCTCCAGGGTGGAGGCCGAGGTCGTCGTCAGCGCCGGGCGGGACCGGTCGATCGTGGAGGCCGGAGGAGAGCTGGCCGAGCGCATCGGGAGGTTGGACCAGGACGTGTTCCTGTGCCGCTCCTCAGAGGCCGTCGGGCAGGAGGCCGTTCCCGCCCCGCCGTTCGACGACGGGTTCTGGAACGGACCGCCCCTCCACGGCATCGCCCTGCGGGGCGGGCTCGCCGAATGGTCGGTCGAGGCGGTCGGCTGGCTCGCCGAGGCCGTCGCGGACATCTCGGCCGGGCTCGGCGTGCGCACCCCGCTCCTGTTCACCGCGGTGCGGACCCCGGAGGCGCAGGGCTGAGCCCGCACCCCTCACGGGCCCGAGCCCGACCCCCTGCGCGGCCCGGAGGCGTCGATGACCGCGCCGTCCTTCGGGTGTGTGGGGATGCGGCCCAGCGGGATCGTCCAGTCCTGCGCCGGGGTCGTGTAGTCCAGCTCGGCGAGACGCCGGGACAGCGCGGTCAGGACCGACAGCACGACATCCTCACCCGGGCAGCGGTGCCCCTCGGCGACGTCGCCGCCTCCCTGAGGGATGAAAACGCCCTCCTCCACCGGCGGCCCGGTGAAGCGCGTCGGGTCGAAGATATAGGGCGCCTTCCACAGCTCCGGCGAGTGGTGCTGGCCGTAGATGTCCACCAGGACGAGCGCCCCGCCGGGGACGGGCTCGCCCTTCCACTCGGTGTCCGCGCGCACCGTGCCCCCGACGAACGGCGCGAAGGGGTAGAAGCGCCGGACCTCCTGGGCGAAGGAGCGCGCCTCCTCCTCGCCCTCCCGTACGCGGGCCTTCTGGTCCGGCCAGAGGGAGAAGGCGTGCGCGGCGAAGGCGACGAGCCAGCACGCGGCGGTGGTCGGGCGGACGATGTTCAGGATCTCTACCGCGGCGACGCGGGGGTGGAGCGGTTCACCGTCCTCACGGTGGCGGGCGACCGTGTCGACCACCGACCACTGGGGGACGCCGGCCGAGCCCGACCGCACCTCCTTGACCAGCCGCGCCAGCCGCCCCTCCCACGCCACGCGCGCGATCCTCGCCCGCCAGTGGCGTGGGCCCGGCGTCCCGAAACCGTCGACCAGGGCCACCATGTCGGAGGCCAGCCGGTCCGTATCGGCCGAGGAGAGGGGGATGCCCGCCCAGCGCGCGACGCCGGACGCGATGGCGTTCGCCGCCTCGCGGAACAGCACCACGGGAGACCGGTCGGCCCACGTCGCAGCGGCCTCGTCCCAGGCGGAGACGACCGACTCGGTCAAGGCCGCCACCGCCTCGGGCGGACGGGCGGTCGCGGAGAACAGCTCCTTGCGGGCGCGGTGCCGTTCCCCGTCCAGACCGTGGACGGACCCGTGGCCGAAGAGCGTGGACACGATCGGCTCGGGCGCCGTGCCCCTCCTGCGGACCTTTCCCTCGTCGTAGAGGAAGCGGACCGCCTCGGGGCCGCACATCCCCACGGCCTGCCGGCCGAAGAGCCGTGTGCGGGCCAGCGGCCCCGGCGCCTTCCGGCGCAGGTCCGGAAGCCAGGCATATCCCTTGACCAGCAGCATCGCAGTCTGGTCGAGAATGGGCGCGCGCTGAGCGGACATGGCCTCCGGCTACCCGCACGCCCTGCAGGGAAACGTCGCTCCCGGGCAGGCGGAGCGAGGACGGCCCGGCATCAGGCCCGCCGCCGGGCGGTGGGGCGGGGGGCAGGGGCATCGCGGGTGTGGAAGACGGCCAGGCGGCGGCGGTGCTTGTGGAAGAGGAGCACGGCCGGGGCGGGCGCGGTCTCCCCGTCGCAGGCCACCCGCAGTTCGGCGGTATCGGCGGTGATGGTGATCCGGGGGGTGCGCCAGTGCTTGTATCCGCTCGTCGGCCCCCAGTCGCCGAGGACGAGGGCGAGCCCGCCGCGCAGCCGCCGGAACGGGCGCCGCGCGCGCAGGACGCGCACGTCGAGGACGCCGTCGTCCAGCCGTTCGCGGCGTGTCGGCAGCAGCGCGTGGGTGCGGTGGCGCCCGTTGCCGACGAACACCCACCAGGCGTGGTACGTGCGCCCGTCGACGGCGATGTCCACGGGTTCGGCCTCGTGCATCGCGCGCCAGGCGGCCACCGCCATCGACAGCCACCTGCCCAACCGGGGGCGGAGCTGTTCACGCAGGTCGAAGAGGCGGGCCTGGACACCGAACGAGGCCGTGTTCAGGAAGATCCGGCCGTCCACCTCCCCGATGTCCACCCCGCCCACCCGTTGCCGCCGGTAGGCGCGCACGGCGTCGTCCACGGTCACCAGGCCGAGGGTGGCGGCGAAGTTGTTCAGCGTCCCGCCCGGCAGCGGGAGCAGCGGACGGCTGTGCCGGAGCGCGGCGGCAGCCCCGGCCCGAACGGTGCCGTCTCCCCCGAACACGCCCAGCACCCGGCACCGCCCGGCGGCCTCCTCCAGCAGGTCGTCCAGGCCGTCCATCGTCTCGGGCCGGAGGATCTCGGCGGCGGGCAGGAGCTCGCGGATCCGGTCGACCGGTGAGGGGCCGACCAGGGCCGAGGCCGGACCGCCGCCCGCGCCCGCGTTGACCACGACGACGAGCCCCCGCCCGGTCGCGTCGGCACCGGGGGAATCGGCCGGCGCGGTGCGCAGCCCCCGGTCGGGCCGCCGCCACGATGCCACCGAGCGCCAGGCCACCAGACCCGCGAGCGCGCCGGCCGCGGCCCACGGCGCAGCCCGCCGTGCCGCGGCCGGCCACCACGACCGCCCGCACGCCTTCGACGCGCCGCGCCGCCCGCACCGCCGCTTCACATCTCCGCCCTCCCGGCGAGAAGACGACCAGGGGGCATGTCACCTACCCACTCCCGGCCACACCTATCGCGGGCCGCCTGTGACCCGCAGGAACCGAGTGCCCTGGGGGTGAGTCGGCAGGGCCCGGAGCGGGCGGTGCTCCGGGCCCATTGGCCCACTGGCCTACTGGCCGGAATCCGCTTCGAGGCGGACCACGACGGACTTCGACGTCGGGGTGTTGGACACCTCGGCGGTGGAGTCCAGCGGCACCAGCACGTTGGTCTCCGGGTAGTAGGCGGCGGCGGAACCCCTGGCGGTGGGGTACTCCACGACCAGGAAGTGGGGTGCGCGGCGCTCCACGCCGTCCTCCCACTCGCTCACCAGGTCCACGTACTGCCCGTTGTCCACCCCCAGCTCCGCGAGGTCCTGCGCGTTCACCAGGACCACCCGGCGGCCGTTGTGGATGCCCCGGTACCGGTCGTCCAGCCCGTAGATCGTCGTGTTGAACTGGTCGTGCGAGCGCAGCGTCTGCAGCAGCAGGCGGCCCTCGGGGACCTCCGGGGCCGACAGGCCGTTGCTGGTGAAGTTGGCCTTGCCCGTCGCCGTGGGGAACGTCCGGCTGTCCCGGGGAGCGTGCGGCAGGCGGAAGCCGCCCGGGCGCCGCACGCGCTCGTTGTAGTCGTCGAACCCCGGCACCACCCGCTCGATGCTCTCCCGGATCCGGTCGTAGTCGGCGAACTCCTCCCACGGCACGGCGTCGTCCTCGCCCAGCAGGCGGACGGCCAGCCCGCGCACGATGTCGACCTCCGAGCGCATGTCCGCCGACAGCGGCTCCACCCGGCCGCGCGAGGCGTGTACCTCGCCCATGGAGTCCTCGACGCTGACGAAGCGCTCCACGCCCTCGTGCACGTCCAGGTCGGTGCGCCCCAGCGCCGGCAGGATGAGCGCATGTTCACCCGTCACCGCGTGCGACCGGTTGAGCTTCGTCGACACCTGCACCGTCAGGCGGCACCGGCGCATGGCCTCCTCGGTCGCCGCCGTGTCGGGGGAGGCCGCCACGAAGTTGCCGCCCATCCCGAAGAACACCTTGGCGCGCCCGTCGCGCATCGCGCGGATGGCGTCGACCGTGTCCACCCCGTGCTCGCGCGGGGGCTCGAACCCGAACTCGTCCCTGAGCGCGTCCAGGAACTCCGCCGGAGGGCGCTCCCAGATGCCCATGGTCCGGTCGCCCTGGACGTTGCTGTGCCCGCGCACCGGGCACACCCCCGCCCCGGGCCGCCCCACGTTGCCCCGCAGCAGCAGGAAGTTGACGACCTCGCGGATGGTGGCCACGGAGTTGCGGTGCTGGGTCAGCCCCATGGCCCAGCAGACCACGATCTTCTGGGAGGCCAGCACCATCGCCGCCGCCTCCTCGACCTCGTCGCGGCCCAGCCCGGTGGCGGCCCCGACGCGGTCCCAGAACTCGTCCTCCCCGTGGTCCAGGAGGGACTTGGCGTAGGCGTCGAAGCCGTGGGTGTGCTCGGCGATGAAGTCGTGGTCGAGCACCCCGCCCTTGAGCTCGTCGGTCTGCAGCAGCAGCCGGTTCAGCGCGCTGAACAGGGCGAGGTCCCCGCCGACCTTGATCTGCAGGAACAGGTCGGTCAGCACGGTCCCCGAGCCGACGATCCCGCGCGCGGTCTGCGGGTTGCGGAACCGCTGCAGGCCCGCCTCGGGCAGCGGGTTGACCGTCATGATGCGCGCCCCCGCGTGCTTGGCCTTCTCCAGCGCGGTCAGCATGCGGGGGTGGTTGGTGCCGGGGTTCTGCCCGGCGACGATGATCAGGTCGGCCTGGTAGAGGTCGTCGAGCTTGACGCTGCCCTTGCCGACGCCCAGCGTCTCGCTCAGCGCCGACCCCGACGACTCGTGGCACATGTTCGAGCAGTCCGGCAGGTTGTTGGTGCCGAAGCGGCGCGCGAGCAGCTGGTAGCAGAACGCCGCCTCGTTGCTGGTGCGCCCGGAGGTGTAGAAGAGGGCCTCGTCCGGCGAGTCCAGCCCCTTGAGCTCGTCGGCGATGATCGTGAGGGCCTCGTCCCACCCGATGGGCGCGTAGTGGTCGGAGCCGGGGGCGGCGTACACCGGACCGGTGAGGCGCCCCTGCTGCCCGAGCCAGTACCCGCTGCGCCCGGCCAGGTCGGAGATGGAGTGCTCGGCGTAGAAGGCGGGTCCCACCGCGCGGCGGGTCGACTCCTCGGCCACGGCCTTGGCGCCGTTCTCGCAGAACTCGGCGGGGTGGCGGTGGTCCGGCTCGGGCCAGGCGCAGCCCGGGCAGTCGAACCCCTTCTTCTGGTTGACCGCGGTCAGCGTCAGCAGGCCGCGCTTGGCCCCCGACTGCTGCCCGACGATCTTCATGCTGTTGGCGATCGCGGGGATCCCCACGGCCGAGCGCTTGGGCTCGGACACGCTGGGAGCGTCCTGGCGCGGATCGTCGATGGGCGGATTGGACATGGCGGCCCCCTGAGGTACAGCTGGCGGTGCTGTTCACTTCCATTTTTCCAGGCCGGGCGCACGTTGATCATGGCGGATCGGCACGTCGGCGGTGCGGGCGCGCCGCAGCCCCCGGCGCCCCGCCCCGCGCGCGGGCCGGCCCGGGGCGGGCACGGCTCCGCGCACGCGCGACACTACGCCTCCGGGCAAGGGGCGCCACCTGGCCGAACGGGGGGCGCGGCCCGGCCGAACGGACGGGCGCCGCCGCGCGCCGTGTGGGCCCGTGACCGGCGCCTCCCCGGTGGCCTGCGCGAACGCGGCGCCGTCGTCGCGCTGTCGCCGACGACTGATGTTTCACATTGGCCTATCATGGCCCCATGCTGAATACCGAGGGCGGAGCCGCGAGGAAGTCCCCGAGGAAGAAGAATTCGTCACTTTCGGCGACCGCCTACTTCGCGATTCGCGACATGCTGGTCACGACCCGTATCGCGCCCGGGGCGCCGGTGCACGAGGAAGAGCTGACGCGCACCCTCGGAGTGGGGCGCACCCCCGTGCGCGAGGCGATCAAGCGGCTCGAATCGGAAAGGCTCGTGAAGGTCTATCCCCGGCGCGGCGTATTCGCCACCGAGGTGCAGTTGTCCGACCTTTCCCTGCTCACCGAGGTCCGCGCACCCCTCGAAGGCGAGGCCGCCTTTCAGACGGCCCGGCGCGCGACCGCCGCGCAGCGGTCCGACCTGCGCGCGCTGCGGGACGGGGCCGCCGACTACGGGCGCGACGCCGAGGCGCAGATGGTGTTCGACAGCCGGGTGCACCGGGCGATCTACGAGTGCTCCCACAACACCTACCTGGAAGCCACCCTCACGCTCTATTACAACCTGATGATGAGGATCTGGTACCTCTACATCGACCGGCTTCCCGGAGTGACCGACCATGTCGGCGAACTCGTGCCCCTCCTGGAGACGATGATCGACGGCGACGACGAGCGCGCCCGCGAACTCGCGGTCGAGCACATCCGGGGATTCGAGAAGGCCGTCCTGTCCGTCCTGTGAAGGCCGCGCCGCGGCCGCGAATTCTGTGAAGCCATGACTTCACAAAAGAGAACCTGCCGCGGTGTTCTCCCGCCATGGCCGCGAGGGGCTCGTGCACGCCTTTCCTCCGCCGTTCCGCGGCGGGGTCGGGGCACGCGCCGGGTCGGCGCCGCATTCTCGATGAATGAATCGTGGTCGCGGCGGCGGCAGGGGAGGCGCCGCCGCGACCACGAATCTGATCGTCTCCGATCAGCGGGCGCCGCGGGGCGGGGCCGGGTCGGGGGTGGACTCGCCGCGCAGCTCGCGGAACAGGCCCGTGCACGCCGCCACGAGCAGTCCCAGGAACGGCAGGGAGATGACGAGCGAGGCCGTCTGGATCGCCGACAGCCCGCCCGCGAGGAGCAGGACGGTCGCGGTCAGGGCGATCACCACGCCCCACAGCACGACGAGCGGGCGGTGCGGGTGCAGAGCGCCGCGCTGGCACATCGTCGCCAGCACCACCGACGCCGAGTCGGCGCTGCTGACGAAGAACAGCGCGATCAGCACGATCACGGCGACCGAGGTGACCCCGGCCAGCGGCAGGTGGTCGAACAGGGCGAACAGGGCGCCCTCCTCACCGGAGGAGGCGAGCACCTCTGACAGCGGCGCCTGGCCCGAGAGCTGCATGCTGATGCCGGTCCCGCCCATCACCGCGAACCACGCCACGCTCAGCGCGGTGGGCACCACGAGCACGCCGACCACGAACTCGCGGATCGTGCGCCCACGGGAGATGCGGGCGATGAAGGCGCCCACGAAGGGGGCCCACGACATCCACCACGCCCAGTAGAAGACGGTCCATTCGGCCAGCCAGTCCTCGCCGCCGTAGACCCCGGTGCGCGAGGCCATCGGGACGATGTGCGCGGCGTACCCGCCGACCGTCTCGACCATCGTCTGCAGGACCGGGATGCTCGGCCCGGCGATGAACACGAACGCCACCAGCAGCCCGGCCAGCGCGGCGTTGATCGTCGAGATGTGCTTGATCCCGCGGTGCAGGCCGGTCACCGCCGACAGCACGAACAGCACCATCAGCCCGGCGATGACCGCGATCGCCACCGCGGTGTTCTCAGGGACCCCGAAGGTCGAGGCCAGCCCGTTGTTGATCTGCAGCGCGCCCAGGCCCAGGGAGACCGCCGCGCCGAAGGTGGTCAAGAAGACGACGAAGGCGTCGACCGCCCGGGAGGCGGCGCTGGTGCACGGCCTGCCGGGAAGCACGATCGAGCTCAGCAGGTTGGGGCGGCCCTTGCGGAACATCCCGTAGGCCAGCGCGAGCCCCACCAGCGCGTACAGCGACCACGGGTGCAGGCCCCAGTGGAAGACGGAGTACTCCATCGCCAGCCGGGAGGCCTCCGTGGAGTTCGGCGCGGCGGCGCCCAGCGGCGGCTCGGCCAGGTGCGACAGGGGCTCGGCGACGCCCCAGAACACCAGGCCGATCCCCATCCCCGAGGCGAACAGCATCGCGGTCCAGGCGAGGATGCCGAACTCGGGGCGCTCATCGTCGCCGCCCAGGCGGATGCCCCCGTACCGGGAGACGGCCAGGAACAGGGCGAAGACGACGGCCGCGGAGGCGACCAGCCCGTAGAGCCAGCCGGTCGAGTGCAGGACCCGGTCGAGGAGGGCCTCGGCGCTCGCCGCCAGGGAATCGGCGTCGATCACGCCCCAGACGACGAAGGCCAGACACAGGGTCAGCGCGGTGCCGAGGACCACCGGGTCGATGCGGTGGTCCGATCGGGAATCCGGTGGGGGAGTGGCGCGGTCGTGGCCGGTGGCGGCCGAGGTATGGAGAGGGGCGGCTTGGTCTTTACGGAGCATGGGGGGTCTCCTTTCGCTCGCGAATGGTGCTCGGGTCGAAGGCGGAGAGGGCCGCGAGCGGCCCAATGCCGCCTTCACCCGTCGGCGCCGTCCGTCGGCATGGCGCGGATGGCACGGCGCCGGGTACGGCCGGGTGTCCCGTGGATGCGCCCGGGGGCGGCCTCGAAGGGGCGGGATGGGCCCAGACCGCATGGGACGGCGCACCGGCGTGCGGGCATGGCCCGGCCGTGCGGGAGGGGTGCCGGGGGTAGGGGCGAGCGGGCGGCGAGGCGGATCGCGCGAGCCGCGGGAAGGGGGCGGGCGGTCCCGGCGGAGGGTGTCGGACCCGGGAGCGCCCGCCCCGGGTCAGCCGCCGTACTCGGCGGCGGCGTCGATCAGCCAGTCGGCGAGGTAGCGGGCGAACGAGGCGCGGACGAAGACCCAGAAGCCCGGCTCCACGACATCGTGCCGCATCAGGATCGCCGAAGTGCGCGCGACATCGGTCTGCGCGCACCGGTCGGAGGCGAACACCCGGGGGTGCAGGTCCAGCGCGCACCCCTTGTTCAGCACCTCCCGCGCCTTGGGGCCGGACACCTGGACGATCGTGCGGTGCGCCGACACGTCCACCACGGCCCCGAACGCGCGGTCCAGCGCCGCGGTCAGCGTGTCCTGCAGCCCCTGCGCGGCGCCCTCGGGCCCCACCAGCAGCCACTCGTCCGGGCCCAGGCCCAGCACGGCGACGCGCTCGGTGCGCGCCACCCCGCCGGGGCCCGGGAGCGCGGCGCCGAGCGCGGCCCCGATGCGCTCGGCCGCCGCGCCCCGGGGGTCCACGCGCAGCGTCACCTGGGCCCGGAAGGGCACCTCGGCGATGCGCACGGTCGAGGGGGACGAGGATGCGGCCAGGGCGTCGGCGCGCACGGCCAGCGGCGACGCGCCGTAGAGGTCAGCCGTCACGGCGTGCTCCCTCCTTGTCGTAGAACACGGGGTCGGTGATCTCGACCGGCACCAGCCGGTCGCCGACGTGCCCGTACACCGTCTGCCCGATGCGGTCCCGCCCGCCCTTGACCAGGGCCAGGGCGAACGGCGTGCCCAGGGCGGCACTGCGGTAGCTGGAGGTGACGTGGCCGAGCATCGGCACCGGGGGCCTGGGCAGCACCCGGGTCTCCACGATCTGGGTGCCCTCCGGGAGCACGCCCTCGCCGGCCGCCGGGATCAGGCCGACGAGCTGCTTGCGGTCGGTGCGGGTGTTGTCCGGGCGGCTGAAGGAGCGGGCGCCGATGAAGTCCGCCTTCTTCTTGGACACCGCCCAGCCCATGCCCAGGTCCTGCGGGGTGACCGTGCCGTCGGTGTCCTGGCCGACGATGGGGAAGCCCTTCTCGGCGCGCAGCACGTGCATGGTCTCGGTGCCGTAGGGGGTGATGCCGAACGGCTCCCCGGCCGCGTACAGCGCGTCCCAGACCTGCCGACCGTGCCACCACGGCACGTTGATCTCGAAGGCCAGCTCACCGGAGAAGCTGATCCGGCACACCCGGGCCCTGCGGCCCGCGATCGTCCCGTTGCGCCAGCTCATGAACGGGAAGTCGGCGTTGTCCAGGTCGATGCCGGTGCACGCCCGCTCCAGCACCTCGCGCGAGCGCGGCCCGGCCAGCGCGATGGTGGCCCACTGCTCGGTCACCGAGGTCAGGTGCACCCGCAGGTGCGTCCACTCGGTCTGCAGCCAGTCCTCCAGGTGCTCCAGCACCCCGGCCGCGCCGCCGCTGGTCGTGCTGATCAGGTACCGGTGCTCCCCGGTGCGCATGACGGTGCCGTCGTCGAAGACCATCCCGTCGGCGTGGCACATCAGCCCGTACCGGATGCGGCCGAGCTTGAGCGTGCTCATCATGTTGGTGTAGACGAGGTCGAGGAACTCGGCGGCGTCCGGCCCCTGCACGTCGATCTTGCCGAGGGTGGACACGTCCTGCATGCCCACGCCGGTGCGCACCGCGCGGCACTCGCGCAGCACGGCCGCCTCCATGCTCTCGCCGGGCCGCGGGTAGTACCACGGCCGCTTCCACTGGCCCACGTTCTCGAAGGGCGCCCCCTGCTCGACGTGCCAGTCGTGCATGGCCGTCACCCGGATCGGGTCGTACAGCTCGCCCCGCTCCCGCCCGGCCAGCGCGGCGAAGGACACGGGGCTGTAGGGCGCCCGGAAGGTGGTCGTGCCCACCTCGGCCAGGTCGGCGCCCAGCAGGCCGGCGATGATGCCCGAGGACACCGTGCCCGACGTGCGGCCCTGGTCGTGCCCGGTGCCGATGGTGGTGAACCGCTTGATGTGCTCCACCGAGGACAGCCCGGCCCCGACCGCCTTCTCCACGTCGGCGACCGTGGCGTCGCGCGCCAGGTCCACGAACTGGGTGCGGCCCGGGTCGCCCGCGTCGGGGTCGGGCACCCGCCACAGCGGGCGGCCCTTGGGCACCGGGTGCGGGTCGGTCTCGGGGCGGGGAGCCGCCGTGGCCTCCAGCCCGAGCCGGGAGGCCGCCTGCACCCCGGCCACCGCGCCGCTCGACAGGCACTGGGCGGTGGTGCGCAGCCCGGCCGCCGCCCCCGCCGGGTGCACGCCCGGGACGGATCCGGAGGGCAGGAACGCCCCCGCCGCCTCGTCGTAGGCGAGCGGGCCGCGGGCCTGGGAGTACAGGTGGACCGCGGGGTTCCAGCCGCCGGAGACCAGCAGCAGGTCGCAGGCGTGGTGCTCCTCGGGGCCCAGGGCGCCGGTGTCCGGGTCGAGCGCGGCGACGCGGGCGCCGGTCACGTGCTCCTCGCCGGTCGTGCCGACCACGGCGTGCCCGGTGCGCACCGGGATGCCCTGCTCGGCGCACCGCTTGGCCCAGAAGGGGGGCGCCTCCGGCCGCGCGTCGACGACCGCGGCGATCTCCACCCCGGCGCCGCACAGGTCCAGCGCGGCGGCGTAGGCGCCGTCGTCGGTGGTGAACACGACCGCGCGCCGCCCGGGCAGCACCGCGTAGCGGTGCAGGTAGGTGCGGGCCGCCCCGGCCAGCATGGTGCCGGGCCGGTCGTTGTCGGCGAAGACCAGGGGGCGCTCGTGCGCCCCGGTGGCCAGCACCACCTCGTGGGCCCGGATGTGCCAGGTGCGCTGCCGGGTGAAGGCGTCCGGACCCCGGTCCTCCACGGCGATGAGGTAGTTGGCGTCGTAGTGGCCGGTGACCGTGGTGCGCGGCAGCAGGCGGACCTCGCTGCGGCGGGCCAGCTCGGCCCGCGCCCGCTCCACCCACTCCAGGGCCGGGGCGTGGTCGAGCATCTCCCCGCTGCCCAGCAGGCCGCCGCCGAACTCGGTGTCGGCGTCGGCGAGGACCACCCGGGCGCCGCTGCGGGCGGCGGCGAGCGCGGCGGACAGCCCGGCGGGCCCGGCGCCGACGACCAGCACGTCGCAGTGCTCGTGCACGGCGTCGTAGCGGGCGGGGTCGGGGTCGGGGGACAGGCGCCCCTGGCCGGGAAGGCCCACGGCCTCCAGGCCCTCCCGCAGCTCCACCGTGGTGGCGGTGAGCATGGGCTCGGGGAAGGGCTTCTCGATCTGCACCAGGGCGTTGGGCTCCTCGGGCCCCGCCGCAAGGACGCCGCGGGGGCGCCCGTAGCGGATGCCGGTGGCCACCTGGTGCACGCCCTGGGCCAGCAGCGCCGAGGCGAGCGTGTCCCCGGCGAAGCCCTGCAGGTCGCGGCCGTCGAAGCGGAAGGACACGGGGCGCTCCCGGTCGATCCGGCCGCCGTCGGCGAGCCTGAACGGGCCGCTCATACCGACACCGTCCTCTCCTGCTCCTCGTGCGCGCCGGCGCCGAGGATCTCGTTGGTGGCGGTGTCGCGGCGCAGGTCGAACCAGCGGCGGCAGCCGGACCGGTGCATCCACCGCTCGGCGAACACGCCCTTGGGGTTGTCCCGGAAGAACAGGAACTGGGCCCACTCGGCGTCGGAGAGCGCCTGCGGGTCGCGGGGGTAGGCCACTCCGGCCTGGCCGCCGTAGTGGAACTCGGTCTCGTTGCGCGGGCCGCACCACGGACACGGGATCAGCATCATGCGGGGGCCTCCTTCGGAGGGTCGTCGGGTGTCGCGGCCCGGACGCCGCGGGACTCGGGCTGGGGGAGGCGGGGCGGGGGAGCGGTCCGGTCCGCTCAGTGGGCGACCCCGGCGGCCCCGTGCTCATCGATCAGGGCGCCGGTGGTGAACCGCTCCAGCCCGAAGGGGGCGTTGAGCGGGTGCGGCTCGTCGTTGGCGATGGTGTGGGCGAAGCACCAGCCCACCCCGGGGGTGGCCTTGAAGCCGCCGGTGCCCCAGCCGCAGTTGACGTACAGCCCCTCGAAGGGGGTGGGCCCCATGACCGCCGAGGCGTCGGGGGTGACGTCGACGACCCCGGCCCAGGTGCGCAGCACGTGGGCGCGGGCGAACATCGGGAACAGCTCCACGGCCGCGGCCAGCTCGCGCTCGATGGTGTGGAACGACCCGCGCTGCCCGTAGGAGTTGTAGGCGTCGATGCCCGCGCCGAGCACCAGCTCGCCCTTGTGGGCCTGGCTGACGTACACGTGCACCGCGTTCGACATGACCACGGTCGGGTGGACCGGCTCCAGCAGCTCCGACACCAGCGCCTGCAGCGGGTGGCTCTGCAGCGGCAGGCGCAGCCCGAGCGTGTCGGCCAGCACCGAGGTGTGCCCGGCGGCGGCCAGGGCGACCCGGCCCGCGCGGATCGGGCCCCGGGAGGTCTCGACCCCGATCACCCGGTCGCCGGCCGTCTCGAAGCCGGTGACCTCGCACCCCTCGACCAGGTCCACGCCGAGCTGGTCCAGGGCGCGGGCGAACCCCCAGGCGACGTGGTCGTGCTTGGCGATGCCCGCGCGCGGCTGCCAGGTGGCCCCCAGCACGGGGTAGCGCAGGTCGGGGGAGGTGTTCAGGATCGGGCAGGCCTCGGCGACCTGGTCGGTGTCGAGCCACTCGGCGTCGACGCCGTTGAGCCGGTTCGCGCCCACCCGGCGGACGCCGTCGCGCACCTCCTGCAGCGAGTGCGCCAGGTTCAGCACGCCCCGCTGGGAGAAGAGCAGCGGGTAGTCCAGCTCCTCCTCCAGCCCCTCCCAGAGCTTGAGCGCGTGCTCGTAGAGCCCGGCGCTCTCGTCCCAGAGGTAGTTGGAGCGGATGATCGTGGTGTTGCGGGCCATGTTCCCGCCGGCCAGCCAGCCGCGCTCGAGCACGGCGATGTTCGTGATGCCGTGGTTGACCGCCAGGTAGTAGGCGGTGGCCAGGCCGTGCCCGCCGCCGCCCACGATCACCACGTCGTAGGAGCTCTTGGGGTCGGCCGAGCGCCAGAGCCGGTCGGGGTGGTCGGGCAGGTCGGCGCCGGGCGTTCGCGGTGCCATCGGGGCACTCCTTCTCGTCCGGGGGAGAGGGGGCGGTGCGGCGGTGGCCGCGGGTCGCCGGCGGCGTCGTCGGCGATTCGTGAGGGGCTCGGTGGGCGGTCGCGCCCGCCGGTGCCCGGCGGTGTGAGCGGCGGTGACGGCGGCGGTCCGCTGCCACGCAACTGCCATGCAACTGAAATATCAGATGCCGTTCAGGCTAGCAGCGCGTCCGCCGGGGTCAAGGGGGTGCGTGCGCCGAATGGTCGGCCGCCGGGGCCGGCGCCCTGCGCGGAACGCCCGGAACGCCGCCGGGCGGGGGCGGCGGCGACCGGGCGGGCGATGGCGGCTCAAGGAGATTCCGGGCAGGGGGTTGACCCCCGGTTCGGCCTCCGCGTACGTTGCCGTCGAATTGATATATCAGTGTGCGTTCAGTCGTCGGGGACGGCGGGCGCAGACCTCCGGGCCCACCACAGCCACCCGCCCGGACCCCGTCCGGCACCGGTCCGCCCTCGGACCGTCCCGCCACCACCCGCCCGCCCCGCGGTCCCCGGTGCCCCGGCACCGCCCGCTGGGCCCCGACACCGAACACCACCCGCGTCCCGACCCGGCCGCCCCGGCGGCCCCGCGGCCGCAGCCGCCCCGGCGGGCGCCGCCCCCGTGGTCATCACCCTCCGCAGTTAAGGAGACCAGCATGGGTACGACCCCCCGAGTCGTGATCATCGGAGCCGGGATCGTCGGTGCCAACCTGGCCGATGAGCTGACCGAACGCGGATGGGACCGGGTCACCGTCCTCGACCAGGGGCCGCTGCCGCTCACCGGCGGGTCCACCTCTCACGCGCCCGGCCTGGTGTACCAGACCGCCCCCTCCAAGACGATGACCGGCTTCGCCTCCTACACCGTCGAGAAGTTCACCGGCCTGGAGGCCGACGGGGGCTGGTGCTTCAACCAGGTCGGCGGCCTGGAGATCGCCACCACCCCCGAACGCCTGGCCGACCTGCACCGCAAGGCCGGCTGGGCCGCCTCCTGGGGCGTGGCCGGCGAGGTGGTGGGCCCCGAGGAGTGCGCCAAGCTGCACCCCCTGCTCGACGCCGACCGGATCCTCGGCGGGTTCCACACCCCCACCGACGGCCTGGCCAAGGCCTCCCGCGTCGTCGTCGCGCTCGCCCGCCGCGCCGAGGCGCGCGGCGCCGTCTTCCAGGGCGACACCCGCGTGGTCGGGATCAAGCAGAGCGGCGGCCGCGTCACCGGCGTGGAGACCACGCAGGGCGAGGTCCCCGCCGACATCGTCGTGTGCTGCGCCGGGTTCTGGGGCCGCGAGGTCGGCGCCATGGCCGGGATGACGGTGCCCCTGCTGCCCATGGCCCACCAGTACGTGCGCACCGCGCCGCTGCCCGAGCTGGCCGGGCGCAACGACGAGCGCATCGAGGCGCGCCTGCCCATCCTGCGCCACCAGGACCGCGACCTGTACTTCCGCGAGCACGTCGACCGCCTGGGCATCGGCTCCTACGCGCACCGCCCGATGGCGGTGGGCCTGGACGAGCTGCCCCGGCTCGACGCCACCACCGAGGAGGCCATGCCCTCGATGCTGGCCTTCACCGGCGAGGACTTCGCCGAGTCCTGGGAGCACGGCCGCCGCCTGCTGCCCGCCCTGGAGCAGGCCCGGATCGAGGACGGGTTCAACGGCGTCTTCTCCTTCACCCCCGACGGCGGCCCCCTCATCGGGGAGTCGCCCGAGGTGGCCGGGTTCTGGATCGCCGAGGCCGTGTGGGTGACCCACTCGGCCGGGGTGGCCCGGTCCGTCGCCCAGCTCCTGGTCGAGGGCCGCAGTGGGCTCGACCTCCACGGCTGCAGCGTCCACCGGTTCGACGAGATCGAGACCGCCGACGAATTCGTGGAGGAGACCTCCCGGCAGAACTTCATCGAGATCTATGACGTCAAGCACCCGCTCCAGCCCCGGCTGTCCCCCCGGGACCTGCGCGTCAGCCCCTTCCACGCGCGCCAGAAGGAGCTCGGTGCCGTCTTCCTGGAGTCCCACGGCTGGGAGCGGCCCCACTGGTACGCGGCCAACGCCGCGCTGGCCAAGGACCTGCCCATGGACTGGCGGCCGCCGTCCCGCGACGCCTGGTCGGGCATGTTCCACGACACGTCGATCGTCGCGGTCGAAGCGTGGAAGACCCGCAACGCCGTGGCGATGTACGACATGACCTCCCTCAAGCGGGTGGAGGTCACCGGCCCCGGAGCGCTGGCCTACCTGGACCGCCTGACCACCGGGAAGATGGACAAGACGGTCGGCGCCGTCACCTACACCCTGATGCTCGACGACTCCGGGGGCGTGCGCAGCGACATCACCGTCGCGCGCCTGGACGAGCAGGAGTTCCAGATCGGCATCAACGGCAATATCGACCTGGACTACCTCCGGCGCGAACTCCCCGAGGACGGGAGCGTGCGCGTACGCGACATCACCGGCGGCACCTGCTGCATCGGCGTCTGGGGCCCACTGGCCCGGGACCTGGTCCAGCCGCTCACCCGGGACGACTTCTCCCACGAGGGCCTGCGGTTCTTCCGCTGCAAGCGCGCCCGCATCGCCGGCATCCCGGTCATCGCCATGCGCCTGTCCTACGTCGGTGAGCTGGGGTGGGAGATCTACACCAGCGCCGAGTACGGGCAGCGCCTCTGGGACGTCCTCTTCGAGGCCGGACGGGACCTGGGCGTGGTGGCCGCCGGGCGCGCCGCCTTCAACAGCCTCCGGCTGGAGAAGGGCTACCGCGCCTGGGGCGCGGACATGACCACCGAGCACGACCCCTACGAGGCCGGGGTGGGCTTCGCCGTCCGGGCCGACAAGGGCCCCTTCGTCGGGCGCGACGCGATCGCCGGGCGCGACGAGGCCTCCGTCGAGCGCCGCCTGACCTGCCTGACCATCGACGACGGCCGCAGCGTGGTGCTCGGCTCCGAGCCGGTGCTCCTCGAAGGGGAGACCGCCGGGTACGTCACCTCCGCCGCCTTCTCCCACACGCTCGGCACGCCCATCGCCTACGCGTGGCTGCCCGCCCGGGCCACGGTCGGCACACCCGTGGAGATCCGGTACTTCGACCGGAAGGTGCGCGCCACCGTCGCCGCCGAACCCCTGGTCGACCCCGAGATGAAGCGCATCCGCCGCTGACACAGACCCCCCGTGCCGCCTCCGGCGCGACCCCCTCCCCGGGGGCGGCACGGGGACCCAGGCGGGGCGCGCGGCCCGGGACACGTCCGCCGCCCCGCCCGACGACCCCTCAGGGGAGGGCCCATGAGCCTGTCCGTATTCGATCTGTTCAAAGTGGGCATCGGCCCGTCCAGCTCCCACACGGTCGGGCCGATGCGCGCCGCCTACCTGTTCACCACCCGGCTGCGCGAGACCGGGCGGCTGGCCCGCGTGGCCGGGGTGCGCTGCGAGCTGTTCGGCTCCCTCGGCGCCACCGGCCACGGCCACGGCAGCGTCAGGGCCGTGGTGCTCGGGCTGGCGGGGGAGCAGCCCCACCTCGTCGACCCCGTACTCGCCGAACCGGCGGTGCGGGCGGCGCGGGAGGAGGGGCGACTCACCCTCCTGGGAGAGCACAAGATCGCGTTCTCCGCGGACGACGACATCGTCCTGCACCGCAGGCGCAGGCTCGACTTCCACAGCAACGGCATGGTCTTCGAGGCCTTCGACGACCAGGGCGGCTCCGTGGACCGCAGGGAGTACTACTCGGTCGGCGGAGGCTTCGTCCTCGACCAGGACGAGGCGGGGCGCCCCGTGCTCGTGGAGGACGCGACCCCCGTGCCCCACCCCTTCCGCACCGGCGATGAGCTGCTCGCCATCACCCGCCGCACCGGCCTGCCGGTCAGCGGCGTGATGATGGCCAACGAGCGCGTCCGCCGCACCGAGAAGGAGGTGCGTGACGGCCTGCTGCACATCTGGTCGGTCATGCGCGAGTGCGTCGACCGCGGGATGGCCGCCGAGGGCGTCCTGCCCGGAGGGCTCAGGGTCCGGCGCCGCGCCGGGGAGCTGCGCGCGCGCCTGGAGGCGGGCGGCGGCGAGGGCGACGCCCTGGCCGCCCTGGAGTGGGTCACCCTGTTCGCCCTGGCCGTCAACGAGGAGAACGCCGCGGGCGGGCGGGTCGTGACCGCCCCGACCAACGGGGCCGCCGGGATCGTCCCGGCCGTCCTGCACTACGGCCGGGCGTTCCTGGAGGGCTTCGACGACGACGCGGTGGTGCGGTTCCTGCTCACCGCCGCCGCGGTCGGGATCCTGTTCAAGGAGAACGCCTCCATCTCCGGGGCCGAGGTCGGCTGCCAGGGCGAGGTCGGCTCCGCCTGCTCCATGGCGGCGGCGGGGCTCGCCGAGGTCATCGGCGGCAGCCCCGAGCAGGTGGAGAACGCGGCCGAGATCGGCCTGGAGCACAACCTGGGACTCACCTGCGACCCGGTCGGCGGGCTCGTGCAGATCCCCTGCATCGAGCGCAACGCGGTGGCCTCCGTCAAGGCCATCACCGCCGCCCGTATGGCCGTCTACGGCGACGGCCGGCACCACGTCACCCTCGACAAGGCCATCACCACGATGCGCCAGACGGGGGCCGACATGAAGGACAAGTACAAGGAGACCGCCAGGGGCGGACTCGCTCTCAACGTCGTGGAATGCTGAGGAGCATGCGGTGGCCCGTTCGTTCGTCCTCACACTGAGCTGCCCGGCGCGGACCGGGATCGTCCAGGCGGTCAGCTCCTACCTCTTCCAGCGCGGGTGCGACATCCGCGAGTACCAGCAGTTCGACGACGCCGTGGGAGACCGCGTCTTCCTGCGCACGCAGGTCGCCTCGGACCGGGACGTCGACCTCGACGAGCTCTCCTCCGGGTTCGAGCCCGTCGCCGCGGACTACGAGATGGACTTCTCGTTCTTCGGGGACCGCCCAGCGCGCGTCCTGGTGATGGCCTCCAAGGCCGGGCACTGCCTCAACGACCTGATCTACCGGTGGCGCGCCGGGAGCCTGGGCGCCGACATCGCCGCGGTGGTCTCCAACCACGAGGACCTGCGGCCCATGGCCGAGGCCGCGGACCTGCCCTTCCTCCACGTCCCCGTCACCCAGGACAACAAGCCGGAGGCGGAGGCCCGCCTGCTGGAGCTCGTCGACGAGTACGGGGCCGACCTCGTCGTCCTCGCGCGCTACATGCAGATCCTCTCCGACCAGACCTGCAAGGCCCTCTACGGGCGGGCCATCAACATCCACCACTCGTTCCTGCCCGGCTTCAAGGGGGCCCGGCCCTACCACCAGGCCTACCGGCGCGGGGTCAAGCTGGTCGGCGCCACCGCGCACTACGTCACCCCCGACCTTGACGAGGGGCCGATCATCGAACAGGAGGTCATCCGCATCGACCACACCTACGACCCGGAGGCGCTGCAGACGGTGGGGCGGGACGCCGAGGCCCTGGCCCTGTCGCGTGCGGTGCGCTGGCACTGCGAGCGCCGCGTGCTGCTCAACGGGGACAGCACGGTCGTCTTCCGGTAGAGAGGCCGGACACCCGCCGCACCCCTTTTCCGTTCTCCTCCGCCCCGGCGGTGCCGGGGCGGGGTCTTCCCTGTCTCCCTTTCTCCACCCCTCCCGCGTGAGGAGCACATCCATGACGACCGGTGAAATCGCCGCCTTCGACCAGGGCGAGGACCTCCCCGAGAGCCTGAAGGGAACACTCCCCGGCCACTACTACACCGACCCGGGGATCTTCCGGGCGGAGCAGGCCGCGATCTTCGAGACCCAGTGGTTCTGCGCGGTGCTCGCGGCCGACCTGGACAAGGCGGGACGGTTCGAGACCGTGCAGGTGGGCCGCGAGAGCGTGCTCGTGGCCCGCGGCCGGGACGGCGCGGTCAACGCCTACCTCAACGTGTGCCGCCACCGCGGCGCGCGGCTGTGCACCGAGGAGAGCGGCGAGGTGCGGCGGGCCTTCCAGTGCCCCTACCACGCCTGGACCTACTCCCTGGACGGCAAGCTCATCTCGGCGCCGAACCTGACGTCGATGCCGGACGTGGACCGCGCCCGCTTCGGCCTGCACCGGGTGCACGTGCGCGAGTGGCTGGGGTACGTGTGGGTGTGCCTGGCCGATGAGCCGCCCTCGTTCGAGGACACCGTCATCGGGGACGTCACCAACCGCCTGGGCACCCCCGACGCGATCGTGGGCTACCAGGTGGCCGACCTCAAGCTCGGCCGGCGCATCGAGTACGACGTGAAGGCGAACTGGAAGCAGATCGTCGAGAACTTCATGGAGTGCTACCACTGCGCGACGATCCACCCGGAGCTGACCGAGGTCCTGCCGGAGTTCGCCGACGGCCTGGCCGCCCAGTACTTCGTGGGCCACGGGGCCGAGTTCGGGCAGGACGTCGAGGGCTTCACCGTGGACGGGTCGGCCGGCCTGGAGCGGATCCCGGGGGTGAACGAGGAGCAGGACCGGCGCTACTACGCCATCACCGTGCGCCCGACCGTCTTCATCAACCTCGTCCCCGACCACGTCATCTTCCACCGCATGTTCCCGCTGGCGCCCGACCGCACCCTGGTGCGGTGCGACTGGCTGTACCTGCCCGAGGTCGTCGACTCCGGCGCCGACATCGAACGGTCGGTGGAGCTGTTCCACCGGGTCAACCAGCAGGACTTCGACGCGTGCGAGCGGTGCCAGCTCGCCATGGACTCGCGGTCCTACAAGGACGGAGGGGTGCTGGTGCCCAGCGAGCACCACATCGGCGAGTTCCACGACTGGGTGCGCGAGTACATCGGCTGACGCCTCCGGCCGACCCGTTCGGCCGGACCCGTGAGGAGTGGGCCCCGCGTGTGCGCACGCGGGGCTCTCAGGCGTGCCCGCGGCGGTGCCGACGCGGGCGTGCCGGGACCACCGTCAACGTCGGCGACGCCGCTCGGAGGACGGCCCGCGCGCGCGGAGGCGCGGGGATGGGCGGTACCTCGTCGGTACCTCACCGGCGCCGGGCGGCCGCTGAGAAGGCGCGCGGACAGCCGGGTGTGCTCGTCGTTGATCTCGGGAGAAACGACGCTTCCGGGCCGCTTGTAGGGGCGCATTTCCCGAGATCAACGGCGCAGGGGCGGCGTTGGGCGGCGGAGCCGGCGGGCTGGGCCCTCCGGGGTCCGCCCGCCTGTCCGCGCGGGCCTCAAGGGCTCTCTTCGCGCGGGTACTCCAGGGGAACGCCCTCGGGGGACAGCGGGGGAGGGGGCAGCTCCGAGCTCGACGTCAGCGGCGCCGCACCCTCCAGCGGGCGTCCGGCGTGCTCCCTGAGGAAGAAGGTGCTGACCAGGCCGATGACGCCCGCGCCGACGAGGTAGTAGCCGGGCCAGTCGAGGTCGCCGGTCGCGACGGTCGCGGCCTCGATCACCGTCGGCGCCGTGCCCGCGAACAGCGACACCGAGACGTTGAAGATGACCGCGAGGCCGCTGTAGCGGACCATCGTGGGCAGCAGCGCGGGGAGCGTCGAGGGGGAGACCGCGGCGAAGCACACCAGCGAGGTCCCCATGATCGCCAGCCCCGCGATCTGGCCCATGAGCCCCTCGCGCAGCAGCCACACGGCGGGGAGCCCCAGGAGGACCAGGGTGGCGCTGGCCAGGATGAGCACCGGCCGGCGGCCGATCCGGTCGCTCAGCCGCCCCACCGACCCGATCGCGCCCATCATCAGCACCATCGTGCCCACCTGAAGGGCCGTGACCGTCGCCTCACCGGTGCCCGCCTCGCCGTGGCGCGGGAGGGTGCCCGACAGGTAGGCGGGCACGTGGTTGGTCAGGACGTAGTTGGTGACGTTCCAGGCGATGGTCACCCCGGCGGCCACCAGCGCCGCGGACCGGTAGTGGGCCGCGATGATCTGCACGGCGCGCCGGACGGACATGGTGGCCAGTGCCGGGGAGCGCTCCATGAGCTGGCGGAAGGCGGGCGTGTCCTCCAGGGACATGCGCAGGTACAGGCCGGTCAGCCCGAGCGGCAGGGCCAGCAGGAACGGCAGGCGCCAGCCCCAGGCGAGCAGGTCCTCGGAGGGCAGCAGCGCGATCACCGTGCCCGAGGCCGCCGCGCCCAGGGCGTAGCCGGCCAGCGTGGACAGCTCCAGGCGGCTGCCGAAGAAGCCGCGCCGCCGGTCGGGCGCGTACTCGGCGATCAGGGTCAGCGCACCGGTGTACTCGCCGCCGGCCGCGAAGCCCTGCAGCATCCGCATCAGGAGCACGAGCAGCGGGGCGGCGAGGCCGATGGTGCCGTAGCCCGGGACCAGGGCGAGCAGGACCGTGGCCGCGGCCATCAGCAGCATCGAGGCGGCGAGCACCCTCGTGCGGCCGAACCGGTCGCCGAGCCATCCGAAGACGAACCCGCCCAGCGGGCGCACCAGGAAGGCCGAGGCGAACGCGCCCAGGGCCAGGGCCGTGGTCCACCGTCCGGCGTCGGGGAAGAAGACCCGGTTGAGCACCGAGACGGCCATGTAGGAGTAGAGCCCGAAGTCGTACCAGGCGGCGAAGTTGCCGAGCGCGGCCGCGCCGACCGCCTTGCGGACGATGCGCTCCTCTTGGACGACGGGCGGGGTCAGGCCCCGCCACGGCCGCCTCGGCTTGTCGGTCATACGCCTCCTCGGTGCGTGCCCCTGCCGCCCGCCGCGAGGGGGCCGACGGGCCAGGGCCCAGAGGGCGAGGATTCGGGAGGTAAGTGTCGACGAGTGATATATCTATCTCCGGCACGCGGCAACTTACGGCACCGCACCGCAGGGGTCAAGGTGTCCGCATCCGGTCCGCCCGACAGGGCCCCCGGTGGCCGCGGGCGCGGTCGGGCGCCGGGCGGGTGTCCGGTCGACTCGCCAGGCGGGGTGGAACCCCCGTCCGGCGGGGCCGGCCCGGTGGACGGGGCCGTCACGACTCCGGGGAACGGCTCCGGTGGTCCGGCCGGCGCTGCGGCCCAGCGGGCGCCGCCGCTTCCCTGGACCGGCTCCGTCCCAGGTCGGCGCGGGTGCGGCGGAGCGAGTACCGGGGGCGAATCGGCACACGGGGCGTGCTCGAAACGAGAACGTCATGAACGGGATTGAAATCGACCGTTGACGGGCGGTCCGGTGGAGCCGCATCCTGTGTGTTGCGCATCCCACTGTAGGTCTCGCAGTGTGCAACAGAGGCGAGAGGATCTTCACGGACGTGCCCATACCACTCCCCCCGGGAGAGCCGGTCGGCGGCAGTGCGGCCGGTGCCGGGCCCGTCCATCCGTTGGCACCCCCCATCCGGATGCGCAGCGTGGCGCCGACCCCCTGACCCTCATCGACCCCTGACCCCACTGGCCGTCGAGAAGCACCGTTGACGAGCGGCGGACCGGACCGCCCTTTGTGTGTTGCGTATTACGGCATGAATTTCTTCATATGCAACTTGGAGGCGAGATGATCTTCGTGGGCGAGCTGTCCGAACTCCCGCCCGGGGAGTCGGTCCGCGTACAGGGTGAGGTGGCGATCGCGGTTTTCAACGCCGACGGCGAGCTCTTCGCGATCGACGACACCTGCACCCACCAGGACGCGTCGCTGTCCGACGGGTGGCTGGAGGACTGCGCGGTGGAGTGCCCCCTGCACGCCGCCTGCTTCGATCTGCGGACCGGCCGCCCCAGCGGGCCGCCCGCCAAGGAGCCCGTGCGGACCCACCAGGTCGTGGTCCAGGACGGCGCCATCTACGTCCGCGAGTCCGCCCCCGTCGGCTCGGCCGCCCTCGGCGCCGAGGCGGCCGTGGGCGAGGCGGTCCGATGAGGACGGCCACCGTGGTCGGGGCGTCCCTGGCCGGACTGGCGAGCGCCCGCGCGCTGCGCGAGCAGGGCTTCGACGGGCGCATCACCGTCATCGGCGAGGAGAAGCACGCCCCTTACGACCGCCCGCCGCTGTCCAAGGAGTTCCTGGCGGGAACGGCGTCCGAGGAGGACATCCGCCTGACCGACGACGACGAGGACCTCCAGGTGGACTGGGCGCTGGGGCGCACCGCCACGGCCCTGGACACGCGGGAGCGCACCGTGGTCCTCGACGACGGCAACCGCGTCTCCTCCGACGCGGTCGTGCTGGCGACCGGGGCGCGGGCGCGCACGCTCCCCGGCCCACTGCCCGACGGGGTCCACACCCTGCGCACCCTCGACGATGCCCAGGCGCTGCGGCGCGAACTGGTGCCGGGGGCGCGGCTGGTCGTCATCGGGGGCGGGTTCATCGGCGCCGAGGTCGCCTCGACCGCGGCGGGCCTGGGCTGCGAGGTGGACGTCCTCGAGGCCGGCGGGGTCCCGCTCCAGCGCGCGCTGGGCGCCCAGATGGGGGCGGTGTGCGCGCGGATGCACACCCGCAACGGCGTGCGCCTGCACCCCCGTGCCCGCGTGGTGGAGCTCGTGGGCTCCCCGCGCATCACGGCGGTCCGGCTTGAGGACGGGCGGGAGCTCCCGGCCGACGCGGTGGTGGCGGGCATCGGGGCCGTGCCCAACACCGAGTGGCTCCACGGGTCGGGCGTCCTGGTGGACGACGGGGTCCGCACCGGCGCGGCGGGGACGACCAACGTGCCCGGGGTGGTCGCCGTCGGCGACTGCGCCAACAGCCACCGGGCCTACACCGGGGGTCCGCTGCGGCTGGAGCACTGGACCAACGCCCTGCAGCAGCCCGCGGCGGCCGTCGCGGCGCTGCTCGGCCGCGAGCACAGCGCCCCCGCCCACCACGCGGTGCCCTACTTCTGGTCCGACCAGTACGGCCACAAGATCCAGTTCGCGGGCCACCGCACCGACGCGTGCTCGGTGCGGATCGAGGAGGGCGACCCGGAGTCGGGCGCGTTCCTGGCCCTCTACAGCGACCGCGACGACGAGGTTACCGGCGTCCTCGCCGTCGACCTCCCGCGCCCTTTCGGCGGTTGGCGGAGAAAGCTGGCCAAGCGGATCTGACCACCGGATTCCCGCCCCCGGAGGGCGGGAATCCGGCCTCCCGGGGGGGGAGCCCTCCCTGCCCCGCCGTTGTCGTTCCCAGGAGATACGCCCCTCCCGGGGCGGCTCAAGCCGCGGGTTCACGCGGTTCGGGGAGGCGGCGCGGAACAGCAGGTCCCCCGCTCATCGGCCCCAGCCGGGCGCCGGGCCGACGGGGTGTGGCGTGGTCGGCGGCGACGAGGAAAGGACGGCGGCCCACCCGGCAGCGCTGTCGGGCTGCGGGCGTGCGGGTGGTCGCCGTAATGGGCAGCGACGGCGACAGCCGGGCGGTTCCCCGGCCCTGCCTGCCGTCCGGCAGGCCCCTCGCGGTCCAGGTCGGCGGGCGGCTGAGCAGGTTCCCTCCTCACACGCCCCAGCCGGGCGGCGGGCCGGTATGGGCTCAGCCGGAACCCGCCTTCCGGTCGCCTCGAGCACCCCGGGGCCATCCTGGGTCGTAAAACCGACGCCTGATCAGCCCAAAAGCGTCGATTTCACGACGCAGGATGCCCAACCCCCTCACCCACTGCCCGATATGCCCGTTATGCGCCGCCCGGGAGGCCTCCTCCGCGATGATCTCGGGGAACCCGGGGTTAAACCGGACACGATAAGCCCGACT
>NZ_JAQFWQ010000022.1 GCF_027706725.1 Nocardiopsis endophytica
CTCGCCCACCCCACTGCGCCGCCCGCCTGGCCTGCCGGCCGCCGGACGGACGGCAGGCGGGGCCGGAGAACCGCCTGCTTCTCGCCGTCGCCGCCCAACACGGCGACCACGCACACGCCCCACGGCCGACAACGCTGCGCTGCGGGCTGCTGCCCTTTGTCGTTGCTGCCCTCCACCTCACACCCCGGCGGCCTTCCGCTCGGCTGGGGTTATCGAGTGGGGCACCACCTCAGCCGCCCTCCCGCCTGGACCACGAGTGGGCTCGCGCCCGGCAGGCGGGGCCGGGGAACCGCCCTGCTTGCTCCGTCGCTGCCCAACCACGGCGACCACGCACACGCCTGGCGGCCGACGACGCTGCGCTGCGGGCTGCTGCCCTTTGTCGTTGCTGCCCTCCACCTCACACCCCGGCGGCATTCCGCCCGGCCACGACCCGTGAGTGGGGTACCTGCTCAGCCGCCCGACCGCCTGGACCACGAGTGGGCTCGCGCCCGGCAGGCGGGGCCGGGGAACCGCCCTGCTTGCTCCGTCGCTGCCATCTCCGGCGACCATGCACACGCCCCACGGCCGACAGCGCTGCTGGAAGGCCCGCCGGCCCGTCCTCGTCGCCCCTTTTCCTGGGCATTCGTCTGGTGGTCGAAAGGGTCAGCGGCCTGACCTGCGTGACGTGTACGCATCGATGACCTTGACCCCCAGGGTCTCGTCCTCTGTGCGGATCACCTGTCCGCCTCGACCGGTCACCGCCTGGGCCAGGGCCCCCGCCTCCCCGCCGCCTCCCGGGACGATCAAGGTCACGGCGGCCCCCATCGCCGCCAGTGCGTCCAACTCGGCCTCCGTCTTCTCCGCCGTCTCCGGGCGGGGCGGCCAGGCGAACTCCGGCGACCCGTCCCGTCCGAGGTGTGCGGTCGGCTCCCCGTCCGTCACCAGCACCGCCACCGGTGCCCGCCCGGGATGGCGGCCGAAGTGCTCCCGTGCCAGGAGCAGCGCGTGCTGCACGTTGCTGCCCTGCACCCTCGGGCCGGCCGGTTCCAGCAGCTCCGCCGCGGACAGCGGCCGTGCCGTCTCGTCGAACCCCACCACCCGCACGGCGTCCTGCGGATACCGGGCGCCGACCAGTGTGTACAGCGCCAGCGCCGCCTCCCGCGCCGGGCCGAACAACCCGCCGCGCACCATCGACGACGACAAGTCCACCAACAGGCACACCGCGGCCGCCGCCCGCTCCTCGGCCTCGGCGGTCCGCACGTCTTCAGGGGAGAGGAGAGGAGCCTGCGGATCGGCCGCCCGGCGTACGACCGCGGCCCGCACCGTGGCCACCGCGTCCAGCGGCGCCGGGCTCCCGGGCTCCCAGGGCACCGTCGCCCCCGGATCCCCCGCGTCCGGCCGCGCCGTCCCTGCCGTCCCCACACCCCGTTCCTGCGCGAGGCCGTGGCCGCCGCTTCGGTGACCCCTTCGGCCCGTGGCCAGGCCGCGCAGCGCCGCCTCTCCGAGGCGCCGCACCGCCTGCGGGGTGAGCCGTGGCCGGGACCGGCCGCCGGTGAGCAGCCCGGCACCGCGCAGCCGGGGCTCGACCTCGGCCAGCCGCCCGACCGCCTCGGCCGCCCCCGGGCCCAGCAGCCGCTCCGCGGCAGCGGGATCCACCCCGTCGGGGCCGCCTTCGAGCGCCCGCGCCAACTCGTCCAGGTCGGCCAGCTCCTCGATGAGGTCGACCGCCTCGGCCAGCCCCAGATCCCCGGGGCCGTCCACCTCGGCGAAGGCCTCCCGCACCAGGTCGGGGCGGCGCCGGAGCAACGCGTCGGCGAGGCGGTCGAGCGCCTCGGCCAGGCCCGCCTCCCGGGCGGCCTCGCCGAGCAGCCCCTCCAGTTCGGCGCGGCGGTCCGGGTTCAGCGACGACGCGTGCGCCCGCGCGGCGGCGGCCCGCCGGGCCAGTGCTTCGGCCACGTCGTCCAGGGTGCCGGGCCGCCCGGCGAACTCGGGGAAGAAGGCGCCGTGCTCGGCCATGAACCGGTCGAGGTCGACGGGCTCGCCCCGGGCATCGGCCTCCAGCAGCGCGGCGAGCGCCGTCGCCATGGCCGCGACACCCGCCGGGTCCGGCGAATGCGCCCTCCACGCCTCCGACCGGCCGAGCCGCGCATCGACGAGGTCGTTCCGCACCTCCTCAAGGAGGCGCGCGACCGTCTCCCGCGCCTCGTCCGATCGCCAGGGGTAGGGACCGGCGAGCAGGTGGCGCAGGGCGGCGGCGGTGTCGCGGGGGAGGGAGGCGAGTTCGCTCTCCCGGACGCGCGCGTCGTCGGAAGGGTCGTCGGCCAGGGCACGCAGCTCCAGTTCGACCGCGCGGTCCAGCTCGGCGCGCGCCCGGCGGTGCACCCCGTCGAGGCCTCCCCGCCGTGCCGCCTGTCCGCGCCGCTCCCGCACCTGGCGCAGCAGCTCGTCCGTGCCCGGGATCCCGTCAACGCCCTGCCGCAGCAGGTCGCGCAACGCCTGGTGGGGGCGCTTCCCGTCGAAGACGCGGCGGCCGAGGCCGCGCAGCGCCCGCGCGGTGTCGAACGGCGGCGCGAGCGGGTCGGGACCGGGCCGGTAGGGGAGGTAGCGGACCCGGTCGCCGCGGGCCGCCCCGCCGTCGCTCGGCTCCCCGCCGGTCATTCCGCCGGCCTCATGTCCGGTACACCGAACGCTCGCCGGGGCCGCCGGGGCCCTCCGGTCCGGCCGCCCCGCCCTGCCCTGCGGCCTCCTCGCCCCCGAGGTCCGCCTTGGACAGCCTCCGGGTCAGGTACAGCCCCTCCATGGCCAGCTCCAGCGCCGCCGCGGTCTCTCCGGCGGCCGCGTCCGGCCCCTCCGGCGCCCCCTCGCCGCCCTGCAGGGCCCCGCCCCGCGCGGCGCGCTCGGTCAGCACGCCCAGGCCTTCCAGCGGCCCCACCGACGCGAGCAGGTCGGCAGCGGGCACCCCGGCCCCCGCCTCGGCGGTGCCGCCGCCCGCGAAGTGCGCCTTCAGCGGCTCCAGCTCCTCCTCGGCGAACCGCTCCCGGAACACCTCGGCCGCCGCCCGCCGCAGCAGGTGGTCCAGCACCTCGCCCTCGCGCCCCTCCTCGCCCGGCGCGAACTCGGCCTTCCCGCGCAGCGCCGGGACCGCCGACGCCAGGTCCGCCACCCGGGCCACCGCCGCCTTCTCCCCGGTCAGCGCCGCCCGCCGCTCGGCCGAGGCGGCCGCCGCCTCCACCGCCGCGAGCGCGAACCGGGCCGACACCCCCGAGCGCGCGTCCACCGACGCCGACCCCCGCACCAGCCGCGCGAACCGGGCCACCACCGCCACCAGGTGCCCCGGCACCAGCACCCGGCCCGCGGGCGCGGCCTCCTGGCGGACGAGCGCCTCCTCGTCGTCGGCGGTCAGCGGGTAGTGCGTGCGCACCTCGGCGCCGAACCGGTCCTTGAGCGGGGTGACGATCCGCCCCCGGTCCGTGTAGTCCTCGGGGTTGGCCGTGGCCACCACCAGCAGGTCCAGCGGGAGCCGCAGCGCGTACCCGCGGACCTGCACCTCCCGCTCCTCCAGCACCCCGAACAGCGCCACCTGCACCCGGGCCGCCAGGTCGGGCAGCTCGTCCAGGCCCAGCACCCCCCGGTTGGCCCGCGGCACCAGCCCGTAGTGCAGCGACGCCGGGTCGTCGAGCGCGACCCCCTGGGCCAGCCGCACCGGGTCGATGTCGCCGACCAGGTCGGCCACGGATGTGTCGGGGGTGGCGAGCTTCCCGGTGTACCGGTCGCCGCGGTGCCGCCAGACCACCGGCAGGTCCTCGCCGAGCCGCCCCGCCGCTTCCTTGCAGCGCGGGCACACCGGCGCGAAGGGGTCGTCGTTGACCGGGCACCCCTCCACCACCGGGGACCACTCGTCCAGCAGCCCTGCGACCGCCCGCTGCAGCCGCGTCTTGCCCTGCCCGCGCTCGCCCAGCAGCACGATGTCGTGGCGGGCCAGCAGCGCGCGCTCCACCTGCGGCAGCACGGTGGCGTCGAACCCGACAAGACCGGGGAGGCGCGGCCGCCCGGCGCGCATGCGCTCCAGCAGCGAGCGGCGGACCTCCTCCTTGACGGGCAGGGGCGTGCGGCCGGAGTCCCGCAGGGCGCCGACGGTGGCGGGGAGCGCGTCAGGGGGTGTGAGGGCGGACACGCAGGCGAGTCTAGTGGCGGGGCGCCGTGTGCGGGATCGCCTCAGCGGGGCCGTCTCCGGTGAAATAAGCAGCCTCGGGGGAAGGTTTCACGTCGAGGGGCTGCAAGGATGGTCCCCCGGGCCGGCGCCCCGGCCCGGAACGGACCGACGAGCGATGTGGGGTGCGACCAGTGGCCAGGTTCGGTGATGCGCTTGCGTCGGGCGCCGATCTGGTGAGCGCGGCCGAGAGGGCGGTGCAGGAGGCGGTGCGGTCCCTCGACGGCCCTCCGGACCTCATCTTCTTCTCGGTCTGCGGCACCGACACCGAGGAGGTCGTCCTCGCCGGTGAACGGGTGATGGGCATGGCCCCCGGGTCGGTGAGCATCGGCTGCACCTCCGCCGGTGTGATCGGCGGCGGCCGCGGTGTGGAGGAGCAGGGCGCGGTCAGCGTGTGGGCGGCGCGGCTGCCCGACGTGGAGATGACCCCGTTCCAGCTGGACGTGGTGCCCGAGGGCGACCACCTGGCGGTGATCGGCATGCGCGAGCCCGACGAGTCCGACCGCGCGGCCCTGCTGCTCGCCGACCCCTACCGCTTCCCGGCCCAGTCGTTCGTGGAGCGCTCCACCGACGCGCTGGGCGGTCTGCCGCTGGTCGGCGGGCTGGCCGACGGCATGGGCGGGAACGGCTCGGTGCGGCTGTTCTTCGAGGGCGAGGTGGTCGACGCCGGTGCCATCGGCCTGCTGCTCGGCGGCGACGGCATCGTGGGCACGATGGTCAGCCAGGGGTGCCGCCCGGTGGGCCCGGCGATGGCGGTCACCGGGGCCGAGGGCAACGTGGTCAGCGGCCTGGCCGGGGTTCCCGCCTACGACCGGCTGGAGCAGCTCATCAACGCGCTGCCGCCGGAGGAGCAGGAGCTGGCGGCCGGGGGCGGGCTGCACATCGGTATCGCCATGGACGAGTACGCCGACCGGCACGAGCAGGGCGACTTCCTGATCCGCTCGGTGGTCGGCGCCGACCCGGACGAGAACAGCCTCACCATCGGCGACACCGTGGACGTGGGGCAGACCGTGCGGTTCCAGGTGCGCGACCGGGACACCGCCGACACCGACCTGCTGGAGCGGCTGGGCATGTTCGGCGAGGACACGGGCGGGCGCGCCGCGGGAGTGCTGCTGTTCTCCTGCAACGGGCGCGGGGCGTCCATGTTCGGCACCGCCGACCACGACGTGCGGGCGGTCCGCCGCGCGCTGGGCGTGGACGCGGTGACCGGCTTCTTCGCGGCGGGCGAGGTCGGACCGGTGGCGGGCCGCAACCACGTGCACAGCTACACGGCCTGCCTGCTGGCCTTCGGGGACTAGGGGACTGGGGCCGGCCCGGGGCGGGCCGGGCGGACCGCTGTGGGCCCAGACCCGCGGACCCGTCGTTGATCTCGGGAAATGCGCCCCTAAAAGCGGCCCGGTAGCGTCGCTTCTCCCGAGATCAACGCCGAGCACACCCGCCTGACCGCGCCGGCTCCTCAAGGTGTCCGCTTCACCCCGGCTTCCCCGAGGTCGGCGACGGCGGGGCCGAGGGCCCCGCCGAACCCCCATCGAACTCTCGGGAACCTGCTCCCGGGTGGGCAGCGGACCGATGGCCGAATCCGGACGCGCCCGTGCCGACCGGGCCCCATACGCCGCCACCGCCCATGAACGGGGAATGGTCCCGGGGAACGGCGGCCGCCGATCCGGGTGGTGATCATGCGCCATTAAGGGTGGCCATTATGGCCGCCCCTGGCCAGGCCGGTTCGTTCCGGTGCACTTCCGACGCCCCGGCGTGCGCGGAATTCGGTCCGCTTGTCCTCCTTTTACCCTGCACGGCCCCTCTGCGCGGCGTGCCGTTTTCGTCATTCCCTGTCGCCGGTTGCTTACTTGTGGGGTCCTCGGTGTGCCGGGGACCGACCGAGATGGGGGAGACATGCCGCGTAACCGGCCGCGTATCCGGCCTCGAATCCGGCTCCGCACCGGCGCGTTCGCCGCCGCCGGGCTCCTCGGCGCGCTCCTGCTGCCCGCCGCGCCGCTCGCCGCCGCGCCGCAGGCGCCCGCCCGCCCGTCGGCCCAGGGCTGGATCGAGGAGGACCCCGGCAGCGCCGACCTGCGCCTGGACACCGGCGCCGCACAGGACGCGCCCCTCGGTGCCTCGCTGGAGCGCGAGCCCGGCGACGGCCCCGTCGCGCTGGCCACCTTCCCCGCCCGCGACCTCGACCGCGCCGTCGACGAGCTCGACGTGGCCATCGGCGTCTCCGGCCCGGCCGACGGCTTCTCCGTGGAGGTGCGCGGCGAGCGCGCCGAAGGCGTGTGGGGCGAGTGGGTGCCGGTGGCCGGCTCCTCGCCCGGCGCAGTCGCCGAGGAGCAGGGCGTGCGCGTGCGCCTGCCCCACCCCGCCGACCGCGTCCAGGTGCGGGTCGGCCTGAGCGGGAAGGCCGCCGAGGGCGGGTCGGTGCTGGAGGAGGTGCGCCTGCGCCCGGTCGGTGCCGCCGACGGTGCCGCCGACGGCGGGCTTCCGGGCGAGCCGTTCTCCGCGCGGCTGTTCGCCACCCGAATCGGCCTGGTCGGCGCGACCACCGCCAACGGGCACACGGTCCGCGCCGACGACCACTTCGTCGCGCTGCCCTCCCGGCGGGCGCTGGCGCCGCGCGGTTCCGGGGACTACACGGTGCGGGTGTGCACCGAGGCCGACGGGGGCGACGAGGTCGAGGGGGACGGTGCCGACGGGCGCCGCTGTGCCTACGCGCCGGTGTGGGACGTGGGCCCCTGGAACATCAAGGACGACCACTGGAACACCGACCGCCAGATGTGGCGGGACCTGCCGCACGGCACCCCGCAGGCCCAGGCCGCCTACAAGGACGGCTACAACGGCGGGCGGGACGGCTTCGGTCGCAAGGTGCTCAACCCGGCCGGGATCGACCTGGCCGACGGCACCTTCCGCGACGCGCTGAAGCTGCCCACCAACGCCTGGGTGCGGGTGGACTACCTGTGGACGGGCGACCCGCGCCCGCGCGCCCGGATGGCGGCGGCCGACGGCGGCGACCCGGTGGTGGTCCGCTCGGGACCGGGGCGGGACCACCCGGCGACCGGGATGGCCGCCGAAGGGGCGCGCGTGGCGGTCGAGTGCCGCACCGCCGGGGAACGGGTCGACGGCCCGGCGGGCGCGGCGGCCGAGTGGCTGCGCATCGGCGAGGGCGACTTCGTCCCGGCGGCCTTCGCCGAGGGCGGGGGCGCGGCGCCCGAGTGCGCGCTGCCCTGACCGCGGGCCCTTCCCGGGAACCCGCCCCCGGGAACCCGCCCCCGCAAAGCGGAAGGGGTGGCTCTCGGCCACCCCTTCCGCACTGTGCTGCGGGAGGCTAGGCCCCGCCGTAGGGGACGGCGTCGATGATGTCCACCGACAGGCTCTTGCCGTTCGGGAGCGTGTAACTCACCGTCTCCCCGATCCGCTTACCGTTGATCGCGGAGCCCAGCGGCGACTTGGGGGAGTAGACGTCGATCGGCGCGCCGCTCTCCTCCCGGGAGGCGAGGAGGAAGGTGACCTCTTCGTCGTCGCCCTCGAACTTGATGGTGACGGTCATACCGGGACCGACCTCGCCCTCCTTGTGCGGGGCGCTGCCGACGCGCGCGTTGCGGAGGATGTCCTGGAGCTGGGAGATGCGGGCCTCGATCTTGCCCTGCTCCTCCTTGGCGGCGTGGTAGCCGCCGTTCTCCTTCAGGTCGCCCTCCTCGCGGGCGGCTTCGATCTTGTCGGCGATCTCGATGCGACCAGGCCCCGAAAGGTGCTCCAGCTCCGCCTTGAGCCGGTCATACGCCTCCTGGGTCAGCCAGGTGACGTTGTCATCGCGGGTCTCGGTCACGGGAACTCCCTTGGTGCGTCTGAACTACTGCGGTCCACCATCGGCCGCAGCTGAACTTACGAGGTTATCACCGCGTGATCATCGCGGAAGAACCGTTGATTCCCGCCGTTTGCGCACCGTACAGCGCTTTGCCGTCAGGTGCGGTCAGGAAAGCGGAGGAATGGTCCGTGCGATGGTCGGCGGTGTCCGGCGCCGGGGCCGGGGCACGCGGGGGCGGTCAGGTCAGGGCGGTCTTGGCGTTCACTTTGCCGTTCCTTGTTCCCTGCAGGACGCCACTTCTACCATCGCGGCACGACGAACCGTCTCGATCTTCGCCGTCACGTCCTGGGTCCCCGCCCCGACCTCGACCCGGCGCTGGCCGACCTCGACGTGCTGGGGGTCGGTCGCCCGCACGATGCACACGGCGGGGCCGCCGCTGTTGGTCTGGAAGGTGATGCTGGCCTCGTCGTCGGACTCGATGCTCCAGGCGATGGTCTGGTTGGCCACCCCGGTGTGGTCCCCGTAGCTCATCAGGGCGAACCCCCACCCGACCGTGAAGACGCCGGCGGCGATGAGGCCCAGGACGAAGAAGACGGGGCGGGCGCCGTGCCGCTTCCCGATGGCGCTCCCGGACGCGTCCCCGGCCGCACTCGGGCCGCTGCCGCCGTTGTCGCCGTCACCGCCGTCGCCTCCTGCGGCGCCGTGCCGCTCGGCGCCGTCGGGCGTGAGGTCAGAGGGGCTCTCGGGCATGCGGGAATCTCCGAACGTAAGGTCTGCGTTGTCTAAGATAGCCCCGCCCACTGGGGCCCCTGTTCCACCCCCGCCCCCGCATGTCCCCGCACGGGCAGCGCGGCGGGCACCCGGCCGGACCAAGCCGCCGGCCGGGTCTTTTCGAGGAAGCTTCCGCGACTACCCGAGGGGTAACTCCGTTGTCCGAGCGTTTGCGGCTCATGGCCGTGCATGCCCACCCCGACGACGAATCCAGCAAGGGCGCCGCCACCATGGCGCGCTACGTGGCGGAGGGCGCCGAAGTGCTGGTCGTCACACTGACCGGCGGCGAGCGCGGTTCCATCCTGAACCCGGCCATGGACCGGCCCGAGGTCCGCGAGAACATCGGCGAGGTCCGCCGCAAGGAGATGGCCGAGGCCCGGCAGATCCTCGGCGTGCACCAGGAGTTCTCCGGCTTCGTCGACTCGGGCCTGCCCGAGGGCGACCCGCTGCCGCCGCTGCCCGAGGGCTGCTTCGCGGTGCAGCCGCTGGAGACGGCCTCCGAGCCGCTGGTGCGCTCGGTGCGCTCCTTCCGCCCGCACGTCATCCTCACCTACGACGACGAGGGCGGCTACCCCCACCCCGACCACATCATGACCAACCGGGTCTCGGTCGAGGCCTTCGAGGCGGCGGGCGACCCGGAGCGCTACCCGGGCACCGGCGACCCGTGGCAGCCGCTCAAGCTCTACTACCACGTGTCCTTCCCGCGCCCGCGGTTCGAGGCGATCTCCGCCGCCCTGGACGAGCGCGGCCTGGAGAACCCCTACAAGGACCTGATGAAGCGCTTCGAGGACATGGAGCGCGACCGCAGGACGTGGGACATCACCACCTAGATCAAGTGCGACGAGTACTTCGAGACGCGTGACCGCGCCCTGATCGCGCACGCCACCCAGATCGACCCGAACGGGTTCTGGTTCGCGGTGCCCATGGACATCCAGCGCGCGTCCTGGCCCTGGGAGGACTACCACCTGGCCCGCTCCCTGGTCGACACCGAGATGCCGGAGACGGACCTGTTCGCGGGCGTCCGCGAGACGGTGGGAACATGAGCGGTATGGAGACCGTACTCATGCTCGCTCAGCCCGAGGTGGACAAGTTCACCGTCACCCCGGGCGTGCTGGGCTTCCTGGTGGTGGCCGCGATCGGCGCCGTGCTGTACTTCCTCATGCGCAGTATGAGGACCAAACTCGCCCACGTCCGCGAGGGCGGCTTCGACCAGGCCGTCGAGGCGGCCGCCGACGAGCCGGGGCAGCCCTCCAAGGAGTGACCGGGGAGTGACGGCAGAGGGCCGCGGCGCGCCCCGAACGCCGCGGCCTTCCGCCGGGACGCGCCGGTGCCGTTGACACAGGTCAGTAGGCGACGGTGATACGGCGCCGGATGGCCTGGTCCTTCTCCAGCTCGTCGGCCAGTGCGACGGCGTAGTCCTCGGCGCTGATGAAGCTGCGGCCGTTCGCGTCGAAGAGGAGTTCGTCGCCGCCGAGCTGGAACCGGGCGGTGCGGTCGCCGGGGGCGATCTCGTCCGCCGGTGAGATGTAGGTCCAGTCCAGGTCGGTCACCTCGGCGCGCAGCAGCCGCAGGACCTCGCGCTGGGCGAGGGACTCGGCCTTGTACACCGCGGGGAAGTCGTCGGTGTCGACGCGGTCCGCACCCGACGCGGTCTTGAGGCTGCCGGCGCCGCCGACGACGACGAGCCGCGGCACACCCGCGGTGCGCAGCCCTTCGGCCAGCGAGCGGTACATCGTCAGCAGCGGGGCGGTCGGGTCGGAGCCGTCGCGGGGCGGGGAGACGGCCGACACCACGGCGTCGTGACCCGCGGCCGTCTCAGCCACCTGGGCGGGCTCGGTGACATCGAGGGCGACGCTCGTCAGGTCGGGACTCAGGGGCAGGGCGGCGGCCGTACGGCCCGAGCGGGTCGCGGCGGTGACCTGGTGGCCGCGGTGCAGCGCTTCCGCCGCCACACGGGAGCCGATCATGCCGGTGGCGCCGATGAGGAGGATCTTCACGGATGACTCCGTTCGTGCTGGTCTCGTAGGGCTCGTAGGTATGGTCAGCGCCGGATCTCGAAGGTGACCTTCGCCTGCTCCATCGTCTCCTGCAGGACGCGCACCTCTCCGGAGGCGTTCTTGTACTCGCCGGTGCCGCCCGTGATGGCGAACTTCTCGTCGAAGACGGGCCCGGAGTCGGAGAGCTCCGCGGTTCCAGACGTGGTGATCTTGCCGTCGGGCAGCTCATAGACGAAGGTCAGCATCTCGGAGGTACGCGGCTCGGCGTCGGTGGAGATGCCCACGAAGCTGCTGGCGCCCAGCTCGTTGCCGTCGGCGTCGATGAGGTCGGCGGTCCCGATCAGTTGGTCGCCGAGGGCGGAGTCGTCCGGGGGGACGTCGACCAAGTTGACCGCAGTGCCCTTCTCGACCGCCTCGATGGTGATCGTGCGGTGGTGGTATCCGTGCTTGGGAGGGGCGGCGTTCGCCGCAGTGGGCGCCAGGGACAGGCCGAGGACCAGGGCTCCTGCCGTGGCGGCGGCGACACCGATCGCTGGAAGGACGTGCTTGCGCATGATCGGACTCCGTATCCGTCGAGGTACCGCATCAAATATCTGCCGCTGCAGACAATATGCCTGCAACGGCAGATATTGCAAGAGCAGCTTCTTCTGTCGTCGGCTATCTGGCATCCTGGTGGGATGGACGCGCAACTGCTGCATGACGACGACGTGACGCTCTACGGACTGTTCGTGGAGGCGTTCACTCGCCTCAAGCCCCTGGTGCACCGGGACCTCGGGGTCCCGGACGCCTGGTTCGAGGTGCTGCTGCGGCTGGGGCGCACCCCCGGGCACCGGCTGCGCATGACGGATCTGGCGGAGGCCGTGTCCTTCAGCTCGGGCGGCTTCACCCGGCTCGCCGACCGCATGGCGAAGGAGGGGCTGATCCGACGCGACCCCGACCCCGAGGACCGGCGGGCCTCACTCGCCGCACTGACCGACAAGGGGGCGGAAGCACTCGACCGGGCCCTGAAAGCCCACGTCTCCCAGCTCCGCAGTCACGTCACCGCCCCCCTCACGGCCGAGGACCGCCGCCACCTGGAGCGCATCCTGCGCACACTCCGGGACGCGAACGAGTGAGTCCCGCAGACGCACGGCTGTCGCCCGGTGGGGAGGAGGCTTCTCGCTCGACCTTGTTCCTCAGACGGCCGACAGGTCGACGGTGACCGGGAAGGGGACGGACGCCTTGATCGCGCCGGTGAACATCTCGCCGTCCCGGTACGCCTTCATCGCCGGGTCGAGGACGTAGGTGTAGATGATGGGGATGCCGGTGGCCGCCTGCTCGATCCGCCAGTAGAAGGGGATGCCGGACTCGGCGTACTGGCTCGTCTTCACGATGCGGTCCGTGGTCTCCGAGCCGGGGGAGACCACCTCGACGACCAGGAGCAGGTGCTCGGGGCGGCTGGGCGTGACATCGAGGGTGTCCGCCCGGTAGACGGCGACGTCAGGGCGGCGGTTGGTCAGCGGGACGTCCTGGAGGCGGACGTCGAAGTCCGTATCGGCGTTCCAGTCCGGGCCCGCGGCGTCGTCCAGAGCGTTGGCCAGGATTCGGGCCAACCGGTTGTGCCGCTTGGACGCGCTCGGACTCACGACGACCATCCCGTCCACGATCTCGATGCCCGCGCACTGCTCTTCGGACCAGGAGTCGTACTCCTCCGCGCTGATCTGCGAGTGCATCCACGCGGGGGCGACCATCTCCGCGCCCATGGCGTACCTCCCTCGACCGGCGGTGACCGTCAGGTCCAGCACTGCTCGGTCCAGACTACTGTCGCTCCCGCGTTCCTGCCGGTACATGCCGCGCCCGCAGCCGAGCACCTGCCCGCAGCGGGGCGTGATCCGTGCACGGCCCGATTCAGTCCGGAGACGGCGGGCCGTTCCAGTGGTAGATGTTCTCCGGGCGGCCCTGGCCGCCGTAGCGCGGGCGGCGCTCCACGAGGGCCTGCTCGGCGAGGTGCTCCAGGTAGCGGCGGGCGGTGACGCGGGCCATGCCCAGGCGGTTCCCGGCCTCGGCGGCGGTGATGCCGTCCGGGTCGAGTCCGCGGAGCAGGTCCACCACGGCGGAGAGGGTCGGGTTGCTCATCCCCTTCGGGAGCGGGCCGCCGATGCTGCCGCGCAGCGCACCGAACGCCCGGTCCAGGTCCTGTTGGGCGGCGGTCCCGCCGCGGTCGAGAAGGTGGCCCCGGTATTCGGCGTAGCGTTCCAGCTTGTCGCGGAAGGCGGCGAAGCTGAACGGCTTCAGCAGGTACTGCACCACGCCGTACACCAGCACCGAGCGGACGGTGCCCACATCGCGCGCCGAGGTGATGGCGATGATGTCGGTGAGGTGGCCGCGGGCGCGCAGGGTGCGGCAGACGTCCAGGCCGGTCATGTCGGGCAGGTAGAAGTCCAACAGGACGAGGTCGACGGGGTGCCGGTCCAGGAAGTCCAGTGCCTCGCCACCCCGGTGCACCACGCCCGCGGCGGTGAAGCCGGGGACCCGCTCGACGTACTGCGCGTGCGCGTCGGCGATCCGCGGGTCGTCCTCGACGATGAGCGCTCTGATCCTGTCTTCACCGCTGTTCATACGTCTTCTTCCCGGTCCGGCCGGTCGTCCGGCCCGCCCTGCCCGCCCGGTGCTTCGGGGGCCTGCTGTGGACGCAGCCGCACGGTGAACACCGCGCCGTCGCCCGACTCCACCTCCGCCGCGCCCCCGTACCGGTCGATCACCTGCTTGACCAGGGCGAGGCCCAGGCCCTGGCCCCGCGCCCCGGCGGCGGACTTGGTGGTCCAGCCGCGCGTGAAGATGGAGTCCAGGTGCGCGCCGCCCACGCCGCTGCCGCTGTCGGCCACCCGGACCAGCAGGCCGCCGCCCGCATCGCTGCGCGCGGTCACCGTGACCCGGCGGGGAGGTTCGGCGGCCAGCGCCGCGTCGATGGCGTTGTCCACCAGGTTCCCGACCAGGGTGACCAGGTCGCGGGCCGCGACCGCGCAATCGGTGACCGCGGAGTCCTCGGTGACCACCAGCTCCACGCCCTTCTCGGCGGCCTGGGCCGCCTTGCCGAGCAGCAGCGCGGCCAGTGCGGGCTCCTCCACCGCCTCGGTCAGCCGGTCGGCGAGCTGCTGGGCGGAGGCCAGCTCGACGGTGGCGAACTCCACGGCGCGCTCGGTCTGGCCGAGTTCGACCATGGTGACCACGGTGTGCAGGCGGTTCGCGGACTCGTGCGCCTGGGCGCGCAGCGCCTCGGTGAAGCCGCGCACCGAGTCCAGCTCACCGGCCAGCGCCTCCAGCTCGGTGTGGTCGCGCAGGGTGGTGACGGTGCCCAGCGGGCGGCCGTCCTTCTCGATGCGCTCCTGGCGGGCGACGAGCACCCGGTCGCCGTAGACGCACAACCGGTCGTCGGCGGGCTCCCCGGAGGCGAGCAGCGCGTCGAGCGGGGGCCGCAGGCCGAGGTCGCCGACCCGGCGGCCCTCGGCGTCGGCGCCCAGGCCGAGCAGTTCGCGCGCCTGGTCGTTGGCGAGCACCAGCTCGCCGCGCGGGCTGACGATCAGCAGGCCTTCGCGGACGGTGCGCAGGACGGCGTCATGGTGCTCGTACATGCGGGTGATCTCCGCGGCGCCCAGGCCCAGGGTCTGCCGGTCCAGACGCCGGCTGATCGCGTACGAGCCCGCGGCGGCGACCAGCAGCGCGGCGGCGGAGACGGCGACGACCGGGTACAGGCGGCGCTGGACCTCGCTGCCGATCCGCTCCTGGAGGATCCCGATGGACACCAGCGCCTCCACCTGGCCGTCCTCCCCGCGGATGGGCGTCACCGCGCGGACCGAGGGGCCCAGCGTTCCCTCGTAGCTCTCGGTGAAGGTGCGGCCCTCCAGCGCGGGGGCGACCGTGCCGACGAAGGGTTCGCCGATGCGTTCCGGGTCGGGGTGGGTGTAGCGGGTCCGGTCGGGGGCCATGAAGACGATGAAGTCGGTGCCGGCCGCCTCGCCCACGGATTCGGCGAGCGGCTGCAGTTCGGCCGACGGGTCGGGGCCGTTCAGCGCGGTACGGACCTCGGGCAGCTCGGCCAGCGCGGAGGCCAGGGCGCGCACCTGGAGCACGGCATGCTCGTGGGTCTCCCGGCGCACCTCCAGGAAGACCAGCACCGCCGCCGTCCCGACCAGTGAGAGGATCACCGCGAGCTGCAGTACGAAGAGCTGTCGCGCCAGGCTCATCCGCTTGCGCATGGTGCCATTCTCACAGGTCGGGGGCGGCGGCGCGGGAGGGGCGGGGGCCGGCCGGGCCGCAGGGCCCGCGGTCACATCGTGATGCCCAGGGCCCAGCCTCCGAGCAGCATGCTCATCGCCGTGATCAGGACGACGCCGATCAGGTTCAGCCACAGCCCGGCCCGGATCATCTGCGGCATCGTCACATACCCGGAGCCGAACACGATCGCGTTCGGCGGGGTGCCGACCGGGAGCATGAAGCTGCAGGTGGCGGCCAGCGCGGCGGGGACCATCAGCAGCATCGGGTCGATGCCGATGCCCACGGCGACCGCGGCGAGCACCGGCAGGAAGGTGGTGGCCGTCGCGGTGTTGCTGGTGAGCTCGGTGAGGAGCAGGACGATCAGGCAGACGGCGGCGACCAGCAGGATGACGGGCAGTGCGCCCAGGCCGCCCATCTTGCCGCCGATCCATTCCGAGAGCCCCGTGTCCTGAACGGCCTTGGCCAGGCACAGCCCGCCGCCGAAGAGCAGCAGCACACCCCAGGGGACGCCGTTCTGCGCGGTCCGCCAGTCCATGGCGGCCACGCCCTTCCGCGCCGACACGGGGATGAGGAAGAGGGCGAGCGCGGCGGTCAGGGCGATGGTGGTGTCGTCGAGGTTCGCGATGAAGGGGAGCACGGAGGTCAGCGCGCCCCACCCGCTGAGCTGGTCCTTGAAGACCCACAGCAGTGCGGTGGAGACGAACACGGCCAGGACGGTCCACTCACCGCGCGAAACCGGGCCGAGCCCGTCCAGCTCCTCCTGGATGACCTGCTTGCCGCCCATCACATCGCCGAGCCGGGTCGGGTAGGCGACGCGGGTCAGGAACGCCCAGGCGATGATGAGGAAGACGGCCGAGAGCGGCACGCCCAGCTTCATCCAGTCGGCGAAGCCGATGTGGACGCCGTAGGACTCCTCCATGATGCCGCTCATGATGAGGTTCGGCGGGCTGCCGATCAGGGTGGCCAGGCCGCCGATGGTGGCGGCGAAGGCGATGCCCAGCATCATCGCGACGGAGAAGTTCTTGGTGTCCTTGTCGGCGGACAGGGCCGCCACCGGGTCCTCCTCGGCGCCGCTCCCGGACGCCGCCGCGGCCCCGTCGCCCTGCGGCGCGGTGCGCGCCTGCCGGGCCGCGGCGACCATCGCCAGCACGCTGACGCCGATGGGCAGCATCATCATGGTGGTGGCGGTGTTGCTCACCCACATGGACAGGAACCAGGTCGCGGTCATCACGCCGAGCAGCAGTTGGCGCGGCTTGGTGCCGATCGCCCGCATGGTCAGCAGCGCGATGCGTTTGTGCAGGTTCCACTTCTGCATGGCCAGGGCGATGACGAAGCCGCCCAGGAAGAGGAAGACGATCGGGTGGCCGTAGGCGGCCGCGGCGTCACCGGACGGGAGGACGCCGAGCCACGGCAGCGCCACCAGCGGCACCAGCGAGGTCGCGGCCAGCGGCAGTGCCTCGGTCATCCACCAGACGGCGACCAGGATCGCCACGGCGAGCGAGGCGCGGGCCGCTCCGGACAGGTCGGGGTCGGCCGGAATCAGGAAGTAGGCCGACAAGGCCAGGCCCGGCCCGAGCAGCCGGCCGATCCAGACGCGCGTGTTGGGCAGGTGCCGTTCGTCGGCGCCGGGTCGTGGCCCTGCGGATCGCCGCATCCGGCTCTCGGGCGCCCGGTCCTCCGTGGTTGCCATCGAGGTCCCTTCCGTAACGTTCCGGCCATCGGCCGGTCATCGGGGTGCCCGGACAAGGTGACATGGACCACCACGGGTGTCGCTCTTTTGTTCGTAACGGTCGCACGGCCCTGACGAGGGGTTTCGCGTCCTCGGGGTGCGGCCGGGGCGGCCGACCGCCCCACCGGGTCCGGTTCCGTCGGACTCCGGACGGCAGGCCGGTAGGAAGGGCGGCGGCATCGGTGGCATGGGTGGTAGTGAGAAGTACTCGGTGGGTTCGCCCGAGGAACTCGCGGAGACCGTGCGTGCCCGGGTGGGGCCGGGGGGTTTCTCGGCGTTCGTGCCCGACGCCATCGAGCACCGGATCGCCATGGAGCGGCTCGGGGAGATCGTCGCGGACTTCGAGGCGGACAACGGCCCTCTCACGGGCCAGGAGGTCGAGGCGGCCCGGGCGGTGCTGAACCATGATCGGAGCCCTGGCCCCTGAGCTCCTGCCGGGGGAGCCACGGGCCGCCCGCCGGTGCATGGCGCCAGCCCTGTCGGGCAGAGTGGGGACATGTCCAACCGCTTGGCCGACGCGACCAGTCCCTACCTGCTGCAGCACGCCGACAACCCTGTGGACTGGCGCCCCTGGGGTGAGGAGGCCTTCGCCGAGGCCCGTCGCCGGGACGTTCCGGTGCTGTTGTCCGTGGGCTACGCCGCCTGCCACTGGTGCCACGTCATGGCGCACGAGTCCTTCGAGGACCACGCCACCGCCGAGCGGATGAACGACGGCTTCGTCAACGTCAAGGTCGACCGCGAGGAGCGCCCCGACGTCGACGCCGTCTACATGGAGGCCGTCCAGGCCATGACCGGCCAGGGCGGCTGGCCCATGACGGCCTTCCTCACCCCCGACGGCGCCCCCTTCTACTGCGGCACCTACTTCCCGCGCGAGCATTTCAACCGGCTCCTTGAGGCCGTCTCCCGTGTCTGGCGCGAAGAGCGCGACGGCGTGCTCGACCAGGGCCGCCGGGTGGTCGACGCCTTGGCCGCCCCCCGCACCCTCGGCGAAGGGCAGCTGCCCGGCGCCGACGAGGCCGCTGCCGCGGTGGAGGGCCTGGCCCGCGACTTCGACGCCCGGCGCGGCGGGTTCGGCGGCGCCCCCAAGTTCCCGCCGTCCATGCTCTTCACGTTCCTGCTCGCGCACCACCGCCGCACCGGCGACGAGCGCGCGCTGCTGATGGCCAGCACCACCGCCGAGGCCATGGCCCGCGGCGGCATCCACGACCAGATCGGCGGCGGCTTCGCCCGCTACTCGGTCGACGCCGAATGGACCGTGCCGCACTTCGAGAAGATGCTCTACGACAACGCGCTGCTGCTCCGCGCCTACCTGCGGCTGTGGCGCGAGACCGGCGACCCGCTCGCCCGCCGCATCGCCCTGGGCACCGCCGACTGGATGGTCGCCGACCTGCTCACCCCCCAGGGCGGCTTCGCCTCCGCGCTGGACGCTGACAGCGAGGGCGAGGAGGGCCGCTACTACGTGTGGACCCCCGCCGAGCTGGAGCGCGTGCTCGGCCCCGACGACGGGGCGTGGGCCGCCGAGGTCTTCGGCGTCACCGACGAGGGCACCTTCGAGCACGGCACCTCGGTACTGCGCCTGCCTGAGGACCCCGACGACCCCGAGCGCTTCGAGCGGGTGCGGCGGACCCTGCTGGCCGAGCGCGCGCGGCGGGTTCCCCCGGCCCGCGATGACAAGGTCGTCGCCGCCTGGAACGGGCTGGCCGTCGCCGCCCTGGCCGAGACCGGTGCTCTGCTGGACCGCCCCGACCTCATCGAGCGCGCGCGTACCGCCGCCCGGCTCCTGGCCGACCTGCACATGGAGGACGGCCGCATCGCCCGCACCTCCCGCGACGGCGTCGTCGGAGCGAGCGCGGGCGTCCTGGAGGACTACGCCGACACCGCCGAGGGGTTCCTCGCGCTGTTCTCGGTCACCGGCGAACAGGAGTGGTCCGCCGCGGCCGGGCGGCTGCTCGACACCGTCCTCGACCGGTTCACCGACGGCTCAGGCGCCTTCTACGACACCGCCGACGACGCCGAGGCGCTCATCAACCGCCCCCAGGACCCCACCGACAACGCCGTCCCCTCCGGCCGCTTCGCCGCCGCCGGTGCGCTGCTGACCTATTCCGGCCTCACCGGATCCGAGCGGCACCGCCGCGCCGCCGAGAGCGCGCTGGGGCCGGTCGTGCCGCTGGCCGCCAAGGCGCCGCGGTTCGCCGGGTGGGGGCTCGCCGTCACCGAGACCCTCCTCAGCGGCCCCCTGGAGGTGGCCGTCGTCGGTCCCCGGGGCACCGAGGCCACCCGGGAGCTGCACCGCACCGCGCTGATGGCCGCCCCGTTCGGCACCGCCGTGGCGCCCGGGGACGGGGACGCCCCCGACGACCCCGCGGACGCGCCGGTTCCGCTGCTGGCCGGACGCCCGCTCATCGGCGGCGGCCCCGCCGCCTACGTGTGCCGCGGCTTCACCTGCGACCTGCCGGTGAGCGACGCCGCCGCCCTGCAAGGGCGGCTGACGCCCTGACGTTGGCCGGATCCGGCCGCGACGCGCGGCGGCCGGACGGCCGCACCGTGACATCGGGCATCCACAGTCGGAAGAGGGCCGAGCGGCGGCTCACCACGGGGAGCGCGGAGGGGAGCGCGATGGGCAGACGGGCGGTGGCCCTGGCCGCGCCGCTTGTCCTGGTGCTGTCGACGGCCCTGTCCGGCTGCACCGGGCAGGTGCAGCTGAGGCCGGGCCCGGCCCGGCCGGCGGCCTCCTCCGAGGACGGGTTCCCCATGCACAAGGGCGACGAGCTGCACGCGGTCAACGACATCAACCTGGTGCTGCCCGAGCGCTGGGAGGCCCTCGGCTCGGACGGGTGCCTGGCCCCGCCCGCGGCCGCCGAAGAAGCCGACGGGCAGCACGGCCGTGAGGACGGGCCGGTGCCGTGCCCGCCGGCGGCCATGCGGCTGCGGTTCAACGTCAGCGAAGGCGGCAGCATCAGCCGCGCCGACCTGGACTCCGACACCGGCTGGAAGCGCCCCAACGTGGTGTGCCCCGGCTCGGTGGGCCAGGTGGGCTCGGCCGTCCCGGCCCTGGTGAAGCGGGAGAAGCGGGACGAGTTCGAGCTCGTCAGCGGGGAGACCGTCGAGCAGGCGGCCTGGCGGCTCAAGTGTGAGGGCGGCGCCCCGTTCGAGACCCGGCTGTGGCTGGTGCCCGACGCGGACGTGGCCCTGGACGTCGCGATCGTCGACCCGGCCGCCGACTACGACCGGATCGCCCGCTCCATGGACCTGTCCCGGTACACCCCCTGACCTGGCTCCATCCCCGTTGATCTCGGGGAAAACGCCCCTAAAACCGTGGCGGTAGCGTCGTTTCTCCCGAGATCAACAAGAGGCAGCCGGGCTCACCCGGACGCGCGTGTCCCGGCGATCACCTGGTCGACGATGTCCGGGCGCGGGGACGGCTGGCGCACCTCCAGATAGAGGACCGGGCCGCCGCCGTGCGGGCGCACCGCCGCCGCGGCGAACGACGACGGCCCCGGACACGAGTCCCACTCCCACACCTCGCCGCCCCAATAGGAGTCCGCGTAGTCGCGCCGCCGCGGCTCGCCCGGGCACGGCCCCGCGTCGATGATCTCGTCCAGCTGCGGTCCGGGCGCCGAACGGCTCAGCAGCCCGGCGAACACCCCCGCCGCGCCGCCGCCCTCGTGCCAGGCGTCGGTGTCGGTGGCCGCGAGCAGCCCCGGCTCGCGCCCGCCGACCAGCCCGAGCTGCCGCGGCGACCACCCGTTGGGCTGCAGCTCGTCGGCCCACTCCACGGGGACGGCCACGCTCACCGACCCCGTCGTGTCGCTCACCCGGCCGAAGGTGAGCCCCGGCGCGGCCGCCGCCGCCGGGGTGCACGCGGCCAGCGCCGCCACGACCGCCGTCGCGCCCGCGGTGCGGCGCACCGCCGCGCCGTGCCGCAGCCGCCAGGGCACCCCCTCGGGGAGCTCCTGCTCCATCCGGATGGCGCGCACTCGGTCGGTGAAGGTCTGGGCGTCGGCCGGACGGGCCGACCGGTCCTCCGACAGCGCCGCCATGATCAGCTCGTCGAGCGCGCGCGGGGTGCCCGGGCGCACCCGCCGCGGCGGCACCCGCACCGGCGGGGGCGGCGGCCTCCTCCCCGTGACCAGCTCGTAGGCGACCGCGCCCAGCGAGTACACGTCGGCGCGCACGTCGATGTCGCCGCCGGGCTGTGACTGCTCCGGCGACATGTAGCCGGGGGTGCCCGCCGCCGCGGTGAACCCGGAGGCCCCGTCGATGCTCTTGGCGAACCCCAGGTCGGCCACGAGCACCCGCTGGCCCACCGGGGAGGACTGCAGCAGCACGTTGGAGGGCTTGATGTCGCGGTGGATGGTGCCGTGCCGGTGGAGGGCGGTGACGCCCTGGCCGATCTCGGTCAGCAGCCGCAGGGCCTCGTCCAGGGGGAGCGGCCCGCGGGCGACCAGGTCGGCCACGCTGCCCTGGTCGGCGTAGGTCATCACCATGAAGGGCCGCTCGTCGGCGAGCACGTCGAGGTCGTGCACCCGCACCAGCCAGGCCGAATCGGCCTGGCGCAGGATCCGCGCCTCCTCGACGAAGCGCTGGTGCACGTCCAGCTGGTGGGCCCAGTTCTCGGCGAGGACCTTCACCGCGACGGGGGTGTCGAGCAGGTCGTCGTGGGCCAGCCATACGGTCGCGAACGAGCCGGAACCCAGCCTGCGAACGACCCGATATCGGCCGAAGGTGTCCGGTTGCGCCACAGGTACTGCCTTACCAGAGCGCACCCCGGCAAACCTGGCGGGCCTGGCCCGCTTCGGCAGGAGCCGGCCGGGGCACCTACGCGTCAGAGTGGAATGTGAACCTCGTACAGGGGGGTGCGCGTGTAAGGGAGTAGCAGGGGACGGCGCACCGCCCGGAGCGCCGCCCTCGGAGCAAGGAGCTGAGAGCCGTGGGTAACACCGACAAGGGCACCGCCCCCAGGCGGAGCGCCGCGAAGGTCGACGAGGCCGTCGAGGAGCTGGCCCGACGCGCCCGCGACGGAGACGAGTCCGCGCTGGAGGAGCTGCTGCGCCGCATCCAGCCGGAGGTGCTGCGCCGCTGCGCGCGGTTCCTGCCCTACCGCCAGGACGCCGAGGAGGCCTGCCAGGACGCGCTGCTCCGGGTCGCGCGCAACATCTCCGGGTTCAAGGGCGACTCGCTCTTCACGACCTGGCTGTACACCGTCGTCTCCAACTCCGCCCGGCAGACCTACCGGTCGATGAAGCGCCGCGCCGGCGAGCTGCCCACCGAGGCGGACCGCATCCCCCACCAGCGCGACCCCCGCACCACCAGCGTCATCGCCGGCTCGCGCATCGACCTGCTGGAGGCCCTGGACCGGCTGGAGAAGGAGCGCCCCAACCTGGTCGCCCCCCTGGTCCTGCGGGACCTGTGCCAGATGGACTACAACGAGATCGCCGGGGAGCTCAACATCGCCCTGGGCACCGTCAAGTCGCGCATCCACGAGGGGCGCAAGCACGTGCGCAGGGCGCTCGCCGTGACGTGAGCGGGTAAAGCGCCCTACCCTGGAAGGTAATCCACCCCTCGCGCACCGGGCCGCGCCGTCGGTGCCGCCGGTGCCGCGGGGGCCTCTTCCCCTGCCTTGCTTCCAGCGGCGAAAGGTTGCGTCCCATGGGGCTCCGAGACCCCCTGTACTGGCTCTACGAGCGGCGCCTGGAGCGCAAGCTCGGCGACGCCGAGACCCCACGCCACGTCGGCGTCATCCTGGACGGCAACCGCAGATGGGCCAAGGCCGGAGGGCTGGGCGACGTCGCGCGCGGCCACGAGGCCGGGGCCGAGAAGATCTTCGACCTGCTGGGCTGGTGCAGCGAGCGGGGCGTCCAGGTGGTCACCCTGTGGATGCTCTCCACCGACAACCTCGGCCGCGCCCCCGGGGAGCTGGAGCCGCTGCTGCGCATCATCGAGGGCACGGTGGAGCGGCTGCGGCGCGAGGGCTGGCGGGTCAACCCCCTCGGCGCCCTGGACCTGCTGCCCGATTCGACCGCCCGTGTGATGAAAGAGGCGGGAGCGGCCACATCCGGCAATCCCGGGCTGATTGTGAATGTGGCGGTCGGGTATGGGGGTAGGCGTGAGATCGCCGATGCGGTGCGGTCCCTCCTGCACGAGGAGGCCGCCAAGGGCACCACGATCGAGGAGCTCGCCGAGCGACTCGATCTGGACCACATCGCCGAGCATCTCTACACCCGCGGCCAGCCCGACCCGGACCTGCTCATCCGGACCTCGGGGGAGCAGCGCCTCTCCGGCTTCCTGCTCTGGCAGAGCGCGCACTCGGAGTTCTACTTCTGCGAGGTCTTCTGGCCTGCCTTCCGCAGAGTGGACTTCCTGCGCGCGCTCCGCTCCTTCGGCGCGCGGAACCGGCGGTTCGGCGGCTGAGCCGGCCCACACCCCCGCCCCGCAGCCACCGCGACGAAAGGACGCCACCCGCTTCACCCGGTGTTCACATGCCGTGTCACCTGGGGGTCTTGCTCTTCACAGCCTGCCGGGTACCGTCGGAACCAGCGGACGGTGCGCATCCGTCCGCTGCGGGAGGCCCCTGCTGTCCGAGGTCCTGTTCCCACGAGGAGCTCACCACGACGCGGGCCGGTCCCGGCCCGTCGCGGGGGTCGGTCCCGGTCCCAGGAATCCCGTGAGAGAGGGGCGCCCCCGCGGCGCCCAAGGGGAGAACGAGTGGCTAGTTCCTCGACCACCCGGCGCACCTACGTGCTCGACACCAGCGTCCTGCTGGCCGACCCCGCGGCGATGACCCGGTTCGCCGAGCACGAAGTGGTGCTTCCCGTCGTGGTGATCTCCGAGCTGGAGAGCAAGCGTCACCACCCCGAACTCGGCTACTTCGCCCGGGAGGCCCTGCGCCGCCTCGACGACCTGCGCGTCGAGTACGGGCGCCTGGACGCCGACGTCCCGGTCAACGAGTCGGGCGGTACCCTCCGCGTGGAGCTCAACCACAGCGACCCGACCGTGCTCCCGGCCGGTTTCCGGCTCGGCGACAACGACACCCGCATCCTGACGGTGGCCCGCAACCTCGACGAGGAGTCGGGCATGGCCGGAACCGGGGCCACCGTGCTGGTCAGCAAGGACCTGCCGATGCGGATCAAGGCGTCGTCGATCGGCCTGAGCGCCGACGAGTACCGGGCCGAGCTCGCCATCGAGCACGGCTGGACGGGCATGGCCGAGCTGGAGGTCCCCGGGCACGAGGTCGCCGCCCTCTTCGAGGACGGCACCGCTGAGATCGAGGCCGCTCGCGACCTCCCCTGCCACACGGGCCTGGTGCTGGTCTCCGAGCGCGGCAAGGCGCTGGGCCGGGTGCTGCCGGACAAGTCGGTCAAGGTGGTCAAGGGCGACCGGGACGTCTTCGGCCTGCACGGCCGCAGCGCCGAGCAGCGCATCGCGCTGGACGTGCTCAGCGACCCCTCGGTGGGCATCGTCTCGCTGGGCGGGCGCGCCGGCACCGGCAAGTCGGCCCTGGCCCTGTGCGCGGGGCTGGAGGCGGTCCTGGAGCGCGGCCTGTACCGCAAGGTGATGGTCTTCCGCCCGGTGTACGCGGTCGGCGGCCAGGAACTCGGCTATCTCCCGGGCACCGAGAACGAGAAGATGACCCCCTGGGGGCAGGCGGTGCACGACACCCTGTCCGCCGTTACCAGCCAGGACGTCATCGACGAGGTCGTGGACCGGGGCATGCTGGAGGTCCTGCCGCTCACCCACATCCGCGGGCGCTCGCTGCACGACGCGTTCGTCATCGTCGACGAGGCCCAGTCCCTGGAGCGCGGGGTGCTGCTCACCGTGCTGTCCCGGCTGGGGGAGAACTCGCGGGTGGTCCTCACCCACGACATCGCCCAGCGCGACAACCTGCGGGTGGGCCGCTACGACGGCGTCGTCGCGGTGATCGAGAAGCTCAAGGGGCACCCCCTGTTCTCGCACACCACGCTGACCCGGTCCGAGCGGTCCCCGATCGCCGCCCTGGTCACCGAGATGCTCGAAGGCTGACGCGCCGCACCGGCCCGCGGTGCCGGTGAGCGCGGCCGCTGAACGCGTGCCCGCCGGAGCGCCGCTCCGGCGGGCACGCGCGCGTTCACCCCTCCTTCCCCACCCGTTCCGGTCCGGGACCAGGCGGGCAGATAGAACGCGGACGGAGGGGCGCCGCGGCGCCCCTCATCCGCGCCTTTCACCGAGCCCGAGGAGCCGCGTTCCATGGCACCGACCCCCGAATCCCCCGACACCCCCGAACCCTCACAGCCCGCGCCGCCGTCCGGGCGGGACGCGCCCTCCCGCCGGTCGGTGCTCGGCCGCGGCGCCCTGCTCGGCGGCACCGCGCTGGGCGCGTCGCTGGTCGGCGGCGCCCCCGCCTTCGCCCAGGGGAAGAACCGCCCGAAACTGACGCACGGCATCCAGCTCGGCGACCCGCGCCCCGACGGCGCGGTGGTGTGGGCCCGCGCCGACCGGCCCGCCCGCATGGTGGTGGAGGTCGCCACCCGGCCGGACTTCTCCGACGCCGAGGAGGTCCGCGGGCCGATGCTCACCCCGGCCTCGGACGGCACCGGGCGGGTGCGCGTCGACGGCCTGGAGCCGGGGAGCGAGGTGCACGTGAGAGTGCGCGCCGAGTCCGGCAGGTACAGCAGCGAGCCGGTGACCGGGTCGTGCCGCACCCCCCGCGGCGGCCGGCCGGTGCGGTTCCTGTGGTCGGGCGACGTCGCCGGGCAGGGGTATGGGATCAACCCCGACATCGGCGGGATGCCGATCTTCGCGGCCATGGCCGACCGCGACCCCGACTTCTTCCTCCACCGCGGGGACGCCTGCTACGCCGACGGGCCGCTGGAGGAGCGGGTCGAGCTGCCCGACGGGCGGATCTGGCGCAATGTCACCACCGAGGCCAAGTCCAAGGTGGCCGAGACCCTGGCCGAGTTCCGCGGCCAGTACGCCTACAACATGCTCGACGACAACCTGCGGGCGTTCGCCGCGCGGGTGCCGCAGATCGTGCAGTGGGACGACCACGAGGTCACCAACAACTGGTACCCGGGGGAGATCCTGGAGGACGACCGGTACACCGAGACGTCGGTGGACCGGCTGGCGGCCCGCGCCCACCGCGCGTTCCACGAGTGGCAGCCCATCGTGCGGCGCGAGGCGGTGGACGGGCGCATCTACCGTCGCCTGTCGCTCGGCCCGGACGTGGACGTGTTCGTCATCGACATGCGCCCCTACCGGGCCGCGAACTCCGACGGGACCGCCCCCGACGAGCCGATCCTGGGGCGCAGGCAGGCCGACTGGCTGCTGCGCGAGGTGAAGCGCTCGAAGGCCGCCTGGAAGGTGATCGCCGCCGACATGCCGATCGGGCTGGTCGTGCCCGACGGCGACGCCATCGAGGCCGTCGCCAACGGGCGCCCGGGGGCGCCCGCGGGGCGGGAGCCGGAGATCGACCGGGTGCTGAACGGCCTGCACCGCGCCGGGGTGACCGGAACCGTGTGGGTGACCGCGGACGTGCACTACACGGCCGCCCACCACTACTCGCCGGACCGCGCGAGCTCCTCGGAGTTCACCCCGTTCTGGGAGTTCGTGTCCGGGCCGCTGCACGCCGGGGCATTTGGGCCCAACGAGCTGGACCCCACCTTCGGGCCCGAGGAGGTGTTCGTGCAGGCGCCGCCCGCGCCCAACACCTCGCCGCTGGACGGCTTCCAGCACTTCGGCGAGGTGGAGGTGGACCCGGAGTCCAAGGCGATGACGGTGTACCTGCGCGACGCCAACGGGGACGAGCTGTGGTCCACCCAGCTGGAGCCCGGTTCGGCCTGACACACGGCCTGACACGCGGGCGGGCACGGGTTTCGGACATCACCGCGGACGGTGCCCGCATGTCCTAAGATCGGGGGCGCCGGCGGCGGCCGAACGGAGCGGCCGCGCAGCCGGAGCCCCCGCACGGATCACGCAACGGAACGGGACCCAGGTGGCGGCGGTGAACGCCGTGACGCGATGTAGTGTGACCGAGGTCATGCCGGAACCGGTGTCCGGCCTTCGCGGCATACGGCAGGGTTAGGGACGGATCGTAACCAGGAGCCCCCGGGCGCGCGCCCGGAGGCGGAGGCGTCCGCCGCCCCGCCCCCCAGCCCCCGACATCGGGTCGCGCGCACTTCTGACGGAAGGCCCACTCGTGCTTCTCAACCGCATCTCCCCCCGCCTGGCCGCGGGCATCGGCGCCGCGGGCCTGACCGCGGGCGCCCTGTTCGCCGGGACCATGTACTTCGCCGGGGCCGACACCGGACAGGTGACCGGCGCCGCCGTGCAGCCGCCGCCGCAGGCCGGCGGCGAGGACTTCTTCGCCGGCGTCGAGGGCGTCTCCGACGAGCAGCGCGCCTCCGCGCGCGAGGAGGCCCAGAACCGCATCGACGAGGCGAACTCCGCTGCGGGCGCCTCCGGCGTGGCGTCGCCGGAGAAGAAGGAGGAGGAGCCCGAGGAGGAGTCCTCCGACGAGGGCTCGTCCGACTCGGGCGGAGGCAGCGCGGGCGGCGACACCAGCGCCGACGCCGACTCCCTCAACTGGCCCGCGCTGGCCCAGTGCGAGTCGGGGGGCAACCCCTCGGCGGTGAATGAGGCGGGCGGCTACTACGGGCTGTACCAGTTCTCCATGCAGACCTGGCAGTCGGTGGGCGGCAGCGGGAGCCCGGCCGAGGCGCCGTCGAGCGAGCAGACGATGCGCGCCAAGATGCTGTACGACTCCGTGGGGGGCAACTGGCAGAGCCAGTGGCCCGAGTGCGGGCGCCACCTGTTCGACTAGGGGCCGTCGGGGCCCGTTGAGGCCCCGCCCCCTGAGCGTGTGGTGTGGGCTCCGTGAGGGGCCCACACCACACCTGCCCCACGCACCCCGCGCATCCCCCTGTTCCGCGGTTCTCGCCCCGTTTCCCGGGGTGGACATGTCGGGATTTGCTGTTATTGTTCCGTGACGATGCGGGTGGTCCCCGGACCCCCGCCCCATAAGGAGCCCCCGGAGCCCTGCGCGGCACGCACCCGAGAACCCCGGTGCCCCCGAAGTACCGCCGCGCGGACCCCAGAGGCGAGGGCGGCCGGCGAAGTTCCCCTCTCAGCCGCCCTTTCCGATTCCAACCTGTGCCCGGGGCATCGGTCGATCGCGCGCGCTCGCCGGCGCGCGACTGGCGAAAGGGCGATTTTTGCTGACGAACCGGATCTCGCTGCGCGCGGCCGCCGCGGTCGGATGCGCCACCGTGGTGGCGGGAGCCGCCTTCGGTGTCTCCGCATTCGCCGACAGCGGCTCCCCCGAGCAGGCGGCGAGCGCGGCCCTCCCCGCGGACGCGCCGAAGGCGGAGTCCCAGAGCGAGGAGGAGTTCTTCTCCGACGTCGAGGAGGTCTCCGACGAGCAGCGCGCGTCCGCGCGCGAGGAGGCCAAGGACCGCATGGACGACGCGGGCTCCGCGGCGGGCGCCAGCGGCACCGCGTCGCCGGAGAAGAAGGAGGAGGAGAAGGAGGAGTCCGACGACGACGGCGGCTCCGACTCGGGCGGCTCGACTCCCAGCGGCGACCCCAAGAGCATCGCCAAGGCCATGCTCGGCGACTTCGGCTGGAGCTCGGACCAGTTCAGCGGCTGCCTCGAGCCGCTGTGGGAGAAGGAGAGCAACTGGAACCCGTCGGCGCAGAACCCGAGCTCGGGTGCGTACGGGATCCCGCAGGCCCTGCCCGGCTCGAAGATGGCCACCGCGGGGTCGGACTGGCAGACCAACCCGGCCACCCAGATCGAGTGGGGGCTGGGGTACATCGAGGACCGGTACGGTTCGCCGTGTGAGGCCTGGTCGCACTCGCAGGCCAACGGCTGGTACTGACCGGCCTGAGACGGAAGGGGCCCTCCGGACAGTGTCCGGAGGGCCCCTTCGTCGTTTCCCGGCGCGTATCCCGTCCTGTTGCCGTTCCGTCCCTCAGATCGACAGGAAGAACCAGCTGTCGAAGGAGTGCTGCAGGACGGGCCCGTAGGCCTCCGCCTCCCCCTCGGGGACGTTCAGGGAGAGGGTGAAGCCCTGGCCCTCGTGGTGGACGGAGTACTCGGTGAGGTAGCGCTCCGGGTTGTCCCAGTCGTTGCCGGTGTAGCGGTTGACGACGAAGGCCGCGTCGTACTCCGGGTCCCAGAGGAAGGGGTACTCGTCCTCCTCCAGTTCGCGGATCTCGTCGGTGCGGTAGTTCTCGTAGTCGCCGGAGGACTTGAAGGACTCGTCGTTGGCCTCCAGGCGGGCCAGGCTGCCCTGGTCGCCCTCCAGGTCCCAGGTGGCCAGCATGAAGCGGCGCTCGCCGGTGGAGTCGGCCATGGTGACCGTGCCGGTGCCGTCGGAGGACATGTCGCTGTCGTCGAGGGTCCAGCCGGAGGGGTAGTCGACGCTGAAGCGGTCGCCGTAGTAGGTCTCGAAGTCGGTGGGGACGCCTTCGGTCTGCCCGGTGTCCCCGCCCTCGGAGTCCCCGGAGTCCGACGGGTCCTCCCGCGCCTCGGTGTCGGCGTCGCCGCTCTCGGAGCCGCTGGAGCCGGTGTCCGACTCGGAGCCGCCGCTCTCGCTGTTGGCGACGATGGCGACGAACGCGCCGCACCCGCCCAGCACGAGGAGGGCGAGCACCACGCACCCGATCCCGAGGACCAGGGGCGTCTTGCTGCCCGACTTCTTCGGCGCCTGCGGGGGCTGCGGGGGAGGGCCGGCGGCCGCGTAGGCGGGCTGCCCGGGAGGTGGCCCGCCGGGCGGGAAGCCCGGCCCAGGGCCTTGTGCGGGGCCCGGACCGGGCGGAGGCCCAGCGGGTCCCTGAGGCGGCCCAGAGGCCGCGGGGGAGGGCCACCCCCCACTGGGGCCCTGTGGCCCAGGCGGCATCCCGTGCGAGGGCGTACCCCCCGTAGGCACCGCACCGGGCCCACCCGGGCCAGCCGGGCCGCCCATCCCCATCTCCGCGGGGACGCCACCGGCAGGAGTCCCGGGTCCGGGTCCACCCATGCCCATCTCGGCGGGGAGCCCGCCGGCCGGGGTTCCGCCTCGGGGGCCGGGGTCGATCCCTTCAGGTGCACGTGGCCCAGGATCGAACGCCGCGGACGGCCCCGTCCCGGAAAGGGCGGCTCCCGGCCCGGAAGCCGAGCGGAGGAGCTCCAGGGCGGCGTCGGGCCCCAAACGGTGCGCGGGGTCGCGCTCCAGGAGCCCTGAGATGAGCGGCTGGAGCGGGCCCGCCTGCCGCATGTCCGGCACCGGGTCGGAGACGACCGCCGAGATGGACGCGGTGATCGTGCCCCGGCGGAACGGGGAGGAGCCCTCGACGGCCTGGTAGAGGGTGACCCCGGCGCTCCAGAGGTCGCCGGCGGGAGTGGCCGCCTCGCCCAGGAGGCGTTCGGGCGGCATGTACTCGGGCGACCCGATGAGCGCGCCGGTGGCGGTGATGGAGGCGCCGCCCTCCATGGTGGCGATGCCGAAGTCGGTGATGACGACGCGTCCGCTCTCGCAGACCATGACGTTGCCGGGCTTGATGTCGCGGTGGACGACGCCGGCCTCGTGGGCGGACTTGAGCCCTTCGATCAGCGCGGTCGCGAGCGCGGCCGCCCGAGAGGGCAGGAGGGGCCCGTTCCGGCTGAGCTCCTGGTCGAGGGAGTGCCCGGGGATGAGCTCCATGACCACCCACGGGTTGTCCTCGAAGTCGAAGACGTCGTGCACGGTGACGATGGAGGGGTGCGGAACCCGGGCGGCACTCTGCGCCTCCCGGAGCACACGCGCCCGAGCCTCGGCGCGCTCATCGTCGGACAGGTGAGCGGGGAGGAGGATCTCCTTGACGGCAACGGCCCGCTGGAGCTGGGTGTCCCAGGCCTTCCAGACGATGCCCATACCGCCGCGGCCCAGCTCCTTGTCCAACCGGTAGCGCCCCATCACAACGCGGGCGCCCTCATCCGTGGACATCAGTGAGGCCTCTCAAGGGGGAGATAACGTTAGCGATCGTGCATGCAGACTACTAACCAGCCACACCGGACAGACCCAGAGGGCAGGATCCCTCTTGTCCGGATCGGGCCTTTCGAGAGGGCTGGCGAGGTCACGGAGGAGGGCGCCTCTGAGCGGCGCCCCTGAGGAGCGGTCCGACGGTTCAGTCGACCTCTTCACGCCTCTTCTTCACCAGAGCCGCCACCCTGACGGCCGCATCTTGAGGGTCCTCGTGTTCCCAGATGCGGAGAACGCGCCAGCCTCGTTCTTCCAGCAGGCTGTTCGTCTCGGCGTCACGCTCCCGGTTCCGTCGGACCTTCTCGGCCCAGAAGCTCGTGTTCGTCGCGGACACGGTGTGGTGCTCGGGGCAGCCGTGCCAGAAGCAACCATCGAGGAAGACCGCGACCTTGACCTTGGTGAACGCGAGATCGACGGTACGACGGTATGACGGGATTGCGGCATAGGAGACGCGATAGCGGAGCCCCAGGGCATGCACGGCACGACGCAGCGCGAGCTCGGGCTTGGTGTCACGCCCCTTGTTGGAGCGCATGCTCTTCCGTACGCCGGGGCTGGAGGCACCTACGGGGCGGGAAGCCGTCATAGGGCCAACGCTACGGGACGTCGTGATGTCGCGATCACGGCCGTCCACAGGTTGTCGAGGCTCCATGGTCCGTCGCAGAGGTCGGATGAGGAAGGACACGTTCGGCCAGAGGCATGCCCCAGGGATGGATCGTCGTACCCGTGGTGTTGGCTACTGGGTGGACAGAGGCGCTGGACAGCCGTGCGATGCAGGGGGCGGGCGCCTATAGTTTCATCAGATTCAAGCCATGACGGAGGTGCGATGGGCAGGGGAGGTATCCGGACGGTCGACCTGTTCGCAGGTGCCGGGGGGCTGAGCCTGGGGTTCCAGCTCGCCGACCGGGGGTTCGAACCGGTCTTCGCGGTCGAGGTCGATGACGCCGCCGCTCGCACGTTCAAGCGGAACTTCGACTGCGACGTCCATTCCGGATCCATCGAGGATGTGCTCCACTACCCGGATGCCGACGTCATCATCGGCGGTCCCCCTTGCCAGGGTTTCAGCCCTCTCGGGCGTGATCGGGACGATGAGAGCCGGGCCCAGTTGAACGAGCTCTGGCAGCAGTACCTGACCGCGGTCCGCCGGATCCGACCTCAGGCCTTCGTCATCGAAAACGTTCCCGAATTTCAGAAGTCGGCTCAGTTCGCGAAACTTCTCCGGATCATGGAGTCCGATCCGGAACTGAAGGATTATGCGTACGGTTACGGTGTCCTCAATGCTGCCGACTACGGGGTTCCGCAGCGTCGGAGGAGAGGAATATTCATCGCCGTCCGAGACGTCGAGAATGTTCCTTGGCCTCCTCCGCCCACGAATGGCCCGGACTCTCCGGGTGAAGTCCCTTACGTGACTCTCAGAGACGTTATCTCTGATCTTCCGGAGGTTCCTGAGAGGACTGAGATCGAGATCGATGACGATGGGGTGCAGCACCTTCATATTCGGCGTTCGCCGACACAGAAGTCCCTCGAACGGTATCGGGCGATTCCGGAAGGTGGAAACAGGTTCGATCTTCAGCGGAATCGACCCGACCTCCTGCCCAACTGCTGGAAGAACAAACCGACCGGTACCACGGACGTCATGGGGCGGATGTGGTGGGACAGGCCTTCGTTCACGATCCGTACCGAGTTCTACAAGCCGGAGAAGGGGCGTTACCTCCACCCTGTGTACGATCGCCCGATCACGCACCGAGAGGCCGCTCGGCTGCAGAGTTTCCCTGATCAGTTCACCTTCGAGGGAAGTAAGATCGAGGTGGGAAAGCAGATCGGAAACGCGGTCCCTCCGTTGCTGGGCAAGGCGATCGCAGAGCATGTGTATCGGCTGACGTTCGCACCCGAAGCCGCGCAGCTGGAGCTCACTCAGATGTGGTGATGAGGTCGCACTGATCTCTCTGTCGGTGAACGAGAAACGGATACTCGAATGATGGACACCCCCCTCCCTCTTTCGGATGGTCCCGATTCTTCCAGCGGATCGGACGATCCGGGACTCGACGACGTCGAAGCCTGGTTTCGATCCCGATCTCGGATGGAGGAGATCTTCGGTCGCGTCTTCCGACAGGCGATAGATGAGGTGTTGGACGGCCAGCGGACAGGACGCTTCGATCTTTACGCATCGAATGTCGCGAAGACGGAGCGCACATACCTGGGGACGAAGGTCGAGATCATCTGCCAAGACGAGTTCGGCCTTGACCGTGGAGAGGTGATGGATTATCGCATCTGCGGCCATGAGGTGGACGCCAAGTTCTCGATGACCTCACGTTTCTCTCAGGCCATCCCTACGGAGGCCGTCGGCCGGATATGCCTCTTCATGTATGCGCAGGACCAGAAGGGTGAGTTCTCTGTCGGGCTCATGCGGCCCACCGATGACGTTTTGAATCCGGGAAGCAATAAGGACGGGAAACGAACCATCAAGAAGGAGGGGCGATCGAAGATCAGGTGGCTCGTAGAGAATGGTCGCCTTCCTGAGAATCAGCTGCTCCGGTTTCCTGCGAGCGTGGTCGAGCAGGTGTTCAGTCGTCGGCTTTCCGGGCAAGGAAGGGTCACGGAACTCTTCCGAAGGGTTCAGGGGTCCCTGATCAGGCGCGAGACTCTCATCACGGTCGCGCGGCAGCACGATGGCCCGAAGCGTGCTCGGGATTCGAGGTTGCGCCTGGCCGATGAGGGGATAGTGATTCTCTGCTCGCTTTACGGGCACCCGCAGATAGCTTCGGAATTGGGTCTTCCGGTGCCTGGGAAGAGCGAATGGGTCAGTGCTCGACTCGTCGAGAGGCCCGTTGGGGATGATCGCCCGTTCACAGTCCTCTCAGGGATAGAGTATGTCGTCGCTCAAAACGACGAGCCAGCGTGTCGTGTCCCCGCGAAATATGGTTCGATGCCGTGATCGCCGCTGATGATCGGAGGGCGTGTTGCCTGCCCCGTTTGCCATTGGGCTCTGTGGGTTCAGAGAGGGAAGGCCCAATACAAGTGATAAGAGCGATAAGTTCTCTGTGAAGTTGGGTCATGCCTTCTTCGAGGCCATGGGGGTCGATGGGGGGCGCCCTGCCCGGCCGGACGTGGGTTCGTTGATGCAGTCCGCAGTCGTCGAGGACCTACGTCAACGGGTCGTGGTGCAGACCGAGCATCTTGACATTCACGCTGACAGGCGTATCGACAAATTCGAGCAGTACTCGCATCTTGGAGTCGTGCGCGAGCTCGTGCGGGATTCCTCGTCCGGAGGCCGATTGGCCGAACTGGTCGACGAGATCAGTACCCTCACCTCGTCGTTCCGGCCCTCTGCCCTTGAGAGTAAACTGTCAGCGCTTCTCGATGATCTGAGCAAGGAGGAGCTCAAGGCCCGTGAGCAGAGGCGACTGCTGCTAGGAGCGCTCGGAGAGGAATCCGTTCTCGGTCTGGACGTCGCGATCGGCCGTACGTCCCCGTACCGGTCGGACCGGTCGGATCTTCCGCACCTGGCCGCCGGCTTCTCGGTCAAATGGTCACTGAGAACCGATCGCGCTCAGGATCCACGCTCTCAAGGAGCGAAACTCTCCGCACTACGGAGGGGGCGGATGCCCCATTTCGCAGTGATCGTCATGGAGCCGCGTCCCTATTTTCTCTCGATCCTCGGACGTGGAGCCGGGGACGTCGACTGCGTCTACCATCTCCATCTTCCGGCTTTGGAGACTGCACTCGAATCAGTCTGTAACGGATCGTCCGCGACGAGTTCCCAGAGGCAGACCTGGGACACGTTCTGCAGGCTCCGTGATCAGGGGCGTCTCCGTGACTACGACGACTTGGTCGATCTTGTGCGGACGCTCTGAAATCACCGTTGCCGCATATGGTGTTACAGGGACGCACTCTGGGGTCGGTACAGGGTGGGCTCCGACCCCAGAGTTACGTCGTTTTCAGAACGGGGTCGGTACTACTTCGCGTTCGTCATCTTCAGGACGTCTAGGGCCTCGTCGAGCTGGGTCTCCGTCAGCTTGCCTTCGCTCACGTAGCCGCGCTCGATGACGACCTGGCGGATCGTCTTGCGCTCGGCCAGGGCCTGCTTCGCGACCTTGGCCGCCTCCTCGTAGCCGATGTAGCGGTTCAGCGGGGTCACGATCGACGGCGACGACTCCGCGTACTCCCGGCACCGCTCCTCGTCGGCCTCCAAGCCGGCCACGCAGCGGTCGGCGAAGACGCGGGACACGTTCGCCAGCAGGCGCACCGACTCCAGGATGTTGCGGGCGATCATCGGCAGCTGCACGTTCAGCTCGAAGTTGCCGCTCGCGCCGCCGAAGGCCACCGCCGCGTCGTTGCCCACGACCTGCGACGACACCTGCAGCATCGCCTCGCACAGCACCGGGTTCACCTTGCCCGGCATGATCGACGACCCCGGCTGCAGGTCCGGCAGGCGCAGCTCGCTCAGCCCCGTGCGCGGGCCCGAGCCCATCCAGCGGATGTCGTTGGCGAGCTTGGCGAAGCCCACCGCGATCGTCCGCAGCTGCCCCGACAGCTCGACCAGCCCGTCGCGCGCCCCCTGGGCCTCGAAGTGGTCCCGCGCCTCGGTCAGCGGCAGGCCGGTGGCCTGGGCGATCTCGGCGATGACCCGTGGCGCGAAGCCCTCCGGCGTGTTGATGCCGGTGCCCACCGCGGTGCCGCCCAGCGGCAGCTCCGCGACGCGCGGCAGCACCGCCTTCAGGCGCTCGACGCCGTACCCCACCTGCGCCGCGTACCCCGAGAACTCCTGCCCCAGCGTCACCGGGGTGGCGTCCATCAGGTGCGTGCGCCCGCTCTTCACGACCCCGGCGAACTCCACGGCCTTGCGGTTCAGCTCGCCCTGCAGGTGCTCCAGCGCCGGGACGAGGTCGTTCACCACCGCGGAGGTCGCCGCGATGTGGATCGACGACGGGTACACGTCGTTCGACGACTGCGAGGCGTTGACGTGGTCGTTCGGGTGCACGTCCAGCCCGGAGGCGTCCTTGGCCAGGGTCGCGATGACCTCGTTGCTGTTCATGTTGCTCGACGTGCCCGAGCCCGTCTGGAACACGTCGATCGGGAACTCGTCGTTCCACTTGCCCTCGGCGACCTCCAGGGCCGCCTGGCGGATGGCCTTGCCGAGCTCGTCGGAGATGACCCCCAGCTCGGCGTTGACCTTGGCGGCGGCGGCCTTGATGTGGCCGAGCGCCTCGATGTTCGCGGCCTCCAGCCCCTGGCCGGAGATCGGGAAGTTCTCCACCGCGCGCTGGGTCTGGGCCCGCCACTTGGCCTTAGCGGGGACCTGGACCTCGCCCATCGAGTCGTGCTCGATGCGGAACTCACTCATCGTTGAAAGACACCTCCAGGGAAACCTGTCCCCAAGATTGCCAGAAGTAGAGGTGGGGGGTGGGGGTGCCCCCGCCACAGACCGGGCGTGGCCTCGGGCGTTGTGGGCGGTGTCACGTAGGGCGCCCCCGCGGAAAAGCATTAGGCGGGCCCACCGGATTTCCCTACGGTGGCCGTATGCCGTCACCATCACGGGGAGAACCCCCCGCCCTCACCCTCCGCGGGGTGGTCAAGTCCTATGGCGCCCTCCGCGCCGTCGACGGGCTCGACCTCGACGTGCCCCCGGGCATCGTCCTCGGGCTCCTCGGCCCCAACGGGGCCGGGAAGTCCACGACAATGCGCATGCTCACCGCCCAGACCCGCGCGGACGACGGGGAGATCACCATCCTCGGCCACTCCGTCCCCCGCGAGTCCAAGCGCGCGCGTGCCCTCATGGGCGTGGTGCCCCAGCACGACAACCTTGACGAGGAGCTCACCACCGCCGAGAACCTCCTGGTGTTCGCCCACCTCTACCGCGTCCCCAAGGCCGAGCGCGCCGAAGCGGTGGAGCGCGCGTTGCGCATCGCCCACCTGGAGGACCGACGCGACACCCGGGCCGACAAACTGTCCGGCGGCATGCGGCGCCGACTGCTCATCGCCCGCGGCCTGGTCCACCGCCCCCGCCTCGTCCTCCTCGACGAGCCCACGGTCGGCCTGGACCCGCAGGTCCGTCAAGAGCTGTGGAGCCTGGTCGCCTCCCTGAGGGACGAGGGCGTCACCGTCCTCATGTCCACGCACTACATCGAGGAGGCCGAGCGCCTCTCCGACGAGGTCGCGCTCATGGCCAAAGGCCGCGTGGTCCGCCACGGCGTCCCCGCCGACCTCATCGCCGAGTACGCGGGCAAGACCGTCGAGGAGTTCCCCGCCGGAGCCGACGGCCACGAGGAGCTGGAGCGCCGCGCGCAGGCCGCCGGGCTGCCCACCCGCCGCACCGGCGCCGCGCTGGCCGTCATGCGTGCCGAGGAGATCACCGAGGCCCTCCGCGGCGAGCTGGGCCGGGGCGACGTGCGCCCCAGCAACCTTGAGGACGTGTTCGTGAGCCTGACCGGGGAGCGTGTGGAATGAGCGTGCAGGAGACCGCCGAGCGCCCGGAGGCCGCGGCCGCGCTCGCCGCGCGCACGGGCCCGCCCGGACGGTTCGAGCTGGCGCCCGTCAAGGGCGTCCTCACCCGTGAGTGGGCCCTGTACCGCCGCAGCTGGAAGCCGACCACCTTCGCCTCCGTCGTGGAGCCGGTCATCTTCCTGCTCGCGTTCGGCTTCGGCCTGGGCTCCCTGGTCGGGGTGGTCGCCGGGTACCGGTACCTGGACTTCATCGGCACCGGCATCGTCGCCACCTCCGTCCTGTTCACCTCCATCTACCCCGGCCTGATCGACACCTATGTGCGCCGCGTCTTCCAGCACACCTACGACGGCATGCTGGCCGCCCCCGTCGACGTGCGGGAGCTGGTGACCGGCGAGGCCGCCTGGATCGCCCTGCGCGCCGGCGTGTACGGCTGCGCGCCGCTGCTGGTGGCGATCGGCTTCGGCCTGTCCCCGGCCACAGGGATGATCGCCGTACCGCTGATCGCCATGGTCACCGGCTTCGGCTTCGCCCTGATGGGGATCTGGATGTCGGCCGTGGTGCCCTCGATCAAGACCATCGACTACGTCATCTCGGGCCTGATCACCCCGATCTTCCTGGTGGCGGGCACCTTCTTCCCACTGGACCAGCTGCCCGGCTGGGCGCAGACCGTCTCCAAGCTCAACCCGCTCTACCACTGCGTGGAGCTGGTCCGCGGGGCCGCGTTCGGCATCGACACGGGCACGGCCGCGCTCCACTGGGCCGCCCTGGCCGCCTTCGTCGTGGTCGCCTGGGGGCTGGCGGTCTTCCAGATGCGCCGGCGACTGATCGACTGAGAGCCGGGACCGAGGACGGGACGGGGCGGGGCCGCCCGGCCTGCCAGGGCCCCGGCCCTCAGGACGTCGGCCCCCAAGACCCAGGCCCCTGGAAACGGAAGAGGGCCGCGCCCCGGAGTCATCACTCCGAGGCGCGGCCTCCAGCGCTCTTCCGGACGCCGGGCGTCACTCCCCGCTGGGCGCCCACCGGATGTTGGTCGTGGCCCGCTCCCCATCGAGGGACGAGGCGTAGCCGACCGCCCCCCACTGGTCGGAGTCCGACTCGCCCTCGGACTCGGCGAACGGCCGCAGGTCCATGTACATGCCGAACACCGCGTTCTCGTTGCCCTGCATGACCTGCTTGTACACCGGGTCATCGCCCAGGCGCCCCTGCCCGGTGGCCCCCGAGGACACCACGACCGTGTCCCCATCGGAGTTCACCCCGGGCGGCGAGGAGTAGGAGCCCTGCGAGGCCTCCTCCACCAGGTCCTCGATCAGCCCGGCGTCCGCTCCCGCGGCCCTGTACTGCACCGAGCCGCTGTCGAAGCCCTCGAACGGGTCCGACAGGCCGCTGTCCAGGCCGCTCATGCCCAGTGCCGTCTGCGTGCCGAGCAGGTCGGTGAAGCCCTCGGGCACGGAGATGCCCATCTCCTGCAGCGCCGACTCGGCCTCGTCGAACTCCTCCGGCATGACGCCGGCCATGTCGTTCCACGACTGCTCGGACAGCTCGTCCAGGCCGCTGCCGCCGAGGGCGATCATGGTGTCGTCCGGCAGCTCGGCCATCTCCGAAAGCCCGGTCTGCTCGGTCGTGTAGTCCCCGAGCGAGAAGTCGCCCATCTGGAAGTCGATCAGGTCGGCGCGCAGCTCGGCGTAGTCGGCGTCGACCGACACGGCCGCGGCGATGCGGCCGTCGAACTCCATGTCCTCGAAGGAGCTGCCGCCCGAGCCGTAGTCGCTGTAGTCCTCGTAGTCGCCGTACTCGTCGTAGCCGGTGCTGAAGGGGTCGCTCGCGCCCGACAGCCCCTCCTGGATCAGGTCCGACGCGCTGCCCAGGTCGTACCACATGGCGGCCAGGCTGTCGTCGGAGACGCCAGCCATGTCGGAGGAGTAGGTCTCGTTGTCGGCAAGCGAGCCCTCCTCCTCGACCTTCTTCTCGACGTCGTCGAGGGTCCCGGTGGACTCGGTGAGGAACATGAAGCCGTCCCGGACCTCGCCCGCGCCGTCCTCGGAGCCGGAGAAGTCCTTGGCGAGGTCGTCGACGACCTCATCGGCCGCGCCCTCGTCGGTGACCGCGATCGCGACGACCGGCTCGAAGGTGGGCCCCTCCTCGTCGGCCCCGGTGCCCATCGCGGCGAAGCCGAAGCGCTTGCCCAGCCACGGCTCGATGTCGTCCTCGTAGCTGAGGTCGCTGTCGCTCGACTCCAGGATCTCGTCGAAGAGGGCGGCGGCCGGGTCCTCGTCGCTGCCGAGCTCGTCCTTGACCGAGTCGGGCAGCTTGCCCGCGAAGCTCGCGTAGTCGGTGAGCTGGGCCCCGGACGGCTTCAGGTCGACCTGGAAGTAGCCGGCGGCGTCACCCGGAAGCACCGTGTCCGGCTGCGGCCCGCCGAACAGGCGCGTGACGACCGTGTTCGCGGCCCACACCCCGGACCCCATGAGGAGCACGCCGAGCCCCGCGGCCACGGGGATCATCCACACGCGGCTGCGCCGCGGCGCCCCGCCCGGGGGCGGGCCCTGAGGTGGGCCCTGCGGCATGCCCTGGGGCGGATACCCGGGACCCATCGGGGGCGGCCCGGCGGGGCCGGGCTGCTGCGGCCCGGACGGCTGCCACTGGGGGCCGCCGGGGGGATCGGGGTAGGACATCGGACCTCCGGAGTGCGCTTTTGCCTGTAAGACCGTACCAATCCGCACAGGTCCCCTCGGCCCGGCGACGGGGGACGTCCGCCTCTGGTGGCCGGGTCCGGCCGGACCCGGCCACCAGAGGCGCCGCTGGAAGGTCGGTCAGGAGCTCGCCGAGGCGAAGTCCACCCCGCTGTAGGTGGCGAGCTTGGAGATGCGGTGCTCGCTGTGCACCTGCCGCACGGTGCCGCTGCGCCCCCGCATCACCAGGGAGTCCGTCATGGCGCCTCCGGCCTCGTAGCGCACACCGCCCACCAGCTCGCCGTCGGTGATGCCGGTGGCCGCGAAGAACACGTCGTCCGAGGAGACCAGGTCGTCGGTGGTCAGCACCCGGTCCAGGTCGTGCCCGGCGTCCAGGGCCGCGCGCCGCTCCTCCTCGTCCTTGGGCCACAGCCTCCCCTGGATGGTGCCGCCCAGGCACTTCATCGCGCAGGCGGTGATGATCCCCTCCGGGGTGCCGCCGATGCCCAGCAGCAGGTCCGCGCCGGTCCCGGGGCGGGCTGCCATGATGGCGCCGGCCACGTCGCCGTCGGTGATGAACTTGATGCGAGCCCCGGCCTCGCGGACCTCCCGCACCAGGCCCTCGTGGCGCGGCCGGTCCAGGATCACGACGGTGACGTCCTGCGGCGTACCGCCCTTCGCGCGCGCGACGGCCCGGATGTTCTCGGCCACCGGCGCGGTGATGTCCACCACGTTCGCCGCCTCGGGGCCCGCGGCCAGCTTCTCCATGTAGAACACGGCCGACGGGTCGAACATGGACCCGCGCGGGCTGACCGCGATCACCGAGATCGCGTTGGGCATGCCCATCGCCGTCAGGCGCGTGCCGTCGATCGGGTCGACCGCGACGTCGCACTCGGCCCCGCTGCCGTCGCCGACCCGCTCGCCGTTGTAGAGCATGGGGGCGTTGTCCTTCTCGCCCTCGCCGATCACCACGGTGCCCTTCATGGACACGGTGCTGATCAGGTGGCGCATCCCGTGCACGGCCACGCCGTCGGCGCCGTTCTTGTCGCCCCGGCCGACCCACCGCGCGGCGGCCAGCGCCGCCGCCTCGGTGACCCGGACCAGTTCCAGGGCCAGGTTGCGGTCGGGGGCGGTGTCGCTACTGTGCGCAGGCGGCGTGGACTCGGTCATGGATGGCCTCTCAGAAAGGGGCGTGAGCTGCTGAAGAAGGGGCCCGCGCGCGCGGGCGTGGAACAACTCTATTGAACTGGCGTAGCCTCATCCTGAGGCGGGCGACGGATAAGGACGGGACGCGGACGTGACAGTCGACAAGGCCGAAACCGAGCGCAAGGCGGAACGCGGCTCTGCGCGCGGTGCGGCGACACGGAGCGCCCTTCTGGAGGCCGCGGCGCACGTCTTCCGCACGGTCGGCTTCTCCAAGGCGGGCGTGAGCGAGGTCGTGCAGCAGGCGGGCGCGAGCGTCGGCAGCCTCTACCACCACTTCGGCGGCAAGGCCGACCTCTTCCTCGCCCTGTATGAGGAGTTCCAGCAGCGCCAGCAGGAGCGCACGCACACCGCGGTGACGCGCGCGCGGGCCGAGGGGGAGACCGACCCCACACGGCTGATGTACGCGGCCGCCCGCGCCTACCTCGACGGCTGCATCGAGGAGCGGGACACCACCCGGCTGTTCTTCAGCGGCGACGGCCCGCCCGGCTTCGACTCCCAGCTGCGGGTGCGGCTGCGCGAGTGGACCGACCGCAACGTGGCCCTGTTCCGCAAGGCCGACGAGCCGGTGGACGAGGCGCTGCTCATGGTCGTCAGCGGCGCGATGCTGCTCGCGGTGTCGGAGGTGGTGCACCGCCCCGACGAGGACGCCCGCCGCCTGGCCGACGACGTCACCGAGCTCCTCTCCGACCTGCGGCCGCGGCGCCGTGCCGAGGGCCGCGGCGCCGAGGGCTGAGCACCCGGGCACGGGAGAGCGGCGGCGCCGCCGAACCGGCCGGGGCGCCTGAAGAGGGGCGCGGACCACACCCGACCCGGTGCGGGCCGCCCGCGAGGGTGCGGCAAGCTGGAAGCATCATGAGTACGTACAACCGCTCCCAGGCCACCATGGGTCCCATGGTGCTGGCCATGGCCATTCTCGTCGGGGTCCTTCTCCTCATGGCGATGGTGGTCAAGTGGCGCACCGTCGAGCACATCCCCAGCGTCGACTACGCGCCGCAGGCCGAGGCGATGGAGCGCGAGGCCGACTTCCCGGTGTACGCCCCCGAGGGCCTGCCGGAGGGGTGGGTGCCGACGAGCACGAACATGGGCGCCGACGGCGGCACCACGTGGACGGTCGGCTTCGCCACCCCGTCGGACATGCACGCCGAGTACCTGATCACCGGGGACGCGGAGGCCGCCGAGGCGGCCGCGGGCGGCGCGGCCGAAGGCACCGTCGAGGCCGGCGGCCTCGAATGGGAGCGCCGCGGCGCCGACTCCGATGGGGACAGGGCCCTGGTCCACGAGGGCGAGGACGGCGGGTTCCTGGTCGTCAGCGGCAGCGCCGACGAGGAGGAGCTGGAGCGGCTCGCCGCGTCGCTTCAGGAGCGCTGACCACCGCGCGGGCTCCCTGCGGGCTCCGTGCGGGCAGAGCGTCGTCCATCTTTCACGTTGCGCTTATATCGGGCGGGTAGGGGCGCAGCGACAGTCACACCCCTAGGGCGCACAGCGCCCGCCACGGAGCGGACACCATGATGGACGGCATTCTCGACTGGCTGAAGGGCCTCTTCGGAGACACCGCCCAGGACGCGGTCGACACCCTGCAGGGAACTGCGGAGGAACAGGGGCAGCAGTACGCCGAGGAGGCACAGGGTTACGCCGACCAGGCGCAGGACGCCGCGGGAGGCGTGACCGAGCAGGCCCAGGACGCCGCGGCAGGCGTGGGCGAGCAGGCGCAGGAGTACACGGACCAGGCGCAGGGCGCCGGGGAGGCCGTGCAGGACGTCGCCCAGGACCCCACGGCCGCCGCCGAGGACGCGTTCAGGAACGGGGCCGAGGGCGGGCGCTGAGGCGATCCCTCGCGCGACCGCATCGGCGACCACCGACGCGTCCGGCCGAGCCTCTCAGGGCGCGGACCCGTTGAACGCGAAAGGGGCCGTCCCTCCCGCGAGGAGGGGCGGGGCCCCTTTTCGGCGTGCTCAGTGCTCCGAGGAGCCCCGGTACGCCGCCGGCTCAGACGGTCTCGGCGCGCAGGTCGCGCCGCAGCTCCTTGGGCAGGGAGAAGGTGAGGCTCTCCTCGGCGGTCTTGACCGTCTCCACGTTGTCGAACCCGTGGCCCGAGAGCTTGTCGAGCAGCTCGCGCACCAGGATGTCGGGGACCGACGCGCCGCTGGTGACGCCGACCGTGTCGACGCCCTCCAGCCACGCCTCGTCCATCAGGGAGGCGTTGTCGATCAGGTGGGCGGCCGAGGCCCCGGCCTCCAGGGCGACCTCCACCAGGCGCACCGAGTTGGAGGAGTTGTCCGAGCCGACCACGATCACCAGGTCGCACTCGGGCGCCATCGACTTCACGGCGTCCTGCCGGTTGGAGGTGGCGTAGCAGATGTCGTCGCTGGGCGGGTCCAGGAGGTTCGGGAACTTCTCGCGCAGCGCGTCGACGGTCTGGTTGGTCTCGTCCACCGAGAGGGTGGTCTGCGAGAGCCAGGAGACGTTGTCGGGGTCGCGCACCTCGACCTGGTCGACCTGGTCGGGGCTCTCCACGATCTGGATGTGCTCGGGCGCCTCGCCGCTGGTGCCTTCGACCTCCTCATGACCGATGTGGCCGATGAGGATGATGTCGCGGTCCTGCGACGCGAAGCGCTTGGCCTCCTTGTGCACCTTGGTCACCAGGGGGCAGGTCGCGTCGATGGTCTTGAGGCGCCGCTTGTCGGCCTCCTCGTGGACCATGGGGGAGACGCCGTGCGCGGAGAAGACGACGATGGCGCCCTCGGGGACCTCGTCGGTCTCCTCGACGAAGATGGCGCCGCGCTTCTCCAGCGTGCTCACCACATGGGTGTTGTGCACGATCTGCTTGCGCACATAGATCGGCGCGCCGTACTGCTCAAGGGCCTTCTCGACCGTGACGACAGCGCGGTCCACCCCGGCGCAGTAGCCGCGGGGGTTGGCGAGCAGGACACGGCGGCGATTCGTCGCAGTCATGCACCCCATCCTAGGGGCCCTGGTCCACCGGGGCGTCCTGATGTCGCCATCGCCACAGAGCCGACGCGGTCCGACCGCCGCGCGGGCCGATGCGCGACCGACGCCGGGCCCGTCGGCCGCCGCACGGCGCGTGCGGCACGACACAGTGCGGCACGGTGCGGCACGGCTGCGGTGGAGAAGGGATAACGGTCAGCGATCGGTTGCGTCCCGAGATGGCGAATTCGTACCCAATACGGCCGCCACCACGGGACCCTTACAGCCCTATCCTGGTTGACTTGCGTACCCCCATACGCCTATACCCCCGATAGCAGCCACCCCCGTATAGCACTGCGACAGCGGCAGGAGCCCCAGTCCAATGTCGAACGCGTCGACCGTCAGCAAGCTCGTGACCATGGTGAAGGGCATCTTCGGACGCAAGGAGAAGGGTGGGCCCGCCGCGGCGGGCCCCGTCTCCGCGGAGAAGCCGGAGAAGCCCGAGGCCCCCGAGCAGGCGGCCGAGCCCGCCGCGGCGGACGGGGCTGCGGCGACGGCCGCGGCGACCGGAGATGCCGCCGGCGACCGGTCGTCCACGGACGACGCCAAGGGCGAAGAGGCCGGCCGGTCCGAGGAGACCGCCGAAGCCGAAACGGAGCCCGCCAAGGCGGACGCCGCCGAATCGGACGGTTCCGGCGCCGACGGCGCGACCGCGGACACCGCCGGGGCCGAGGCGGCGGAGAAGGCGGAGACGGCGCAGGAGGAGGGCGGTGAGCCCGAGCGCCTCGTCGAGCCGGAGGAGCGGGAGGCCGTCGCCGAGGAGCTGTCCGCGAACGCCGACGACACCCAGGTCGCCAGCGACGAGGTGCTGGAGAAGGTCCGCAAGGACTCCGCTCCCGCCGCCGAGGACCTGCCCGTCCCGAACTACGACGAGGTGACCCTGCCGTCCGTCCGGGCGCGCCTGCGCAAGCTCACCATCGACGAGGTCCGCCTGCTCCGCGCCTACGAGGTCGCCCACCAGGAGCGCCCGGAGTTCATCAAGATGTACGACAACCGCATCGCCAAGCTCCAGAGCGAGGACCAGTAGGCCCGGTGGTGCCGCCCCGGCGCCCCGGCCGAGTCTTCGTACCCCCCACCCTGGAAACCGGATATGACCGAGGAAGGCCGCCCTGAGGGCGGCGTCTCCGAGGGCCGCGTCGCCCTGCCCTATGTCCACATGGTGCTGGTCGGCGCCCTGTTCCTCCTCCTCATGCTGGTCAAGTTCGAGGACCCCGTCCCCGAATGGCGGACGCCCCTGATGATCGGACTCGGCGTGGCTGTACCTGTCAGCGCGTTCCTCCTGGGGGCCAGGACCTTGAAGCAGAAGTGACCGCCGCGCCGGGACACCGGGAAAGGACCGGGTCCCGGCCGTATCACACCCGTTCGGCGCCGCCGGGGAGCAGGCCGGTCACGTCGGCCTGCTCCAGGCGTTCCAGGAACCGCTCGGCCGCGGGCGACGGAGTCCGCCCTTGAGGCGTCACGACACCGATCTCCCGGCTCCACACCGGTTCCTCCACGGGCCTGTGCGCGATGTCGGCGAACCCCATCAGTACGCGCACCAGTGACGGCAGGGCGGTCACCCCCAGGCCGGCCGCCACCAGGCCCCCGACGGTCGACACGTTCCCCGCTTCGATCGCCGTGGCGGGCGCGCCGCCCGCCTCCTCGAAGGCGCGGTCGGTCAGCCTCCGCACGCTGGAGTCGGTCCCCAAGGCGATGAACGTCTCCTGCGCCAGGCGCGACCACGTCACCCGCTCCTGGGCGGCCAGCGCGTGTCCGGGCGGAAGCGCGGCGAAGAAGGCGTCGCGCACCAGAGGGCGGACGGCGAATCCGACGGGCCGCGGGTCCAGCGCCGTCACCGCCAGGTCGGCCGTGCCCGAGGCGACCCGGTCCAGCGCCGTCCGGGCCATCCCGTCCAGGACGCGCACCCCGATGCCCGGGTGCCTTTCGCGGAATCCGGCGATGACCGGCGGCAGGAGGACGGCGGCGACCGACGGCAGCGTCGCAATGGTGACCGTGCCCTCGTCCCCGCGCAGCACCCGGTCGAGGCGGTTCATCTCGGCGCGGTGCGTCCCGAGCACCCGCTCGGCGGCGGCCAGCAGCGCGTCGCCCTCGGAGGTGCGCCGCAGCGACCGGGTGGTGCGCTCGAACAGGCGCACCCGCATCAGCCGCTCGACCTCCTGCACCGTCCGGCTCAGCGACGACTGCGAGACCCGCAGCTCCCGCGCGGCCGCCGTGTAGCCGCCGCACCGCGCCACCGCCTCGAACGCCGCGAGCTGCCGCAATGTCAGATCCATGACCCGACAGCATAGATCCATCCGGTTCTGATGTTGGACAGGCAACGACCGGCGCCCTCACCATGATCGGAAGTGATCGCCGTCACGCACCCCGGCGGCGCACGTCTCCCCCCGGTCGAGGAGGCCCTGGCATGCTCACGGCACTGGCGTTCGCGACGATCGCCGTCCTGCTCGCCCTCCTGCTGTCGAACCGCGTCAGCGCGGTCGTCGCGCTCGTCTCCGTGCCCCTGGCCGCCGCCGCGCTCGCGGGCTTCGGGCCCGGGGAGATCACGGAGTTCGTCTCCGCCGGCGTCGGCGGGGTCGTCGGAACGGTGGCGATGTTCGTCTTCGCCATCCTGTTCTTCGGCGTGATGCGCGACGCCGGGCTGTTCGACCCCGTCGTGGAGCGCGTCCTGCGCTTCGCCGGGCGCGACCCGGTCACCATCGCCGTCGCCACGGTCGTCCTGGCCATGGCCTGCCACCTGGACGGCGCCGGGGCGACGACCTTCCTCATCACGGTCCCCGCGATGCTCCCGCTCTACGAGGCGCTGGGCATGCGCCGCCTGCTGCTCGCGGCGCTGGCCGGGCTCGGCGCGGGCGTGATGAACCTGGTCCCGTGGGGCGGACCCACCGCCCGCGCCGCGACCACGGTGGGCACCGGGGCCAACGAGCTGTGGACGCCCCTGATCCCTGCGCAGGCCGTCGGGATCGTCGCGGCGATCGCCGTCGCCTACCTCCTGGGGCGCCGCGAGCGCAGGCGCCTGGCGGCGGTCCCGGCGGGGAGCGGCGCCGGTGCGGACGGTGCCGGTGACGATGGAGCGGCCTGCGGGGACGGAGTGGACGGCGCCGACGCGGGAGGCCCCGGGCACACCGCCTCCGAGCACGCCCGCCCCCGCCTGTTCTGGGTGAACGCCGTGATCACCGCCGCCGTCGTCGGCGTGCTGATCTGGGGCGTGCTCTCGTCCGAGCTGGTCTTCATGATCGGCCTCGTGGCCGCGCTGGTGGTCAACTACCCGGGCATGCGCGCACAGACCGAGCGCATCAACGCCCACGCCCAGGGCGCGGTGCTCATGGCCTCCACCCTCCTGGCCGCCGGGGTGTTCCTCGGCGTCATGGAGGAGAGCGGCATGATCGAGGCGATGGCCTCCTCGCTCACCGGGGCGGTCCCGCAGGCCGCGGGCCCGGCGCTGCCGGTCGTCGTCGGGGTCCTCGGCGTCCCGATGAGCCTGCTGTTCGGACCGGACGCCTACTACTTCGCCGTGCTGCCGGTCCTCGACGCCGTGGGGGCGGGCTTCGGCGCGGACCCGGACGCGCTGGCGCGCGCGTCCCTGGTCGGGCAGGAGACGGTCGGGTTCCCGATCAGCCCGCTCACCGGGTCCTTCTTCCTGCTGACCGGGCTGGCGAAGGTGCCCATCGGCGCGCACATCCGCTTCCTGCTGCCGTGGGCGTGGCTCGTCAGCCTGATCATGCTCGCCGCCGCCGTGCTGACGGGCGCCGTGCCGGCCTGGACCGGCTGAGGGAACCACTCGATGGGGGGACGACGATGAGCCGAATCCGGATCGGATGCGGCGCCGGCTTCGCCGGGGACCGCATCGCTCCGGCGGTCGACCTGGTCCGCGACGGGCGCCTGGACTACCTGGCCCTGGAGTGCCTGGGGGAGCGGACGGTCGCACTCGCCCAGGCGCGCCGCCTGCGCGACCCGGCGGGAGGGGCCGACCCGCTGCTGGCCAAGCGCGTGCGCGCGCTTGCGGGGCCGCTCGCCGGGACGGGCACGCGCCTGGTCACCAATGCCGGGGCGGCCGATCCCGAGGCGGCGGCGCGCCTCGTCTCCAGGGTGTCGGCCGAGGCGGGCGCGCCCATGGACGCCGCGGCGGTCGTGGGGGACGACGTCCTCGACCGGATCGACCTCGCTCAGCCCGCCTGGGAGGACGGCAAGCCGCTCGGTGAGCACGGGGAGATCGTGTCCGCCAACGCCTACATCGGCGCCGAGGCGCTGCTTCCTGCCCTGGAGACGGGAGCGCGCGCGGTGGTGTGCGGAAGGGCGGCGGACCCCTCCCTCTTCCTCGCACCGATGATGCACGCCTTCGGCTGGGCCGACGACGACTGGGACACCCTCGCGCGCGGCACCGCGGTCGGGCACCTCCTCGAATGCGCCGGGCAGCTCACCGGCGGGTACTTCGCCGACCCGCCCTACAAGACGGTCCCCGGCCTGGCACGGCTCGGCTATCCGCTCGGGGAGGTCGCCCCCGACGGGAGCGCGGTGGTGACCAAGCTGCCCGACGCCGGAGGGGTGGTGGACGCCCGCACCGTCGCCGAGCAGCTCGCCTACGAGGTCACCGACCCCTCGGCCTACCTCACACCGGATGTGGCGGCCGACTTCACCGCCGTACGCGCCGACCGGGTCGGGCCCGACCGTGTTGAGGTCCGCGGCGCCGTGGGGCGGCCCCGGCCCGGCACCCTCAAAGTGAGCGTGGGATACAGGGCGGGTTTCCGCGGTGAGGGCGAGATCGGCTACGCGGGCCGGGGCGCGGTGGCGCGGGCGCGCCTGGCCGGAGAGGTCGTCCGGGAGCGCCTCGGCGGAGCGGTGCCGGACCTGCGCGTGGAGGTGGTCGGCGTGGACGCGATGCACGGCCCGCAGGCGGGGGAGGGGGTCGAGCCCTACGAGTGCCGACTGAGGGTCGCCGGGCGCGCGCTGGACCGCGAAGCGGCCGAGGCGGTCGCCGAGGAGGTCGACGCGCTCTACACCTCCGGGCCTGCGGGCGGGGGCGGGGTACGGGTCCGCGTGGAGGAAGTGGTGGGCGTGCTCTCGGCCGGCATTCCCCGGGACGCTGTGGAGACCAGGGTCGTGCATGTGGCAGCGCGCGCGGAGGAGCGCCCGACGGAGCGCCCGATGGATGCGGAGGAGGGCTGATGGTCCGGCTCTACGAGGTGGCCCACTCGCGCGCGGGCGACAAGGGCAACGTGACGACCCTGTCGCTGATCCCCTACGACCCGGCGCTCTACCCGGTGCTGTGCGAAGCGGTGACCCCTGAGGAGGTCGGTCGGCACCTGGGCGACCGCGTCGTGGGCGAGGTGGTTCGGCACCGCATGGACGGGGTGGGCGCGCTGCTGTTCGTGTGCCCGCGCGCGCCGGGGGACACGGTCACCGAGTCCCTGCGACTCGACGCCCACGGCAAGTCCATGAGCTCGGCGCTCCTGGAGATGGAGGTGCCGCTGGATCCGTGATGCTCCCGGTGTCCGAGCGGTCCACTAGGGTGCCGCGGCATGAGCGATGAGAGCGTGAGCACCCTCCTCCGTCGGGCGAGCCGTTCCCTCAGCGAGTGCGAGTTCTGGGTCAGGCACATCGTGTGGGAGGACGGCGCCCTCGGTCCGCTCGGCGAGGCGCGGCGGCTCTGCGACGAAGCCGAGCGCAGTAGCGACCCGGAGGACGCCGAGACCTCGGGCACCCTCGCCGTCCTCCGCTCCACAGCGGCGGCCTACGCCCTGCGCCACTGTGTCGGGGCGACGGTGGGGTGCGACTTCGACGACGAGGACGGGACGCTCCCCGACGGGCTGAGTGAGCACGACCCGGAGGGCGTGAGCCGCCCCCTTGCGGAGGAGGCCGTCCGGGCGGCGCGGGCCGCCCTGGACGTCGACCCCGGGGACGCGCTCGTCCCGCTCCACCTGGGCCACGCCCTCACCTGGGTCGGCGATCAGGAGGGCGCGGTGGAGGCGTACCGGGAGGCGCTCCGCCGCGACCCGGGGGAGGTCGGCGCGCTCTCCTGCCTGAAGCACTTCGGCGCGTTCCCCGACGACCTGGACGCGCACGACCGCAGGTCGTGGGACGAGGCGCGCATGTACGGCCAGTGGCCCTACACCGCCCCGGAGAGCCACGGGAGCCACGGATTCTTCCTGCTCCGCGTCCCCTACTGGATGGACAACAACAACGCGGACCACGACTTCGTGCTGTTCGCGTCCGCGGCCGAGGCGTGCGCCCATCTCGACCGGGTGCTCAATGTTGTGCTGGGGGACGGCGACTTCGTGAATGGGGGTCTGGACGAGGAGGACGACGAGGTGGGCGGGGTCGTCCTCCGTGTCCACCGGCCGGGCCGCCCGGTCGCCGAGTACGACCTGACGGCCCGGGTGGGGCGGGCTACGGACGGGGTCTACCACGTCGACCGGTCGGGTCTGCCGCTGGACGAGGCGGTCGAGAACCCGCTCCCGGCGGGCCGCCCGGTGCGGATCGACACCAGGACGTGCTTCGCGAGTCCTGAGTAGCGGGCGCGTCCGCTCTCAGAGCCCGCCGTCCCTGCTCACCCCTGGAGGCCGAAGAAGCGGAGCAGGTGGCGGCTGGAGCAGATGGTGTCCGGGAAGTACTGGCCGCTCTGGCCGCACTCCTCCGGGCCGCCGCCGGGGCGGACCGGCGTGCCGTGCCCCATCCCGGGGACCCTGTTGACCTGGACGGCCACCGTGCCGTCGGAGGCGAGGTACTCCTCGCGCAGGGTCCCGTTCGGCTCCAGGGTGCTCGTGCGGTCCGGAGTCTGGCCGAGACCGTGCACCGCGGTCCACTGGTCCCGTAGCTCGTCGGCGTTGCGCTCGACGACCGTGTAGTCGGAGGTGCCGTGCCACACCGCCACACGCGGCCACGGCCCCTCCCAGGAGGGGTGCCCGGAGGCGGCGAGGCGCGCCCACTCCTGCGGGGACTTGTCCTTGCCCGGGTTCATACAGGTGAAGGCATCGATCATGCTGGTCGCGCACTTGTACGGGAGCCCGGCCATCACCCCGCCCGCCTGGAACGCGTCCGGATAGGCCGCGAGGAGCGCGGTGGTCATCGCGCCCCCGGCGGACAGTCCGGTCGCGTACACCCTGCCGGCGTCGCCGCCGAACTCGGACACGGCGTGGGCGGCCATGTTCCGGATGGACGCGACCTCCCCCTGGCCGCGGGCGATGTCGGCGCCCTGGAACCAGTTGAAGCACCGGTTGAAGTTGTTGGCGGTGCGCTGCTCGGCGAAGACCAAGAGAAGGCCCTGTTCGTCGGCGAGTTCGACCAGCCCGGAGTGGTCCGCGTACTCCTGGGCGGTCTGCGTGCACCCGTGCAGGGCGACGATGACGGGGGCGCCGTCGGGCAGGTCGGCGGGGCGGTGCACGTACATGTCCAGGGCACCGGGGTTGGTGAACCCGCTGACCTTCTCCAGGGGCGGTGCCGCCTGTGCGGGGGCAGTGGTGAGCAGGGCCGCTCCGACACCGGCGGCCACGGCGGCGGCGAAGAGGCGCGCCGCCCGGGACACGGTCCAGGAAACGGCTCGGCGCGCGGTTCGACGGAAGGGGGATGTCATCTCCTCATCTCCTCAGGTCTCGTCTCGGTTCGCGTTCGGAGGGCTCACAGAGCGCACCGGTTCACCAGGTCGCCCTCCTCGGGGCGTTCGACCGTCGTGCTGGGCGGGGGAGGCGTTCCGTCGTCGACCCAGCGCTCCATGGCGGTGAAGGCCTCGCGGTAGCAGGGCAGCATGGGGCGGAGCCGGTCGGGGAACCGGTCGTACAGGCCGTCCACGTGGTTGCCGTCCTCCACGCGGTAGTAGCGGGCGATGTCGGCGTTGCCCCGGTCGTCCACCATGTCGGCGTAGACGTCGGAGTCCGTGGAGATCGGCAGCAGGGCGTCGAGGGTGCCGTGCAGGGTGATCAGCGGCTTGCCGATGTCCCCGGTCAGGGAGATCCGCTCCACCGCGCGCCGCACCGACGCCGGGCGGTCCCCATAGGCGTAGTCCGCGTCGTCGCCCTTGTAGGCGGGATCGAACTCGGTGCGGTAGATCTCCTGGGTCAGGCCCCAGTAGACCTCGTGGTGGTACTCCCACAGGAACTCGGAGTCGGCGGGGAACCCCGCCTCCACCAGCGCCTCGCGCGCTTGCGGGTCGCCCGTCCCGGCGTAGGCCGGGTACTCGCGCACGGCGGTCGGCAGGGTCGTGAACAGGTTCGGCCCGTCGCCGCGCCAGAGCACCCCGGACCAGTCGATGCCGCCGTCGTAGAGGTCGGGCCGGTTCTCCAGCTGCCAGCGGGTCAGGTACCCGCCGTTGGACAGGCCGGTGACGAAGGTGCGTTCGGGGGACCGGCCGTAGTGGAGGTCCGCGGCCTTCTGGGCGGCGACGGTGAGCTGCGTCAGGCGCTCGTTCCATTCGGCGACGGCGTCGCCCGGGCGGCGGCCGTCGCGGTGGAATTCGAGCCCGGTGTTGCCCTTGTCGGTCGCGGCGAAGGCGTACCCCTGGGCCACGACCCAGTCGGAGACGGCGGCGTCCAGGGCGTACTGGGTGCGGTTGCCGGGCGACCCGCCGACCACGAGCCCGCCGTTCCAGTCCTCGGGGAAGCGGATGACGAACTGGGAGTCGTGGTCCCAGCCGTGGGTGGCGTTGGTGGTCGACCGGTCGGGGAAGTGGCCGTCGAGCTGGACACCGGGCACACCGCTCGGGTTGTGGGTCCCCTCGGCATTCAGCCCGGCCCACGCGGCGGGGTCGGTGTGTCCGCTGTCGACGGTTCCGGCGGTGGTCAGGTCGTCCAGGCGGGAGGCCGCGACGCGGTCCGCGCCCGGGACGGGGCCGTCTCCGTGGGCGGGGGAGGCGACGGCGGGGGAGGCCGCCGAGGCGAGGAGGAGCGCGCCCGCCAGTATGGCGGAGGTCACGTGCTTGCTCATGCCGTACGACGGTAGGCGCACGTCGCCGCGGTCCCCATGGGCTCGGCACCCACACTGGGAGGGGGGCGGGTCCCCGGAGGGGACATGGCGGGAGGGGCGGGTCCGGTTCGGTCCTGGGGGCGGTGCCCGGCTCAGCCCTCGACGATCGCCCGCAGCGCGGCGACGTGGGCCTCGTAGGCGGCGCGCCCCTCCTTGGTGAGCGACAGCCAGACCCGCTGCCTGCGGTCGCGCGTGGCGCGGGTCTGGTGGACGTAGCCTTCGTCGACCAGGACGCCGACCTGCTTGCTCAGGACCGAGGCGCTGACCCCGAGCTTGTCCTGCACGGTCGCGAACTCCACCTGTCCCCCCGGGCCCGCGGCGTCGAGCGCCGCGCAGATCCTGAGCCGGTTCGGGGCGTGGATGGTCGGGTTGAAGCCGTCGGTCGCGGTCGGTGTGGGATCGGTCGTCACTGCGCGTCGCTCTGCTTGTAGTAGGGGCTGGTGCGGCGATGGTAGGGGCCGAACGCGGCGATGACGAGGCCGACCGCGGCCGACAGCCCGACCCACAGCCAGTTGGAGTCGATGAAGAGGCTCGTCGCGACCGCGGCGACCACCAGCACCCCGCACGGGACGAAGACCGGCCAGGTCTCCTTCCAGGTGAGCCAGCGCAGCACGCCCATCTGCTTGACGCCGAAGTGCATGATCAGCGCGCACGCCGCGAGGAAGACGACGATTCCGGCGAACATGGCCCCGATGCCGACGGGGGTGTCGGGGAGGACGGTGATCAGGCCGTAGGGGGCGACGACGGCCCCGAGCGCCGGGAAGTACCAGGCGGGCACCTTGACGCCGGCGACGTCGGTCGTGAGCTTCTCGGTCTCCTGCAGCGCGGCCGCGGCCTCTTCGGGGGAGGGGTGGCCGTTCGGGGGGTTCTGAGTTTCCATACCGGAAAGTGAAGCACTGACTTTCCATGTCGTCAAGTGAGGAGATGGGGGCGGCGGCCGATCCCCTGACCTGCACGGGTGTCCGGGCTCACGGGGCGCGGTCGGTGCCGTGGCCGAACCCGGACGCGCCCCGTGCATCCGGCGCGGTGGGCGAACCGCCGGAGACGGGACCGGGTGGCGGGACCGCCACCCCGGTGGCCCGGGCCCGGCCCACTGCGCCCCCTGCGCGTGTGGCCCGTGCCACCGACCGGCATATTCTGGCTCTTGGACGGCTCTTTCGGCCCGGCCCGCCGGGCGGTGAACGAGGAGGCTCGGCATGAGCAAGGCCCTTGTGCTCGGCGGCGGAGGCATCACCGGGATCGCCTGGGAGATCGGCATCCTCACCTGGCTCCAGGAGGCCGGGCTGGACCTCACCGGCGCCGACCTCGTCGTCGGTACCTCCGCCGGCTCGGTCGTCGGCGCGCAGATCACCTCCGGCATGCCGCTCGCCAAGCTCTACGACCGCCAGCTCGCGCCCCCGGATGGGGAGGCGGCCGCCCACCTGTCCCGTGTGGGCCTGCTCCGCCTCGTGTCGGCCTACGTGACCGAGCGCGACCCCGACCGGGCACGGGCCCGCATCGGCCGCGCCGCCCACCGCAGCGCGATCCGCCGCCCGAACGCCTCCGTCGCCGACCGCCGCGCCGTCGTCGCGGGGCGCCTCGTCTCCCACGACTGGCCAGAGACCGACCTGCGCGTCACCGCCGTCGACGTGCACACCGGACGCCGCAAGGTGTTCGACCGGAACAGCGGGGTGCCCATCGTCGACGCGGTCGCCGCGAGCTGCGCGGTGCCGGGCGTGTGGCCGCCGGTGCCGGTCGGCGGGTCGGTCTACATGGACGGCGGCGTGTACTCGACGGCCAACATCGACCTTGCGGCCGGGTACGACCGCGTGGTCGTCCTCGCCCCCATCGCGCACGGGATGGGGCCGCTGCCCGGCCCCGCCGCCCAGCTCGACGGCCTTCCCGGTGAGCCCAGGAGCGTCCTGGTCACGCCGGACAAGGAGGCGCTGGCGGCGTTCGGCGGCAACGTGCTGGACCCGAGGTTCCGCGCGCCCGCCGCGCGCGCGGGCCGGACCCAGGCGCCGGACGTCCTGCGCGTGGTCGGCGACGTGTGGGAGGGCTGACCGCCCGCGCGGATAGGCGGGTGCACTCCGCGTTGATCTCGGGAGAAACGACGCTACCGGGCCGCTTTTAGGGGCGCTTTTCCCGAGATCAACGCCGGAGGGGCGGGCTCAGTCCCCGGCCCGCCCCAGGGCCGCGTAGTGGCAGGCCACCCTCGCCGGGCCGCTGCCGGACAGCACCCCCGGGTCCTGCGTCCTGCAGGCGTCGGCCACGCCCGCGCGCTCCGCCTCGCCCGAGGCCAGGACCGGGCACCGGGCGTGGAACCGGCACCCGCCCGGGATCCTCGTCGGGTCCGGCGGCTCGCCCGCGAGGACCTGGGGCTCCTGGGCACCGGACTCCGGAAGCACCGACATCAGCGCCTGCGTGTAGGGGTGCCGCGGCTCCGCCAGCACCTCCTCCACCGGGCCCGCCTCGACCACCCGGCCCAGGTACATCACCGCCACCCGGTCGGCGATGTTCCACGCCATGCCCAGGTCGTGCGTGACCACCAGCGCCGACAGCCCCAGGTCCGCGCGCAGGTCCAGCAGCAGCCGCAGGATCTCCCCGCGCACCGAGGCGTCCAGGGAGGCCACCGGCTCGTCGGCGACCAGCGCCTCGGGCTCCAGCACCAGCGCCCCGGCGATCACCACCCGCTGGCGCTGGCCGCCCGACAGCTCGTGCGGGTAGCGCAGGTAGAACCGCTCCGGCGGGCGCAGACCCGCCCGGGACAGCGCGTCGGCCACCCGGCGCTCCTCGTCGGCGGTCGCCCCCTCGTGGATGCGCAGCCCCTCGGCGACCGCGTCGTAGACCGTGTGCCGGGGGTTGAGCGAGCCCGCCGGGTCCTGCTGCACGAGCTGCACCCGGTGCCGGTAGCCCTTGAGCGCCCGCGCGCCGTATGCCAGCGGCCGCCCCTCGAACAGCACCCGGCCGGCGGTGGGCCGCTCCAGCCCGAGCAGGGTGCGCGCCAGCGTGGTCTTGCCGCACCCGGACTCGCCGACCAGCGCCAGGATCTCCCCGGCGTGCAGGTCCAGGTCGACCCCGTCGACCGCGCGGGCGGTGCCCCGCCCGCCGCGCCCGGTGAACTCCACGCTCAGGCCGGAGGCGCTGAGCAGCGGCTCCCCCTGGGCGCGGGCGCCGTCGGCCGCGCCCTCCGGGCCGTCCTGCGGGGCGCTCCTCTGCAGTTCGGCGGTCATACGGCCTCCTCCAGCACCTTGACGCAGGCGGCGCGGCGGCCGCCGTCCCCGGCCGACCACAGGTCCGGGTCGGTGGCGGCGCACCGCTCCTCGGCCACCGCGCAGCGCGGCCGGAACGAGCACCCCTCGGGCAGCGCCGCCGGGTCGGGCGGGTCGCCGGGCAGCCCGCGCGGCGCCATCCGCGACCCCGGGTCGCCCACGCGGGGGAAGGCGGCGCTGAGCGCGGCGGCGTAGGGGTGCCGGGCGGCGGCGACCACCTCGGCGGCCGGCCCCTCCTCGACCACCCGGCCGGCGTACATCACCGCCAGCCGGTCGCAGGTGTCGGCCAGCACCGACAGGTCGTGGCTGATCATCACCAGGCCGATGCCGCTGCCCGCCACCAGGTCGTCGATCAGCCGCAGGATCTGCGCCTGCACCATCACGTCCAGGGCGGTGGTGGGCTCGTCGGCGATGATCAGCCGGGGCTCGCAGGCCAGCGCCATCGCGATCATCACCCGCTGCCGCTGCCCTCCGGACAACTCGTGCGGGTAGGAGCGGGCCCGCCAGCGCGGCAGCCCCACGCTCTCCAGCAGCTCGCCGACGCGGGCCCCGGTCCGGCCGGGCGGGACGGTCCCGTGCAGCAGCATGGGTTCGGCGATCTGGTCGCCGACGCGGCGCACCGCGTTCAGGGCGTGCATGGCGCCCTGGAAGACGATGGAGGCGCCGGCCCAGCGCACCGCCCGCAGGCGCCCCCAGCGCATGGCCGTGACGTCCTCCCCCTCCAGCAGCACGGAGCCGCCCACCCGCGCCGACTTGGGCAGCAGGCGCAGCAGGGCGAGGGCGACGGTGGACTTGCCGCACCCCGACTCCCCGGCCACGCCCAGCTTGCTGCCGGCCTCCAGGGTGAACGACACCCCGCGCACGGCGGGCACCCGCCCTCCGGCGGTGCGGTAGTCCACCCGGAGGTCCTCGACCCGCAGGAGCGGTTCCGCTCCCGTCCCTTGAGGCCCGTCGGGCGCTCGCGCCCCGTCGGGCACCCGTGCCCCGTCGTCCGTACTCACCGGCGCTCCCTCAGCCTGGGGTTGAACACGCCCTCCAGCGCCCGCCCGCACAGGGTGAACGAGAGCGCGACCAGCGCGATGGCCAGGCCCGGCGGGACCATGTACCACCAGATGCCGGAGCTGATCGCCCCGGCGCTGCGGGCGTCCTGCAGGATGCCGCCCCAGGAGATCGTCGACGGGTCGCCCAGGCCCAGGAAGGACAGGGTCGACTCCATCACGATCGCCTCGGCGACCAGCAGCGTGGTCTGGGCGAGCACCACCGGCATGACGTTGGGCAGCACGTGCCGCTTCATCACGTGCAGGTGGCCGCCGCCCAGCGCGCGGGCCCGCTCGATGAACGGGCGCGCCTCCACCGACAGGGTCTGGGCGCGCACCACGCGCGCCGTGGCGGGCCAGGCGGTCACACCGATGGCGACGATGATGGTCAGGGTGCTGCGCTCCAGGACCGCGGCCAGGGCGACCGCCACCACCAGGGACGGCAGCACCAGGAACCAGTCGGTGACGCGCATGAGCACGTCGGAGGGCCAGCCGCCGAAGTGCCCGGCGATGATGCCGATGACCGTGCCCAGGGCCACCGACACGAACGCCGCCAGGAACCCCACGGTCAGCGAGATCCGCGCGCCCCACAGCACCATCGCCAGCACCGACCGCCCGAAGGCGTCGGTGCCCAGCCAGAACTCGCCGCTGGGCGGCTCGAACCGCCCGCCGGGGCCGCCGGTGACCGCCAGCTCGCCGGCGTCGATGAACAGCGGCGCGCACAGCGCCGTCAGGGCGGCCGCCGCGAGCGCCGCCAGCCCGAACAGGCCCGCGCGGTTCTGGGCGTAGGTGCGGGCGAACTCCCCCCAGGCCGCGCGCCGCCGCGCCCACAGCAGCGCGCGCCGCGAGGGCGCCGGGGCGCTCACGTGCGCACCCGCGGGTCGAGCAGCGGGTACACCAGGTCGGCCAGCAGGTTCATGATGATCACCGCGCTCGCGAACAGGACGAACAGCGCCTGGACCAGCGGGAGGTCGGGCACCCGCAGGCCGGAGTAGAACAGCGACCCCAGCCCGGGCCAGGCGAAGACGGTCTCGATGAGGATGACGCCGCCCATCACCCGCCCCAGGTTGAGGAAGATGAGGGTGACGGTGGGCAGCAGGGCGTTGGGCACCGCGTGGCGGCGCAGCACCAGGGAGTCGCGCAGCCCCTTGGCGCGGGCCGTGGTCAGGTAGTCCGCGCCCATCTCGTCCAGCACCGAGGAGCGCATGATGAGCAGGTACTGGGCGTAGACGACGGCGACCATGGTGGCCACCGGCAGCACCATGTGGTGGGCCACGTCCACAGCCGAGTCGAACCCGCCCTCCACCCCGGGGGTGGACATGCCCGAGGTGGGGAACAGGCCGGGCAGCCACCCGGCGCCCGAGGCCAGCACCACGATGAGCAGCAGCCCCAGCCAGAAGGAGGGCACCGACCACAGGGTGAGCGCCACGGCGGTGGTGGCGCGGTCCCCGGCCGAGCCGCGGCGCCAGGCGGCCCGGGTGCCCAGGACCAGCCCGAGCAGGGCGGCCACGACGGTCCCGGTCCCGGCGAGCAGCACGGTGGGGCCGATCCGCTCGGCGATGAGCTCGGCGACCGGCACCCGGTACTGGTAAGAGGTGCCGAAGTCGAACCGCAGGAGGCCCACACAGTAGTCGGCGAACTGCTGCCAGAGGGGCTTGTCCAGTCCGAACTGGGCGCGCAGCTCCTCCAGCTGCTCCACCGAGACCTCGCGGCCCTCGGTCATCGCCCGGACCGGGTCGCCGGGCAGGATGCGGAACAGGAAGAAGCTGGTGACCATCACGGCGAGCAGGGAGACCGCGGCGGTGAGCAGGCGGCCGCCCAGATAGCGCAGGACGCGGGCGGCGCGGGAGGGACCGCCGGGCGCGGTGCCGGGGCCGGGTGCGCCCGGTTCCTCGGGCGGCGCCGCCGCGGCGGTCGCTGGTCGGGTCAACGCGGGCCCCTTCACTGGTCGGCGGGTCGGAGCGGACGGGTCGGGGTCGGGCGGCGGGTGCCCGGGGGCGGCGCGCGGCCGCCGCCCCCGGGCCCGGGTCAGGGGCGGGCGCTCACTCCCGGTCCTCGGCGGTGGCCGTGCGGCGGCGCCACACCAGGAAGCCGATCGCCCCGGCGACCACCACGACGGCCCCGGCGATCCCGGCGATCATGCCGCCGGACAGCGAGCCTCCGCCCTGGCCGCCCTCGGCGGGCACGGCCGTGGAGAAGCTCCAGTGGCCGTCCTGGCCGAACAGGTTGCCGCCCGGGTCGGGCTGGACCTGCGTGGAGGAGATCTGGTCGGAGCGGTAGGCCTCCATGGTGTTGGCGTAGGTCACCACGTTGACCACGGCCTCCTCGTAGAGGATCTGCTGCATGTCCTTGACGTACTCGGCCCGCTGGTCGGGGTCGTCCCAGGCGGCGAGCTGCTTGTCGTAGAGCTCGTCGTACTGCTCGTCGCAGAAGTAGGCGTCGCCGCGCATGGTGCCCGGCTCCTCGGGCAGCGCGTCGCAGGTGTGGATGCCCAGCACGTAGTCGGGGTCGGGGTTGACCGACCAGCCGGTCCAGATGAGGTCGTACTCGGCGTCGTAGAGGGCGTCGCTGAGCACGCCGGGGTCGACGGTCTGGTTGTCCACCTCGATGCCGATGTCGGCCAGCCGCTCGACGAAGATCTTGCCCATGGCGACGTAGTCGGGGCGGTCGTTGTGGACGTGCATGCGCAGTTCGAGCCGGTCGCCGTCGGGCGAGACGCGGATGCCGTCGTCGCCCTCCTTGTACCCGGCCTCGTCGAGCATCTCGTTGGCGGCGTCGACGTCGAAGTCCAGGCGCTCCTCCTCCGAGGGCTCCCAGTAGTACCGGTCGTAGCGCGCGGGGATGTAGCCCTCGGCGGGCTCGGCGTAGCCGCCGTAGACCTTCTCGACCAGCTCGTCCTTGTCGATGGCCCGCATGATGGCCTGGCGCAGGGTCTTGTCCTCCAGCGCCGGGTGCCCGTCGCCGAACTCCTCGCCGTCCTGGGTCTCGGCGCCCGGGTTGATGGTGAAGCCCTGGAACCGCTTGCCGGTGGCGTTGTTGACGCTGATGCCCTCCTGGCCCTCCAGGGAGTCGGCCTGGGCGGGGGTCAGCCCGGCGACCATCGACACCTCGCCCTTGCGCAGGGCCTCCACCTCGGCGTCCTTGTCGGCGAAGTAGCGGAAGACCAGGTTCTCGAACTCGGGCGCGCCGCGCCAGTAGTCGGGGTTGGCCTCCAGGGTGATGGACTGGTTGGGCTCGTGGCCGGTGATGGTGAAGGGGCCGCTGCCCACGATGGGGAAGTCCTCGTTGGTGAAGTCGCCGAAGTCGTCGACCCCGGACCACACGTGCTCGGGGACGATGGGCGCGTCCAGGGAGAGCATGGTGGCCTGCGGCTCTTCGAGCTCGATGCGCAGGGTGGAGTCGTCGACGGCGGTGACCGTCTCGAAGTTGGCCACCGCGTTGCCGTTGGCGGTGGCGGCCTCCTCGTCCTCCATCATCGCGTTGTAGGTGAAGGCCGGGTCCTCGGCGGTGACGGGCTCGCCGTCGCTCCAGGTCATCCCCTCGCGGATGGTGAAGGTCCAGGTGAGGCCGTCCTCGGAGGTCTCCCAGGACTCGGCGACGGCGCCGGTGGGCTCGTTGGTCTCGGCGTCGTAGGCGACCAGCGGCTCGTAGACGGCCTTGTGGATGCTGGTGGAGATGAGCAGCTGGGCCAGGAACGGGTTGAGGGTGTCCACGGGCTGGGAGATGGCCACGGTCAGGGTGTCGCCCTCGGGGGAGGCGGCCTCGGCCGCGGCGGGTGCGGCCGCGCCCGCGGCCAGGGCCAGCGCGGCCGCGGCGGCGGCGCCGCGCAGGGCGCCCGGGTGCGCACGGCCGGGGCCCACGGGCCGCCGGGAGGGTCTGGGGGACCGGGTCGAAAACGGGGGAAAGGCGGTGGGCATGGTCGGCGACCCCTCTTCACGCTGGGAAAACGGGGGGACCTCGAACCGGCGGCCGGTTGTTGGTTGTCTACCAGCGTGCACAGAAAAGCGTCAACGACTTACACCCTGACCGTCACAGGATGTTCACGATCTTCCGCTCGCGGTGCCCGCCTCCCGGTCGGGCACCATTTTCGGATCGGGGGAAACCGTGCGCCGAAACCACCTTTTCCGGGCCGATTCGCCATGAATGACCGGGGCCGCTAGCGTTGCCGCACATGATGGGGCACTCTCACGCGCTCAGCGGCGCGGTCGGCTGGATGGCACTGGTTCCCGTTCTGGACGGGACCGAGGTGCTGGGGATCACCTTCCACATGGGTCCCGGAGAGATCATCGCGGGCGCCCTGGTGTGCGCCGGGTCCGCGCTCATCCCCGACCTGGACCACAAGAGCGCCACCATCACCCAGACCTACGGAATCGTGACCAAGACCCTGGGCGCCTTTCTGAACTGGGCGTTCGGCGGCCACCGCAACGGCACCCATTCGCTGCTGTTCGCGCTGATCATGGGGGCGATCGCGCAGGGGACGTCGCTGTGGTCGGAGATGGCCGCGCAGATCTTCGTGTTCCTGCTGATCGGCATCGCCTTCAACGGCCTGGGCTTCGGCATGGACAAGAACCGGACCGCCTCGGGCGTCATCAACGCCATGGTCACCGCCGGGATCACACTGGCCCTGTACAGCGCGGGCACCGACTACACGTGGCTGGGCGCGGCGGTGGCCCTGGGCTGCCTGCTGCACTTCGCCGGGGACATCGCCACCCACATGGGGGTGCCGCTGCTGTGGCCGTTCTCCGGCTACCGGGTGGGGCAGAACATCGGCTTCAAGACCGACGGCAAGGTCGAGCGCAACGTCGTCACGCCCGCGCTGACCATCGCGGTCGTGCTGTACGGGTTCTACCTGTTCGACTGGCCGGAGCTGCTCCCGCGCTCCTGAGGGGCCGCCGGATAGCATGGCGGCCGTGACGCGAACCACGGAGTCCCTCACCCCTGAACTGTACGAATACCTGGTGGCGCACAGCGCCCCGGTCGACCCGGTACTGCGCGACCTCGCCGATGAGACGGCGCGCCTGTTCCCCGACAGCGTCGGCATGCAGATCGGCCCCGAGCAGGGCACCTTCATGACGATGATGGCCCGCACCCTCCGCGCCCGCGACGCGGTGGAGGTCGGCACGTTCACCGGCTACTCCTCCATCTGCCTCGCGCGCGGGCTGGACTCGCGCAACGGCTCCCTGCTGGCGTGCGACGTCAGCGAGGAGTGGACCGACGTCGCCCGCCGCTACTGGGACCTGGCCGGCGTGGCCGACCGGATCGAACTGCGGCTGGGCCCCGCGCTGGAGACGCTGCAGGCCCTCCCCGCCGCGCGCGCCTTCGACCTGGCGTTCATCGACGCCGACAAGACGGGCTATGTGGGCTACTGGGAGGAGCTGGTGCCGCGGATGCGGCCGGGCGGCATCATCCTGGTCGACAACACCCTCTCGCACGGCCGGGTGGTGGACCCCGCCGAGGACGCCCCCGCGGTGCAGGGCATCCGCGACTTCAACGACACGGCCCTGGCCGACGAGCGCACCGACGTGGTGATGCTGCCCATCGGCGACGGCCTGACCATGGCCCGCAAGAAGGACTGACCGCCTCCGGGGACCGGTCCTCCACAGGATCGGCACTGCACCCCCGCACCGGTGGCCGCCTGCAGTACGCTCCCGGAACATGCGGATCCTGCACACCTCCGACTGGCACCTGGGGCGCTCCTTCCACCGGGAGAACCTACTGGACGCCCAGGCCGCCTTCATCGACCACCTCGTGGAGACGGTCCGCGCCGAGCGGGTCGACGCGGTGGCGGTCTCCGGCGACCTGTACGACCGGGCGCTGCCCCCGGTGGACGCGGTGCGCCTGCTCGACGAGGCGCTGCGCCGGATCCGCGGCACCGGGGCGCGGGCGGTGCTGATCAGCGGCAACCACGACTCCATGGCCCGGCTGGACTACGGGTCGGGCCTGTTCGACGCCGCGGGCGTGCACCTGCGCAGCTCCCTGGAGGGCGTGGGGGCGCCCGTGGTGCTCGACGACGCGCATGGGCCGGTGGCCTTCTACGGCATCCCCTACCTGGAGCCGGAGATCGCCCGGCGGCACTGGGGGCTGTCCGGGCGGGGCCACCCGGCGGTGCTCGGGCACGCCATGGACCTGGTCCGCGCCGACCTGGCCGAGCGGCCCGCGGGCACGCGCTCGGTGGTGCTCTCGCACGCGTTCGTGACCGGGGGCGCGCCCTCCGACAGCGAGCGCGACATCGCGGTGGGCGGCGCGGCGCACGTGCCCGCCTCGCTCTTCGACGGCGCGGACTACGTGGCGCTGGGCCACCTGCACGGCCGGCAGCGCATGTCGGAGCGGGTGCGCTACTCGGGCTCGCCGCTGGCCTACTCCTTCTCCGAGGAGCACCACGTCAAGGGGTCCTGGCTGGTGGAGATCGACCGGTCGGGGGCGGTGCGCGCGGACTTCGCCGAGGCGCCGGTGCCGCGGCCCGTCGCCCGCCTGTCCGGGCGGCTGGAGGACCTGCTGGCGGGGCCCGAGTGGGAGGCCTACACGGGCCACTGGCTGCAGGTGACGCTGACCGACCCGGTGCGGCCCGCCTTTCCGATGGACCGGCTGCGCGAGCGCTTCCCGCACGCGGTGAACCTGGAATTCGCGCCCGAGGGCGCGCCCGACCGCGAGGACGCGTCGTGGGCGCGCGGGAGCCGCGACCGGCCGGGGCCGGAGCTGGTCATGGACTTCGTGGACTGGGCGCGCGGGGAGTCCGCCTGCGAGGAGGAGCGGGACCTGGTCCGGGCCGCCTTCGAGGACCTGCGCACGCGGGAGGCGTCCGCCTGATGCGCCGCCCGGCCGCCCCCGCCGTCCCCGCCGTCACTGTCGTCCCTGTCGCCCCCACCGTCACCGCCGTCCCGCCCGACCCCCGGGAGACCCGTCCCTGATGCGTCTGCACACCCTCACCGTCCAGGCCTTCGGCCCGTTCGCGGGCACCGAGGCGGTCGACTTCGACCGCCTCGGCGACGGCGGCCTGTTCCTCATCCACGGCGCCACCGGGGCGGGCAAGACCTCGGTGCTGGACGCGGTCTGCTTCGCCCTGTACGGCAGGGTGCCCGGGGTGCGGGAGGCCGCCAAGACGCCGCACTCCACACACGCCCCGCCCGGGCGCAAGCCGGAGGTGACGCTGGAGCTGACCGTGCGCGGGCGGCGGCTGTCCATCACCCGCTCCCCCGCCTGGCGGCGCCCGAAGCTGCGCGGGTCGGGCACCACCGAGGAGAAGGCCAAGGCGGTCGTCACCGAGTCCACCCCCGAGGGGTGGAAGGGGCTGACCAACCGGCCCGACGAGGCCGGGCAGCTCGTCTCGGACCTGCTGGGCCTGACGCTGGACCAGTTCTGCCAGGTGGTGCTGCTGCCGCAGGGCGAGTTCGCGCGGTTCCTGCGGGCGGGGGCGCGCGAGCGCGCGGCGTCCCTGGAGCGGATCTTCGACGCCGGGGTCTTCGCCGACGTGGAGAAGTGGCTGGCCGAGCGCGCCGCCGCGCTGTCGCGCGCCGCGTCCGCCGCCGAGGAGGAGGTGCGCGCCACCGCGCACCGGCTGGCCGAGGCGGGGCGCTCGCCGCTGCCCGGGGAGGCCGATGAGGACCTGGAGGCCCTGGTGCCGTGGGCGGCGGAGCTGGCGTGCGCCACGGCCGCGGCGGCCCGCGAGGCCGGGCCGGTGGCGGCGGGGGCCGCGGCCGGGCGGGACCGGGCCCGCGCGGCGCTGGAGGAGGCCCACACGGTGGCCGAGCGGCGGCGCCGCCGGGCCGCGGCGGCCGAACGGGAGGCCGAGCTGGTCGCCCGGTCGGCCGAACGGCGCGCGTGGGACGCCGAACTGGCCGCCGCCGAGCGCGCGGCGGCGGTGGTGCCGCTGCTGCTGACGGCCGACCAGCGCCGCACCGAGCTGGAGAAGGCTGAGATGGCGGCGGCCGAGCGGCTGTCCCTGGTGTCGGGGCTCGACGGCGTGGACGCCTCCTCCCCCGCCGGTGCGCTGCGCGCGGCCGAGCGCACCCGCCGGGACGAGGTGGCGCGCCTGCGCCACCTGCAGGGGGACGTGGAGCGGTGCGCCGAGCTCCGCGACGAGGTGCGGGTGCTGGACGCGCGCATCGGCAAGACCGACAAGGAGCTGGAGTACTGGAAGGGCCGGGCGGCCGAGCTGCCGGCGCGCCGGGCCGAGCTCGCCGCCGAGCTGGACGGGGCGCGCGCCCGGACCGGGCCGCGGGAGGCCGCGGTCGAGGCGCTGGAGCTGGCCCGGCACCGGCTCACCGCGGCCCGGGAGGCCGAGCGGCTCGCCGAGGACCTGTCGGCCGCCTCGGCGCGGCGCATCACGGCGGTCGACGCGGCGCAGACGGCGCAGGAGCACCTGCTGGACATCCGCCGCCTGCGGATCGAGGGCATGGCCGCCGAGCTCGCCGGAGGGCTGGCCGACGGGGAGCCGTGCCCGGTGTGCGGGTCGGCCGAGCACCCGGACCCGGCCGTGGGCGACGCCGAGCGCCCGGCCCAGGAGGACGAGGAGCGGGCGCAGCGCGCGGCCGAGGCCGCCCAGCGCCGCCGCACCGACGCGGAGGGCGCCGAGGCGGGGCTGGCCGAGCGGCTGGCGGCGGCGCAGGCGTCCGCCGGGGGCTGGGACACCGCGGACGCCGCCGCGCAGGTGGAGGCGCGCACGGCGGCGCTGGACGAGCTGGACGCGGCGGCGAAGCAGGCGGCCCAGGCGGCGGAGCGGCTGGCGGGGGTCGACGCGGAGCTGGACAGGGCCAGGGAGAACCAGGGCGCGCTGGCGGCGGACCTGGCCGAGCTGACCGAGCGCCGCGCGGCGCGGCAGGCCGAGGCCGAGCGCCTGGCCGAACGCCTGGAGGCGGCCCGCGGACAGGACGCCGACCTCAAGGCGCGCCTGTCCCGGCTGGAGGGCGAGGCGGGGCTGCTGCAGTCGGCGGCCGAGGCGCTGGACCGCCGGGCGTCGGCGGCGGAGGAGCGGCGCACGGCCGCGGCCGAGGCGCGGCGGGCGGCGGTGGAGGCCGGGTTCGCCGAGGAGGACGAGGTGCGCAGGGCGGACCGGGCCGAGGGCGGGCGCGCGGCGCTGCGCGAGCGGGCCCGCGCCTACGACGAGGAGCTGGCGGCGGTGCGGGCCGTGCTGGCCGACATGCCCGCCGCGGAGGCCGAGGCGCCCGCGCCCGACCTGGACGCGCTCCGGCGGGAGGCGGACCGGGCCGAGGCGGAGTCGGAGCACGCGGCGGCCTGGCGGGACCGGCTTGCCCGGCGCGCGGAGCGCCTGGCGGACCTGCGCGCGGAGCTGTCGGACCGGCTGACGGCCTCGCGCCCGGCGCGCGAGCGGCACCGGGTCGCCGACGGCCTGGCGCGCCTGGCGGCGGGGACGTCCCCGGCGAACCGGGAGAGCGTGCGGCTGTCGTCGTACGTGCTGGCGGCGCGGCTGCGCCAGGTGGTGGCGGCCGCGAACGACCGGCTGACGACGATGTCGGGCGGCAGGTACGAACTGCGCCACACGGTGGACAAGGCGGCGGGCGACCGCTCCCGGTCGGGCGGCGGCCTGGGGCTGCGGGTGCTGGACGCCTGGACGGGGCTGGAGCGCGACCCGGCGACGCTGTCGGGGGGCGAGACGTTCATCGCGTCCCTGGCGCTGGCGTTGGGCCTGGGCGACGTGGCCACCCAGGAGGCGGGCGGCACCGACATCGGCACCCTGTTCGTCGACGAGGGCTTCGGCACCCTGGACGAGGAGACCTTGGAGGAGGTCCTCGACGTCCTCGACCGCCTCCGCGACGGAGGAAGGGCCGTCGGGGTGGTGAGCCACGTAGCCGACCTACGGACAAGGATCACGACCCGCCTGAGGGTCCACAAGACCCCCTCAGGCTCCCGCCTGGAACAGACGGGGTGAGGGATCCTTGCCGTTTCCAGGACAGGCGGCATAAGCTATCCTTATATTCAGGATCCATGAAGTGGCAAGTCGTTCTCCTCGCTCCCGTCGAGGACTGGTTCCTTACGCTGACCAACGCGGCTCCCGACGTCGCCAACAAGGTGGAGGAGGCCATAGATGTCCTCTCCGAAGCAGGCCCCGACCTCGGACGCCCACTAGCGGACCGGGTCCACAACAGCAGTCTGCACAATCTGAAAGAGCTGCGGCCCCGCACCCCTCCGGGGACCTCGATACGGATTCTGTTCATCTTCGACCCCGAGCGAGAGGCGATCCTCTTGGTCGCCGGCGACAAGGCCGGAAGCTGGAATCGCTGGTACCAGGAGGCCGTTCCACTCGCCGAGAAGCGCTACGCCGAGTACAGGGAGGCGACACCGTGAAGGGCACGCCATGGGAGGAGACCAAGCGGAAGGTCCGCGAGATGCACCCGTCCTGGGACTCTCCTGAGCGAGAGGCCGCCCGGGAGGAAGGTCGTGAGCGCCTTCGCGCTGAACTTCGGGGACACCAGCTCGCCGAGCTGCGACGACAGAGCGAACTCACCCAGGCCGAGGTCGCTGCGAGAATGGGCGTTTCACAGGCACGCGTCTCTCAGATCGAAAGCGGACAGATCACGTCCATGGACTCGGTCCGCGACTACGTCGGCGCCTTGGGAGGAAGCCTGGACGTGGTGGCGACCGTCGGCGGCTGGAGCGTCAAGGTCGCCTGACCCACTCCGAGGCAGTGGCGACGACGCGCCCCATCCGGCAGCGCCGTCGGCCTCTCCTCGCCGCCGCCTGCTACGCCACGCCCCATCGGCCCGCCGCCCGGCAGGCAGGGGCGGGGAACCGGTCGGCTCATCCGTCGCTGCCGGCGACCGCCCACACGCGCCGCGCCCGACGGTGCTGCCGTAAGGGAACGGAGGCGGGCGCCGGGGCGGTTCCTCTCCGTTTCTGTCGGGCGTCTGGCTTCCTGTATCGCCCTCATGCCAGGCTTATTCGCGCCTTACCCTCATTGGTGAGGTTGAGAGGCATGAGCGCCTTGATCGAATGTCCGGAGCCCGTCGGGCGGGTCGACGGTGCCGGTTCCGCCGGCGCCCTCTCCGTCGTGCCCTCCCCTGTCGGGGCCGGGCGGGTGCTCTCGTTCCCCGACCGGTCGCTGGTGCTCGTCTGCGGGGTCCCCGGGGCGGGCAAGAGCACGCTGCTCCGGCACCTCTTCGCGCTCAGCGGGGCCGAGGACCGCACCGTCCTCCGCGGCGGGGTGCGCGTCGTCGACTCCCACCAGTCGCGGCTGCGCCTGACCCCCGCCCTGGCCGCGCTGCCCTACACCGCCTGGCGGTGGCTCGTGCACGTCCTGCACCTGCTTCGGGTCGCCGCCGCCCTGCGGGGCGGCCCGGTCGCCGTGCACGAGAGCGGGACCCGGCGGTGGGTGCGCCTCCTGCTGGCCCTGCTGGGCCGCCTGCGCGGCTACTCCGTCCACGTGGTGATGATCGACGCCTCCCCCGACGAGGCCCTGTCCGCCCAGCGGTCGCGCGGGCGGGCCGTCACCGCGCGGAGCCACCGCGCCCACACCCGCCGCTGGCGCCGCCTGTGCCTGGCCCGCGAACGCGGCCCCGGCGCCCTGGTGCCCGGGGCGGCGTCGCTCACCGTGCTGGCCCGGGGCGACGTCCGGCTGCTGGCCGGGGTGCGGTTCGGCGGGACGGCCCGGCTGCAGGGTCCTCCAGTGCGGTTCAGCTCACCTCGGGGCGGTTCGGCCGCTCCTCGGGGAGCTGACACAATGACGATGTGAACTCGCTGGTCAACATCGTCCTCTTCGGCATCGTCGGCGCCGTCATGATGGCGGCCCTCCTGGGGCTCCTGCTGGTCGCAGGGGACCGCACCCCGCGCAAGGGGGTCCGGATCGCCTTCGGCGCGGCCTCGGTCGCGGTGCTCCTCGGCGTCCCGGCGTTCGCCGCCCTGGGCGAACTGGCCGCCGGAGCCGGGTACGGGGCGGCGTTCCTCAGCGCCCTGGCGGTGGAGATCATCATCTACGCGGCCAACATCGCCCTGCTGCCCGCCGTGATGCACCGCGCCGGCCGGTCCGCGACGGGCCGCCCCCGCCCCTCGGCGGCCGTGCTCGGCGGCGGCCTGGTCGTCAGCGCCCTGCTGGCCCTGGCCGCCTCCCTGCTGGCGCTCGTGTTCAGCTGACGGCGGGACCGCCCCCGGCCCACTCCCCCGCCAGCTCCCGCACCCGCGGAATGACCCGGGCCATCTCCTCCCGGCTCTCCCCGTGCACTGTGATGTAGGAGAACCCGTACCGCTCGCGGGCCGCCAGCAGCTCGGCCGCGATCTCGTCGGCCGTCCCCACCAGCACGAACGGGCTGGCCATCACGTCGGCCGCGGTGTCCAGGCCGCCTCCGCCCGCGTACCGCTCGGCCAGCCGCGCCGCCTCCTTCTCCGCGTCGCCGGTGACCACCACCGACTGCACGAGCACGTTGAGCTCCAGGTCGGCGGCGCGCGCTCCCGCCTCCTCGCGCACCAGGTCGACGCGGCGCAGCACCTCCTCCGGCCCGTCGATGTCGAACACCCCCATGCGCGCCCCGCGCCGCTGCGTCAGGCCGCCGAACCCGACGATGTCGGCGCGGCGCGCCGCCAGCCGCAGCGTGGTGGGCCCATGCCCGCCGATGAGCAGCGGCGGCCGGGGCCTTTGGACCGGCGCGGGCTCCTGCCCGGCGAAGAGGGTGTCCAGCGCGTCGAGGGAGGCCTCCAGGGCGGCCAGCCGCTCGGCGTGCCCCCGCCAGGGGATGCCCGCCGCCTCGAACTCCGCCTTCATGTGGCCCAGCCCCAGGCCCAGCTCCAGGCGCCCGTGCGACAGCCGGTCGACGGTGGCGGCCTCGCGCGCCAGCAGCGCGGGGTTCCAGAACTCGTTGTTGAGGACGAGCGTGCCCAGCCGCACCCGCTCGGTGGACGCGGCGGCCGCGGCCAGCATCCCGAAGGGGGACGGGTGCCCGAGGTGGTCGGGGGCGGCCAGGGTGTCGTACCCCATGGCCTCGGTCCTGCGCGACTCCTCGGCCCAGTCGCCGATGTCGGCGGCCCGGAAGTTCACTCCGAATCGGAACCTGTTCATGGGCCGAGCCAACCGCACCGGCCGCCGCGCCCCCAAGCGTTTCTGCGGCGGGCAGAACGGGGCCCACCGGCCCCGCCCCTGCCTCCCGTCGCCCGGCTCCGCGCTCAGCCCTCGTTCTTGGAACGCCGGTCCAGCTCCTGCAGGTAGGCGTTGTAGGCGTCCAGGTCGGCGTCGTCGGAGCCGCCGCGCCTGCTGTGCCGCTCGCGCCGCCGCTCGGTCCGCTCCTCGTCCTGGGACCACTGGCGCATCATCATCACCGTCACCAGCAGCGTGGGGATCTCCCCCACCGCCCAGGCGAACCCGCCGCCCTGGTACTGGTCCCCGGCCACGTCCTGGCTCCAGGGGATGTCGAACTGGCCGTAGTACTCCATGGCCAGCGGGGCCGACTGCATCATGATCGAGATGCCGAAGAAGGCGTGCATGCCCATGGTGAGCAGCAGCAGCACGAACCGCAGCAGGTAGGGCAGCTTCCGCGGGCCGGGGTCGATGCCGATGATCGTCCAGTAGAACAGGAACCCGGTCAGCAGGAAGTGGACGTTCATGAACAGGTGGCCCATGTGGTCGCTCATGAGCGCCGGGAAGACCGGGGTGAAGTACACCGCGTAGGGCCCGAGCACGAACAGCGCCGTCGCCACCGCCGGGTGCGTGACCACCTTGGAGAACCGGCTCTGCAGGAACGCGTTGAGCCACTCGCGCGGCCCCCGGTCGCCGCGCCGCCGCGCGGGCTTGAGCGCGCGCAGCGCCAGGGTCACCGGCGCGCCCAGGACCAGCAGGATCGGGGTGAGCATCGACGTGATCATGTGCTGCAGCATGTGCGTGCTGAACAGCACCATGGCGTAGGTCGCGAACCCGCTGAGCATCACCGCGACCATGGTCAGCAGCCCGGCGAACCAGAAGACGGTGCGGGTGACCGGCCAGCCGTCGCCGCGGCGGCGCAGCCGCACCACCCCGGCCGCGTACAGCCCGCCCAGGGCGGCGATGACGAGGATGAAGAACAGGTCCGGGCGCCACAGGGTGAGCAGGGTCTGCAGGCTCATCGGCGGCGGGATCGGGAAGCCCAGGATCGCGGTGGCCGGGTCGACGTCGCTCGCGTCCGGCGCGGGCGGCGCGGTGCGGCTGAGCGTGGTGGCCAGCCCCATCACCGCGCCCATGATGACCAGCTCGACCCCGGCCAGGCGGGCGAACAGCGCGCGCCCGCCCTGCTCGGCGATGCGCGGCACGGTGGAGCGCCGGTGGCTCCACCCCAGCACCCCCAGCACCGCGAACAGCGCGATCTTGAGGAGCATGATCAGGCCGTAGGGCGTGGTGACGAGCTGGTCGAGGCTGTAGAGGCGGCTCAGCGCGCTCGCCACGCCGCTGACCGCGACCCCGATGTAGGCCCACAGCGCGACCGCGCTGAACCGGCGCACCGCCTCGCCCGCGTCGCCGCCGGGGCGCACCAGCCCGTGGTAGGTGACGGCGGCCAGGCCGCCGACCCACACCGAGATCGCCACCAGGTGCAGCGCCAGCCCGGTGACGGCCAGCTCGTGGTTGCCCGAGGCGGCGGCGTGGCCGGTGAGCGCCGGGGGCACCAGGGCGGCGACGGCGGCGGCGAGCAGCCCCATCGCCCCGGCGGCCGAGACCACGGTGCGGGCGAACAGGGCGATCCCGGTGCCGGCCAGCACCACCGCCATCAGGGCGCGCCCCTCGGCGATCTGCCCGGCGTAGCTGGTGAGCTCGTTGCCGACGATGTCGGAGGGCACCCGGCCCAGGATGTTGGACAGCTCGAAGACCAGCCGCGCCGCGGCGGCCGCCGCCCAGGCCAGCGCGGTCCAGGAGGCCGCCCGCACGTACCCGGTGGCGCGCTCGTCCAGCCGCCCGCGCTCGGAGGGCAGCAGCACGGCGGCGAGCAGCAGCAGGCCCACGGTCAGCGCCCCGGTCAGGGCGCTGAGGTTGCGGGCGATCGGCAGCCCCCAGCGGGTCAGCGAGCCGGGGTCGGGCAGGCCGGGGATGACCTGGGCGGTGACCGCTCCCCCGGCCACCAGGGAGGCGATCAGCGCGATGGCGCAGACCGCCGCCGCGGCCACGCCGATGATGGCGGCGGTGTCGCCGCCGCGCCGCGCCGCGTCCGTCGTCTTCGGTGTCTGTGGGGGAGCCACGGGGCCACTCCGTCGTGGTTCGGTGCCGGTGTCGCTAGCGGAGGACGCGGGCGATGACCACGACGGCGGCGGCCGCCCCGACCAGCAGGCCGAGACCGCTCCACAGCCAGGGGGCGAGGTCGGTCATCCGCGTCCGCCACCGGCCACCAGGGTACGGCCACTACTACGCCGTGTCGGACACGCCCCCGCCGACCGGCCCGGTCCCCTTCGCACCACCGCGTCCCCTTTCCGCTCCGCCGCGCACCGCGCCCGCCCGGGGCGTTTCGTCGCAGGAATCGTCCCACGGCCCGCGACCGCGTATCCGTTTCCCTTTTCCCGCGCCGACGAACGACAATTCCCGCCTCTGCCCCCATCTCCCCACGAAAGGAAGGAAATCCCTGGTGGCGAGGGTGGAACACGCGGAATCGCGGTACCGTCGTCCAATCATCGCGCACGCGCTCCGGGAACGGCGGAACGCGCACCGAGCATGAAACGCGAAACCGACCACGAAGGGGGTTTCCGTGTCCCAGTTGGACACCGTCATCCGCTCCCGCCGCGTCGTCACCCCCGACGGCACCGCCCCCGCGGCGGTCGGCCTTCGCGGCGGGCGCATCGCCGCGGTCGCGCCCCCCGGCGCCCGCCTGCCCGCCCGCGAGGAGGTCGACCTGGGGGAGGCCGCCCTGCTGCCGGGCCTGGTCGACCCGGACGTGGTGGTGCAGGCCCCGGGGCGTCCGCTGCGCGAGTGCTACCTGCGCACCGCCGCCGAGGCGGTGCGCGGCGGGGTCACCTCCGTGGCGGTGGCGCCCTCGGCGGTCGGGCCGCCGCTGACCGGGGAGGCCGGGCTGCAGGAGCACCAGAGCGCCTCGGCCGGGGTCCTGCTGCACGTGTCCCTGCTGGGCGCGGTCACCGACCGCAGCACCCCGGCCGACCTGGCCGAGCTGCGGTCGGCGGGCGCGGCGGGGTTCCACTGCTCGCTGTCGGACGGCGGCGCCCCCGGCGGCGGGCCGATCGGCGACGCCCCGCTGCGCAAGGCGATGATGGAGGTCGCCGCGATGGAGGCGCCGCTGCTGGTGCACGCCGAGGACGCCGGGGAGCTGGCCCCGGTGCCGCCCGGCGGACCGGCCGCCCTGCCCTCCGCCGTGTCCGCCGCCCGCCCGGCGCGGGCCGAGCGGCGCGGACTGGAGCGGGTGATCGCGGCCGCGCGGGTGGCGGGGACCCGCACCCACGTGTCCCCGTTCACGGCGGCCGAGTGCGCGGCTGTGCTGGGCGCGGCCCGCGCGATCGGGGTGGCCCTCAGCGCGCACACCTGCCCGCACTACCTGTGCCTTCCGGCCGAGGCGGTGCCCGAGGGCTCGCCCGCCTTCCGGTGCCGCCCGCCGCTGCGCTCGGGCGCCAACCGGGACGCCCTGTGGTCGGCGCTGCTGTCCGACGCCGACTGCCCGATCCGCACGATCGGGTCGGGCCACCGGCCCGGCACCGGGGTCTGGGCGATCGGGTGGACGCTGCCCGCGCTGTGGACGGCGGCGCGGCGGCGCGGGCTCGACCTGGCGGCGGTGGCCCGGTGGACCTCGGCGAACCCGGCCGAGCTGCTGGGGCTGGCCGACAAGGGCCGCATCGTCCCGGGCGCCGAGGCCGACCTGGTGGCCTTCGCCCCGGACGCCGCCCAGACGGTGCCCGGCGACGACCCGGGGCCCTACGCCGGGCGCACGCTGACCGGGCGGGTGGAGCGGACGTGGATCGGGGGCCGTTCGGTGTTCCCGGCCCCGGCGGCGGCCCCGCGGGCGCGCGCGGCCGAGCACGGCGGCCCGCTCCCGGCCAGTCCGTGACGCACGCAACACCCTTGCTTTACAAGGTGTCAAGATGACCTGGGATGAGTAGCCATGTTGGAGATATCGCCCGGTCACCGGGCGCGCCACAGTTGAGGGGTATCAACGACGATGCAAGGAGGAGTCACGTGCGCGTCGGCGTGCCCCGCGAAGTGAAGAACCACGAATACCGGGTGGCGATCACCCCCGCAGGCGTCCACGAGCTGGTGGCCCGCGGCCACTCGGTCGCCGTCGAGCGCGGCGCCGGCCTGGGGTCGTCGATCACCGACCAGGAGTACGAGGCGGCGGGCGCCCGCATCCTCGGCACCGCGGACGACGTCTGGGCCGAGGGCGACCTGCTGCTGAAGGTCAAGGAGCCCGTCGCCGAGGAGTACCACCGGATGCGGGAGGGCCAGACCCTCTTCACCTACCTGCACCTGGCCGCCTCCCGCCCGTGCACCGACGCCCTGCTGGAGCGGGGGGTCACCTCGATCGCCTACGAGACGGTGCAGCTGCCCGACGGCTCGCTGCCGCTGCTGGCCCCCATGTCGGAGGTGGCCGGACGGCTGGCCCCGCAGGTGGGCGCCGCCACCCTGCAGCGCCCCAACGGCGGGCGCGGCGTGCTCATGGGCGGCGTGCCCGGCGTGCGCCCGGCCAAGGTGACGGTGATCGGCGCCGGGGTGTCCGGGATGAACGCCACGCAGATCGCCGTGGGCATGGGCGCCGACGTCACCCTGCTCGACCTGAACGTGAACAAGCTGCGCCACGCCGACGACCTCTACCGGGGCCGGGTGCGCACCCTGTCCAGCAACAAGCTGGAGCTGGAGCGCGCGGTGCTGGAGGCCGACATGGTGGTCGGCGCGGTGCTCATCCCCGGCGCCAAGGCGCCCAAGCTGGTGACCAACGAGATGGTGTCGCGCATGAAGCCGGGCGCCGTGCTCGTGGACATCGCCATCGACCAGGGCGGCTGCTTCGAGGACTCGCGCCCGACCACGCACGCCGACCCGACGTTCCAGGTGCACGACACGGTGTTCTACTGCGTGGCCAACATGCCCGGCGCCGTGCCCAACACCTCCACCCACGCCCTGACCAAGGACACGCTGCGGTACGCGGTGGCGCTGGCCGACAAGGGCTGGAAGGAGGCGCTGCGCGACGACCCGGCCCTGGCCAAGGGGCTGAGCACGGTCGGCGGCGAGCTGACGAACGAGGCGGTCGGCGAGGCCCACGGCCTGAAGTTCCGCACCGTCGAGGAGGCACTGGCCTAAGGGCCGGGAGGAAGACCGCGCAGGGCCGTGTGCCCGGGACCCGCCGTCCCGGGCGCACGGCCCTCGCCGTTCCCGCCCCGACCTCGTTGATCTCGGGAGAAACGACGCTTCCGGGCCGCTTTTTGGGGCGCTTTTCCCGAGATCAACGAGGGGGGGGAGGCGCGCATGTGCGGCGCGCCCCGCGCGCGGGTATGGGCGAGAGCGCGGACTCTCCGCGCGCTACGAGGGAGGGCGGCGCCATCGTGGGGTCGGAACGCAGGCGGCTGTGGACGGGGACGTCCCCGAGCGGCAACCCGTTCGCACTGCCGCGCGGCCCGCTCGGCCCGCTCGCCGGACTGCTCATGGCCCGCGGCAACCGGAGGCAGAACGCCGAGGTCCTGGCCCACTGCGAGGTCTCCCCCGAGGACGACGTACTGGAGGTCGGCCACGGCCCCGGCGTGCTCCTCGGCCTGCTGGCCGAGCGCGCGCGGACGGTGACCGGCGTCGACCCGTCACCGCAGATGGTGCGGATGGCCCTGCGCCGCAACTTCGCGGCCGTGCGGGCGGGGCGGGTGCGCCTCCGGGTCGGCTCCGCCGAGCACACGGGCGCCCCGGAGGCGTCCACGGACCTCGTCGTGAGCGTCAACACGGTCGCCATGTGGCCGCGCCTCGACCCGGCCGTCGACGAACTGCACCGGGTGCTGCGCCCCGGCGGCCGCCTGGTACTGTCCTGGCACCTGTCGCCCGCGCGCTTCGCCCTGGCACCGGAGGAGCGCGAGGAGGTGCGCGGCGCCCTGGCGCGCCGGTTCGGCTCGGCCGACACCCGGGATCTGCGCCACGGTGCGGTGTTCGTCGCACAGCGATGACGGCCGACGCGGTGGTTCCGCCGGTGCTGAGCGGATACCTTCGTTATGGGGGATTCCCCTCGCACCACCAGAGCCACCTTGGAGGCGGAGCGCGCGTGTCACCCACCGGATCTGCGATCGGAGCGGCCCTGACCGGGATCGAGGCGACCCTGGTCCGGCTCCCGCGGCCCCAGTCGCGCTCGGGCGGCGGCACCGGCGGCGGGCGCCCCCCGCGCGCCCGGCACGCGCTGGTGCGGGTGACCGACGACGAGGGGGTCAGCGGCTGGGGCGAGATGCCCGACGCCGACGCCGACTCCTGGCGGCGCCTGGTCGAGGACTTCGCCCCCGCGCTGCTGCGCCACCCCTGGCACCGGCCGACCGAGGCGCCGGACGCCTGGGCGGGGCTCGCGCCCTGTCCCCCGGCGGCGGCCGCCCTCGACACCGCCTGCTGGGACCTGTGGAGCCGGCGCCGCTCCACCCCGCTGGCGCACGCCCTGGGCGGGGTGCGCACGGCGGTGACCGCGGGGGTGACCATCGGCCGCCAGCCCTCCCTGGAGTCGCTGGTGTTGGAGGTCAACCGGCAGGTCGGGGCCGGCTTCCGGGCGGTGCGGCTGCGCATCGGCCCCGGCTGGGACCTGGAGCCGGTGCGCGCGGTGCAGGAGAGCTACCCGTTCCTGGCGCTGCAGGCCGAGGCCGGGGGCAGGTACACCGAGTCCGAGGAGGACCTGGCGGCGCTGCGCGCGCTGGACGAGTACGGGATGCTCTGCCTGGAGCAGCCCTTCGCCGCCGACGACCTGGCCGCGCACGCCCGGCTCCACCGCGAGATGGGCACCCCGGTCGCGCTCGCCGCGTCGGTCGGCTCCCCCGAGGCCCTGGAGGCGGCGGTGCGGGCCGAGGCGGGGGGCGCGCTGAACCTGTCGCCGTCGCGGCTGGGCGGCCTGACCCCGGCGCGGCGGGCCGCCGACCGGGCGGCCGACGCCGGATGGGACGTGTGGTGCGAGGAGGAGCGCGCCTCGGGGGTGGGCCGCGCGGCAGCGGTGGCGCTGGCCTCGCTCTCCTCGGTGACCTTCCCCAGCCAGATGCCCGGGGCCGGGGTGCGCGCGCCCCGGGAGCTGGTGGACCCGCCGGTGCGGGCGCACGACGGCATCGCTCCGGTGCCGCTGGCCGCCCCGGGGCTGGGACACGAGGTCGACACGCGGGTGCTGCGCTCGGTGGCGCTGGACTCGGCGACCCTGGTGCGGGCGCGCCCGGCGGCGCCCGAGCACTCGGGCTGAGCGCGCACGCGGGGCTACGCTCCGCGACCGCGGCGTAGCCTGGACGCATGGGGACGTACACCGTGCACGCCCGCAAATGGGACGGCGGCTGGGAGCTGCGGATCGTCGGCGCGGGGGTGACCTGGGCGCCGGACCTGGCGCACGCCGGCCCGGTGGCGCGGGCGTTCGTGGGCGACCCGTCGGCGCGGGTGGAGGTGGTCCCCACGGTCGGCGGGGAGGCCGACCGGCTGATCCTGCGCGCGAGGCACCGCGTGGACACGGCCGACGAGGCGCGCCGGGGGGCCGCCGACGCGGTCGCCGAGGCCGTGCGGGCGCTGGACGGCGCGGGGGTGGACGAGAACGACACCGCCCGCCTGCTGGGCCTGACCCGGGCCCGGGTGCGGGAACTGGCGGCCGAGGCCCCCGACCGGGAGGGGCCGGCGGTGCGCAGGGTGCGGCCGTCCCGCAGGAATCCGGCGCACCGCGCCCAGGCGAACGGCGCGGACGGCGCGGAGGGTGCGGAGGGTGCGGACGGCAGGATCCCGGGCCCGCGCACGGAGGCGGCCTCCGACGCCCCGGGCGGGAGCGGACGCACCGACGGACCGGCCTGAACACGCCGAGCCCCGGTCAGCGGTCGACCACCCGGGGCGCGTCGGACGGCCAGGAACCGTCGCGCAGGATGCGGCCGATGATCCTGAACGCCTCGTCGAGCGGCACGGTGTCCTCGTCCGGGTAGGCGTCGTGCTGCCCGTTGGACAGGACGAAGCCCCCGCTCGTCCCCTCGGCCCCCGGGTCGGCGGCGTGCTCTCCGGGATCGCCGTCCTCGCCGAGCAGCACGGTCATCGCGCGCACCCCGTTGGTCACGAAGACCAGCGAGCGGCCCGACGACCCGGCCAGCAGCGCGTCGAACCGCCCTTGGGCGATCCTCTCCCGGAGCACATCCTCCACGGTGTCGGCCGCCACCGGCGCACCACCGCCGTCCTCGATCACCCACGTCTCAACCATGCGCACGACGATCCCACGGGGCAGCCCCCACTCCGTCCGCCGCCCGCCCGCCCCCTGGGCCCGCCCCTGGTGCATACCGATCGGTCGGTCACGGGCTAGAGTCGTGACCCGGGACACACCCCCTCACCGACCGCCACCGATCAGGAAGGTGCCGCCCATGCGAACGTTCGCCGACCTCGACGCGCTCATCGCCGCCGAGGGCGAGGAGCTCGGCAGCAGCGACTGGCTGGAGATCGACCAGGACCGCATCGACCTCTTCGCCGACGCCACCGGCGACCACCAGTGGATCCACGTCGACCGGGAGAAGGCCGCCCAGGGGCCGTTCGGCTCCACCATCGCCCACGGGTTCCTGTCGCTGTCGCTCCTGGCCCACTTCGGCCCGCAGGTGTACACGCTGGAGAAGGCCCCCACCATGGGGATCAACTACGGCCTGAACAAGGTCCGCTTCCTGCAGCCGGTCAAGGCGGGCTCGCGCGTGCGCGACACCGTCCGCCTGACCGGGACGCGCACCACGGACAAGGGCGTCGTGCTGACGCTGGAGCACACCGTGGAGATCGAGGGCGAGGAGCGCCCGGCCCTGATCGCCGAGGCGCTGGTGATGATCGTGCCCTGACCGCTCCCCGACGGCCGCTCCGTGGGCCCACCGCCCGGGCGGTGGGCCCGGACGGGCCCGCCGTCCCGCCCGGCGCTCCGCCTCCGAAACACGACCACACCGGTCGGCGGCCCTTGCGGCAGCGTTGACGATTGCACGGAGTGTGCGTGGTCGCCGTGGATGGCAGCGACGGCCAGAGTCGGGCGGTTCCCGGGCCCTGCCTGCCGTCCGTCCGGTCGCTCGCGGTCCGGACAGCGGCGCGACCGCGTAGGCGCATGGCCGCCCGCGCCCATGGCGGCCGCCCCGGCGCGCCCCTGCCCGGCGATGATCTCGACAGGAGTGCTGCCAAAACCACCAGAATGACAGCACTTCCGTCGAGATCATCGCCGAAGGGGGCGGGCGGGAGTGTGGGGG
>NZ_JAQFWQ010000023.1 GCF_027706725.1 Nocardiopsis endophytica
CACCAGCGTGCCCCGCACCGCCGCCCCCGCGATGATCTCGACGGAAGTGCTGTCATTCCGGCGGTTTTGACAGCACCCTTGTCGAGATCATCGCCGGGCGGGGGCGCGCCGGGCCGACGGCCGCCACGAGCGCGTAAGAGCGCGAACCCCGCCCACCGAGCCGCCCATCCGGACCATCCGGGGCCCACCGGACGGCAGGCGGGTCCGGGGAACCGCCCCGCTCTCGCCGTCGCCGCCGTCCACGGCGACCACGCACACGCCCGGCGGCCGACAGTGCTGCCGGATGGGCCGCCGGCCTCGCCTCGTCGCCGCCCTCTTGCTCACGCTCCGACGGCCCAACGCCCGGCCGGGGTCCTCAAGGGGTACCAGCAGAGCCGCCCCTCTGACCGGCCACCCGACCGGACCGAGGTCAGCCCGCCGCCCGCGCTGCGGAAACCCGAAACCCGCGGTTTCCGTTCCAACCTCGTTCCCCGAGATGGGCAAGGGCCTGCGGTTGAGGTCAGGGGCGGGGGAGGTGGCCGGAACCGGCCGTCGGCGGGGTTGCTGGGCCCTTGCGCGGGCATCGGCTTGATCGGGGAGCGAACCCGCACCCCCGTGCCCGCGTCCCGTCCACGGAGGACCGCACCGCCCATGGCCGACCGCACCCAGCGCCGCCCCCGCCCCGCCTGGCTCGACCAGGCCGTCCTCTACCAGCTCTACCCGCAGAGCTTCGCCGACTCCAACGGCGACGGCATCGGCGACCTGCGCGGCATCGCCGACCGGCTCGACCACCTGGAGCGCCTCGGCGTCGACGCCGTCTGGCTCAACCCGATCTTCGCCTCCCCCTTCCACGACGCCGGGTACGACGTCTCCGACTACTTCTCCATCGCCCCCCGCTACGGCACCGACGACGACCTCGCCCACCTCGTCGAACAGGCGCGGCGGCGCGGCATCCGCGTCCTGCTCGACCTGGTCGCCGGTCACACCTCCGACCAGCACCCCTGGTTCAAGCAGGCCGCCCGCGACCCCGCCGACGACCGCTACATCTGGTCCGAGGAGCCCGTCCGCGGCTTCGTCCCCTCTCCCGGCCCCCGGCCCGGCCACTACCTGCCCAACTTCTTCTCCCACCAGCCCGCGCTCAACTTCGGCTACGCCCGCCCCCACCCCGACCAGCCCTGGCGCAGCCCCCTCGACGCCCCCGGGCCACGCGCCAACCGCCGCGCCCTGCTGGAGATCATGGACCACTGGCTCGGCAAGGGCGTCGCCGGATTCCGCGTGGACATGGCGCACTCGCTGATCAAGGACGACCCCGGGCACCGGCGCACCGCCGAGGTCTGGACGGAGCTGCGCGCCCGCCTGGAGGCCGACCACCCCGAGGCGGTGCTGGTCGCCGAATGGGGCGACCCGGCGACCTCGGTCCCCGCCGGGTTCCACGCCGACTTCCTGCTCCACTTCGGCGGCCCCACCCGCGGCGGCGCCCTGCGGTCCCTGTGGGACAACCGCGCCGGGACCGACCTGGGGCCGTGGAACGTCGCCGAGTCCACCTGCTACTTCGACGCCGGGGGCGGCGGCTCGGCCCGCACCTTCCTCAACGCCTGGCGCGCCGCCACGGCCGCCGTCGGGGAGACCGGGCACATCGCCCTGCCCACCTCCAACCACGACTTCTCCCGGCCGGTCTGCGGCCCCCGCACGCGCGAGCAGCTCCGCGCCTCCTTCGCGTTCCTGCTCACCTGGCCCGCGCTCCCGGCCATCTACTACGGCGACGAGATCGGCATGCGCTACGTCCCCGGGCTGCCCGACACCGAGGGCAGCTCCACCGGGCCGAACCGCAACCGGGCCGGGTCGCGCACCCCCATGCAGTGGGACCGCACCCCCGGCGCGGGCTTCTCCACCGCCCCCGAGGAGCGCTTCTACCTGCCGCTGGACCCCGACCCGGGCCGGCCCGACGCCGCCTCCCAATGGGCCGACGAGGACTCCCTGCTCAACCTGGTGCGGCGGCTGATCGCGCTCCGCAAGGAGCACCCGGGCCTGGGCACCGGCGGCACCGCCGAGGTCGCCTACGACGGGTACCCGCTGGTGTACGAGCGGGACGGCCGGTACCTGGTGGCGGTCAACCCCCGGCAGGAGCCCGCACGCCTGGCGCTGCCCGGGTACGGGGCGGCGCGCCCGCTGATCGCCGAGGGCGCCGAGTGCACCCGGACGGGGATCGAGGTGGAGGGGTTCGGCTTCGGGGTCTTCGGGCTGTGACGGGCGGGGCGGCGGGCCCAGGACCCACGCCCCGGCGTCGCCGGGCGGCAACCCCCGGGCCACCCGGCGGTCGGTTAGGGTCGGCACACTTCTCCACCGCCCCACACGACGACGAGAGGTGCGCATGAGCCCCCGCCCCCGATCCGCAGGCGCGGCCGCACTCGCGGCGGCCGCCCTGGTCCCCGCCCTCGCCACCGCCCCCGCGCACGCGGCCCCCGCCCCGGCGGGCGCCGCCCCCGGCCCCGAGGGCGTGCGGTTCGCGACCTACAACTCCTCGCTGAACCGCGGAGCCGAAGGCGAGCTCATCGAGGACCTGTCCACACCGGACGACGAGCAGGCGGCGGCCGTCGCCGGGATCATCCAGCGCGCGGAGCCCGACGTCCTGCTGGTCAACGAGTTCGACTACGACGCCGAAGGGCGCGCCGCCGAGCTGTTCCAGCGCAACTACCTGTCGGTCGGGCAGGACGGGGCCGACCCCGTCGACTACCCCTACCGCTACACCGCCCCCGTCAACACCGGCGTCGCCTCCGGCTTCGACCTGAACAACGACGGCGAGGCGGTCACCGAGCCCGGCGCGCCCGGGTACGCCGAGGACTCCTTCGGGTTCGGGCGATTCCCGGGCCAGTACGGCATGGTCGTCTACTCCAAGTACCCCATCGACACCGACCGGGTGCGCACCTTCCAGGAGTTCCGCTGGGCCGACATGCCCGGCGCACTGCTGCCCGAGGACCCGGACACCGGCGAGGGCTTCTACTCGGAGGAGGAGCTGGCCGAGCTGCGCCTGTCCTCCAAGAGCCACTGGGACGTGCCCGTGCGGGTGGGCCGGGGCAAGCCGGTGCACCTGCTGGCCGCGCACCCCACGCCTCCGGCGTTCGATGGGCCCGAGCGCAGGAACGTGCTGCGCAACCACGACGAGATCCGGTTCTGGGCGGACTACACGACCCCCGGCAAGGGCCGGTACATCTACGACGACGAGGGCCGGAAGGGCGGCCTGAAGCCGGGCTCCCGGTTCGTCGTCGCGGGCGACCTCAACACCGACCCCCACGACGGCGACGGGCACCCGCGGGCCATCCGGCGCCTCCTGGAGGCGCCCCGGGTGAACTCCGGCGAGGTGCGGCGCTCCGACGGCGGCGCGGAGGCCGCCGAGCTCCAGGGAGGCGCCAACGCCGACCACACCGGGGACCCCGCCCACGACACCGGCGACTTCAACGACGAGGCGCCGGGCAACCTGCGCGTCGACTACGTGCTGCCCTCGCACGGGCTGCCGGTGCGCGGCTCGGGCGTGTACTGGCCCACCACCGACGACCCGGCGTCCGACAAGGCGGCGGCCGCCTCCGACCACCGCCTGGTCTGGCTCGACCTGCGCTAGCGCGCACCGCGCCGGCGCACGCCCCCTCGGCGCCCCGGGGCACCGCCCCGGGGCGCCGTCTCAGGAGCGCTCGTTCATGAAGCGGGTGTACTCCTCAAGCGTGATGAGGCCGTCGCCGTCGCTGTCCATGGCGCTGATGAGGGCCTCGGCGCGCTCCTGCGTCACCTTCCCGCCGAGCCGGTCCATCAGGCTGACGAGCTCCTCGGCGGAGATGCGGCCGTCGCCGTCGGCGTCGACCAGCTCGAAGGTTGCGGCGTACTCACTGGTCTCGGACATCGCGGGTGGTGCTCCTGTTCTCGGGTGGGAGCCGCGGCCCCGGGCACGGGCGCGCGGCCGGACGCGCCGGAACAGTACCAGCAGAGCGTCCCGGGTCCGCAGGCCCGGGGGCGTGCCGCCCCCGGCCCCGGGTCAGGACGCCAGCTGGGAGACGACCGCGATCGTACTCCCCAGGATCGGGAAGACGACGCCGAATCCGATGAACACCAGGGGCATGACCTTCATGGACGAGCCCCCCTCGGCGAAGAAGTGCGTCGGCTCGGAAGGGTCGTACAGCACCTCGGTCCGCTCGCCGACCGTGCGCGGCCTGTTGGTCGAGGTCGAGCTGCGCGTGTGCACGTGCCGCCCGTCAGGCAGGACGTAGTGCACCGCGTAGGGGTAGTAGACGCGCGTGGTCCGGCCGCCGTCGGAGTCCCTGCGGGTCCGGACCTCCTTCCACGAATGCGTGATGGTGCCGGTGGTCCGGGCGGGCTCCTCGCGCAGGCGCCGCTGGCCGCGCCAGATGCCGATCCCGGCGAACAGGAAGACCAGGCCGACGAGGGTGAACACGGCGCCCACGGCGACGGGGACCAGGTTCCGGTCCTCGGAGAGCGCGGACAGCAGCAGGAACGCGAAGAGGGCGGCCGCCGCGATGAACGCGGGCGGGGCGACGTACCGCAGTACCGGGCGGGGCTTCACGGGCTCCGGGGCGCCGGGGACGGGGTGCAGGTAGGGGTTGTCGGTGATCTCGACGTTGTCGGGGTCCTCGGGGTCGAAGAGCACCCGGACCCGCCAGCCGACGACGGGGACGATCCCCTGGAAGCCGCGGGTGAACTCGCGGTCGACCACCTGCCCGGAGGGGGTCTGGAAGCGCAGGGTGAACGGCACCTGCGTCCGCTCGGGCGGCGCGAGCCCGCCGGTGGCGACCACCTCGGCCTCGCTGCTCGCCCCGCCTTCGACGCGCCTGTTCCTCCGCCTGCGGCCGAGCACACCGCGGACGATGTTGATCCCGGCGAAGACCACGGCGGCGACGATGAAGATGATGAGCGGGAGGTTGACGTCATCCACCGGGGAGACCGCCCTTTCTCTGGATCGCGGGGAACGGCCCGCCGCGGGCGCGGCGGCGGGAGGTGGCGCCCGATGCTAACAGCGCCGCCACCTGCGGAGTATCGGCGGTCTCGGTCTGTGGGACGCCGGGCGCAGGGGCGTCGACGGTGCGGAGTTCAGAAGGCGTAGATCAGTGCGAGGAGCAGCGTGAGGACGAGGGGGCCGATCCCGAGAGCGGTGAGTAAGGCGAGGAGTATGAGGGAGATGACGGACATGAAGGAGGCCCCGCCGCGAAGCGTCTCCGGCGTCCCGGCGTAGGCGATGGTCGGATCGGCAGGGTGGTAGACCACCGGTTTCACCTGGCCGATGCCGCTGGGGGCGTACGAGGAGTCGGAGGGGACCCCACCGCGGAAGATGCGGCCGTCGGGAAGGGGGAACTCCACGATGATCGGGTAGTACGTGCCCCGCCTCCCGCGCATCGCCCAGCAGTGGGTGACCACGCCCTGGGTCTGGGCCGGGTCGGTCCACAGGCCTTTCCTGAGGTGGCGCTCGGAGAGCCAGAACCTGTCGACGGCGAAGAGCGCGGGCACGATGAAGGGCGCGCTCATCAGGGGCGCCGCCGGGTCCGAGTCGATGATCGCGAACGGCACCGCGAGGACGACGAGGACCGCGGCGTAGACCGTGAGGCCGTAGGTGTGGAGCAGCGTGAGGGCGCGTTTGGGCGGCGGCAGGGCGGGCGTTCCCGGGAGCGGCCCGAGATGGGGATTGTCGATGATCTCGACGTCGTCGGGGGCCGCGGGATCGAAGGCCACTCGGACGGTCCAGCCCGGTCGGGGGACGATGCCTCGGAACCCGCTGGTGAACGTGCGGTGGTGCACGGTGCCGTCGGGCGAGAAGTAGCGGAGGGTGAAGGGGTGCTCCTTCTGGTGGGGCGGTGCGAGCTCGCCCGTCGCCACGACCTCGGCGTCGCTGCGGACCCCTTCGCGCAGCAGCCTGTTCCTGCGCATTCGTGGGCGCTGGACCCGTACGAGGTTCACGCCAGCGAGCAGGGCGGCCACCGCGAACACCGGGATGAGACCGAGTGGGCCTGTGAACATGGGAACACCGCTTCGCATTCGAGGGCCACGAGGACCGGACCGCCTGGGACCGGAACTGGGACCCGGGGAGCCGTGCCGCCGTTCCGTCCGGATCCGGCCGTGGGCCCGCCCCTGTCCGTACTCAGGCCTGCACCAGGGCGAAGGCCAGTATCAGGAGGACAGGGCCCCAGGAGAGCGCGAGGAGGAACGCGGAGACCCCGAGGGACAGGCCGGAGCCCAGGGAGAGCATCCGGCGCAGCGACTCCGGCGTGCCCGCGTACACGACGGTCGGGTCGGAGGGGTGGTAGACGACCGGCCTCACCTGCCCGATCGTGCTCTCGATGTGCGCGGAGTCGGTGGGCACGCCCCGGCGGAACAGGCGCCCGTCCGGGAGGCGGAACTCCACGGCGAAGGGGTACCACCGCCGGCCCCTCCTCCCGAACTCCAGCCAGCAGTCCGTGACCACGGCCTGTGCCTCGGCCGGCACGACCGGGCCCTTCCACAGTCCGGGCCGGGCGTGGCGCTGGGAGAGCCACTGCCTGCTGACGACGTAGAGGGCCATCAGGCTGAACGGGGCGCCGATCAGGACGGTCGGCGGCGGCACCTCCGTGAACGCGAACGGCACCGCGAGGACGGTGAGGAGCACGGCGAGGAAGGTGGGCCCGTAGTAGCGGGCCAGGGTGAAGGCGCGCCCGGGCCGCGGCGGGGCGGGCGCGCCCGGCACGGGGTGCAGGTAGGGGTTGTCGGTGATCTCGGCCCCCTCCGGCGCGGCGGGGTCGAAGACCACGGGGACGACCCATCCCGGCTGGGGGACGATGCCCTGGAACCCGCTGGTGAACGTGTGGCGGTGGACGGTGCCGTCGGGCGAGGAGAACCGCAGGGTGAAGGGGTGCTCCGTCTGCTTCGGCGGGGCCGTGTCGCCGACCGCCACCACCTCGGCGTCGCTGCGGACCCCGTCGCGCAGGAGCCTGCGCTGGCGGTTCCGCGCACGCTGGACCCACACGATGTTCGTACCCGCGATCAGGGCTGACAGGGAGGCCACCAGGGCGAGGCCGACTGGGCCCGTGAACATGTGAACTCCGCTTCACACTCGGGGGATGGAGAGACGCGGGACTCGGGGGCGGAAGGATCCTACCGAGGCCCCGAACCGTCGACGGGCGCCCGGCACCGGCCGTGGAGCCGGTGTCCCGGGACATCGGACGTCCGAGGGGCCGCCCCGGTTCCACGGCGCAGGCGCGGGGCGGAACCGGCGCCACCCCGGTTTCGCCTGCCCCGGTGCCCGTGCGAGAGTCCTTCCATGGCCGACCTGTCCCCGCTGCGCGCCGCCCGCGCCGCCGTGTTCACGGCGGTGTGCGTCGGCATCGGCGCGGCCGGGCACGCGGCGACCTCCGGCCACGGCATCCCCACGGGCGGACTGCTCGCCGCCGCGCTGCCGGTCTTCGGCCTCGCCTACGCCGGGACGGCGCGCGAGCGCGGGTTCGGGACCGTGGCCGCCTGGCTCGGATGGATCCAGCTCGCCCTGCACACGCTGTTCGCCCTGGCCCAGTCCCCGGGCGGGCACCACGGCGCCGACCCCGCGGCGGCCGGTGCTCCCGCCGTCTCTGCCGGGGCGGTCGCCGAGGCCGGGTCCTCGGTGCTCACCGGCGGTGTTCCGATGCTCCTGGCACACGTCGCGGCCACCGCCGTCGCCGCGTGGTGGCTCCGCAGGGGAGAGGCGGCCGCGTTCGCCCTCGTCCGCTACGCGAGGGCGCTGTTCGACCGCGTCGTCCTGCCGGTGGTCCCGGACCCGCCGATCCTGCCCGCGCGCGCCGTTCCTGTGCCGACCAGCGCCGTCCGCGCGCTGTATCCGGCGCCGCTGCTGCACTCGGTCCGCCGCCGGGGCCCGCCGTCGGGGCCTCCGACCGGACCCCCCGGGGCCTTGGACGACGCACGTTCTGCGAGTCACCTTCTGATGGCGGCATAGCGCGGAGGCGCGCTCGCCCGCCCGGAGGTCCGGTCGGCACGACATTCCCCGTCCAGGGCCGACGTCGTCACGACCGCCGGTTCACCAGGCTGCGAAGCCCCGGCCCCGCCCCGGCTTCGCTCACGCCTCCGCTTCGGCCGACGCCTCACGCGCCACCCGCTCGACCCGCGAACCCGCGAGGTCGGCGCGGCATGCGCGCGTCGACCGTTCCCCCGGTGCACCGCGGCGCATCTCCCTGCCGTCGGCTCCTGGTCCGTGCAGACCCCAAGGAGCGACAGACATGTCCATCGAACCGGGTGTGCGTCCCGACGACGCCGCACCGGACGCAGAACCGAGCACGTCACCGGACACCACGCCGCCGCAGGCGCCCGACCGGATCCCGCCGCGGCCGTCGACCGGTGCGGCCCTGCGCGCGCTGGTGCTCCGGCTCCACTTCTACGCCGGAATCCTCATCGCGCCCTTCATCGCCGTCGCGGCGGCGACCGGGCTCCTCTACGCCTTCAGCCCGACACTGGAACAGGTGGCCTACCGGGACGTCCTCACCGTGGAGGCCGGCGGTGACCCGCTCCCGCTCCAGGAGCAGATCGACGCCGCCGCCGAGGCCTACCCGGAGGGGACCCTGGACGCCGTCAGGCCCGGCGCCGAGCCCGACCGGAGCACCGGTGTGCTGTTCACCAAGCCCGACGACGAGGACAAGCGGATGAGCGTCTTCGTCGACCCCTACACCGCCGAGGTGCTGGGCCGGTACGACTCCTACGGCAGCAGCGCCTCCCTTCCCCTGCGGACCTGGCTCGCCGAACTGCACAAGGACCTCCACCTGGGCGAGCCCGGCCGCATGTACAGCGAGCTGGCCGCGAGCTGGATGTGGGTCATCGCGGCCGGAGGCATCGTCCTGTGGTTCACGCGCGGGCGCCGCAACCGCCGCGTGCGCAGACTGCTTCTGCCCGAGGGGGCCGGCGCGCGCGGGCGCAGGCGGAGCCTCTCCTGGCATGGGGCGGTCGGAACGTGGGCCCTGATCGGCCTCCTCGCGCTCTCCGCCACCGGCCTGTCCTGGTCGAACCTGGCCGGGGGCAACATCGGCTCCATGCGCGAGGCCTTCGGCTGGCAGACGCCCAGCCTGGAGGCGGCCTCGGGCGGCCACGAAGGGCACGGCGGCTCCGGCGACGGACACGGCGGTGACGGCGGCCACGAGCACGCCCCGCTCAGCGGCGCGGGGCCGGAAACGGCGCTCGCGTCGGCCCGTGCCGCAGGGCTCGACGGGCCGGTCGAGATCGCCGTCCCCGGTGCGGAACGCGCGGTGTACACCGTCGCCGAGACGAGCCGGGAATGGCCGGCCGACCAGGACCAGGTGGCGGTGGACCCCGCTGACGGCCGTGTCCTGGAGGAGCTGCGCTTCGAGGACTACCCCCTGATGGCCAAGGTGACCAAGTGGGGCATCGCCGCGCACATGGGCCTGCTGTTCGGCCTGGCCAACCAGGTGGCCCTGGCGGCGCTGGCACTGGCGGCGCTGACGCTCATCGTCCTCGGCTACCGGATGTGGTGGCAGCGGCGACCCACCAGGGCGGCGAGCCGTGCCTCCTTCGGCCGCCCCGTACCCCGCGGGGCGCTCGCCCGCCTCGACTGGACCGCCCGCATCCTTGTCGCTCTCGTGGCGGTCGCCGTGGGCGTGTTCCTCCCCCTCTTCGGGATCTCGCTGCTGGCGTTCCTGGCCGTCGACACCGCACTCGGCCTGAAGCAGAGGGCCAGGGCGAAGCGTGAGGAGCAGAGGGAGGGAGACGGCCTGCCCCTGGGCGCCTGACAGGCGCCTGAGCTGCTGAGCACCCGAAAGGCGCCCCGGCCGAGCCCTCGCCGGTGGGCGCCGGACGAGGACCGTGCGAGGGCCGGGCGGTACGTTCCGCCCGGCCCTCCCGCCCCGGAATCACCACCCGGGATGCTCCTCAAGACGGGGTGGTCAGCGCAGCCTGCCCGCCCCGGCCTTGGCGGGGACCAGATGCGGCACCGCCCGGGTCGGGTGGATCTTCCCGTGCCGCTCGGGCTCCCAGCCCACGTCGGAGGAGAGCGGCGCATCCGGGTGGGCCGCGTTGTAGGCGCCCAGGAGATCCACGGGCCGCCCCCCGAAGATGCTCCCCTCCTCGTACAGCGCCGTCCCGCCCCAGGAGACGATGGCGTCTTCGGGAGCGATCCCCGGAGCCATGTCGAAGGAGTTGTTCTGGGCGTAGATCCCCGACTCCACGCCCGCGCCCCACGAGTACTGGTACGCGTAGTCCGACCCGGAGCCGTGCGTGTAGTGGTTGTTGTACACGTGCACCTGGCCGTAGCGGACCCGCGGGACGCGCTGCGTCAGGCCGGTGAAGTGGTTGTGGTGCACGGTCACGCGCAGCCGGCCCCGGTCCCCGTGGCTGTTGGAGTCCGTGTTCCCGATGAGCATCGTCTTGTCGTGCCCGTCGAGCACGTTCCAGGAGACCGTTACCAGGTCGCTGCCGCGGATCACGTCGATCATGCCGTCGTGGCGGTCCACCTGCGCCCCGTAGACGCGCTCCAGCTCGTGGTCGCGGGTCTCGCCGTCGGTGAGCGTCAGGTGGTCCAGCCAGACGTGGCGGGAGCGGGACACCTCGATGTTGTCGTACTCGGCGTCCCAGTCCTCGCCGCGCCACTCCGGGAAGCAGTCGTAGGCGTCGTGCACCGCGAGGTTGCGGACGATGACGTTCTCCACGCTCTCCAGCAGGATGCCGCCGCCCGTGAGGGAGGCGTCGCCGACGCCGACGATGGTCGTGTTCGAGCCCGGCGTGAGCAGGACGTGCTCGCGGTGGGCCTGGTAGGAGCGGTCGCGGGCCTCGGCGAGCGGGCCGTCCTCGCCGCCCTCCCAGTGCTCGGGGTCGAACGCCTCGACGTAGGCGTCCCAGTCGTACTCGGGGTCGGCGAAGTCCGAGCACGCGAGCGCGCTGCCGTCCGCGGCGGTCATGGCGCCGATGGCGCCCTCGACGTAGACGATCTTGGGGTGGTCGCCGCGGACCGCCCGCTTCAGCTCGTCCCAGGTGCGCACGGTGGACACGTCCGCGTCGTCGGCGGCGGCGCCGCCGGTGGTGCCGCCCTCGGCCGACGCCCATCCGTCGTTCTCGGCGAGCGTCTCCCGGCCGATGTCGCGCCCGGGCGGTCGGGGGTCGGCGGCGGCCGGGGGAGCGGCGGCCGAGGCGGCCAGGACCGCCCCGGCGGCGAGGACCGCGAGCTGGGGTGCTCTCCTCACGGGGGTTCCTCTCTGTTCGTTCGGGGGATAGGGAAGCGATTTCCTGACCATCTGGGATGGTATGAGGCCGATCGTGCCGTTTCTCTGATTCATTGATCGGAAAACGCTTACCGAAATCAACGGTCGCCCGAAGGGTGCTCCCGCGTCAAGAGGGGCGGGCGTCGCCGAAAGCGGTGCGGGGCCGGGGCGACCGCCCCGGCCCCGCACCGCGGAGGCTCCTCACCGCGTGGGCTCGTCGACCCCGTGAACAGCTGCACGGCCGTGGAGAGGACGCGGAAGAGCGCGTAGAGCAGCAGTACCGACACGATCGCCCATGACACCACCAGCCATGTGCCGCGTGCGCGTACCGCGCCGCCGCCGGTCGGCTGCGAGTCCTCCTCCGCGCGGTCCACGGTGTCCTCGCCCCGGTCTTCGGCGCCGCCGCCGGAGGAGGCGGAGGCGCGCGCGGGCTCGTGGAACCTCTTGGAGACCGGGCGGATGAACAGGTTGGCCACGAACCCGACGACCAGCAGTCCCACCATCGTCAGAAGCGGCGCCTGGTACGCGCTCTGCGTCAGCGTCCCCGGCTCGCCCTCGGCGTCGAGGAAGGCGTTCACGATGAGCGGCCCCGCCACCCCGGCGGCCGACCACGCCGTCAGCAGCCGCCCGTGGATCGCCCCCACCTGGTAGGTGCCGAACAGGTCGCGCAGGTAGGCGGGAACGGTGGCGAACCCGCCGCCGTAGAAGGAGAGGATCAGGCAGGCGGTGGCCACGAACAGCACCATCGATGTGCCGCCCACGGTGGCCATCAGCGCGTACAGCACCGCCCCGGCGCCCAGGTAGACCATGTACGTGGGCTTGCGCCCGATGATGTCGGAGGTGGACGACCACACGAAGCGGCCGGCCATGTTGAACAGGGACAGCATCCCCACGAAGCCCCCGGCCGCGACGGCCGTGACGGCGGCCCCGCCCCCGTCGCGGAAGAAGTCCTGGATCAGCGGGCTGGCGTGCTCCAGGATGCCGATGCCGGCGGTGACGTTGGTGAACAGCACCGTCCACAGCAGCCAGAACTGGGGCGTGCGCAGGGCGTTGGCCGCCGAGACGCTCGCGCTGGTCACCATCGGCGCCTTGGCCGTGCGCGCCGGGTCGAACCCCTCGGGCACCCAGCCCTCCGGAGGGACGCGGATGAGCAGCACGCCCATCATCATCAGCACGAAGTAGCCCAGCCCGAGCACGGTGAACATGCCCACCAGCGCCCCGCCGGAGGCGACCGAACCGGCCGAGGCGGGATCGTAGGCGGGGTCGAAGAGGGCCAGGAGCCGGCCGGAGACGGGCGTGGCGACCAGCGCGCCGCCGCCGAAGCCCATGATCGCCATGCCGGTGGCCAGCCCCGGGCGGTCGGGGAACCACTTGATCAGCGTGGACACGGGGGAGATGTAGCCCAGGCCGAGCCCGATGCCGCCGATCACGCCGTAGCCGAGGTAGACCAGCCAGAGCTGCCCGGCGGCGACGCCCAGGGCGCTGACGAGGAAGCCGGATCCCCAGCACACGGCGGAGACGAACATCGTGGTGCGCGGGCCGACGCGCTCGACCCAGGGGCCGAACACGGCGGCGGACAGGCCGAGCATCACGATCGCGACCGAGAAGATCAGTCCGATCCCGGTCTGCGAGGTGTCGAAATGGGCGATGAGCGAGTTCTTGTAGACGCTGGTGGCGTAGGCCTGTCCGATGGAGAGGTGGACGGCGAGGGCGGCGGGCGGGACGAGCCACCGGCTGTACCCCCGGGAGGCGACCGAGCGCTCGCGGTCGAGGACGCGCAACGCGGACAAGGGAGGACCTTCTTCCCGGTGCTGGGATATCGCATACCGTAGACGTCGGAATCATGGCACGTCGGCACCGGTACCGGGAAGATCATAGAGCCCCCTCCTCCAAAGCGGGAAAGGGCATCCCGACTGCCCTGCCGGGGCGCCGCAACCGGCCCTGAGGGTCGAGGACGGCCAGGAGCGCGGCTGACCCGCCGTCGGACCCGCAGAGGGGACACGCCCACTGAAGCGGATGATGATCTCGACAGAAGTGCTGTCGAATCGGCGATATTGACAGCACTTCTGTCGAGATCATCGCGGGGGCCGCCGCCCGTGTCCGCCGTTCCTGTCACGGATCGGTCCGCCGCCTTGTCCTCCTTGTGAGGACCGCTCATCCGGGTGCAACGCACCGGAGCATGTGCGGTCGGACGCCGTTGGCAAGGAGTGGACATGCCTGCAGAGATCACCATCATCGGCGGCGGCCTCGCGGGGCTCGTCGCCGCCAACGCGGCGGCCGAGAAGGGGGCGGCGGTGCGGCTGTACGAGGCGCACACCGACCTCGGCGGCCGTGCGCGCGCCATCGAGGGCCCCTACCTGGCCCACGAGGGCGGCCACGTCTTCTACGCCGACGGCCCCCACTGGACCTGGCTCACCCGGCGCCGCCTGGTGCAGCCGCTCGCCTGGCCGCCGCTCAGGAAGGCGGCGGGGGCCAGGTGGCTCCACCAGGGGCGCCTGCGTCACACGCCGCCGCCGTCCGTCCTGCGGATGGCCGCCCGTCCGTGGCTGAAGGCCCCCGTGGACGAAGACTTCCGCTCGTGGGCGACGCGCCTGTACGGGCCCGACACCGCCCGGGACGCGGCGAACGCCATTGCCGTGGCCACCTACGACGCCGATACCGGGCGCCTCTCCGCCGCCTTCGTCTGGGGACTGATCACCCGCGTGTACGGCCTCCGCGTGCCCGCCGTCCGGTGGACGGCGGGCGGGTGGCAGGCCGTGGTCGACCGGCTCGCCGCCCGCGCGCGCTCGCTCGGCGTGGAGATCGAGACGGGGGCGCGCGTCACCGAGGTCCCTCTGGACCGCGGCCCGGCCATCGTCGCCACGGAGCTCTCCTCGGCCCGGAGGCTGCTGGACGACGACTCCCTGGAGTGGGAGAGCGGCCACTGCATGCTCATGGACCTCGCGGTGAAGGAGAGGCGGGACGACCCGTTCCTCTGCTTCGACGTGGACGGCGGGGGGTTCTTCGAGAGCTATGCCCAGCAGGACCCCGGTGCGGCTCCCGCAGGGGAGGACCTCTACCAGCTCCAGGTGCCCATGCACAGCAGTGAGTCGTCCGAACAGGGCCGGGAGCGCGCCCGGGCCCTGGCCGATTCGGGCATCCGCGACTGGAGGGACCGGGTGACCTGGCAGCGGACGGCCCAAGCGCGCGGGAGGAGCGGCGCGCTGGACCTTCCGGGCCGGACGTGGCGCGACCGTCCGGCCATCGACCGCGGTGACGGCGTCCTCCTGGCGGGGGACATGGTGGCGGCGCCGGGCATGCGCGGGGAGATCTCCATCAACAGCGCGCTCCGTGCGGCGTCCCTGGCCCTCCGGCAGACCGCGCGGACGAAGGCGGCCCAGGGCTGACACCGCTCCGCCCGCGCCCGTCCCCTGCCAGGGGCCCGTCCCGGGCTTCCCCCTCCCGCGCGCGGGGAAGCCCGGCGTTCTCCCTTCCCGGGCCGTGCACTGTGCCAGGATGGGGCGATGGACCGTGTCTGGACCGTTGACTTCTGGTTCGACCCCTCGTGCCCCCTCACGCGCAACACCGCACGCTGGCTCCTGGAGGCCTCGAGCCGCCGCCCCATCACCATCACATGGCGCGTCATGAGCCTGTCCGTGCTCAACGAAGGGCGCGACGACGACCCGGAGGGCGACCCCGACGGCTACCTGTGGATCCCGGCGCGCATCTGCGCCGCCGTCCAGCACGAGCACGGGCACGACGCCCTCGGCCGGTTCTACCGCGCCCTGTGGTCGGCCGCCGAGAACGGCGACGGCGACTGGATCGGCGACTTCACCGAGGCCCTGACCGCGGCCGGGCTGCCCCCGGAGCTGGCCGCCGTGGGCGGGGGCACCGAGTACGACGGCGTGCTGCGCGCCTCCCACGAGGAGGGCACCTCCCTCGTCGGCGAGGGCACCGGCACCCCCGTCACCGCCGTCACCGCGCCCGACGGCGGCCGGACGGCCTTCTTCGGGCCCGTCGTCCACCAGGTCCCGACCGGCCCGTCGGCCGCCGACCTGTGGGACGGGGCGCTGCTCATCGCCGGGGTGCCGGGGTTCAAAGAGCTCAAGACCTGAGGCGCCGGCCGGGGGTGCGCCGGGGCCGGGTCCGGCCCCGGACCCGGGCGACGGGGCAGGAAGTGGGCGGTCCTCCCCGCGTCCGTGCTGGTCGGAGGTTGACATCCGGGGCGGAACCCGCCTACTACTCGTGCGAGAAGCGGGGCCGACCGGAACCCCGACCACCGGATACGCCCCGCACCCCCTGGAGAAAGGCACGGCACCCGATGTCCCCCGTGAGTGAGCCGCTGCAGCCCTCGGACGAACAGGAACGGAGGGCCCTGGACGAAGAGGCCGCCTCCCCGCCCGACCTCAGGGGGGTGCGCGCCCTCCGCTACATCGGGCCCGGACTCCTGATCGCCATGGCCGGGATCGGCACGAGCCACCTGGTCACCGCCCCCGTCGCGGGCGCCAACTTCGAGTACGCGCTGCTGTGGGTGCTGCCGGTGGCGTTCCTGTTCAAGTGGCAGGGCTTCGAGCTGGCGGTGCGCTACACCGCCGCCACCGGCGAGTCGATCGTCTCCGCCTACGCGCGGGTGCCCGGCCCCCGCAAATGGGCGGTGTGGGCCCTGGGCATCGCGACCCTGGTCATCGGCTGCACCGCCGTGGGGGCGATCGTCGCCGCCGCGGCCGCCGTGCTGTGGGCCTGGCTCGGCGCCGGGCCGCTGCTGCTGTACGGGATCGGCCTGTCGCTGCTGACCGTCGGCCTGCTGCTGTCCGGGCGCTACCGCGCCCTGGAGGCGGTCAACAAGGTGCTCGCCATCGTGCTGGTGGCCGGCACCGTGGTCGCCTTCGTGTTCGCCGGGGTGCGGGCCGACTCCCTGATGTACATGGTGCTGCCGGTGATCCCCGCCGGGTCGGCGCTGGTGATCGCCGGGCTGATGGGGTGGATGCCCACCGACCTGACGGTCGGCGTGTGGGGCTCGCTGTGGATGAAGGACAAGCGCAAGGGCATGGTCCGGATCCGCGAGGTGCTGGGCGCCGAGGCGGTCGAGAACACCCCCGAGCGCTACCGCGCCTACGCCGACGGCTGGTTCCGCGCGGCCCTGTACGACTTCCGCATCGGGCACATCGTCTCCTGGATCATCGCCACGATGTACCTGCTCCTGGGCGCGGCGATCCTGTTCTCCCTCGAGGACAAGCCCCAGGGCGCCGCCACGGTGCTGGCGATCTCGGGCATCTTCACCGACACGGTCGGCCCGTGGATGTTCCCCGTGTTCCTGCTGGGCGCGTTCGCCGCCCTGTTCTCCACCGTGTTCATCATCTACGACGGCTTCCCCAGGGCCCTGGCCGCCTCCGCGACCACCGTCTTCCCGCCGCGCGCCGACCGCCCCTGGTGGACCGAGCGCAACGCCGGGCTGGGCATGATCGTCCTGATGCTGGTGAGCATGGTCGTCGCGCTGACCGTGCTGCCCGACCCGGCCTGGCTGGTCCCGGCCGCCGGCGCGGTGTCGTTCGCGATCAGCCCGGTGCTGTTCGCCATCAACCTGTACGTGGCGCTGAAGTTCATCCCCGAGCGGTACCGGCCCGGGCGCTTCGGGATCGTGTGGAGCTGGATCAGCGTCGTGGTGCTGACCCTGCTGACCCTCTGGGTGATCCCGCAGACGCTCGGCCTGTTCTAGCGCCACCGCCCGTCCACGCGGCCGTCTTCGCCCCGACACCGGAAAGGGGCGGAGACTTTCTCGCCTTCGGGAGGAACCCGGACCCCGGTGCCCGCGTCAGATGGGCATCGGACCGGAGACAACAGGCGCCCCTTCCACCCCGCCTGTCATCCCCCTTCGCATGAGGAGTAGCCCAGAAATGCACAAGAAGATCAGCGCGGCCCTCGCCGGCACGGGCATCGTTCTCGCGACCAGCGGCTGTGGCCTGCTGTTCGGCGGTGGCGGCGGCGGGGGCGCCGCGGGCGGCCCGCTGTCCGACCTCAACCCGGTGGACCTGGTCGCCGAAGCGGTCAACAACACCGAGGCGGTCGACAGCTACACCGCCACCATGGAGATGAGCGGGTCGATGTCCGGCGTCTCCCTCGACATGACCTCCGACATCGAGTACACGGCCACCCCCGAGCCGACCGTCAAGATGGAGTCCACCACCCAGGGCACCACCTCGACCATCCTCATGCGCGGCAGCGAGATGGTCATGCAGTCGGACATGCCCGGCGCCCCTCCCGGCGGCCCCGAGTGGCTGCGCATGGACCTGGGCCAGATGGGCGAGCAGGGCGGCGGCGCGGGGGCCCAGGACCCGCTGGCCGAGGTCGAGAAGCTGCTCGCCGCCCAGGACGTCCAGGAGGAGGGCTCGGCCGACGTCAACGGCGTCGAGACCACCCGCTACTCCGGCACCTACAGCACCGAGGAGGCGCTGCAGGAGCTCGACCCCGAGGCCCAGGAGGCGGCCCGGCAGGTCTACGACCAGTCCGGCGTGAGCGAGGTGTCCTTCGAGGTGTTCGTCGACGGCGACGGCATGCCGCGGCGGGTCACCACCGACGCCGGCGGCACCGTCACCAGCAGCATCGACTTCACCAGCTTCAACGAGCCGGTGACCGTCGAGTGGCCCAGCGAGGACCAGATCGGCGACTTCGACTCGATGATGGACGACATGATGGGCGACGTCCCCTCGTACTGACCCCTCCGTACATCCCCGGCGCCCTCGGGCCGCCGGACCGCGTCCTCCCGGGCGGTGCGCCACCGGCGCACCGCCCTTCCGCGTCCGCGGGGCGCTCCCGGCGCCGCCCCACCCGCCCCGTGCTCCCCAAAGGGCTCCGGAATGACGCCGATTCCGGATGAATCGGTTGTCCGGCGCTGTGGGGGCATGCTGGGGTGGAAGGGCGCAGGGCATGCGTACCGGAGGGGGTGAGGGCGACGGCGGAGGAGACGACGCGCCGGATCGGGCCCTACGGCATCGAGCGCTACCTGGGGAGGGACGGCTTCGCCGGACGCCACCTCGGCCGCGACCGCTACGGTGTCCCGGCGGTGGTGGCGGTGCCGCGCGTGTCCGGAGGCGGAGGCCCGCGCGTGCGGCGGGAGCTGGCGCGCGACATCGAGGCGGCGCGCATCGCCACGCGCTACGGCCCGGCGCGGGTGCTCGACGCCGACCTCGACGCTGACGTCCCGTGGATCGCCACCGAGTACATCGAGGGCCCCACGCTCCTGGAGGCGGTGCGAAGACACGGCCCCCTCAGAGGGGAGGAGCTGCACAAGCTCGCACTGGGCACATCGGCGGCGCTCAGCGTCCTGCACTGGTTCGGCCTCGTGCACGGGGACCTGACGCCCTCCAACATCGTCCTGGCCTCGGACGCCCCGAAGGTGACCGGCGCCGGGTTCGCGCGGGCGTTCGCGGCGGCCCGGCCGGACCTGGCGGCGCGCGCGGCCACCCCCGCCTACACGGCCCCCGAGCACCCGGCCGGGGCCGAGCCCCGGCCGGAGGAGGACGTCTACGCCTGGGCCGCGGTGATGCTCTTCGCCGCCACCGGCGAGGAGCCGCACGACCGCTCGAAGCTCCCCGAGGACCCGTCCGCCCCGCCGCCCGCGGGGGCGGTCCTGGAGAAGCTGCGCGAGCTGGTCCCCCGGTGCCTGTCCGGCGCCCCGGAGCGCCGCCTGTCCGCGGAGCGGCTCATGGTGTCGGTCGTGGCCGCCTGCAACCGGGGACGCGTCTGGCGGCCCGAGGCGCGCCGCTCCTCCGCGACCGTCCCCGGGCCGCGTACCGAGGCGCGCCGCCCCCTCACCCCGTTCCGGTTCGACGGCTGTGCGCACGGGTCGCCCTACGCGCTGGCCGGGGCCATGCACGCCGCCCCGAAGCGCGCGGCGGACCTCTTCGCCGACACTCAGGAGCGCGGCCGGCTGCTGTCGTGGCTCTCGGCGGAGGTGCAGGACACCTCGCTCGACCGGGGCGCCCTGGCGGCACGCTTCCACCGTCCGGCCGACGCCGCGGCGATGTTCGTCGCCCACTTCCGGCCGGACCTGGCGGCCGGGCTCTCCTGACGCCGCGGTGCTCCCGCCGGGGAGCGCGGTGCACCCGCCGATAGGAGCCGCCGCCGAACTACCTACCAGTGCCCGGGGCGGTCCAGGGCGTCGGGGATGGCGGTCGAGGCGTCGCCCTTGGCGGCGTTCACCTGGGGCTGGGTCAGGAACAGGGCGCCGGACAGGTCGGCGCCCCGGAGGTCGGTGTCGCGCAGGTCGGCGCCGAGGAGGTCGGCGGTGCGCAGGTCCGCGCCGCGCAGGTCGGCGGCGATGAGGTAGGCGCCGCGCAGGCAGGCCGCGCGCAGGTCCGCCTTGCGGAGGCGGGCGCCCATGAGGTCGGCGCCCGCGCGGTCCTTTCCGGGGCCGGGGGCGCCCTTGCGGACGAGTTCGCTCGTGCGCCTGAGGAGGGGAGCGGCCTCACCGCGCAGCGCGTCGGTGTCGAGCGCCTTCAGCTCCTCAGGGGTGCCCAGGGACAGGCGCTCGGTCCTGTCGTAGGCCTCGCCCAGCTCCGCGTGCAGGGGTCCGGCCTCGGGGCGCTCCAGCGCCTCGGTGAGGTACCACAGCAGCTCGTGCAGGCGCCGCATCACACCGAACGAGGCGAACATGTCCTGGGCGGTGCCGGGAGCCGCGCGCCAGTCGGTCCCTGAGAAGGTCCGCTGTGACACCTTCTGCCCGGCGCCGAAGCATTCGAAGACCGTGCAGCCGGTGTACCCGCGCTCGCGCAGGTCGGCGTGGACCCCGCAGCGGAAGTCGCCGGCGAGGTTGCGGCAGGGGCTCGCCTCCGGCTTGTCGTAGGGGAACCCCGCCGAGGCCGAGAAGGGCAGGGCAACGCAGCAGAGGCCGAAGCAGTTCGCGCAGTCCGAGGCCAGCTCGGAGCGGCGCGCGTCGCGAGTGTGCACCGGAAGGCGGTCTCCTGAACGGTGGGCGGCCCGACGCCGCGCTGTGACCGGCCCATTCTGCCAGTCGCCGGGACCGTCCGCTCCGTCGTCGGCCGGGGGCGGGGCGAGGCGGCCGGGGCGGGCCGGGAGTGGAGCGGGGCGGAGCGGGGCCCGTCAGTCGCGCTCGAACCGCACGAGTTCGCCGTTGCGCAGGAGCGCGACGAGCTGGGCGCCGGCGAGGCGGTCGCGGGGCAGGCCGGTGTCGGCGCTGATCCGGGAGACGGGCACGCGCTCGGTCTCCCCGGGCCCCATGTAGGGGGTCGACAGGTGCGCCTCTTCCCCGAAGAGGAGAAGGATGCGCACGGGCATGCGTTCGGTGTCCACCGGGCTCCCTCCGGATGAATCAGGACCTCGCACAGGCGCCGCAGACGGCCCACGGGGTCACTGTAATCCCCGGAACCGGAGGACGGAGCACGGATCGTCGGATCCGGCGTCGAAGGGGACGGGAACGACACGGGTGGGCCCGTGGAGACACGGAAAGGCCCGGGCGGGTGTGTGAACCCGCCCGGGCCTTCCGAGTGTGCAGGCCTGGTACGGCGGTCGCCTCACGGCGCGGGGCACAACGCGGCTCCGAAGACCGCCGGGGCACCCGTGGGCGCCCGACGCGGTATTCCGCGAAGGCTATGAATGGAGCCCGGGGGACACTTGCTACCGCACCGGCCTGCGCGGGGTACAACGGCCGCACCCCGGGAGTTGTTCCAGGGGCACCCGAACATTCCGGGAGACGCGGGTCACACCTGCCGCCCAGGGGGCGTGGCCCTGGCCGGGGGCGGCCATCTGGGCAGAACGGGAACCGGCCTGAGGGGGGTGAGGTCCTATCCGGGCGGATGCAGCGGAGTGAATGAAGGGAGGGACGTGGACACGTTCACCTTCCTCGTGCTCGCGTCGCTCGCCCTGGCGGCGGTGACGATCCCGAACAAGGTGGCCGACTGGCACCGGGAGAAGGCCAGGGCGCTCAGGGAGTGGGCCGAGCGCAACGGGTGGAGGTATGAGGAGAAGCGGTCGGACCTCGTCGACTGCTTCACGGGCACCCCCTTCAGGAAGAGAGGGGGCAATGTCGGGCACGTACTGGCCGGCTCCCATCGCGGGTTCCAGGTGCTGCAGTACCAGTACAGCTCCACCGTCTTCACCGGCGGCACGCCGACGACCAGGACCTTCCGCATCACGGTCGTGCCGACGCCCGTGACGATGCCCATTGTGGAAGCCGAGGACGGCCGGGTCTGGCGCGCGATCCGGCACATCCTCGGGACCCACACCGTCGGTTTCGATGATGGGGAGTTCGACGCGATCTACGGGGTGGTCGCCTCCGACGAGGGCTTCGCGCGCGCGGTCCTCACGCCGGACATCCGCGCGTGGCTGGCAGGACTGCCCCCAGAGGGCCGCTTCCCGTTCCGCTTCACCGGTGACCACGTGATCTGCTGGAAGAGCGCGCTGATGGGATACGAACTCGACCTTCAGCCCGTCAACTTCCTCGCGGACCTCTGCGAGCAGCTGCCGTCCGAGGTCTGGGAGCGCCCCTGGCGCGACTGAGGCGCCGGTCCGCCCTCCCATCGCCGTCGCCGCTGCGCCGCCCCCGCGCGCTGGAGGCCGGGACCGGCCATCCGAACCGACCAGGAACCCGCGGCGAGGCCGTGGAGTCCTATCGGGCGGCAATGGCGGACGAAACGCTGGAGGGGCCGTGGACGGGGCCGTCGGCATCGTGATCATGCTGGTCGGTGTGGTGGTGGTCATCGCCCTCATCACGAGCGCCTCCGCGCGCGAGAAGAAGACCAAGGCGCTCACGGGGTGGGCCGAGCGCAACGGGTGGCGGTACCAGGTGGAGCGGCCGGAACTCGTCGGCCACTTCGAGGGGACCCCTTTCACAGGGAGGGGCAATGCCGAGCACGCGCTGACCGGCTCCCACCGCGGGCGCAAGGTGCTGCAGTACGAGTACTCCTACACCACGTCGAGCTACAACGGGCAGACCACCACGACGCAGAGGCACGTCTACACGATCACGGCCGTGGAGACACCCGCCCCGACGCCCGTCCTGGAGGTGAAGGGCAGGCATTTCGGCCACGCGATCCTGGACCTCCTCGGCATCCACGACTTCCGTCTCGACGACGAGGCGTTCGACGGTACGTTCCGCGTGGCCACCGGAGACGACGACTTCGCGCGCGCGGTCCTCACGGAGGACGTGCGCTCATGGCTGGTCGGGCATTCCGGCGGGCGCAACCCGTTCCGGTTCACGGGCGACCACGTGATCTGCTGGGAGAGCATCCCGATGGGGCAGGAACCCGACCTGCAGCCCGCCGACTTCCTCGCCGACCTCCTCGACCGGGTCCCCGGCGAGGCCTGGGACCGGTCCCGCCGCGCTTGAGGGCGGGGGCGCCGGAACGGCATCCCGGCGCCCCCGCCCTGCCCCCGTCGTACGGACTCGGTCCCGCTCGGTCCCGCTCAGTCCCGCACGGACGCTTCCACGATGAGCGTGGTCTGCTCGGTGATGGAGTCGCGCATCTCCTCGAAGGACGGGTCGGTCACGGCGTCGCTGCCCTCGCCGAAGTGCAGGATCGGTGTGTGGATGTGGCCGGCCGGGATGTCGCGGCCGGTGGCGTCGCGCAGCAGGGTGTTGCGGTAGGCGATCTCGTTGGACAGGTAGCTGCCCCCGCCGCCCGCGCGCGCCTGCGAGCCCTCGGTCGGGCCGTCAGGGCGTGTGACCGGCTCCGTTCCACCGGCCGGGATCTCGGTGACCTCCGTGTTGTCCACGACGGGGAAGGGCGCGTCCGAGACGGCCTCGACGACCGCGGGACGGTCGATGGTCGAGTCCGACCACTGGGGCTGCGGCGTGACGGTGGGCGCGCCCTCGGGGATGGGGATCATGCCCTCGTCGCCCACGCGCTCGTTGTCGTCCGAGCCGCCCCGCCAGGCGCCGTTGTGCGCCTCCAGGTCGAAGCGGCCCTCGCGGCCCTGGCTGACGGTGAAGACCGCGTCGGCGGGGCGGTCGCCGGTGTAGTGGGGAGCCAGCGCCGACTCCACCATGCCGTCGGCGAAGTCGCGCCAGCGCACCGGGAACACGGCGGTCTGCACGACGGCGGGACCGGCCTCGGTCTCGATGACCGCGCCGTCCAGGGCCAGCGCGGCCGCGCCCGAGGGGTTGGAACGGCGCATGTCGCCGTCGAGGCGGAAGGGGTCGAAGCCGGTGACGACGACGCGCTTCATGTTCGGGTCGCCCGGGAAGTCCATGTCGTCCTGCCCGCGCGAGACGCGCTCCAGGTCCTCGATGAGGCGGGCGCGGTCGGCGTCGGCCAGGTCGAAGGAGGGCTCCCAGCGGCGCAGGGCCGAGGCCATGCCCAGGCGGGCCCAGTAGAGCGGGCGGTCGTCGCCGGCGCTGAGGCGGTCCTCCGAGCCGTCCCGGCCCGCGCCCTTGGACGTGCCCTGTGACGCCTCCGCGTACGGGCCGGTGCCCTGGACGCGCGCGACGGCGGCGCTCCAGAGGCGGTCGCCGTGCCGCCGGACGGCGTTCTCCGCGGCCTTCAGGTTCGGTGCCGAGCACAGGGCGCGGGTGAAGTCGGCGGCCATGCCGTCGAAGCCGGAGCGGCGCAGGATCTCCTGCGGCACGTCGCCGGAGAGCCGCTCCTCCTCGACCGTGGCGCCGTCGGCGGCGAGGCAGTCGCCGGGGGCGCCGGGGCCGGCCTGGGGGCCGGAGTCGGCCTGGGCGGCCGTCGGCGCGGCGATGAGCGGGGCGGCGAGCAGGGCGGCGGTCGCGGTCCGCAGCCCCGCCGGGCGGAGGGAGGGGAAGGGGGTTCGCACGGGGGATCGCTCCATACAAGTGATTTGTTCAACAATCCTCATGGAAACTAACACCCGTGTACGGGATCCGGCCAGACGTCCGGAACGGGAATCTTCGGGCAGGGGTGGCACCTGGTGCGCCCGGTGTCCGGGATGCGATCATGCGGCGCGGAACCCGTGCGACCGAGCGGAGGGGGAGACCCATGGGCCGACCGGAAGCCGCCTACCGGGCATCGGCGGGAGGCGCCCTCGACGTGGACCGGGCGTTCTACGACCGGGTCGCCGCCGCCGGGCGGGAGGAGGTCGGGGCCTTCGAGATCCCGATCCGCTCCGGTGTGGCCTGGGAGGTTCCGCGCGGGCACCTGTGCCGCCTCGTCACCGTGGAGGGGCCGCAGGTCGGGGACCTGAACCTGTGGAACCGGCACGACCCCCGGGAGCGGCTGTGGGCCTCGCGCACCCGCCAGCTCCAGCGCGCGCACGTGAGCACCTACGACCGCCTCTGGTCGACGCTGCCGTTCCTGCGCCCGATGGTCACCGTCACCTCCGACACGCTGGCCGGGTACGGCACCGACGCCGAAGGGGGCAGGGTGCATGACCTGCTCGGCACCCGGTGCGACCCGTACGTGAACCGGATGCTGACCGGGGAGGACTTCGACCACCACTGCCACTCGAACCTCGTGCGGGCCGTGCAGCCCTACGGGCTGACCGAGTTCGACGTGCACGACGTGCTGAACGTCTTCCAGTGCACGGGGCTCAACGACGAGGACCGGTACTTCATGAAGGCCAGCCCGGCGCGGCCGGGGGACCACTTCGAGTTCTTCGCCGAGATGGACCTGCTGTGCGCGCTGTCGACGTGCCCGGGCGGCGACCTGTCCGTGCCCCTGTGGGGGCCGGACGCGCGCGACCCGGTGGACGTGTGCCGCCCCATCCGGGTCGAGGTGTACCGCCCGGACGAGGAGGCGCTTCACGGCTGGAGCGCGCCGGCCAGGGCGCAGTACGCCGGGGCCCACGGCCTGAGGCCGCGGACGTGGGCGAATGTGGAGGCCGAGACGGCGGAGCGTGCCTAGCCGCCCTGGCCCTCCTGCCCCTCCTCCTCGGTCTCCTTGCCGTTCTCGGCCGCCAGGGCCTTGCGCTTGCGGGCGACGACGAGGGCGACCGCGGGCGGCACGGCGGCGATGGCGGCGGCGCGCATCCACGGCCGGTCGAGGACGTGCCCGGTGGCGTGGTCGACGGACACCCGGCCCGGACCGCCCGCGATGAGCGAGACGGCGGCCAGCCCCAGCAGGCCGGGGTACTCGAACCCGCCCTCGGTGTTGAAGAAGCCGTTGGGGGTGTGCATCTCGGCGGCGACGCTCATGGTCCCGGCGACGGCGGCGCCCCCGGCGGGCGTGCCGAAGCCGAGGACGAGCGCGGCACCGCCGAGGGTCTCGGAGAGCCCCGCCACCAGCGCGGTGGCGCCGCCGGGCCGGTATCCCATGGCGTGGAAGCCCTGGGCGGTGCCCTGGAGACCCCCGCCGCCGAACCAGCCGAACAGCTTCTGGGTCCCGTGCGCGAACAACGTGGCCCCGAGCCCGGCCCGGAGCGCACACACGGCGACGTCCCCGATATCGATACGTCCCACAGTGGATCCCCCCTGATCAGAACACCCGCGCCGTTCCCCCGCGGTGCGGTTTCCCCACGGTCACATACCCAGGTCACACCCGTCCGAAAGGCGGCGGCCTGCGATGATCCGCAGACGTTTGCGCAGGTTCATTCGGTTCGAATCGCTGAACACGTGTTCAGGTGTGCGAATGCGGGCGAAATACCGATGAATCGGCAATGTCCGGGTGTATTTCTGGGGATGCTGATTTTCGGATCTGCCCCTCCGGCTTCCCCGAGCCGCTCCCGCGCGGGATGATCGGTGGCGGATCGCGCGGGACGCCGCGTTCCGGCATGGGCCCGGACACCGAGGACGTGGGAGCCGGGCGGAGCGTCGGCACAGGCGCCACCTGAGAAGGAGACGTGATGCCCCACGAGTCCCCCAGCCCTCGTGAACAGGGTTCACCGCCGCGTGCCTACCTGTCCTCCACGTTCACCGATCTGAAGGAATGCCGGGAGGCGGCGGGACGGGCATTGCGGCGGTTGGACTTCCAGGTCGTGGAGATGGAGACGTACACGGCCGACTACAAGCCTCCGGCAGACAAGTGCCGAGCGGACGTCCGCTCCTGCGACGTGTACATCGGGGTGTTCGCATGGAGTTATGGGAGTTCGCCAGACGGAGAGGAACGCTCCTTCACGGAGCTCGAGTACCGCGAGGCCGTCGCTACCGGGGTGCCCCGGTTGATCTTCCTGCTCGACGAGGACGCCAACTGGCCCCGCAAGTTCGTCGACCGGGGCCAGAACCAGGAGCGTATCGAGCGGCTGCGGGCCGAGCTGTGTGAGCGGTACACGTGCGACTTCTTCGACGGTGCCGCACAGCTGGAGTCGCTCGTGACGGCCGCCGCGTCGAACTGGCTCCGGGAGGTCCGGCCGGAACAGACAGATCCGACCACCCTGGCCGTTCCCGAGTGGGAGTCCTACCGCAGGCGTCTGATCCAGGAGTACGGCCGACTCGACCTCGAGGCGCTGACTCCGCCGGAGCTGGAGGAACACCTCCAGATCAGACTGCGCAATGTGTTCGTTGAACCTGTGGTGCGCGAGTCGGTGTCCCGGCCTGAACTTCCCAAGGAGCTGTGGCGAAAGCTGGAGGAGAGTGCGGAACTTTCCCCGTCCGACTTTCCGTACCGGCGGGAGGCGCGGCGACTGTCGGAGGTCGGGCGGTCGCACCGAGATCAGATCCCCCAACCTGTCTTCAAAGTCGTCGCCGGACCCGGCGGGCGCCGCTGCGTGCTGCTCGGCGATCCGGGGTCCGGCAAGTCCACGCTTGCCCGCTACCTCGCTCTGTCTCTTGCCGAAGGTGACTTAGCCGGAGGGCTCGAAGGGTTGGAAGGCAGACAACCCCTTCTGATCGAACTGCGCGACTATTCCCTTCACCGAGCCCGGCATGGCACCTTCAGCGCCTACCTGGAGGAGCGGGCGGAGACCGACGGACTGGGAATCCCGGCCGAAGCGCTGCAGGCGTACCTGGATGATGGCCGGGTGCTGGCCGTGTTCGACGGGCTGGATGAACTGTTTGACCCCCAAGAACGGGAGGTGGTCGCCCGGCAGATCGCCGGATTCGCCGACGCCCATCCGCGGGCGCACGTCGTCGTGACGTCCCGGATCATCGGATATCAACCGCGGATCCTGGACGAGGCCGGATTCCGCCACTACACCATCGACGACCTTGATACCGAGCGTGTGGGCCGGTTCCTTGATGCCTGGTACGCACGTGCGCTGAGCGATCGTCCCCGTGTGGCGGCAGAGAGGCGCGAGCGCCTCACCAAGGCCATCGAGGAGACTCCGGCCATCCGCGATCTGGCCGGCAACCCGCTGCTGCTCACCATCCTCGCCATCATCGGCAAGCACCAGGAGCTGCCACGGGAGCGGTCTGAAGTCTACGACCACGCAGCAGGGGTCCTAGTGCACCACTGGGACGTCAACAAGCATCTCAGCGACGCTCGGATCAGCGCCGCCACGATCCGGGAGAAGGACAAGAAGGAGTTGCTACGGCGACTGGCCTACCGGATGCAGCAGGGTAGTGAAGGCGGGGCGGGCAACTACGTCTTGAGTGCCGACCTCGAAGAAGAGATTCAATCGTTCCTGCAGGAGAGGTTCGAGTACTCGCGCTGTGAGGCCGCCGCAATGGCCGAAGTGATGATCGCGCAGCTCCGGGTCCGCAACTTCGTCCTCGCTCGGTACGGGCCGGGAATCTTCGGGTTCGTGCACCGGGCACTCCTGGAGTACTTCTGCGCGGCGGAGATCGTTGCCCGGTTCGAGAAGGCACGGGAGTTGAGCGAGGAGGATCTCCGTACGATCTTCGCCGCGCACTGGGAAGACGCCTCGTGGGCTGAGGTGCTGCGGCTTGTCGCGGGCATGGTCCACCCTACCGTCGCCGACCGTCTGATCAGGTACCTGGTCACCAGTTGCTCCCCGCGTCGTACCCCTGTCCTGGAGCGACCAGCCGCCGGCGCGGTGGCCCTGGCGGTGCAGTGCCTAGCGGAAGTGCGGGCCGTGGGTCTGTGTAGGAAGGCCGGTGAGCAGGTACAGCGCTCCCTCATCGGGTTGCTGCAGCTGCCGTTCACCTATCTTGGCCTTTCCCACGGCGACGCGCTTTCCGAAAAGGTGCTTCCGGCGGTCAAGTCCATGGGGAGCGCGTGGCCGGGGCGCCAGGACCTCTGGAAGTGGTACCTGACTAAGGGGCGCCACATTCCGACGAGCCCCGGCGCCGACCACGCGGCCCGAATTGCTGCCGCCACCCATCCCGACCGGGCGGAGGTCCGGGACTTCCTCATCCGAGTCGCCGTTGAGAGTCACGTTCACCAGCAGCGGTCCGCATGCCTCTATGCGGTGGCTGAGACGTGGCCTCATGCGGAAGAGGGGAAGAAGCTCGCTCTGGACATGCTGCGGGACCCGGCCGCAGAGGTGCGCATGACAGCGGTGACAGTGCTCGCCGAGTACTTTGCCGACGGTGACGACGGCGAAGTCCGCGAAGCCGTGGCCCGGATGCGGACCGATGCTTGGATCATCGTCCAGAACGCCGCGCTGCGCGCACTTGCCACCAGGTGGACCGAACATCCGGACACCCGGCCCGCCCTCATATCGGCCCTCCAAGGGCTGAAGGCGTCGGCGCGGAACACTGCCCTCGACCTGGCATTAGCGCATTTCAGTGCTGATGAGGAGGTCAAGGCGGCAGCGTTCGCGCTCCTGCATGATCCCGGTTGGACCGTCCGTCGGCACGCGCTGCGCACGGTGGCCACCAACTGGGCCGATTCCGAAGACACCTTGGAGGCGACGCGCTTCAGTCTGCGCGATCCCGACGAGGACGTTCGAGCGGCCGCCATTCAGGTCCTCGCCTCACGGTGGACTGAACTCGAGGCCGCATACATTGCAGTGCGTGACGCGTTGCGCGATCACCACTCCAAGGTGCGCACCACAGCTGTCGAGACGCTCGTCAAGCACTGGCCGGAGCGTACCGAGACCCGGCGTGCGTTGGAGACTGCCGCCCACGACCCGGACGGCGATGTGCGCGTTGCCGCCATGTGCGCCAAGGCGGAAGCTGAAGGGCGGCACGCTGTGATCACCACGCTTCTCCACGAGTCCTCCCGATCCCCGGATCCCTCTTTGCGCGCAGCCGCCCTGCGGGCCCTGATGGAGTACGAGCCGTGGGCCGCTGAATCGCGACGAGCGGCACTGGCCGCTGCGAACGATTCGGACCCGTCAGTGCGGACCAGTGCTCTGCAGGCCTTGGTAGCGAAATGGCCGGAGCACGAGAGGAGCGCGAACGCCGCTCTGCGCGCGGTCCGTGATACCGACAGGAGGGTTCGGGCAATAGCGGTCGAGGCCGTGGTGACTCGATTCAGTGACGCCGAGGAGCTTCCGGAGGTCTTGCTCGCGGCCTCCCACGATGAGTTTCCGACAGTCCGCAGAGCGGCCGTAGAGGCGTGTTCCACTCAGTGGTCGGAGCTTCCGTTGAGCCACGAGATCCGCAGACGTGCCCTCCGTGACCCGTTTTCCATGGTGCGGCATCGTTCAGTGGAACTGTCCATGGCGAACGCGTACCTACCTGTGGCTGAGGACGTGTCGGGGCTTGCTCACGATGTATCCCTACCTGTTCGGGAGAGCATGGCAGTGGCATGTCTCTCCGCTGGTGCGCTGAGTTTGGGCGGACCGGCTGATGGAGCGGCTGAAACCTGCCACCGCACCCATCGGCTCTCCGCACTCACACGGAGCCTTCCAGATCCCCAGCAACGCCGGGAAGTAGTGGCCGCCGCACTGCGCTCCCCTTCACCGGACGTGAGGTGTGTGGCAGTGCAGGTCGCGGGGGCCGACGTTCTTGCCTTCCCAGACTCTGTACTGGTTCCGATCGCCGAGCAGGCGTCCCGAGACCCGGACGGGTGGGTGCGCATTAACGCCTTGTGGCTGCTGTTCACCCGAGCGCCGGGCAGCGTCGAATGCGCGCGATCAGTCCGCTGCGCCCTGACCGACCCGAACGAAAGAGTCCGGAGGGAGGCTCTGGAGGCGGCTCTGGCTGGTGGTCTTCCCGAGGAGGAGGCCCGTGAGGCGGCGTTCGAAGCTGCGCGCAACCCGTCGTTATTGATGCGCACTCGCGCCCTTGAAGCGCTCACCACCCGCTGGCGGGAGCATCCGGAAACACGTCCTTGGTTAATGGCGTCCCTCGCCCATCCTGAGGACCAGGTGCGGTGGGACACTCTGAGGGTGGTCTGCGGCGTCTGGCCGGACCACCCCGACACCGTGGAGGCCGTCCGTCGGCGCACAGTCGACCCTTCCATGTCGGTCCGGCACGAAGCGGTCGCGGCGCTTCCGACGGTACTGAGCGACTTCCCCGATGCTACAGCCTTGCTGGCGGCGGCATCGAAGGACCCGTTCAGGAGTGTAAGAGAGGTTGCGGGAAGCGGGCTCAGAAGCAGGGGTCAGGCACCGCCTCCCCCGATCACCCCTGAGGACGCCGCCGCAGCGACCCGCGAGATGGACGGGGCAACGTGCCTGCAGGCGTTGTGGACTCTCGGGGAGCGGTGGCCGGAGGAGCCCCACGCTCGTGCGGCGGCGGAACGCCTTCTACTGCATCGGGATAGTGAGGTGCGCCAGTGCGCACTTCACCTCCTGACTATGCGGCAGAACGACGAGTCGCGCACGATTTCCGTGTTGCGGTCGCTGTTCATGAGCGATTCACTTTACGCATCGACCGCCGCACCAGCACTGGTGGCCCGTTGGCCGAAGCATCCTGCGGCAATACAGGCCGCCATGTGGTCTGTACGGCGCTATGGGTATGCCGAACAACAGGACATCGCCGCCCTTTCCCGCTACCAGCCCGAGCGGGCAGAAGAGATCCGCCGGATACTCTGCGAGGTCGCCGAAGCACCGCCCGGTGACACCGCGATGCGGGAGATCCTGAAATCGCTTCTGATCTCGTGGCCAACCCATCCTGAGACCCGCCGCGTCCTTGAAGCGGCGGCTCAGCATCTCGATGCCGACGTGCGCCGACAGGCCCTTGAAGGGCTCATCTGTATCACCCGGGAAGACGAGGTCGTGCCCATCCTGCAGAAGGCACTCAACGATCCGAGTGCTGATATCCGCGAGATCGCCTGTGTGCAGCAAGGACTGCGTGATCTGGAGCGCGAAGTAGAGCTGGCATCACCCGAGGACGAAGCGTCCTCCCTCGACGCCATGGCCCGCATGGACGCGATTGCGCGGCTCGATCTCTGGCCGGTTGGGGCGGAGACCGACACCGCACTGCAAACCGCACTGGCCGACCCTCATCCCGCCGTGCGCAGCGCGGCCGTACGTCAGGTTCCCTCGTACCGGCCGCATCGTGCCGATGTATTCGCCACGCTGCGGGCCGCCGCCGGGGACCTGGATCCGAGCGTCCGGGCCGCCGTCGTCGATGCGGTGGCCGCTCACGCGCCGACCGACGACCGGACCAGAGAGGTATTGAAGGAAGCCGCTGTGGATCCGCATCGGGAGGTGCGCCGCATGGCGGTCCGGGCACTGGCCATCGGGTGGGTCGATGATCACGGTTCGCTGCAGGTTCTACGGGCGGCGGCCGAGGACCCGGACGAGGAGGTGAGGGACGAGGCCATCCTCGTCCTCGTCCGACAAGGTCTCCTCGACGAAGAAGGGCGCCGCAAGGTCCTGCTCGAACGTGAGAGTCCAGTTGACCGCTTCGACATGAACATCTGGATCCGTTCCCTGAACCTTGAGAAGAAGGACCTGACACTAGCCCTGCGCGAAGCCGTAGGGTGCGGACAGGGGCGATTCGCTCTAAATGCAGTGGTGGGTCTGGCGCAAATGTGGGGCGACCGCCCCGAAGTGGGGCCTGTCTTCCTCGGCGCAGTATCGGGAGGCGACGAGATCGCCCAACGGGTCGCTCTAAGCGCGCTCGCGGAGTTCCATCCGCACCTGCTGTCCATGGACCTTGTTGCTGACCGGGCACGCACGGCCCCCTCCCCATTGGTCCGGGAGTGGGCGGTGAACCACCTGCTGCTCCAGCCTGACCAGCCCGAACCGTACGACGCTGTCGTCGAGGCGTGCCGAGACGAGGCTCCGCGTGTGCGCGGAACCGCACTTAAGTACATGGTCGCCCGCTGGCCCCGCTCCGCACGGACGCGGGAGGCTGTGGTCGAGGCACTCGACGACCACTCGCTCCTGGTCTTGGACGTCGCGGTGGGAGCTGTCCATCCCCGGTGGCGCTCGGAGCCGGATCTGCGCAGAACTATGGAGCGGATTGCTGACCGGGACGATGCCCCGATCGAATTCGTGCAGTGGTGGGAGTGGGTCTCGATCGCATGACTGAGGTCGAGTCCTTGAGGGAAAGTGACCTGCCCGGTCTTTATCAAGCCGCCGCGTCGGCCTCCTCACGGGGCAGGCGGAGGTACGAGCTGGCCATCCGGCTCCGCCTGGGCCTCGTAGTCGCCGCAGCGGTGAGCGGCATGCTTGCTTCTCTCAAGGGCGAGATCGCCGCAATCACAGCGCTCGCGTTCTTCGGGGCGCTCCTCGTCGAGATCTATGTCCTGAACGACAGACCAGATCTTGCTTGGTATGAGGGTCGCGCGCTCGCGGAGACGGTGAAGTCGCTGACGTGGAGGTATGCAGTCGGCGCCGCGCCGTTCGCCGTCAGCTCCGGCCCCGACAAGGCGGTGGGGGGACGCTTTCGCGATCAGATCTCCAGGCTATTGAAGGAGTCTCCGCAAGCAGGAATCGCTCCGACCGAATCGCCTGTGATCGGTGATCGTGTGCAAAAGATTCGTGCCCGTCCCGTTGCGGATCGCCGTGCGATCTACCTTAGAGGCCGCGTGGTCGACCAGCAGAGGTGGTACGCGGGCCAGGCCCGCATCGGCGAGCGACGTGCAACCGCATGGCGGGTTGTGATGCTCTTGTTCGAGGTGGCCGGCTTCCTCGGCGCCGTCGGCTATGCCCTCGGCGCCGTAGCCCTGGATTTGTCCGGCACCATGGCGGCACTCGTCGGGGCTGGTGCCGCTTGGACGGCGACCAGGCGGCATGATTTATCAGCGCGAACCTATTCCTACGCCTCGAATGAGTTGAGCATTGTACGGGACCGCTTGGAGGACATCGACCTCTCGGACGAGGCATGTTGGGCAGATACGGCTGCGGAGGCCGAAAATGTGATCACCAGCGAGAACGCAGCATGGCGGGCTGCGCGATCTCCGGCGACGCAATGAACGCGGACGCCCTGTGGTTGTTCAGGCGTGCTCCTGCTTGAACGCCCTCCGGCTTCGCTCGCCGGGCGGGATTAGCGGAATCGCGCATAGGAGGCGCCGCTGTCTGGAGCGATCACTGGGAAGTAGAAGAAGATCCCGTGCCCTGTCGCTCTGCGCTCGGGGATGAACGCACGGGACCGGCGGCTTCTACTCATGGTCGTCGTTAGGCGAACGGGCAAGGCACCGCCCCCTGACAAGAACGCCCCCACCGGTCTCCCCCACCGTCCACCCGGCCGATCGTGAGGGGGCACGGGGCCGGGGCGCAGGACGAGGGGCGATATCGCCCATGGCCGACTCACTGCCCGCTGGACGCCTCCAGCGTGTAGTCGAGGTCGGGGCGGATCTCGAAGCCGGCCAGGCGGGCGGCCATCTTCAGTGGCTCGCCCTCCAGGTCGTAGACGAACAACAGGTCCTCGTCGCCCTCGGTGTCGAGGTACGGGGCCAGCGTGCGCGCCGAATCCTCGTCGATGGGCGTGCTCCACACCTGCCATTCCGTCTCGCGGTCGTAGCCGCAGATCTCACGTACCAGGTGCATTCCGGTTCCTTCGCAAGGCGCTGTGCTGCACGGGCTGAGCCGCACGGTCACGGTTCGACCGAGCGGGTCGAGTCGGGGGGCTTGGTCTGCTCACCGGTCGTGGCGTCGTACTCGCCCTGGTGCTTCCCGCGCTTGTTGTACTTCTCGACGGTGCCGTGCTGGTAGTCCCATTCGTAGATGTTCCCCTTGTCGTCCTTCCAGCGGGCGCGCTTCTTGCCGCCGCCCTGGACCGAGGTCTTCGCCTTGGCCTTCTTCGCGTTGGGGAACGCCGACAGGGACGAAGGGGCCGGGTGGAAGCTGCAGGCCGACGGCTTCTTGTCCTTCTTGCCGGCGGGGACGAAGAATCCCGCCTCGGCGACGGGAGCGGACCCCGACCGGGGGAGGGGAGCCGGAGAAGGGTCGATCGGAACGAGTCCGGTCGCCGGGGTGCCGTCGGCGGGCTGCTCCGCCGCGGGTTCGAGGACCAGGGTTCCGCCGACCACCGTGGCGGTGACCGGGTGGAGGCGGCCGCTGGTCGCGCCGTCCACGGCCGCGTCGGCCAGCTCCTCGCAGGCGCTGTACGCGTCGTCGTACTTGCGCTGAGCCTCGGCGACCTTGGCCTTGCGCGTGTTCTTGAGCTTCTTGGCCTTGCGCCAGCGGTTCCAGAGCTTGGTGATCTTGGGGATGTTCTTGACCAGCTTGGCGCCCTTGCCCCAGGGGGAGAAGCCGACGACCGTCCACAGGCAGGCCACGAGGTCGCCCTCGGTCAGGCAGGCCTTGGCATCGTTGTAGCCGATGATGTCGGCGACGACGTCGAGGAGCTCGTCCCAGGGGTCGTCGACGTCCGCCAGTTCCTGCTCGGCGTCGTCCAGTTCCTGTTCGGCGTCGTACAGCGCCTCCGCGAGCGCGGGGTCCCAGCCGTCCTCCTCGTCTGCGGAGCCCTCCTCGTCGCCTCCGGACTCCTCCTCGCCGTCAGAGCCTTCTTCGTCTCCGGAGCCCTCGTCGTCCGCCGAGCCGTCGTCCGCCGAGCCGTCGTCGCTCCCGTCGGCCGACCCCTCGCCGCCGGAGCCCGGTCCGCCGCCGAACTGTTCGCAGTCCTGGCGTTCGGGGTCGATGCGGCACAGGGCGGCGATGTAGAACTCCTGGGTGCGCGTGGGAAGCCCGAACGCGAACACGGCCACGACGATCGTGGCGACGAGCAGGATCAGTGCGCCGTACTCGACCTTGAAGCCGCCGTGGTCGGCTCTCCACACCCAACGCATGTTCTGTGATCCCCCGCGATTGCCGTCTCCGGATGCGCCCCTGTGCACGGGGCGCCGAAGCGGAACAGCAGCCTAGGGAGGGGGATGGGCCCGAGAACAGTGTCCCCAGGCCCAAAATGCGAGGTTGTGGGCCCAAATCGGTGCCCGTGTCGCTTTCCTCAAAGACGCGCGAGGCCGGCACCGCCCCGGGCGTCGGGCCGGGAGCCGGACGACCGCCGGGAGCGCACGGCCTGGACCACGGCGCCTGCGCCGACCAGGGCCAGCATCGCCGCCCCCATCGCGTACCAGAGCGGCATCGGCAGCGCCGAGGCCTCCGCGATCCCCGAACCGGCGTCGCCGAAGACGATGGGCCATGCGCTGGCCACGTTGATCGAGCCGTGTCCGACGACGGCCGGCCACACCGACCCGGAGGCCAGCCGGAGCCACCCGATGATCACGCCCAGGAGCACGCCCCACGCGGTCATCATGGCCACCCCCAGCAGGTCGGTCCGCCCGAGGTTGTAGCCCAGCAGGACGGCGGGCGCGTGCCAGGCGCCCCAGACGGCGCCGTGCAGCATCAGCGCGGGCCACGTCCCCATCGGCAGCAGGGCGGGGAGCAGGTACCCGCGCCACCCCCACTCCTCGCCGAGCAGCGCGGGCACGCTCAGCAGCAGGCCGCCGAGCTGGAGCGCGCCGAACAGGGCCAGCGCGCCCCAGGGCGCCCCGCTTCCGTCCGGGTCGACCAGGCCCATGGGCCCGGCGAGCTCGCGGAAGCCGGAGAAGTCGGCCAGGTCGAGGCGGAAGCCGCCGGCCGCGGCCGCCAGCAGGAGCCCGCCGCCCGTGACGGGCACCGCCACCAGCAGGCCGTAGAGGCAGTAGCGCAGGATGCGCCCGGCCGGGCGGAAGGGGACGAGCGCGCTGACGCGCAGGATGTCCCGGCGGTGCCCGGTCGCCACCAGGACGATGACCGCGGCCAGGGCCGGGGTGAGCATCATGGCCTGGAGGATCAGGCGCTGGTGCGGGTGGTCCAGGCCCTGGCCGCTGAACCACATGGGCGAGGCGACCGCCCAGGCCAGCGCGTAGGACAGCACGCAGAAGGAGACGACGGCGAACGGGGACCGGGGCAGGCCCGCGGGAGGCGGGCCGGAGTGCGGTGCGGACATGGTGTCCTCCTGGTTTCGAGGATCGGCGGCGCCGGAGGCGATGCCGTGGGTGGTGGCGGGATCGGCGGTGCACGGTCGGTTTCGGGCAGGGGAGGGGGACCCCGCGGCGGCGTGCGCCGCGGGGCTGGGGATTCAGGGGAGGGCGGGGGCCTCTACTCGGCCCCGGGCTCGAACTTCCAGCCGTAGAAGTCGGAGCCGCCGAGGTCCACGACGCCCAGCAGACCCAGGGTGAGCGGGACCGCGACCGCCAGGGCGACGGCGCCCAGGACGGCCCACGCGGCCGGGTGGCCCAGGTTCACCGTCCACCCGAAGCCGCCCGCTCGTTTCGGCACCAGCAGGCCGGGGGCGCGGCGGTTGACGTAGACGAGGCCGCCCAGGTGCCAGAAGCGGTCGTCGTCCTGCTGCACGAGGCCGGTCCCGGCGCCGTCGCGGGCGTCGGCGCGCAGCCGCCACCCGCCCTGGCCGATGCGGACGGCGACCCCGAGCGGGACCAGGCCGGACAGCAGCGTCGGCACGGCCACCAGCGCGGCGGCGGCCGGCCCCGCCCCGGCCATCGTTCCGGTCCAGAACAGCAGCGCCAGGCCGCCGAGCGCCACGGCGGACAGCAGCGCCGCCACGAGCACGCTCCGGGCCCAGATCCGCAGGAAGCGGCGGTGGCGGTCGGCGTTCTCCCGGGGGCGGGAGGCGTCGCCGTCGGGTCGGGCGCGCAGGGTCAGGCGGAGCAGGAGGAGCAGCACGGCGACCATCACCGCCTGGAAGAACACGGGCGCGAACGCGATCACCGGCGTCGTGGCCGCCGTCGTGTACTCGACGTCCTCGCCCCGGTACACCACCGCGGTGACCAGGCGGTCGGGCAGGCCGGGGTAGAGCACGGCGCCGACGGCCGCGGTTGCGGCCGTGACCAGCAGTGAAGGCAGCGCGCCCAGCCACGGGAAGGGGAGCGGCGCGGTGCGCAGCGAGGTGTCGGCGGCGACGCCCTGGCGCAGGCCCGCGTACCAGTCGCCCTGGGCCTTCGCCCTGCGCACGGCGCGGTGGGCCCGCGCGTAGCAGGCGGCGAGCCCGGCGGCGAGGAGCGCGCCGGCCGTTCCCGTCGCGGCCCCGGCCGGCAGCACCGGCCACAGCAGGAGGCTCGCGACGGCCGCGAGGGCGCCGGTGGCCAGGACCGAGAGCACGAAGGCGCGGGTGGCGGCGGCGACCTCGGGGGCGCCGACCCGTTCGGGCGGGACGCGGACGCCGAAGGGGACGGTGTCGCGGGAGATCCGCGGGAGCAGGCCGACGGCGGCCACCGCCACGGCGATGGCGGTCAGGTGGATGAGGAGCGCTGCGTCGGTCATGTCCTCTGTCCCTCCCTTTCTTCCTCTTCCGGGCTCCCGGGGCCGCCCGGTGCGGCGAGCCCCGAGAGCTGGTGGCGGCTCCGCTCGACGATCTCGTCGGGGGCGACGCCCTGGGCGATGGCCTCGGCGAGGAGGACCCCCAGGCGCGCCTCCCAGCCGGGGAAGAACGCCGGATCCGGCGTGCCCGACGAGGGGTCGCGCAGGATGACGGCCCCGGTCTTGCGGCTGAGGCGCAGGAGCCCCTCGCGGCGGAGCAGGTCGTAGGCCTTGTTGACGGTGTGGAAGTTGACGCCCAGGTCGGCCCCGAGCTGTCGGGTCGTCGGCAGCGGGCTCCCCTCGCGGAGCTCCCCGGACGCGATCGCCTGCACGATCCGGTCGCGGATCTGCTGGTAGATCGGCACGTCGCTGTCGAGGTTGATGGCCAGGATCATCCGTTTCCCCCTGCTACACCTGCTTCGGGACCGTCACGATCCCACCACAGGCGGGGGTCGGCCCCGGCCCGGCGGGCGCTCATGGCGCACGGCGTCTCGTTGTCATGTCTTTAATATAGAACGACTAGAACAAACCGGCAAGAGGGGATCGGAAGCCCCTCCCGGGCAGAGGTCAGCCCACGTGGGTGAACCAGCAGATGTCCAGGGCGTCCGCGGAGTCGGTCAGCCCTTCCAGGGCGAGGCGGATCCGCGCCAGGGCGGCGTCCTTGGGCAGGTCCCAGACGGCATAGGGCGGGTCGTCGGTGGCGAGGAGGTCGATGGGGCGGACACCGGCGTCGTACAGGTCGGAGATGAGCCGCACGGTGATGTCGATGGAGCGGTCCTCCCGGCCGGGGAGCAGGGTGCCCTCGGCCCCGCTCTGGACGGGGTGGAAGGGGACCCAGTCCTCCTTCGCGTAGGAGATGAGATAGTCCAGCTCTTCGCGGTACTTCGAGGCGTCGATGTGTATGTCGTCGTCGGTCACGGCCCGAACCTACGGGCGGGGCGGCCAGGGAGGAGACCATGAGCTGGACAGGCGTGTGGGCGGTGGGGGCCGTCCCGTGGGTGAGGGTTGCGGAATACGCGGGAGATGGCTCACCGGCTTCCGGCGCGCCCGTCGACCGCGCCGAGGCGCTGCTGGACCTGATGGGATCGGATACGGCCGCTACGGCCCCGTTCGTGGCCACCGCGCGCAAGGCGGACCCGGCGGCGGCGATGGTCCCGGCGCTCGCCGACATCCTCCCGGGATTCGGGGGCGACTTCGTCGTCTCTCCGGCGGAGGTCCCCGGGATCGTGGCCGCACTGCGGGCGGTGGCCTCCCCGGGATCCGAGGAGCGGGAGCGCCTGTGCGCGGAGGCGGGGGCCTGGATGAGGGCCCACGGCGACGAGCCGGACTTCCGGCCTGAGGAGGTCGTGGACGGCCTGATCGCCGTCATGGAGGCCGCGGCCGGGTGCGGGCAGGCCGTGGCGGGGGTGAGCCTGCGCTACTGAACCGGCGGCGCGGCCTCACATGTACAGCATCATCACCACGCCCGCGGCCATGAACACGACGCCGATGACGAGGCTGAACACCGGGACCCTGGTCGCGAAGGCGCTTCGTCCCACCGCGATCTCCGTCGGATCGGACGGGTCGTAGACGATGTCGACCTGCCGACCAGGCGTGTAGCGGGTCCGGCTCGTCGCCATGGGCGCCCGGCGGTGGACCTGGCGGCCGTCGGGGAGCGGGAAGAGCACCGTGTACGGGTACACCTCGACCGTCCGACTGTCGCTCACGGAACCCCGGCTTCTCCACTCCTCCCACGAGTGGGTCACCGTGCCCACGGTGTGCGCGGGGTTCCTGCGCAGCCCTCTCTGGTCCGTCCAGGTCCACACCGTCATCACGCAGGAGAACAGCCCCATCAGCATGAACAGGCCGGCGAACATGACGCCGAGCCGGTCGTTGAACAGGAACATGACGGTCGCCCCCACGAACATCGTCGTGAACAGCGCGTTCAGCACCACACCCCGCAGCGGCCCCTCCTTCTTGGGAGCCGGCGCCCCCGCGACCGGGTGCAGGTACGGGTTGTCCACGATCTCCGCGTTCTCCGGGTCGTCGGGATCGAACAGCACCGTCACCCGCCACCCCTGCACGGGGACGATCCCACCGAACCCGCGGGCGAACTCCCGGACGTACTCCTGCCCCGCCGGGGTCGAGAACTTGAGCCGCACCCCGTGCTCGGTCCGCTTCGGCGGCGCGAGCGGGGCCACCTCGACGACCTCCGCCTCCGCGCGCACGCCCTTGACGTTCCTCGTGCGCCGCCGCAGATACGCGCGGGTGAACATGAACAACCGGTACAGGGAGACCGCCCCGACGACAACGGCGAAGATGAGTGCGGGCACCGAGACGTCAAGCACAGGCCGTTCCTCCTGGGCAGCGGGCGGGATGGGGACGGAGCGGCTGTCGGCGGACTCTCAGGGGGTCGGCCGATCCTAGCGACCGACGCCGTCCGGCCGGAACGGGTGACCCCCTGACCACGTGCGGCCAACCCCGCTGCCGCCCGGCGGGGTCAGTGGGGGAACGGACGCGAGGGGCGGTGGCCGTCGAGCATGAACAGGTGCGCCTCCACCGCCGCCTGGACCTCCCGGAAGCTCTCGGTCGCCGCCACCCTGTCCAGGTACAGGCAATGTCCGGCGACGGCCGGCAGGTCGAAGGCGAAGTAGATCCCCATCAGCGGGTTGATGAACAGCTCTCCGCCCGCGGTCCTGTGTGTGAACCTCACGTCCCCGAACTCGCCGCGCACCGCCGCCGCGATCGACCCGTTCACGATGCTCGGCCTCCGCGGCGTCTCCTCCTGGGCGTGCTCCACCGCCTCCAGGAAGGCCACGCCCTCGTCGCTGCCCTTCGGAACCGAGAACGCCCCCAGATACCCGCCCGCCCTTTCCAGGGCCGCGACGTTCTCCAGGAACAGCGCGTGCGAGACCCCGTGGTAGGCGTCCACGCCGAACCCGATGCAGCACACCAGGCGGACCGGAACCTCGTCCAGCCCCGCAAGTGCGGCCAGACTGGAGATGTCCTCCTCAGGTGTGCCGAGCCCGGCCTCGTCTCCCCGCATGAGGATGTCGGTGCCGCCGTCGACCAGCACCACGGCGTCGACCTCCAGGGCCTGCACCAGTGCGAGGTAGGCCTCCCGCAGGGGGCGTGCCCCCGTCCGCCGGAACGCGTGCACGGCCGGCGGCAGTCCACGCGAATCGAGCCACCGCGCCAGGGTCCGTTCAGGGAAGTAGTCCGCGGCTCCGGGCGAGTCCGGGCCGACCTCGGCGACGTCGGGAGCGACCCACGCCAGGTCGGGTTCGAGCCGGCTGAAGCTCAGATTCGCCAAGTGGACTTGCCGCCTCTCGGCCCGCATCGCGAGGGCGAGGGGCAGCCCGGCATAGACGTCGAAGCCGCCGCCGGCCCCCGCGATGAGCACCGACCGTGCCCCGGCCAGCCGGGCGAACAAGGGGTTCTCGCGCAGTGTGGTCATGGCCCCGGATCCTAGGATCACGCGTCGGGCGATGCGGGGGCGCTCACTCCTTGCCGTAGTGATCAGGGCATCGTGGTCGCATGACCGACGAGTCCTGGCCACACGGGCGCGACCCGCGGCAGGTCCTCGATGACCTCGGGACATGGGCCCTGACCAACGATGAGCTGCTGGTCGTGATCACCTATGCCAAGATCCGCCTCGCCCACGGGGCAGAGGTGGAGCGGCGCGCGGCCTGGGCGGAAGTGGCGCTGGCCGCCAGTGATCGCTTCCTGTTCCATGCTGATCCGCGTAACGACCGCCTGAAGCGGGCGACCGAGAAATGCGGTATCCATCTCTCGGTGAGGCGCAAATGCCCGGAGGATTGTGGAGGGGATCTCGGGCTCCCCTCCACCATGGCCGACATCGCCCTGCGCGAGCTGCCCGACGACCTGTCCGAGGTGGAACGGGACTGCGCCCGCTGGCGGCAGGATCCAAGGGCCACGATCGCTGAGCGTGGGATCGAGAGGATCGCCCTCTTGAGGAACTACAAGAACCTCCTTTCCAGGGTTCTGGAAGTCCCCTTGCAGGAGTATCCCGACTGGGCACGGGACCGGATCGCGCGCTGGGCGACACTCCACCGGCGACTTCCGTGACCACCGAGGACGGTTCCGCGCAAGGACGGGGGACAGAGGGCATGTTCGAGTTCCATGGCTGGCTGGCGATTCAGGGGTCGGCCGCACGCGAGGACGACGAGCCGGACCAGGATGTCCTTCGCCGCTTGGTGGAGTCCGCATCCGGGGGGTCGTCCCTCGTCGACCTCAGGTGGATCAACGGGGAACTGTTCCTCCATGTGGGCGGCCTGCTCAACCGGCGCTCCTCCGAGGCCGACGAGGTCGTCGACCTGTTCGAACGCATCGGATCCGTCGCCCTCGGCTCCTACGGGGTGCTGTACTACCGCGACGATGAGAAGCCCGGGAACGACGGGAACGCCTTCCACGTACTCGCCATGAGACGCGGGCAGGTGACAGAGGAGCCCGACGGCCACCTGTCCCCGGTCATCCCGCGCTTGGAGGACCCCTACTCCCCGGAAGACGACTGACCCGGCCCGCGTAATGGACCAGGAGATCCGGCCACCATTGGGAACGAGAAACGAACACGGCCCTGGGAGTACCGATGCACCCGTGTCCCTGCTGCGGTCGCCTGGTCCACACCGAGCCGGCGGGCTCCTACCTGATCTGCCCGGTGTGCTTCTGGGAGGACGATGTCCAGATGCTGCGGTGGCCGTTGATGACGGGCGGAGCGAACAGGGTCGCCCTGGTGGAGGCGCAGCGCTCGTTCGCAGATGTCGGCGTGAGCGAACGGCGCTTCAAAGAGAAGGTCGGCGACCCCGCCGACCACCTGAAGGAGCGGGGGTTCCGCCCGATCGACCTCGCTCGGGACAGCTTCGAGCCGACACATGTCCAGGAGCGGCCGTGGCCCGCGGACACGTCGGTGCTGCTCTGGTGGCGCCCCACCTTCTGGAGGCGGGGGTGATACGCCGCCACCGTTCGAGGGGCCGCCCGCGGGGATCTCCCGGTCGGGGACGGGGACCGGGAGCCCCTCATCCCCACGGGCGGCCGGGGAGGCACAGGGCCCCTTGCGGGGAGGCGGTGGGCCCGGTGCACTGTGGCCGACGGGTCCAAGCCTCCCTGAACCCCTCGAACAGCGGGGAGACGGTTTCGAGCCTGTGGACGAGCGGTGGGCGACCGGGATCCGGCGCGACGCGGAAGGGGCCACGGGGGATCAAGAGACCCGGGCCTGGGAGGGCGGCGAGGTCCGGGACCTGGCCCAGATGCGGCCGGGTCCCATCAGCGGCACTGGGAAGCGGACGGCGAGGAAGTGGCACGTGGCCGGTCGGGCAGAGGATGTACGAGCACAGGCGGACCTCTCATTAAGGCGGGCCTTCGGCGCCCCGCTGACCGACCTTGTCGATCCGCGCAACCGCGTCATTCCGCCAAGGGTCCGGGATTGGCGTATACCGATCGGAGCGTATCGGGAGATGGTGCGCTACGGCCTCCCCCGTGTAGTGAAGGAGGGGTTCTGCGAAAACTCTCCCGAAGAAGGGGGCGCTCCCGTCCTGTCCTCGGCCCACGGCCGGCTCTACCGCTTGGGCAGCCTGAACGATGTGGAAATAGGTGTGCAGGAGGGTGTCGGTGTCGTCCGGGGGGTGCCTTCAGGGGGCGATGCGCCTGAATTCGTGATCAATTCGACTCTGGAGAGGTACATCGAATCGGCGTGGCGCTGGGTCGTGGCGCTCCCGGTCCTTGTCGGCCTTGTCGACTGGGCCTGGAGTGATGAGCAGCTCGACTTCTTTCATACGAAGTGTGAGGAGGCTGCGGCCGCGTTCACTCGGATCGATCCGGTGGCTTCCCGTGCTGAAGACTCCTTCTGGAGAACCCTGACCGACGTGTAGGGCACGGAGCCGCCCGGCGGTACCGCCTCCTCAAGGTGGCGGGCCGCTCCCCGCTTTCGGGGAACGACCCGGGGTCCTCGGGATCCTCTGACGCCTCGGTCAGGCGGTGTCGAGGCTCTCCTGGAGGGTGCCGGTGTTGTCCTCGGGGGGCGGGGACACCTCGAGCTCTTCGCCCCAGTTGGTGTAGTGGACGGTGCTCACGGCCTCCTCCTCATCGGGGGTGACCATCTGGACGGTGAACTCCTCGGGCAGGCCCTTGGGGCCGACCGTGAGCTCCCAGGACACCTCCTCAAGGCCCGCGTCGGCGGCGTTCTTGAAGTCGTCGTCGCCCTTGTCCGCCAGGGCGCGCGTCTCCGTCGTGCCGGTGAACCGGGTCACCGGACCGTTCTCGCCCTCGTCGGGCTCGGGGTCGCCGTCCAGCTCGCCCAAGGCCACGACGTCCATGCTGGAGCTCCCGGCGGCCTGCTCCAAGGACGCGTTGACCTCCCGGTGCATGATCCGGAAGATCTCCGCGAACGGCCCGAGCTCGTCCTCGGTCGCGTCGATCTCCTCGGCGGTGAGCCGCATCCAGTCCTTCTCCCCCGCGAGCGGCTCGCCCTCCAGCATCACGTAGACCACGCCGTCGGACACCACGGTGTGCGCCGTCTCCGGCTCCTCGCCGCTGTTGTCCACCGTGGTCATCTGCGCCGACGGAGGGTCGGTCAGCAGCAGCGACATGGTGACGTCCTCGATGGACGCGCCCTCCTCCTCCGCGTCCTCGGGCTCCACGGTCATGGTGACCTCGACGGAGAGGGCCTCCTGCATGCGGTCCTGGACGACCTTCGCGAGCTCGTCCGGCGCCTCCGGAAGTTCGACGTCGTCCATCTTCGCGGGCGCGACGGGGGAGGGCTCCGGCTCGGCTGGCTCGTCATCGCCGCCGCCTTGGCAGGCGGTGGCGAGCAGAGCGGTGGCGAGGAGTGCTGCTGACCGGGGGACGCGAGTTCTCATAGTGCCTGGAGCCTAACCGAGGGCCGTGAACGGACGGCACCAGGGCATTGGCCCATCCCGGTCAACCGCCCCGGGCCCCGCCCCAGGTCGGGCGTCCGGGCCGGTCGGCAGGGGCTGCGTTAGACTCCAGTGCCCCCGCTTCCGAAGCACCGTGAAGGTCGGAGTCCCCCCGATGAACGGAACCCTCCCCAAGGCCCTCCTTCTCCTGCCGGTCCTCCTGCTCGCGGGGTGCGTCAGCCCGCCGGACGGCGACGAGGAGCAGGGCGCACCGCCCGCGTACGGCGGCGAGGAGGGCCCCGGCCGGTTCGACGGCGTCGCCGCGGACCGGGGGGAGCGCGGCGGCCCCGTCGGGGGCGACCTCCGGGTCAGCGTCGTCCGGACCGAGGCCACCGCCAACGACACCGTCGAGCTGATGACCGGCGAAGAGCTGGCCGAGCCCGCCGGGGACAACGGCGCGGTCGCCATGGACTGGACCTCGCGCCTGAGCATCACCTTCGCGTCGGCGGAGCGGTCCGGCGGCGACGTCGTCTTCAGCGGCACCGCCTCCTACCTCCACGACGAGGGGTCCTACATCGTCCACAGCAAGGACTTCACCGTCCTGGTCCCCGAGGAGGGGGACGCCGAGGGGGAGGAGGGCGCCGGCGGGTTCGCCTCGTACACGGCCGAGGACGGCGAGGTCCTCGCCGAGCTGACGCCGGACGAGCCCACCGCGGACTTCTCCGTCACCATCGCGGACGTCCCCGACGAGAGCGCCTCCGAGCGCTACGAGGGCGGCCTCACCGGCCGCTACATCCGCTACGAGACGCCCGTGGAGCTCTGGGGGCACACGGTCGAGCCGCCGATGGACATCATCCCCGGCCGCCTCTGCTACGCGGAGGGTAAGGACTGGCACGACGTGGAGCTGTTCGAACAGCCCTCCATGCCCTGCGGGTGAGCCCCCGCCCGGGGCGCACGAGCCGACGGCGGTGAACCCCGGGTGACGCCGGGTCGGCCGACAGCCGAAGCCGAGTGGGCCGTTTCTGGGCCCAGAGTTGGGTTCTGGGGCTCTACTCGCCCGGGGCGGTCCCGCCGTACTTTCGGCCAATGCCTCTCCTCACGAACCAGCGACGCGGCAGTGCAGGTGCGTCCTCCCCGGGAGCCGTGCGATGAGCGCGGCGCGCGGAGTGCCCGCGCCCCGCCGCAGGTCCCACACGGTCCGGAACGACCGGGGGGCCGCCTTCACCGAGTACGGCGCGCTCCTGCTGTGCGTGGCCGCCATCGCCGGCAGCGTCGTGCTGGTGGCGCCCACCCGGACCGCGGACCTGTTCAGCACCGCCGTGTGCAAGATCAAGGAAGCGACCGGCCTGGGCGGGGAGTGCGAGGAGGCCGAGGACGACCACATCCAGGCCGATCCCGACTACGACTACACCCCGGCCTACTGCGTCAAGGACGGGGAGAAGCAGACCTACGGCGGGTCGATCGACTTCGGGATCTTCACGCTCGGACAGGACTACTCCTACGCCCGGGAGGACCTGTCCGACGGCAAGGTCATCGTCACCTTCATGCCGACCACGCACGGCGGGGTCAAAACCGGGGCCGGGGTCGAGTTCGGCGCGAGCGAGGCCGCGCACGGCGGGGCGAACGTCGAGGCCAGCCTTGAGGCCAAGCTCGGCTCGGGCATGACCTACATCTTCGACAGCGAAGAGGAGTTCAAGGAGTTCGAGGACGAGGTCAACGAGGCCATCGCGATGGAGACGAACAGGCAGCTCAACCCCACCGGCGACGGCATGATGCGGCTCGGCGACTGGCTCGGCATCGTCGACTACCCGGAGATCGAGCGCCAGCCGGACGTGCGCACCACGACCGTCGGTGTCGACGCCGAGCTCAACGGTGACGTCGGCTTCTGGGCCGGGCCGAAGGGCTCGGACAAGAAGGAGAAGGACGGCGAGGCCTGGACCATGAACCTGGGCGCCCAGGGGTCCCTCTCCGCCGGCACCCAGCGCGACATCTCCACCTGGTACGGCGACCCGGACAACATCCAGACCTCGAACACCTACTCGTGGACGGCCGAGGGCAGCCTCGGCGCCACCGCGCTCTCCCCCCACGTTGACGGGTCGCTGAGCTGGACCGGCGGAACGCGGATCATGCGCAACGAGGACGGGTCCATCGCCAACATCCGCTACATCGCCGGGGCCGAGGGCAAGTTCAACTACGGGATCGACAAGAACGTCGGCAACAAGAGCAACCAGGGCAGCGGCTCGTTCGGCCAGGGCCAGACCCAGAGCGTGACCCAGATGGTCCAGGTGGACTTCAAGAACACCCCCGAGGAGCAGGCCGCGGCCGAGCAGCTGCTGAACGAGTACGGCCTGGCGCCGCCGCCGTACATGACCAACGCGATGGCCGACCAGCTCGACGAGGAGGACTACGGCGGCAAGATCGTCGAGGAGCCGGGTCCGGACGCCGACCCCTGGGACGAGATCTTCTACCGCCGCGGCACCGCGTGGCAGTACGCCTCGGACAAGGAGATCGACAGCGGCTCCTTCGGCGCCTCGGTCAAGATGGGCCTGCAGTTCGGCGCCCAGGTGGACTGGGAGCTGGAGGAGAGCCACACCAACCAGGCGCTGATGCTGGACGCCCCGAGCGACGAGGGCAGCCGCAGGTTCATCGACTACGCTGACTGCCTGTCCGATGAGTACACCCAGGAGGAGGGCGAATGAGGGCTGTAGCCGCCATCGGGGCAGCCGCCGGGGTGTGGCTGGTCCTCAACATCGCCATCGCGTTCATCCCCTTCCTCGTGCCGCTGGAGATGCTCCAGGACGACATCGGCGAGTACGTGTGGTTCGCCCTTCCGCAGACCCTCATCACGGCGGCGATGGTGCTCGTGGCCGGCCTGGTCTACGGCCGCGACGAGCTGAGGTCGGCCGCCGGCGCGGCGGTCGTGCTCGTCCCCCCGGCGGTCCACCTGGTCGCGGGCGTGGTGCTCGGGGTGGTGGCCGAAACCGAGACGGCGATGAACATCGCCCAGGCGGTCTGCTCGGCCGCCGGCGCCCTCCTGGTCTACCTGCTCATCCGCCCCGCCGAGCAGCCCATGAGGCTGGCCTCGCGCTGACGCGGACGCCCGCGGGGCGCCCTCCCCGAGGGGAGGGCGCCCCGTCGTCCGTTCCGGCCCCTCATTCCGGTGTGCCGGAATTGGCAGGTTGAGGCCACTGTGCAGGGGTGGTGGGCCCTTCCTGATGCGAATAGGGTCCAAAGGCCTAAGAAGGGCCCAACGGCACCCGAGTCGGTCGTGGGCGGCGCCGGGCGGGTGCGGACGCGGTGACCGCCGCGCCGAGGGAGCCGGAACCGTTCCATGTGCGTCGAATCCGGTGAAGGACGGCACGAAAGGGAGTGGGCTGTGGGTAGGGGACGACGTCGGACCATCGGCGGGGTCGTTCTGGGCCTGGCCATCGGAGTGGCCTTGGGCCTCTCCCTGGACAGCGTGGCCCTGGGGGCGGGCCTGGCGGTGGCCTTCGCGGTCGCCTTCGGCGCCGGTTTCGGAGGCCGCGCGCGGGGCTGACCGCGCGCCCCGGGACGCCCCCGGCCGCCCCCGCCGGAAGGCGAATTCGTGATGAATGAACGGGGAATGCCCTCGGGGGCCGGGGTATCCCCTCCATGGAATTCCCCTTACAGGGCCTAAAGGGGCCCTGGTCCCGCGATTCTTTCCGAAGTCCTGTATCTCCGCTCTGACCAGCGATGATGGCGGGAAACAGAACCGCGCTCCACCTCACCGGGCGTTTCCCGGTCCCACACGGGCCCACGCCCGCGGCGAAATCCCTGGGACTGATGTCCCCGCCTGTCGGCGCCTAATCTCTCTCCCGCTCGGTGGATTTCCGGGAAACGGGGCGGGAGGGTTCCTGTGGGCAGGGGAGTGCGGGGTCCGTGGGGGGACTCCGGGGCGTCGGCCACCGAATACGGGGCGGTGGTCCTCTTGGTGGCGTCCCTGGTCGGCGCGGTCGCCCTGGTCGGGGTGCCCGGCCGGGTCGGCGGGCTCGTCGAGTACGGGATCTGCATGATCACCGGCGGTGGGGACTGCTCCCTCGACGGGGGCGGGGACGGGGGAGAGCCGCCCGACGACCAGGCGTACGTGCCTCCGCGGTGCGAGGTGCTCCAGACCCAGGACAAGGCCGGGTACTCGGTCTACGTCGGCATCTTCAAGTTCGGCGAGGAGTACGCCTTCATGGAGCAGCAGATGGCCGACGGCACCTACCGGATGACGATCATGCCGCACAACGCCGAGATCGGCGTCGAGGGCAAGGCCTTCGAGTTCAAGACCGAGGGCGGCAAGAACGTGCAGCTCGGCGCGGAGGCGAAGGTCGGGGCCTACCTCAAGGCCGGGGTGGGCGACACGTGGGTCTTCAAGGACAAGGCGGAGGCCGAGTCCTTCAAGGACGACATCATCGAGAACCAGATGGCCATGGACGCCATGGCGCGCAACCCCGGGGCGGGCCTCTACTACGCCCTCAACCCGCCCCCGGAGATCCCCGACCCCGGCATCACCACGGCCACCCTGCGCCTGGAGGCCGGTGCCAACGCCGAGGCCGGAGCGCGCGTGAAGGCCTCCACCTCCGAGCAGTACTGGGACACCGGCACGGGGCTGAACGGCAAGGTCCGTGTCGGAGGCCAGGTGGCGATGCGGACCGATAACCGGGACCCGGACAACCCGCTCACCGGCACCACCTACCAGGTCGACGGCCAAGTGGGGGTGGGCTCCGAACTCGGCGGGGCCGGGGCGGAGAACCTGCACAACTGGTCCGGGGCGGTGCGGGTGATGCGCAACGAGGCCGGGGAGCCCGTGGAGATCGTGTACACCACCACCGTGGACTCCTCCATCGTCAGCAAGGACCGGCTCGGCAACAAGCGCAAGCAGGGCAAGGGCGGTCTGAAGGGCAAGGACGCCGAGTCGCTCGTGCAGGAGACCCGGACCACCCTGAAGCTCGACACCCCGGAGGAGCGGGCGATCGCCGAGCGGTACCTGGAGGAGCAGGGCCTGACGGGGATGCCGACGATGGCCTTCAGCCAGCTCTTCGACGACGGGAGCGACCTGCTGAACGAGCCCCCGGAGGGCAGCGGCGAGTTCGAGCGGCTGCTGTACGACAAGGCGACCGTCTCCAACACCGTGCAGGAGAAGACCACGGACGCCGCCGCGTTCGGCGGCAAGATCGCCCTCGGGATGGGGCTGGGACTGAAGCTGTCCACCGAGTCCTCCGAGTCGCACACGGTCGAAGCGGAGTACCTGGGGGCGCCCCGGCCCGACGGCAGCCGCCCCTTCCTCGAATTCCCGGACTGCCTTTCGGAGGAGGCCGAATGAACCGCAGGGCACGCGCCCGCCGGCGCACCGCCCCACGCGCGATCGCGCCCGCGCCCGCGCCCGCGTCGGTGGCCGTCGCGGCGGCGCTCGGGGTGATCACCATGGCGGCCTGTACACCGGGAACCGACGCGCGGTCGGCCGCCGACGGCGTCCCGGTCGCCGTGGACCTCCCCCAGGGGTGGGAGGAGGGGGCGCCCGCGGAGGAGGAGGCCCAGCAGGCCGACCCGGTGGTCTACACGGCGGGGCCCGGGGACGGAGCTGATGGCGGCCTCTACGTGCAGGCCTTCGAAGGGCGCGTGAGCACCGTCGAGGCGGGCGTGGGCATCGCCCGCGCGGCGCAGGAGGCGCGGTGGAGCGGGTACTCCGACGGGGCCCCGGCCGAGATCGAGGTGGACGGAGCCGACGCCGCGCGGAGGATCGACTACACCTACGCCTGCGGCGACGGGGACGGCGACGACGACGGGGACGAGGCCGGGAACGGCGGCCGGTGCGCGGGCGCGGCCTTCGTCCTGCACCGCGACCGCGACATGTACCTGGTGCGCCTGAGCTGGCGGGAGGGCGCCGAGCCCGAGGGCGGGCCCGACCGTCTCCAGGGGTCCCTGGCGCTGCTGTGAGGGGGGTGGGGCCCGGCCGGGACGCCGGGCCTCACCTGGAGACCGGACCTTGACGGGGAAGGAGATGCCTGTGCGGACGTTCGGATGGTGCTCCGCGGTGGTCGCGGGGGGCTTCGTCGTGACGCTGGTCGGCTACACGCTGATCGGCGCGGTGGCCGCGCTCTCGGCGGTTCCGCCCGACGCCGCGGCGCTCGACGGGGCGGAACCGGGGACCGGGGCGGCCGGAGGAGCCGCGACCGTGTCCGGTGCGCTCAGCGCCGTCGCGCTGGCGGTGCTGACCGCTGTGGCGGCGGCCCTGGGCGCCGCCCTCGCGCGGCGGAAGGGGGAAACGGGGACGGCTGTCTCGGCGGTGGTGGGCGCGTTCGGGCCGCTGGCGGCGGTCGCGGCGGCGCTCGTCCTCTTCCTCGACGGGGGAGGGCTGGTGTCGGCGGCGGCGCTGCACGCGGGCGCGGCCCTCCTCGGATCCGGGGTCGGCTCCGTGCCCGGTGCGCGGGCCCCGCGTTGATCTCGGGAGAAACGACGCTACCGGGCCGGTTTTAGGGGCGCTTTTCCCGAGATCAACGACGCAGGGGCGGTGCTCGGCGGGGCCGGCCCCCCGGAGGCCGTCCCGTCCGCCCATCCCGCGGGCTCACGGCTCAGTCCGTGAACTTCAGGAAGACCGACTCCTTGCGCACCTCCACGGCCATCACCGTCCGACCGGCCACGTCGACCTTGTCCCCGGTCTCGACCTCGATCTCCTCGTCCTCATGACCCTCGGCGGAGACGAGGATGCGCGCGACGCCGTCCAGGGAGGAGCCGAGCGCGAAGGTGACGCCCTCGTGGGTGGTCCTGCGGCCCGGCAGGGCCGCGAACACCGCCGGGTCGTCCAGGGGGTCCCCGGAGGCCGACGCGCCCTGCGACGGCTCGGCGGAGGGCGAGGCGTCCTCCGAGGCGCCCGCGTCCTGATCCCCGCCGTCCTCACCGCCGCCGTCGACGGTGAGGGCCACGCCCTCCTCGTCCCGGTCGCCCTCGTCGACACGGTGCACGGTGATGCTGCGGTGCCCGGCCTCCACCGTGTCGCCCTCCCCGGCCCGGACGACCTCGGTGCCGTCGATGTCGTCGGCGCTGAGGTGCAGGGCCGCCGTCCCGTCCGAGATGCTGCCGACGCCGATGGACAGGTCGGCGTCGGTGTACTGGCCGCCCTGGGCGACGTAGACGTAGCCCTCGGGCAGGCCGCCCTTGGTGTCGTCGGGCTCCTCCGAGCAGCCGGTGAGCGCCGCGGCCGCGGCGGCGGCCGCCGTGAGCACCGCTACGGCGCGGCCGAGCGTGGACAGGGCCATGGCGCCACCCCTCCCATCCGGGTTCATCCGAGGTCCGCCGCGTGCAGGGCGGCGAAGTTCTCGTTGATCTGGTCGATGTCCAGCACGATGTCGTCGGTGTGCGAGCCCCACGGGTTCCGCACCGTGACGGTCCCGGCCTCCCGGTCCACGTCCGAGACGAAGTAGACGTGAGCGGAGACGAGCGTATCGTTCGCGTCGTCGACGAGATCGGCGCCCTCTCCGTCGAGCGGGGTGGACAGGGTGATCGACTCGCCGTTCTCGAACTTGTCCGCCAGGCCGTCCATCGTGACGTCCTCCCACGGGGGGAGCCAGTCGTCGGGGGCGTAGTCCGTCGCGCCGCCGCCGAAGGCGGTCATCGCCGCTCCGGGGTGCCAGTTCTCCAGCCGGGAGTAGTCCCCGCCCTTCATCTGCGCGTACGCCTTCTCCACGATGGCCGGCCAGATGACGGGCGGATCCTCGTTGGAGGAGGCGAACTCCGGGTTGCCCGCGGCGTCCACGGGCAGGTCCGGGGTGACCGTGATCGACTCCTGCCCCGGGAACGTCACGGTGTAGGTGCCGTTGACGTTCTCCTTGATCATGTCCTCGATCGCGCCGGGGTCCTGGGCGGCCATCGCCCCCATGGTCGCCATCAGCCAGCAGTCGCCCAGCGACCCCTGCCTGATGTGCTCCCACTGCACGGGGTCCTGGTCGCCGGAGCCGAACAGCGTGTAGTCGTCCAGCTCCTCGTACTCCAGTGAGGAGGGGGAGTTCCCGGCCGCCGCGTCCCCCTGCACGTCGTCGAACTCGGGCTCGGTGAAGAAGTAGGCGTCGGACTCGTCGAGCTTGCGGAGGGTGTCGAGGTGGGCGGTGCGCCGCACGCTCTCCAGCCAGTCGAAGTACTCCTGCTCCATCGGCATCGGCCCGCTCTCGAAGAGCCGGTACAGGTCCTCCTCGGACATGTCCCTGACGACGCCACCGAACTCCTCGGGGCTCAGGTCCTGGAAGACGTCCCACGCGCAGGCCGACACGTACCACGGGACCTCGTCCTCGGGGCTCCAGTTGGACAGGCACTCGTCCAACTCCTCGACGGCCGCGTCGACCGCCTCGGGGTCGGCGTTGTCCGGATCGGCCCCTTGGGACTCGGGGGCGGGCGGGCCGGCGGGGTGGCCCGGGGGCGGCGCGGGGTCGTAGCCGGAGTCGGAATCCGACCCGGAGTCGGAGGAGCCGCCTCCCTCGTCGGGGGCGGCCTGGTTCCAGTACTGCGGTTCGTCCCCGCTCTCGTCGGCCGGTGCGCCGTCGGAGCCGGGGGCGCCGATGCGTTCCAGCCCGGTCTCGAAGAGGGAGGCCACCCGGGCGGGGACGCCCAGCCCGAAGACGCCGACGACGACCGCCGAGACGAGCAGGATGACCGCGCCGTACTCCAAGAAGGACGCGCCGCGGTCGCCGTGTTTCCGTGGGGGGATCACGCGGAACCACCTGTGGGTTCAGAACCGCCGACCCGCGGCGGTGGTGGGGGGAGCAGATCGAGAAAACGCTATCCGCCGCCGCACACCGTTCCTAGGGCCCCGGGGCCCAAGTGCATTCCGTGACGTTCCGATCGCGGCCGAACACGGAAGAAGATGAAAATGTGAGGCGTCAATCGACCATTTCACGCCAGGATGGCGTTCATGTTCGCATTGGCATTGGTCCTGGAGAAGGAGCTCTCGCCTGAAGGGGCCGCCCGGTTGCGGGGGCTGGCGTTGGAGCGGACCGGCGTCGAACCCGTCGAGCGGCCGGTCCGGGTCGGCACCTTGTGGAAACTCCCTCTCGGCGAGGATCCTCGGCCGGATCCGTTGTTCCAGCGTCTCCTGCGGCTCGGCGACGACGGTGCGCGGCTGGTCGCGGATCTGGCGTCGGGGGACACGGTCCTGTCCCTCGTGCAGGAGATCGACGATCCCGACGACGGGATGCAGAAGGGCATCCACCTTCCCTGGGAGGTCGCGGCGTGGGCCGCGGCGGCGGGCGCGTCGGTGGACATCGACCAGTACATCGACGTCGAACCGGAGTAGGGCGGGCTCAGGCCTGTGGGTCCTCCTGCCATTCCGCGTGGAGGTCGGTGCAGGCGATGGTCACCCGCCCCCACCGGAACGCGATCTCGTGGGTGCAGCCCTCGGCGGCGGGGAGGACCTCGTCGAGCATCACGTCGCCCAGCCCGACCAGTCCGTCCCCGTCGTCGCTGTCGACGGTGAAGGCCTCGGCCCCTGTGTAGGTGAGCGTGAGCCCAGCGTCGTGCTTGAAGGGGTTGGGGGCGAACCGGAGGCGCAGTGGTGCGTCGTCGCCGAGAGGCAGGTCCACCCGCGCGAGCTTCAGGTCCTTGACGCACCGGCGCGAGTAGTAGTTGTAGTGGCCGGCCTCGGACGCGAACGCCCTCGCGCCTTCGGGAAGGTCCGGCACCAGCTCAGGGAGCCGTTCCAGGTACACCTGGGGGTTGCTCCAGTACGAGCCGTCACCCGTCCTGTAGGCCTCCACGTACTTCACTAGCAGCCTCCCCCAAGGCGGTTGCGCTTCCAGTCGTCGCCCTTGACGCTGTCGCCTTCCTTAAGCCGCCCGGTCTTGCGCATGGTATCGACGGCGATCCCCTTCAGACGGTTCTCGACCGCGTCCGGCACATCCGGGACGCCCCTGTGGCGGTGCTTATTGAACCACCCATTGCTGCCGTAGACGCCGACCTCCTTGCCCTTGTAGTAGACGTGGATCTCGAAGTCGACGTTCTTCCCCATCGGGAAGGTGTCCCTGCGGGCCGTCCAGTCCCCGCCGAGGAGGTTGATGTTGTCCTGGAGGTCCTTCTTGACCGGGATGACGACGTCGGGCTCGCCGGTGTAGAAGCCGTCCTCGATGCCCGTTGCCGGGCCCGTGGCGGCACCGGGGCCCGTTCCCGTGAGGGCGCCGTCGGTCCCGAGGGGCCTGAGGACCGGACCGCCGTCCACGACCGCGCCAGAGGCCGGGGTCCACACGAACCCCCGGCTGGGGACCGGGCAGGTGCGCGTCACCTTGTTGTCGTCCGCGCGCTTCTTGACGTCGTCGACGGCCTGGCGGGCGTCGTCCAGCCGCGACTTCGCGGCCGACTTGGCCTTCTTGCTCTTGCGGTAGCGCTGCCAGAGGTTGTAGATCTTCTTGCTGTTCTTGCCCAGCTTGTACAGCTTTCCGATGGCGGTGAAGCCCAGGACCGAGCTCAGGCAGGCGATGATGTCGCCCTCGGTGAGGCACTTCTTGGCATCGGTGTAGCCGACGATGTCCAGGAGGATCTCCATCAGGAGGTCGTAGGCGTCGTCGGACTCGGCCGCGTCCATCTCGGCCTCGGCCGCGGTCAGCTCCTCGTAGGCGTCGAGGAGGGCCTCCCCGTCCTTCTGGGAGTAGACCTCGACGGTCTTGCCCTCCTCCTCGGACTCCTCGTCTCCCGCGTCCTCGTCCTCGGCGCCGTCGGCGTCCTCGCCGTCCTCGTTCTCCTCCGTGCCGTCGCCGGAGTCCTCGTCCTCACCTGCTCCGTCACCATCCTCGGCGCCGTCCTGACCGCCGCCGGAGCCGTCGCCGCCCTGGCCGTCGTCGGGCGGAGCCGCGGAGGTCCCGCAGTCGTCCCTGTCAGGGTCGATGGCGCACAGGGCGTTGATGTAGAGCTCTTGTGTGCGGGTCGGCAGGCCGAACGCCATCACCGCGGTCACGATCGTGGCGACCAGCAGGAACAGCGCCCCGTACTCGATCTTGAAGCCGCCCTGTTCACCCCTCCAGACCCAGCGCACTCCCCGCCCCTCCCTCTGGTCGCCCCCGTCCACCACCGCCATTGCGGCGGTGATGGGGTGACGGTAGAGCGAGGTGTTACCGGGCGGTAAGAGTCCGTGGGCCCCGATCTGGGCCCAAATGGTGTGCTATGGGGTTATCGCCGGGCTCGGGTGCGGTTCGGGAGCCCTCACTTCTGTTCCATGCCGCCGATCGCGGACTGGACCTGTTCCCACATGTCCGACACCACCGGGATCTCCGGTCCTCCCGCCGACTCGGCCTCCGGGTCGAAGCACGGGGAGCTCGCGCTGATGGACAGCTCGTCCTCGTCGGTGGAGCTGCTGACGGCCATGCGGAAGCCGTCGTCGTTGCGGAACAGGACGTACATCTCCTCGGGGCGCATGTCCTCCTGGAGCGTGTACCCCCGGTTGCCCCAATGGTCGACCAGGGCCTCGGCCGCCTCGGCCTCCTTCTCCTCGGTGCCGACGGGGACCTGGTAGCTCTTGGAGACCTGCTGCTCATCGGTCTTGCAGGGGTCGCTCACGGCCGGCAGGAGCGCCTCCTCGTCCATGGCCGAGTCCCCGGGCAGGGCACGGACCGCCGAGGCGATGTACTGCGAGGTGCGCTCCTCGGCGCGCTCCTCGGTCAGCACTCCCTCAGGCTCGGGCGCCGCGTAGTAGTAGATGCCGGCGGCCGCTCCCACGACCACCAATACGGTGATGCAACCGGCGCCCCTCATTCTTCCCATTTCCGGGATCCTCCGAATCCGCTCCTGCCGGGCACCCTGCCCGCGTGCGCACGCCGCACCGCCTCGACCGCAGAGCGCGATGGACCCGTACCCCGAAAAGGGGTGGGCCCACGGCACACGGCCGAGGGGAGCGGCGCGGTCACGCCGACGGATCGCCGACGAAGAGCGGGGAAGGCGCCGATCCCGGCGGCAGGGGGACGCGAACGGACGCGGACCCCTGACCTCCGGCTATTTCAGTACTCGTACCTTCGAGGCTAGGCATCGGCGGAGCAGGCCAAGAAGACCCAACCGGTCCCAAATCGGACCCGTGGATTTGGGTCCCATTAGGCCCGCTCCACCGGTTTGACGTGCGAGTTCCCACCTCAAGGGAGGGGTCGGGAAGGGGAGGGCCCAGTGCAGGGCCCTCCCGTCACAGGGTGATCTCCTCGAAGTCCGCCAAGGCGGATGCGCAATGGACTCCGAGCCGGTCCCCGGTCGATTCGAAAACGAAATCGAAGCGATATCCGTCCCCGTCGGCCCGTCCGCGGATCTCGTCGATGAACGCCTCCCCGTGGAGCCGCCCGCCGTCGGAGAGTAGGCGCAGGTCCGATACCTCCTGCAGGATGAGCAGGTGGGGGACGAGGTCGGCGTCCGGGTCGTCGTCCCCGGGCTCGACCAGCAGGGACAGCGATGCCCGCTTGGAGGGCAGGTCCAGGTGGACCGACTCGAACCGACCGCCCCACAAGCCGGTCAGGGCTCCGGGGAGCGGGTCCGGCGCGCCGCCGGGGGCCGGGTCCGCGGCCGCCGGGTCGCGGGGCAGCACCGCCACGCCGTCCAGGGTGACCTCCGCGGCGTCGATCACCAGCTGGTTGTCGTCGTCGTTCAGCCAGACGGACACCCGGTGGCGGCCGGCGACCCGCTCCGCGTAGATCTCGGCCGCCTCGACCCGCAGCCACGGCCCCTCCACGGAGTCGAACCAGCGGAAGGACGACACATCGTGGAAGACGACCTGGTGGGCGCTGACCTCCGCCCCGGCGGGACGGGACCCGTCCACGACCACGATCGACAGCGTCACCCGGCGGGCCAGCACATCGACCCCGACCGATTCCAGCTGCCCCGCCCAGACGCCTCCCAGTACCTCGGTCGCCTCAGCGGCCCGGAACGGCCGGTCGGACCGGCACGGGTGCGCGGCCATGGCCGTCGGCTCCTTCCTGGAGCGGTCAGTTCCGCAGGTCGGCCAGCTGCCGGGTCTCGACGGTGTACGCCCCCGGGAGGATGCGCTCCATCTCCGAGAAGAAGACCTCGGCGGCTTCGGCGAGTGCCGCCGTGAACTCCGCCTCGGCGACATCGGCGGTGCGCACATCCGATGCGTCGACCTTGACGGTGACGAGGAGGCGCCCCGGAGCGGTCCGTTGGAACACGAGCTCGATGGGTTGGTCGGGGAAGTAGGTCCGGACCCGGCGCTCTGAGCGCAGGTCCGACAGCATCGTCAGGATGTAGGCCCAGAGCTGGTCGACGTAGTCCCACAGCGCGGTGTCGAGGAGAACGGTGCCGTCGACCGCGAGGTCGATCGCGCCCTCGACATAGTCCGGGTCCTCGACTCCGCCCTGCCACCGGTCCAGCGGGATGAACGCCCCGTCGGAGGACTTGAGGAATGACGCGATTTCGATCCGGTGCATGCTCTTCCTAGGAGTCCGAGGACGCCCCGGGGCCGGGAGCGGCTCCGGGGCGCGGGGCCTCGGTCAGTACTTCGGGTAGATCTGGCCGACCCGGCCGTTGTTGATGCCGACGACGTACCGTTCGCCGTCGATCACGGCCTCGATCTGGTACTTGCCGTTCGTGCCCTTCTCGACGAGGGTATCGCGGTTCTTCTTCATGACCTGCTCGGCGATGTCGGCGATCTCGTTGGGAGTCAGGTCCTCCTTGAAGAAGGTCTGGTTCTGCTTCTTGGAGCCGTCCCAGTACTTGGGGTGGTGGCGCTTCAGGGCGTGCTTGATGCCGGACTTGTCGATGAGGAACTCGCCGTTGCCGAACCGCGGCTTCTTCGACTTGAAGTCCTGGAGGGCGTCGTCGACCTTGCCCGGGGGCGCCGCCTGGTCGGGCTCGCGCGGGTCCTTAGGCGCGTTGTTCGGGTTGCACGCCGGCGGCGGGTCCTTGGGCCCTTCGTTGTGGACGAGGAGGCCGATTCCGCCGGCCTCCTGGGTTCCGGTCCGCACGTAGTAGGTGTGCAGACCCGCGACGGTGAGGTTGTAGACCGGGTCACCGGAGGTCTCCTCGGCGTCGGCGGAGGTGACCTCCGCCCAGTCGCCCTCGGGTGTGCGCAGGCGGTCGCCCGGGGCGAGTTCGTCCGCCGCGGCCCACCGCGCGTCCTCGGGGAGCCAGAACAGGTGCCCGGCGGTGGCGGAGAGGCCGCCGCTGCGCCCGTCGGCCAGGCGCACGCCGATGTCGACCAGGGACCCGTCGCCGTCGCCGGTGATCAGGTCCGTGACCTCGCGGGGTCCTTCCCGACCGGTCACCGGGTCGAAGGCCAGGACCTCGTCCCCGGCGTCGATGTCCTCGATCTCCAGCAGCGACCCGTCGCCCATGACGACGAGGGTTCCGGCCGCGAAGCTGTTCTTCTTGTCACCGCTGGCGAGCTCGCAGGCCTCGAACGCGTCGTCGCGGTCCTTCTTCTTGTCCTTGACCTTGCCGCGTGCCTTGTCGACGAGTTTCTTGGCGGCGTCGCGGGCCTTCTTGGCCTTGCGGAAGCGGTTCCAGAGCTTGAGGATCTTGCCGGAGTTCTTGATGAGCTTGAGGCCCTTGCCCCAGGGGCTGAGTCCGACGATGGTGGTCAGGCAGGCGATGATGTCGCCTTCGGTGATGCACTTCTTGGCGTCGGTCCAGCCGACGATGTCGGCGACGACCTCGATGAGGGCGTCGTAGACCTCGTCGTATCCGGCGTCTTCGAGCTGCTGCTCGGCGTCGGCCAGCTCCTGCTCGGCATCGGAGAGATCGCCTTCGGCGTCCTCAAGGGCCCCGGCGAGCTCGGGGTCGTAGACGCTGTCGGCCCCTTCCCCGCCTTCGCCCTCTTCTTCTCCGCCTTCGCCGTCCTCAGAGCCTTCCCCGTCGGAGCCCTCCCCGTCGGAGCCTTCGCCGTCCTGGTCGCCGTCGGCCTCGCCGCCGTCGCCGGTGCCGGGGCCTCCGCCGAAGGGTTCGCAGTCCTCGCGCTCGGGGTCGACGCGGCACAGGGCGGCGGTGTAGAACTCCTGGACCCGAGTCGGCATCCCGAATGCGAACACGGCCGTGACGATCGTCGCCACGAGCAGGAACAATGCCCCGTACTCGACCTTGAAGCCGCCGTGTTCGGCCCTCCACACCCAGCGCATTTCCCGTGTCCCCCTTGTGGCGTACGAGTCCGGCGTTCGGGGTGCCAAATGCCGGAGATTCGCAGGCTAGAGGCGGAAACAGCGCAGGGGACAGTGTCCCCGGGCCTAAATCACCGCTGGGCGGGCCCAACTCGGGGAGCCGGGGTCAGGGGGTGCCGGACACACCGGGTGCGCCTGGGACGCGAGAACGGTGTTGTCCCAGGCGCACCCCGCCGGGCCGCGTGCGGACTACTCGGGAGGGGAGACCGTGAGCTCCACGGCCCCCGCTCCTCCCACGCCCTCATGGTCCTCGGGAGCGTTCTCCACCTTGTCGAAGGTGATGGTGTAGCCGTTGTCGAGCTCCACCGAGTCGCCCTCGGCCGCGGTCACCTTCTCCTCCTCGGTGATCTCTGGGCCCTCGACCACGGTCAGGCGGGCCTCGCCGTCGGTGACCCGGGAAAGGGAGAGCGTCAGGTCGCTGGAGCGGTCGATGGACCCCTGCGACAGGCGCAGGGTGCGCTCCTCACCGCTCGGCGACGGCGACGCCTCCATGGTGCGCAGCTCGGGCGGGCTGTTCTCGTCCAAAGCGGGTTCCTCTCCGTTCTGGCCGCACGCGGCGGCGAACGCCAACAGGGCCGCGCAGCCGACGGAGACCCACGCGATGGAGGCCCCACGGGCGTGCTGTCGTCGCATCCGTCGTCTCCTGTCCTCGAACACCGTCGCGATCCGTCCTCTAGTCAAGGGAGCCGACCTCGACGGTCTGCAGCTTCTCACGGAACTCGTCCATGGTCAGCGTCGCGTGCTGGTGGCCCCAGGGGTTGTACAGGGTCACCTTGCCGTCCTTGATCTCCTTGACCACGTAGGCGTGGTTGCCGGCCAGAGTGTCGCCGCTCTCCAGCTCGTAGTGGGAGTCCTTCTTGTCCCCGGGCGTGGTGACGGTGATGGGAGCGCCGTCGTCCATCGTCGAGGAGAGCAGCTCCTCGGTGGCCAGCCACATCGGGATCTCGCCCGCGTCCTCGCCGGTGACGGTCTCCATGGCGTCCTTGGGCCACCCGCCCTCGATCTCGCCGTAGCTGCCCTCCTTCATGGCGTAGGCCTTCTCGAGGATGGCCGGCCACAGCACCCCCTCGCTGCCGGGGTCGGAGAAGGCGGCGGAGTTGTTGGAGTTGACGACCAGGTCGGGCGTGACCGTCACCTGTGAGCCGTCGCCGAAGGTGACCGTGTAGGTGCCGTTGCCGTTCTCCTGGATCATGTCCTTGATGACGCTCGGGTCCTGGTCGGCGATGGCGCCGATCCCGGCCAGCCACCAGCAGTCGCCCAGGGCTCCCTGGTTGAGGTCGTCGGAGCTGATGTCACCGTCGCCCCAGAGCGACCCGTTCGGTACCTCGCCCCAGGCCAGGTCGGTCCGGCGCCCGTCCTGGGTATTGGCGCTGTCGCCCTCCACGTCGTCGAAGGTCGGGTCGATCCCGGTGCGGTCGATGCCCCGCAGGTGCCGCAGGGTCTCCAGGTCGGCCCGGGTCATGACGATCTCGTGGACGCCGTCGAGGCTGAGGAGCTCGCGGATCTCGTCGTCGCTGAGGGACCACAGCAGCGCCCGGATCTCCTCGGAGGTCATCCCCTCCAGCACGTCGGAGGGGTGCCGGGTGCAGTCGAAGACGCAGAAGTTGTCCCAGAAGCCCTGGTCCAGGTACTCGCGGACCTCGTCGATCTCGTCCTGGGCGTCCTCGAAGGCGTCCTCGCCGGGGCGCCCGGTGTCGTTCGGATCTGCGGGGTCGATCTTCGTGCCCCCGCCGATGTTGCCGCGGGTGTCGGGGGCGGTGCGCTCCTCGCACTCCCCGTCCGAGGAGGCGGCCTGGGTCACCTCGCACACGCCGTTGCGGACCCAGTCGGCGATGCGCCCGTCCAGCCCGGTGGCGAAGACGGCGGTGGTGATACCGGCGATCAGCAGGACGACGGCGCCGTACTGGGCGAAGCTCGCGCCGCGGTCCCGGTCCGCAGGGTGCGGGCGGAGCCGCCTGAACAAGCGGGAGAGATGGGGGATCAGCCTCATGGGGAAGGGCCGCCTTCGCGTGTTCCTCTGGTCGGTGGTCCCGGCCGTCGCCGGGACGCGCTGGTGCGCGATACCGAACAGACCTTAGGGAGCCCCCACCTCGGGCGTCGTGAGCCCGGGGGCCCATCTGCGGGCCCACACAGGGGTGATGAGCCTTCCGGAATCGGAGGAGAGATACGTTGAAGCGCCTTGCAGCAGGTGCCGTCGCGGGAGTCACGGCACTGGCCCTGAGCGGCTGTAGCGAGTCGATGGAGTGGGAACCCGGCGGCGGGGACGGCCCGGCCCCCTCGCCTTCGCCGATCGACGCCGACACGGACGAGCTCCAGGCCGCCTTCGAGGAGCAGAGCGGCCTCGTCGTCCCCGACAACGCCTCGGACATGGAGATCGAGGCGCAGATGCTGGAGGGGGACCGTCCCGAGTACACGCTCCGGTTCGTCACCACCCGCGGTGGGGCCGAGGTCGTCTGCGACGCGGACAATTTCGGTGTCTACGCCGCGCAGGAGGCCCCGGGTGACGAGGAGCGCGAGGTGTTCGATTACCAGGAGAGCGACGAGGAGATCGGCGACGCCGTCAGGTGCGAAGGGAGCAACCCGAAGCAGCCCCGGGTGCAGCGCCTTGTGTCCGTGGTCTTCCCTGAGGACGGGTTCAAGGAGGGGCCGGACGCGCCCGACGGTGAGGACGTCGCCGTCGTCTACGCGCACAGCATCCTGTGGCTGCGGCGGTGACCACTCCTGCCGGGGGATCCGGGCGGTCCGGCTCCCCCGACGGGACGGTCACGAGGGCGGGATGACGTCCAGCACGTCGATGACGTAGACCAGGGTGCGGTCCGGGGCGACGTCCACGGCCGAGTTCCCCTCCGACCCGTAGGCCAGGTCCGGCGGGACCGTCAGCAGCACGCGGCTCCCGGCCCTGACGCCTTCCAGCCCCTGGCGCCACCCTTCGATCACCGAGGCCCGGTCCAGCGTGAAGTGCGCGGGGGTCGCCCCGTACTCCCACGTCGAATCGAACTCCGTGCCCTCCTCCCAGGTGACGCCGCGGTACTGGGTGACGACGGAGGCACCCGCCTCGGCGGGCTCGCCGTCGCCCTCGATGAGGACGGTCGTCGTCGGCTCGTCCGGGGCGGAGTCCCGGGGGACGGTGATCTGCGGTCGGCGGCCCTGCACGACGTGGACGTCGGGCAGTTCCCCGTCCCCGTCGAACCGCATCTCCTCGTCCTCCTGGTCCACGACCTCCCCCGCGGGGTAGCGGTCCAGGACGTCGTAGACGACGAGCGTCGAGGCGCCGCCGTCCTCGCGCTCGATCTCCCGCTCCTGGGCCACCGGCGGGTGGGAGGGGGGATAGGCCAGGGCCAGGCGCGCGCCGACGGCCGCGTCGTCGAGCGCCTCCACCGCTTCGGGAACCGTGTCCGACAGGGACGGCAGCGGCAGGAACAGGGGATCGCCTCCGTAGCTGGAGTACGCCTCCTGGGCGGTGCCGTCCGACCGCCACTCGTAGACCGCCTGGTGCGAGACGACCAGGTCGTTGCCGGTCACCTCGTCGCCGGTGCCCTCAGTGACCACGAGGCGCTCCACCCCGTCGAAGCCGGGGGCCTCGGAGAAGTCGACGGACGGGACCTCGCCGACCTCCCCGGAGATCGCGGGGAAGGCGGCGGCGCCGGACGAGCAGGCGGCGGAGGCCGCGAGGACGGCGGAGAAGGCGGCGAACGAGCGCGCCGCCCTCCAGGGCCGCGTGCCGGGGGAGCCGGGGGACATGTGCGCCACCTCTACCGCCCGAACTCTTCGGCCACGGCCCAGACGGAGACCCGTCCGTCCTCAGGGAAGCTGAACACGACACTGCGGTCGACGTTCTCGCCGGACCTCATGGACGAGCACCCGCGGGGGTCGGTCAGTTCGGCGTCGCCGATGAGCAGGCGCTCACGCTCCTCCTCCGGCACGTCGTCGGGGAAGGGGAGGTAGTTGCCGATGTCCCCGCTCGCGCAGAAGTCCGCGGCCTCCTCCTCCGAGGGCAGGGTGAACGTGGCGACATAGGACCGCAGGCCGCTCTCTTCGACGGAGGAGACGACCTCGACGGACTCCGCGGACTCCGGGATCTCGGCCCCGGAGAGGTCCTCGAAGTCGCCCGGCTCGGCCGCGGAAGGGCTCGGCGACGGGGAGGCGTCCTCTGACGGAGCGCCGCCGGTGCCGCAGCCTGCGAGCACGGCGGCCGCGAGTCCGAACAGGACGGGGGACAGGTGTCGCAGCATCAGGGTCACCGATCCGTTCCGGGGCCGTTCGCCGTGTCGGGGACGAGCCCGTCCTCCTCGGTGTAGGTCCCGCCGCGGGTGACCACATCCGAGGTGCCGTACATGAGGAATTCCTGCGCCAGACCGGCCTCGGCGAGCCGGGCGAGCTCCGCGTCCGGGGTGATCCCGATGAAGGGGACCGGTGCGGTCAGCCCTGGGTGCCAGTCGTACTGGTCTCTCATGTGAATCTCTGTCTCGATCTGGTAGGACCAGGTCCCGTCCTCGGCCTGGGCCACGGTGACCTGGCCGGTCTGACTGTAGTCCCAGGACCCTGAGGCCAGGTACCAGTCGTTGCCGTCCTCGTCCTGGCTGCCCCGGTGCCCTGACCAGTCGGTGTTGACGGGGAAGGTGTATGGGCCCTCTCCGCCCTCCGCCAGGGCCTGGTCGATGGCCTCCTGTACCAGCCGGTCCTGCTGGAGTTCGACCGCCTCGGAGAACCGGTCGACCGAGTCCAGCATGTCGTTGACGTCCTGCTCGTGCGGCTCTCCGGAGTTCCCCAGGTAGTGCGCCATGTTCGAGGCCGCGTTGCCCAGGCCCATCCGGGCGAGGAAGGCGCGGCGCTCCCAGACGGCGTGGAGGTCCTCGTCGTCCTCCGTGGGCTCGTCCGAGCCCCACTCGGTCTCCGGCGCCGGCGGCGTCCACTCGGGCGGGTGCAGCTCCCCGTCGACGGACGTGCCCTCGGAGAGTGGGCCCAGACCGTTGTCGGGGAGGTCGTCCGGGTCGGTGCCGGCGGTGCCGTTCTCCGTGTGCTCGGTCTCGTAGGGGGTGAAGTCGTCGCCCCGTCCGCCGTCTCCGTCGTCGGCGACGGTCTGGACGGACGCGTCGTTCGCGGCGTCGTAGGAGGCGTAGGTGGGTGTGACGCCGTTCCCGGCGTCGGGCTGGTAGATGAGCGGCTGGGCCTGGTAGGCCTCAGGGTCGTCGGACGCGGCGGGTGATTCGGGCCAGTCCCCGCCTCCTTCGGGTGACGAGGTCTCGTCGGATCCTCCCTGGGAGTCCGGGCCGCTCTGAGAAGGGGACGCGTCGCCCTCCGTATCGTCCAGGCAGTCCCCGCCGGTGACGGCGCAGATGCCGCTGTCGATGAGTCCGGCGGTCCGGTCCGGCATGCCCACCAGGAACACCGCACCGGCGACGGCCGCCACCAGCAGGAGGACGCCGCCGTACTCGGCGGTCGAGGCGCCCGAGTCGGGCCGGCGGCGGGCACGGTGGGCGGCCGGTCCTCGGTCCTTTTCGGCGGGGTCCGTTCCAAGGGGATCGGAAGCGCGGGCACGTGCGCGATGTCTGCACTGGTCAGGGCGCATGACGACTCTTCAGTTCGGTGATGGGGGAGGAATCGCCCCCGCAGCCGGGTCCAGGGACACGGCGGCGGGGAATGGCGATTCAGAACGGGACTATACAGGGCCCAGAGGCCCAAGTTGATCTTGGCCGGGCCCAATCGCGTCCCATCGGCGCGGAGGAATGCCCTCGAATGTGTTTCCCACCTGGAGACCTGAGAGTGAACTGAGAGAACCGTAAATCCTGCCCTGTGCGGCGCCCCCTTCCTTCCGGTCCGGCCCGATGCACGGCAGAGCCCGTCCGGTGCCGGGAGAAGGCGAGTCCCAGGCCGACGCGTTCACGATTGGGTCCGTAGGCCCTGGTGGTCGAAATCCGCCGCCCATTACTCTTCGGAGGGCCGGGATCACTCCGGCGCACCGAAGAGAAGGCACCGCGCGTTTCACTCCTTCGAACGCCACTGCCGCGGTATCCGCGGCGGGGGTCTCCCCTCCCGTTCCCCAGTGTTCGACAAGAGGAATGAGGAATGCATGCTTCGACCCATGCCGAAGGGCGATCGGGGCGCTTCCTTCATCGAATACGGGGCGACGGTCCTCCTTGTGGCCGGAATCATCGGCGCGGTCCTTCTCGCGGACGTCCCCGCCCGCGTGGAGGGCCTGATCTCCCACGGCGTGGAGTGCGTCGCCGAACCCCGCACCGAGGCATGCGAAGGCGGCGGGGGCGGCTCCGACGACGGCACCGGAGGGCCCCGGAGCGCCGACCCGCCGACCGGGGAGAGCGCTCCCCAGGACTCCGGTGAACCGTCAGGCACCGAAGAGCAGACGCCTACGCAGGTGCAGCCGGTGGCCTTCGACCGGCTCGACGACTGGTTCGGCGACTGGTTCGGGGGCGACGACGGGCCGGACCTCGCTCCCGATCCCGAGACCGAGCCCGACCGGGTGCACGACTGGTGGGAGGGCCTGAGCCGGGCGGAACGCGAAGAGGTGATGGATGAGGAGCCCCAGCACATCCGCAACCTGGACGGCGTCCCCGCCGACGTCCGCGACGAGCTCAACCGGGAGTTCCTCGACGAGGAGATCGAGCGGATGCTGAAAGAGGAGGGGGTGAACGCGGACGAGGTCCTCGACTACGACCTCGACCAGGTCCAGGACGGCGCCCCCGGGGCCCCGAGCCTGGAGCTCTGGGAGATGGCCAAACTGCAGCGGACCGTGAACCAGGAGGGCTCCGACCACCACATCCTGGCCCTGGACCCGGAGGAGGGGCGCTCGATCGTCTCCGCGGGCGACCCCGACACCGAGGACAACGTCGCCACCCTGGTGCCGGGGACCGGGACCGAGTGGACGGCCATCAACGGCCAGCTGGGCCGGGCGGAGAACATCCGGAACGCGGCCGCCCGGTTCGACGAGGAGGCCGATCACGCGGTGGTCTCCTGGATCGGCTACGACACCCCGAACTACGTCCAAGCGCCGTGGGGAGGCAAGGCCGACGACGGCAAGGACGACCTCCAGGACTTCCAGTACGGTCTCCGTGTCACCCATGAAGGCGACGCGTCGAACAACACGCTCATCGGCCACAGCTACGGTTCCGTGGTCGTCGGGCACGCCGCGCGGCACGACTCCGGGGTCGACGTCGACAACATCATCCTCGTGGGCAGTCCCGGGGTGGGCGGACCCGTCGAGGACATGAACTTCGGCGGCGACATCGAGGACATCCATATAGCGATGTCGGACGAGGACTGGATCAATAAGAGTCCGCTGAAGGGGTTCCATGACTACGACGGCCTGGACCACCCCGACGTGTCGCGGATCAGGACCGGGGACGATACTGGGCACAGTGACTACTTCAGGCGGGAGAACGGGCGGGACAGCCTTGAGCTGCGCCAGTTCGGACGGATCGTTGCGGGCGGATGAGGCGCGCGCGGAAGCCGCCGCCCCCTCCGGCGGCCGGTGGCCGGCGCGGGCGCTCTGCGCCGTGGCCGCGGTGCTCCTGACCGCCGCCTGCGCCGGCGGCGGTCAGGACGAGGAACCGGAGAGCCCACTGGACGAGGCGGAGGCGGGCGAGCGCGTGGCCGCGCACATCGAGGACGCGGTCGCGGCGCTGCCCGGCGACGTGGAGCTGGAGGAGGTGGGCAACGGCCGCGTCAGCGCGGCGTGCGACACCGATCCCCTCATCACGGTGAACGAGGCGTACTTCCTGCGCGGCCTGCCCGAGGAGGACAACGAGGAGAACGTGGACCTGCTGGTCGAGCACTGGGAGGCGAGCGGGTTCACGGTGACGGACGACCTGCGCCCGGACGACGTCTTCGTGTCGGTCGTCAACGACGAGGACGGGTTCACGATGTCGGTCGCGATGAGCAAGCAGGGAAGCCTGTCGATCGACGCCACGTCCCCGTGCATCCACCCGTCCGGAACGGACTGACCCGAGCTCCCGACCCCCATGTTGATCTCGGGAAAAACGCCCCTACCGGGCCGGTTTTAGCGTCCTTTTCCCCGAGATCATCGAGGGGGCGGCGGTGCGGGGGCGCACTGGTGTTGATCTCGGGGAAGTCGGGCTTATCGTGTCCGGTTTAACCCCGAGTTCCCCGAGATCAACGACGAGCGCACCCGCCTGTCCGCGCGGGCTCTGAGCGCCGCCCGAGAAGGTTCACGGCCGGGGAGGATCCGTGATCGTGGTCCGTCAGGGGGCGCTGGTCGTGACCGTGTTCGGGGGCGAGGGTCGCCTGCCGTAGGGCGGGGCGCCGGCCGATGCCGCGAGGGGGTGGTCCGACCCCCGTCCCTCAGCCTCCGGCCGGGGCGGGCTGGGAGTCGCGGCGGCCGACGCTGATCCCGTCGAACAGGACCGTCATGAAGTGCTCCGCCAGCTCGCCGGTGCCCAGGGTCCCCTCCGGGCGGTACCAGCGCACCGCCACCCAGATGGTGTCGCGGATCATCCGGTAGGTCAGCTTCGGGTCGATGTCGTGGCGGAACGCCCCTCCTCGCTGGCCCTCGCGGATCACGCCGACCCAGATGTCCTGGATCTCGCGCTCGGTCTCGGCCAGGTAGCCGAAGCGCGGGAACTGCTGCAGGTAGTTCCAGTCGTTCTGGACCACCGTGATGGCCGCCCGGTGCGGCTCCAGCGACCGGTAGGCCTCCTGGATCAGGCGGGAGAGCACCTCCCGCGGCCCGCCGCCCGCCTCCACGGCCGCACGGTAGCGGCCCAGCAGGTCGTCGAGGTAGGAGGAGAGCACCTCGTCCACGATCGACTCCTTGGAGTCGAAGTGGTGGTAGAGGCTGCCGGAGAGGATCCCCGCCTCGTCGGCGATCTCCCGCACGGTGGTGGCCTGGAAGCCCTTGCGGGCGAACAGGTCGGCGGCCAGCCGCACCAGGTTGCCGCGCCGCTCCGAGGCGGCCGCGGAGGAGGAGCGCCGGCCGCGCCCGCGCCCGCGGGGCGCGCCGCCGGTCACCGGGGAGGTGGCGTCGTCTGTGGCGTCGTCGGTGGTGGAGGCGCCCGAGGCGTCTCGGCTGCGGGTGTTCACGCCCCCATTATGCTGCCGCTGTCCAATCGCTTGCTCGTTCCGCCGCGGGCCGTCGCGCCGCGCGCCGCCCTGCTCGGACGAGCCGCGCCCCACGCGCCGTCGCGCCCGAACGCGCCAGGGCGTCCGGGGCCGTCCCGGTCAGCCGAGCAGCTCGGCCATCTCCCGGATGGTCGGACAGGGCCAGCGGAGCATGCAGCAGCGGCACCGCTGCACCGCCGGGGCCTGTGCGCTGCTGATCCCGCCGCCGTCGCGCGGGCGGTGCAGGGACAGCAGGTTCAGGCACAGCCCGGCGAAGGCGGAGATCTCGTGGCGGGCGTTGGCGTAGAACGCCACGTCGTTGATGCGCAGCAGCCCGCTGTCGCAGCTCTGGCGGGGAACGCCGACGGTGTCGGGCCCCCAGGGCACCGCCCGGTCGGCGCGCTCGCGCACCCCTTCGATGTAGAGCCGGAGCCGCTCGTGCAGGTCGAGCTGGTCCTCCGCGGAAGCGAACAGATCGGAGATCGACATCGGACCCTTCCCCCCGGTCCCGCCTTGCGACCAAGCGTATTAGCAATGTCACAGAGTGTGGCAACAAAGCGAGGGGAAAACATCGTGCCGCGCCGGTCCACCGCACGGGCCGCCCCGGGGGCGTGGGGAGACCCGTGCTCCATGGTGGTCGGATGCGCGGTCCGCCCGGTCACGCTCCGTGGGATTCCCGCCCTTGGGGCCCACCAACCGCCGTCGGCCGGAACCGGCTGATCCCCGCCGGCCGTCCGGCGCCGGTCCGCGCGCCGCCGCCCACCCCGACGGCCGGGGCCGCCTGGGCGAAGAAGCCGGTCGCCGACGCGGGGCGGCGCAGCATCCGGTACAGCGCCACCTGGCCCACCACCATGAGCGGCACCACCGGGGCCAGCGCCACCGCCACCAGCGTCAGCACCGCCCCGGGCACCGGCTCCACCGGCAGCGCCGCGCCGACCCCCACCGCCGGGGCCATCACCCCCATCGCCAGGGCCGAGGCGTGCCGGGAGCGCCCCGGCCCCTCGGTCCCGGCGGTGGCCGCCAGCGCGACCGCGACCAGCGCGGCACCGGCGGCCGCGGCCAGCGGCAGGCCGCCGTCCAGGGTGCCCGGGAAGGCGCCCAGCAGCACCGCGACCGCCAGCACCGCCAGCCCGGCCCGCGCCAGCACCCGGGTCAGCCGGGCCGCCGCGTCCGCGCTCACGGCTGTCTGGGCGACCCGCGCCGCGGGGACGGTGCCGACCGAGCCGACCGAGCCGGCCGCGCCGCCCACAGCGTCCCCGCCGACCGGCCCGTCCGCGTCGTCGGCCTCCCGGCCCGGCGGTACCAGGCGCTCGGCGCCGAAGGCGGCCCCGCGCAGCAGGAACAGCACCACCACGAGGGCGGCGACCGCCGCCGCGAACGGGGACGCCAGCGTCCCGCCCGCCAGCAGCGCCCCGCCGACCAGGCCCCAGCACACCGCGATCGTCCAGCTCCCGCCGACGATCGCCGCGTCCCACAGCCCGTGCCAGGACGGCGCCTCCGCCCGGGCCCGGAACCACAGCCCGGCGTCGCGCAGCAGCCACCCGGCCAGCAGCGCCGAGAACACCGGCCACATTCCCGTGACCACGGCGGTCTTCAGCTCCGGGAACAGGCCCGCGACGACGCCGATCGCGCCGACCAGCCACACCTCGGTGCCCAGGAAGTAGGGGGCGGCGGCCGAGACGGCGCGCCGCCGCTCACCGCGGGTGCGGGCCAGGTAGGGCATCAGCATGCCCAGGCCGACGTCGCAGCCCGCGAGGACGAAGTAGCCCACCAGCAATGCGGTGAGGAACAGGACGGGGATGAGCTCCATCGGGGTCTCCAGCGTCGTCGTGGGGGGTCACAGGGTCCGGGCGGGCACCGGCTCCCCGCCCTCCCGGTCGGGTTCGGCGGGCGCGGGGGCGAGCGGACCGCCCTCGGGGCCGCGGCGGGCGAAGCGGACCAGCAGCCACAGGGTGACCGCGGCCAGGGCGGTGAAGGCGGCGGTGAAGAAGGCGAAGGACGCCACCGCCATGCCGGGCGTCAGGTCGGTCATGGCGTCCGCGGTGGTCAGGTGGTGGCGGACGACCCACGGCTGGCGCGCGGTCTCGCGGAACACCCACCCGCCGACGCTGGCGAGGTAGGGCAGGGCGGGCAGGCAGATCAGCATCCAGTGGAACCAGCGCCACCGGTCCAGCCGCCGGGCCAGCCACACCAGCGCCCCGATCCCGGCCACCATGGTGATCAGCAGCCAGGACGTCATCATGACCACGTCGCCGCCGATGGTGCCGGCCGCCTTCACCGCCGGGGACGCGCCCGCCTCGATCGCGGCGATCTCCTCGGCGGTGTAGGTGGTGCCGCTGGTGGGCGGGTCCTGTCCGACGTAGGGGAACTGGAGGCCGCCGAACGCCACCACCGGGAAGACCGCCACCAGCAGGATCGCGACCGCGTGCCGGACCCCGCGGTGGAACATGCGGTCGGGGTCGTGGCCCCGGCGCAGGTGGGAGGCGCTGACCGCGCCGACCACCGCGGCGCCGACGAGCAGAGCGGAGGTGGCCACGTGGGCGAAGGCCATCAGTGCCGACGGGTTGCCCAGCAGCGCCCAGGGGCTGTCCAGCACCGCCGTCCCGTCCTCGATGCGGAACCCGGCGGGCCACTTGAGGAACCCGTTGGCCACCAGCACCCAGTAGGCCGAGGCGTAGGCGGTCGCGGTCACCACCAGGAAGCACGTCCAGTGCGCCCACCGGCCCATCCGGTCCCAGCCGAAGATCCACAGGCCGAGGAAGGTGGACTCGATGAAGAACGCGCCCATCGTCTCCACCGCGAGCGGGGCGCCGAAGGCGTAGCCGAACATGTCGCTCAGCCCGCTCCAGTTCAGCGCCAGCTGCAGCTCCATGACCAGGCCGGAGAGCACGCCCATGGCGTAGTTGACGACGTAGAGGCCGCCCCAGAACCGGACGGCGCGCATGCGTGCCCCGTCGCCCTTGAGCACCGCCGTGAGCTGGTTGAAGAGGATGTAGGGGGCGAGGCCGAGGGTGAGCGCGACGAACATGTAGTGCGTCGCCGCCGTGAACGCGAACTGGAGCCGCGCCAGAGCCAGGGGGTCGTCGAGCATGCCGTGCGCCTTAACCGTCGGGGCCGAATCAGGAACGGTGACGATGGTGGGCCCACGGTCGGGCGCGGTGCATCGACCAGGGGAAGGCAATCCCACTACGGCGCCGGGCGTGGGGGAGGCGGGTCGGGTACTCCCCGGGGCGTAAGGGGGAGCCCGCTCCGCCCTTAGGGGTGTGGAGACGGGGGGCGTAGGCGGCGGTGCCGGTGCTGTGTCGGCGCTGGGCCGGAGGCGTGCCGAGGGACGGAGCGGGGCCCGGGTGTGCGGAGGGCGACCGACCGTCGGGTGGGGTGCTTTCCGCAGGTCAGGACAGCGCTGGGCGGGGAAGGAGTGGTGCGGGGGCGGGGGAGGGGTGGGCCATGCGGCCCCGTGCGGCCGGACTCGTCTTCCCCCGTCGTCCGGTCGCGCCGGCCACCGGCTCTGCCTAGGCGGTGCGGGTACCACCCTGCGGCCCTGTAGTGCTCGCCCATCCGCTGTGCGGTGTACGGCTGTGAGGTGTACGGCGCAGTACGGCCCGGAGCGGGCGAACCGTCGCAGACAGAGCCGCGCGGTCGTGTGTCCCTTGGAGCGGTGTCTTCTCCATCCGCCCAGGGCCGGTCGCGGTCGGCGAAAGTGACACCACTCGGCGAGGCGCCGTCACCGGGGGGAATGGCAGCACTCGGCGAAGCGTCGTCCGCCCTGCCCCGGGCCGTCCCTGCGATGAGCGAGCGCCGCGGCCAGGGGCCAGACAGGAGGAACGCCGGGCGCCTGGCCGCCGAGCGCCTGGTCCGCGACCGAACCCCGCCGAGGCCCTCGACGGGCGGGCTCCACGTCGCCACGACCGGCCGACACCGCCCCGGCGTCGAGAAGGAGGCCCGCCGCCGGGAGGGCGTGCGCCGGAAGGGACACGTGGCTATCAGGAGGTGCCCGACCGCCCCGCGGCGTCAGTCCAGCCAGCCCGGGGTCACAAGAGACGTCTCATAGGCGATCACGACCAGCTGCGCACGGTCCCGCACGCGGAGCTTCACCATCGCCCGACTGACGTGCGTCTTCGCCGTCGCCGGGCTCAGCACCAGCCGCTCGGCGATCTCCTCGTTCGACAACCCCGCCCCGACCAGGCCCAGCACCTCGCGCTCCCGCTCGGTCAGCTCGGCCAACCGCTCCGTCGGGGCCGACCGGCGCGCCGGCCGGGAGGCGTAGTCGGCGATCAGCCGCCGGGTCACCGTCGGCGACAGCAGCGCGTCCCCGCGCGCCACCACCCGCACGCCCTGCAGCAGCTCCTCGGGTTCGGTGTCCTTGACCAGGAAGCCGCTGGCGCCGGCCCGCAGCGCCTCGAAGATGTACTCGTCCAGGTCGAAGGTGGTCAGGATGATCACCTTGGTGGCGGTCAGCGCCGGGTCGGCCAGGATGCGCCCGGTGGCGGCCAGCCCGTCGGTGCCCGGCATGCGGATGTCCATCAGCACCACGTCCGGCCGTTCGGCGGCGGCCAGCCGCACGGCCTCCTCGCCGTCCGCGGCCTCCGCCACCACCTCGATGTCGGGCGCGCTGTTCAGCAGCGCCACGAAACCCGCCCGGACCAGGGACTGGTCGTCGGCCAGCAGCACCCGGATCACTCGCGCTCCCCTCCACCGCCCACACCGTCTGGGCCAGTATCCCCCGTGTCCTCCGCGGGCCGGTCCGGGAAGGCCGGGAGCCGGGCCCAGACCGCGAACCCGCGCTCCGCGCCCGGCCCGGCGCCGAACGCGCCGCCGAGCGCCTCGGCGCGCTCGCGCATCCCGGTCAGCCCGTTGCCGGGCCGGTGGCCGGGTGCGGGGCCGTGCCCGTCGTCGTGCACGCGCAGCTCCAGCGCGTCCGGCCGGTAGGCGACCTCCACCACCGCCCGCCGGGCGCCGCTGTGCCGGACCACGTTGGTCAGCGCCTCCTGGGTGATCCGGAAGGCGGCGGCCTCGGTGCCCGAGGGGAGGCGGCGGCGCGTGCCGCAGACCTCCAGCGTGACGCCGATCCCGGCGCCGCGGGTGTCCTCGACCAGGCGCTCCAGCCGGTCCAGGCCCGGTGTGGGGGAGCGGGGCGCCTCCTCGTCCACGGAGCGCAGCACGGCGAGGGTGGCGCGCAGGTCGCGCAGGGTCTCCTTGCTGGCGCGCTTGATGGTGGCCAGCGCCTGCGCGGCCCGCTCGGGCTCGGCCTCCATCAGGTACAGCGCCGTCCCGGCCTGCACGTTGATCAGCGAGATGCTGTGCGCGACGGTGTCGTGCACGTCGCGCGCCAGCCGAAGGCGCTCGTCGGCCGCGCGGCGCAGGATCTCCTCCTCGCGGCTGCGGGCGGCGTCGGCGCGGCGCTGCTCCTCCACCGCCTGGTACTCGCGGCGCCACCGCACCACCTCGGCGGTGCACATGATCACCAGGGTCCAGGCGAGGACGCCGAGCGCGGGCCCGAGGAGGAGCGGGGACCCGTAGCGCACAGACTCCCAGCCGTGCACGGCCAGCCACTGGACCAGCCCCAGGGACCACCCCTGCCAGCGGTACCCCTGGGCGACGAGGGTGAACAGCGCGACGGCGCCGCACACCAGCACGGGGCCGTCGGGGTAGCCCAGCGGGTAGTACAGCGTGGTGGCGGGGACGGTGGTGAACGCGACGGGCAGCGGGGCGCGGCGGCGCCAGAGCAGGGGGAGGACCGCCAGGCCCAGGAGTGCGTAGCCCAGCGGGTCCAGGCCCCGCTCGGAGGAGGGGTGGAAGTAGTCGAGCCCGACGGTGGCGACGAAGACGACGGCCGCGAGCACGGCGGTGATCACCGTGTCGACGGCCGCCGGGCGCCAGCGGGAGACGGTCATGCACCCCAACGTACGCAGCGCCCCGGGGGGCGGCGCGTCCTCCCGGAGGGGAGGATCCGGCCGGGGCGTGTACTCCCCGGGGAGTACACGCCCCGGCGGACCGGGGCCGGGCCCGGGTCAGCGCCGCAGACGCCGCCGCACCGCGTCCATGACCGGTTCGGCCGACATGGATACCGCCAGAAGCGCCGTGCCCACCAGCCCCGGCACCGTCATCCGCTCCCCGAGGAACAGCGCCGACAGCACGGCGGCGGTCATCGGCTCGGCCAGTGTGCCGACGGCGGCCCCCGCGTCCGAGGCCGACTGCAGGCCGCGGAAGTAGGCCAGGTAGGCGAGGACCGTGGGCACCAGGCCCAGGAAGGCCAGGAGGGCGAGCGTGTCCGGCCGGGCGGGGACGGCCATCCCCGCCGCCAGTCCCGCGGGCAGCAGGAGCAGGGACCCGGCGAGCATCCCCAGGCCGACGTTGACCAGCGGCGGCAGGCCCTCCACCGGGCGCCGGTTGACCAGCGTCATCATCGAGAACGCCAGGCCCGCCCCCAGGGCGCAGGCCAGCCCCGCGGCCAGGCGTGCGGGGGAGGCGTCGACCGAGGGGAACCCGGCCAGCAGCGCCAGCCCGGCGACGGCGGGCAGCACGGACACCGCGAGCCGGGCGCCGGGGCGGCGCCGGGCGAGCAGGCAGACGCCGACGGCGACGAACACCGGGACGCTGCCGATCTTCACGAGCGTCGCCAGCCCCACCGGGATGAGCGCGAGCGAGGCGAAGTACAGGAGCTGGAAGACGGCGTGCAGGACGGCGTTGGCGGCCAGCCGTACCGCGAACGCCCGGGAGCGCGGAAGGCGCCGCAGGGCACCGGTGGCGGCGAGGAAGGCCGAGATCAGAAGCCCGGCGATGAGCAGGCGGTAGGTGGCCACCGCCAGGGGAGCCACCCCGGCGGACTGCAGCAGGTGGCCGGCGGGGCCGCCCATGCCCCAGAGGACGCCGGCGGCGGCGAGCAGGGCGAGGCCGCGCCGGGCGGGGGCGGCGGACGAAGCGGAAGACGCGGCGCGCGCGGACGCGCCGGGAGAGGTGGAAGGCACGACGAGGACTCCTCCGTCGATGGGGATTCGGGCCGCATCACGGAGCGTCGGCGGTGTCCGTACCGCGGAGCCGCGGACGCCCCTGTCAGGCGTCCGGGGGAGGAGTGACGAAGAGAGTGGTCGGGTCGCCCATCGGTGTCCTCGCGTGGGTGGTGGTTCGGGGCCGACCCTAGCGCAGTCGGGGTGATCCGATGAATACCGGCCCTGCACTCCCTGTCCTGCGTCCCCGGTCCTGCGCTCCCGGCCCGGCCGGGGCCGGTGGTCCCTCAGCGCACGAAGGTGCCGCTCGGCGGGGCGGGGGAGTCCGCGGCGTCGGCGTCGTGGACGGGGCGGGCGCCGGAGACGAAGCGTTCCAGGTCCTCACCGTGCACGAGGCGGGCCATGTCCGGGTCGCGGTGGGCCCGCTGCGCCAGGTCGTCGGCGGGCAGCGGCCGGTCGGAGGCGACCAGGACGAGGTTGCCGAAGCGGCGCCCGCGCAGCACACCGGGCTCGGCCACCACACCGGCGTGCGCGAAGACCTCGGCCGCGGTGGCGAGCTGGCGGCGGGCGTGCAGCAGGCGGCCGCCGTCGGCGACGTTCACCGCGAAGACGCCGCCGGGGCGCAGCACCCGGGCGGCGTCGGTGAAGAACTCGACGGTGGTCAGGGCGGCGGGGGTGCGGGCCCCGGCGAAGACGTCGGACACGATCAGGTCGGCGCGGGCGTCCTGCCGCTCGGCGAGCCAGGTGCGGGCGTCGCCGATGCCGACCCGGATCCCCGATCGCCGGTCCAGGGGGAGGGTGGAGCGGACGGCGGCGACCAGGTCGGCGTCGATGTCGACGGCGCGCTGCCGCGACCCTGGGCGGGTGGCGGCGATGTAGCGGGCGAGGGTGAGTGCCCCGGCGCCGAGGTGGAAGGCGTCGATCGGCTGCCCGGCGGGGGCCAGGAGGTCGGCGACGTGCCCGAGGCGGCGGACGTACTCGAAGTCCAGGTGGGTGGGGTCGGAGAGGTCGACGTGCGACTGCGGTGTGCCGTCGACGACGAGCAGCCAGGAGTCCGGCCGGTCGGCGTCCCGGACCAGTTCGGTGTGCGTGCGAAGCCCGTCGGCGCCGGTCGACATGGTCCCCCGAGGTTCGTGTCCGTCCCCGCCGAGTACGGTCCGGCGGATTCACGGTGAAGCCTACGCAATCCCCGTCCTCCCCGTCCGCCGCCCGGCCGGGAGGCGTGATGGGGGTGGCACCATTGCGGGTTGCCGTTCCGTCCTCGCAGGGCAAGGGCGGCCGGTGCCCCGCTCCAGGCCGTCTGCCGGAAGCCGGGTCCGCGGAGCGCGGCGTGATGGGCGGCGACGGAGAGAGCGGGCCGGTTCCCGGGCCATGTCGGCCGGCCGTCTGGTCGCTGGTGATCAGGGAGGGCGGTGCGGCTGAGCAGGTACCCCGCTTGAGGGTCCCGGCCGGGCGGCGGGTCGACGGGGCGTGGGGTGGATGGCGGCGACGAGGCGAGGTCGGCGGCCCTTACGGCAGCGCTGTCGGGCGCGGCGCGTGTGCATGGTCACCGTCGTTGGCAGCGACGGCGGCAGGAGGGCGGTTCCCCGGCCCTGCCTGCCGGGCGGCGGGCCCCTCGTGGTCCGGATGGGGCGTGCGGCGGGCGGGGTTCGCGCCTTTCGTCGCTCGGGCCGTCCTCTGGGCCCGCCTGGCGAACCCTGGCAGGTTCGTGACCTGCACGAACACTCCGCGTTAAGGGTGGATGGTGTCCCGCTGGGTGGTGTAACTTCGCTCGGCTGATCTGACCTGGAAGCGT
>NZ_JAQFWQ010000024.1 GCF_027706725.1 Nocardiopsis endophytica
CCCCTCGTTGATCTCGGGAGAACGGACGCTAAAACCGGCCCGGTAGGGGCGTTTTCCCCGAGATCAACGAAGAGGGGCACCAGGGGTGCGGGCGCCACGAGCGCGGGCGGGCACGCGCCTCCAGTACCGCGCCGCCGCCTGGACCACGAGGAACCCGCCGGACGGCAAGCAGCGCCAGGGAACCGCCCGGCTGTCGCCGTCGCCGCCAAGCACGGTGACCACCCGCACGCCTGGCAGCCGACAGCGCTGCCGCACGGGCCGCCGGCCTCTCTTCGTCGCCGCCATCCCGCTCACACTCAGGCGGCCCGGCGCCCGGCCGGGGTCCTTGAGCGGGGTACCAGCGCAGCCGCTCGCCCGGACCGCGAGGAACCCGCCGGACGGCAGGCAGGGCCGGGGAAGTGCCCGGCTGTCGCCGTCGCCGCCCATCACGGTGAGCACGCACACGCCCGACTGCCGACAGTGCTGCGGCGCGGGTCGACGGCCTCCGCCGGTCCGGGCGCCCTACGTCCGGGCGCCCTACTCGCGGGGACGCCGCCGGGAGCCGTTGGCGCGCTTCCATCCGACGCGGGGGTGCTGGCGCTCCCGGTCTCCTCCGACTCCGCCGGATCCGCCGGACTCCCCGGTGTCCTCGCCGCCTTCGCGCTGGCTCGGGATCGGGCCCGGACCTCCCGCTCGGCGGCCGTCCGCCGGGTGGGGGTGCGCGCCACCCTTGTCAGCGCCACTCCCGGTGCCGCTGTTGCCAGCGTCACTCCCGGCGCCGCCGTTGTCAGCGCCGCCGTTCTCGTCGCTGTTCGCCCGGTGGCGGCCGGCCCGGTGGCCGTTCCCGCCGTTCTCGGAGGCGGCGGCGTGGCCCCCGCCGAGCCGGGTGTCCGGGCCGGTCCCCGCATCCGCCCACCGCACGGACCGCCCGGGGCGGTCCGGCCGGTCGGCGAAGTCGGGGTATCCCGCGCTGTCGGGGTGGTCGGGACGGCCCGCGGCGTCGGACCGCTCCAGGCGGTCCGGGCCCTCCGCCGGTGCGGGGACGTCCACCGCCCCGGCTCTGCCCCGGGCGGCCTCGCGTCGGTGGATGCGTTTCAGCCGGCGCCGGAGCCTGCGCGCCACGTGGCGGGCACGGTCGCGGTCCTCGCGGCAGTTCCACCAGCGGGCGAACGCCTCCAGCTTCTGCCTCCGGGCCTCGGCCAGCTCGGCCTCCAGGCGCTCGACCCGCTCCTCCAGCTCACGGTGGGCGCGGTCGTAGTCGCCCAGGACGTCCTGGCACGACCTCTCGTCGGATTCGGCCTTGCGGAGCCGGGCGGCCACGCCGTCGGCGTGCGCCGCCCCCGCCCGTCCGGTACCAACGAACCACACACTCTGGATATGTCCCGCGAACCGGACCTCACATCAGGTTGTGACGCAAAAACCACGGAAAGTCATCATGCGGCCGCAACGGTCCGGCGCCGCTCCCCCGTTCCGGCGACCGCGCGCAGCGCCCGGCCGTCCACCGGAGCCCCCGGGCGGCGCGGTCGCACCGACCGGTAGATCTCCTCGAACCGGTCCAGCGAGCGCCGGTGGTCGTGCGTCATCGCCAGCGCGCGGGACGCCTCCCCCATCGCCGCGCGCCGGTCCGATCCCAGCACGTCCAGCAGCCGCCCGGCCAGCGCCTCGGCGTCCCCCGGCGGGAAGAGGTAGCCGTTGCCGCCCTCGTCCACCAGGTGCGGCAGGGCGAGCGCGTCCGCGGCCACCACCGGCAGCCCCGTCGCCATCGCCTCCAGGGTGGCGATGCTCTGCAGCTCGGCCACGCTCCCGATGGCGAACAGGTCCGCGGCCACGTACACCAGCGGCAGCTCCTCGTCGGGCACGAACCCCAGGAACCGGACCCGGTCGGCCACGCCCAGCTCCTCGGCCAGCCGGGCCAGCTCCGCCTGGCGCTGGCCGGTCCCGGCCAGGGCGAGTTGGAGGTCGCGGCGGTCCTTCACCAGCGCCAGCGCGCGGATCAGGTCGTCGATGCGCTTCTCCTCGTCCAGGCGGCCGACGAACACCATCGTCTCCCGGTCCTCCAGCCCGAACCGCTTGCGCACCTCGGCGCGCTCGGCCGGGCGGGGCCGGAACCGCTCCAGGTCGATACCGCAGGAGACCGGCTCCACCGGGCGGCTGAACCCCTTGGCCGCCAGCAGGTCGGCCGCGCGGCGGGTCGGCGTGGTCACGTGGTCGGCCTCGTAGGCCACCCGCACCATGTCCCGCCAGGCCAGGCCGCCCGCGACGCCCTGGAGGGCGTCGGGGATGTGCGCGTGGGCGAACAGGTTGTCCGGCATGAAGTGGTTGGTGAGCACCACCGGAGCCCCCGACAGGCGCGCCCGCCGCACCGCCGCCCTGCTCACCGTGAAGTGGCTCTGGGCGTGCACGACGTGCGGGGCCAGGCGCTCGATGATCCGCGCCACGTGCCCGCCCACGCCCATGGGGACGGCGGTGCGCATCGTCGGGTGCACGAGCACCGGGGCCGAGCGCAGCCGGTGCAGCACCACGCCGTCCTCGTACTCGATGCCCGGGCGACCCGTCGCCGACGCGCACACCACATGGACGTCGTGGCCGCGTTCGGCCAGCCCGGCGGCCAGCCGGTAGGTGAAGTACCCCGCCCCGTTGACGTCCGGCGGGTAGGTGTCGGTCGCGATCAGCAGACGCAGGCGGTCAGGCCCCCCGCTCGGTCGGCTGCCCTGGCCGGCGCTCCCCGGGGTTCTCTCCTTCTTTGCGGTCATCAGGCTGCTCCTGTGCAGATGCGGAGGTGGACAACGGCGAGGCTTCCCCTGCCCCGTGCGCCGGGCGCCCGCCCGGCGCATGGGTGCCGCGGCGCACCGCGGCCTCCGGGTTCTGGTTCCTGGCCTTGGCCAGCACGGCGATGCCGGCCGCAGCGACGGCGGCGGAGGCGGTTGCCCCCGCCTGGGCGAGCGGGGTGGTCGGCAGCCCCTCGCCCAGCAGCAGCGCTCCCAGTCCCGCGCCGACCACGGGGTCGGCGACGAGGAGCACCGCGTAGGCAGCGGCGAAGTGGCCGGTGCGGTAGGCGTTCTGCATCATCAGGCCGCCGAACAGGGCCACGCCGACGGCGATCGGCGTGAGCCAGCTGACCACGGCGGCCGGGTCCTGGACGGCGCCCGCGGCGATCACCCGGGCGATCGCCGACGTCGTCCCCAGCGCGGTCCCGCCCACGGCCGCCAGCAGCACGCCGCGCGCCCCCGCGCGCAGGTACCGGGCGGCCGCGAAGGCGGCGAAGCCGACGCCCACCACCGTCCCGGCGAGCACCAGCGCGGTGGCGGTGGTCATCTCCGGCGCTTCGGCGGTGTGCGGGAACAGGGTGATGACCCCCACGAGGCCGACGGTGACCGCCAGCCCGGCGGCGATCTGCCCGGCCCGCACCCGGCGGCGGGTGAAGAACATGGACAGCACGATCGCGAACAGCAGTCCGGTGACGCCGATCGGCTGGATGATGGTGAGCGGCGCCCCGCTGAGCGCGATCAGGTGCAGGCTGACCCCGGCCGCGGCCGCGGCCGTGCCCAGGATCCAGCGCGGGCGCTGGGCCAGGTGCACGAGCAGGCTGAAGCGGGCCACGCTCTTGCCCGGCGCCCGGACCGCGTCGCGCTCCTGCAGGGCCGACCCCAGCGCCATGCAGAAGGCGCCGGCCAGGGCGATGAGGACCGATCCGATCAGCACGGCGGCCCCTCATCCCCCCGGTGGCGGCGCGCGCGCCGTCCGCCCGGGACGGCGCCCGGGCCGCGCGCGCCCACGGCCCACCCGGCTCCGTCCCGCCGGGCGCTGCGGCACGGCGGGCGCCGGCCGGCCGCGGCGGGAAGGGCGTGTCCCGAGTCCGACCTCGATCGCACCACGGTGTCCCCCCTCCGTACGGCCGCCGTGCGGCCCACTCGCTCCGTCGGGGAAAACGCTACGGATGTTCGGCGGCGAAGTGCGATAACGCCACCACCCTGTCCGAGGTGGTGCTCGCCCCACCCCCGAAGGAGCGGCACGCCCCACCATGAAACGCGCGGCGCGCCCGCGTCCCCTTTCCCCCGTGCGTACACGCGGCACGGGCCGTACCCGGCCCTGTGTCCTCCGGTCCCTCGCACAGCACCCCCGGTCCTGCGGTCGGTCAATGCGGTCGGTGTGCTCCTTCCCTGCGCATCACCGAGTAAGGACGCAGGTCCGTCCTCTCCTCCCAAACCTAGATAACCGGCTTGTCCTTCGCGTCCCTCCGCAGGCGTAGATATAGGGGAAACAGATCGTCAAAAGTCGGTACCCGCCGCGTGCGGCCCACCCGTAAGCCGCCCGACCGTTCGCCGGCCGCGAGGACCCGTGCGGCGGGGGGTGGGGCGGCGATCTGTCAAGTCGGGGCCCGGCCACCCGCACCGCGCAAGCAGCGCCCAATGTGCAGAATTAGGGGGAAATTCCCCCACTGGATAGGTGAGCGCCCATGGGCGGCATGGAACTGGACGAGACCGATTCGGCGATCGTGCGCGAACTGAGCGCGGACGGCCGCCTGCCCTTCGAGACCCTCGCGGGCCGCGTGGGGCTCTCCCGCGCCGCCACGCGCCTGCGGGTGCGACGGATGCAGGAGGCGGGGCGCCTGCGCGTCGTCGGCATCGTGCACCCCGCCGTCCGCGGGATCACCGCCCGCGCCCAGCTGGCGGTCGCGGTCCGGGGCACCACCGCCGCCGACGTCGCCGCGAAGGTCGCCGAGCTGCCCGAGTGCCACCGCGCGGAGCTGGCCGCCGGGCGGGCCCCGGTGGTCGCCGAGGTCGCCGGGGGCGACCTGGACCGGCTGACGGCCGCGGTGGACCGGGTGCGCCGGGTGGAGGGGGTGGCCGACGTCGACACGGCCGTGTACACCCGGGTGCTCAAGGACCCCTACCTCGCGTCGGCCCCGCCGCCGGAGGCCTCCCCCGACCAGGTCGACCTGCGCCTGCTGGGGCTCCTGGAACGGGACGGGCGGCTCTCCTTCGCCGAGCTGGCCGGGTACGTGGGGCTGTCCCCGGGGGCGGTGCGCAGCCGGGTGATGCGGCTGCTGGACGGCCGGGCACTGCGGGTGACGGCGCTGCTGGACCCGGCGACGGCCGGGCAGGGGTGCCACGGGGGGTTCGCGCTGACGCTGGGGCCGGGGGCCGAGGGGGCGGCCGCGACCGTCGCGTCCTGGGAGGAGACCCGGTTCCTGACCCGCTGCCTGGGCCGGAGCGACCTGGTGGGGGCGGTCGCGGCGGAGAGCCCCGAGGCGGTGCACGAGGTGCACGAGAGGCTCCGGATGCTGCCCGGGGTGGAGCTGCGCGACACCTGGCTGCGGCTCGACCGGGTCAAGGACGGCGACGGGGCGTAAGTGGCGGCGGTTGGCCGGACCCGGCCCTGCGCGTCCCGGCACGTCGGCGCGGCCGTCCTCATCCGGCCATGCGCGGGCGGCACGGTCCCCGTCTCACGGTTCGGACGGGGTCGCAGGGGACCGGGGTACTGGGCGGGGCCGTGTGCGCGGTGTCCGGTAGCGTTGTGCGACGGCGCAGGGCAGGGAATGCGCGGATGGAAGCGGAAGGAATGCGCACCGGATACGGGGCGCGCGAAAGGACGCGAGGGAGCGGGGTCGCGGTTGTCCGTGCACGAGCGGCTGAGCGTGCCGATCGGACGTGTCGCGGAGGAATGGTCGACGCGCCCGGGAAGCCGTCGCGTTCTCGCGGTCGCGCACACCGTCACCGCCGTGACCCGGCTGATGGACGTCCTTCCGGTGTTCGAATCGGATTTCCGCGTGCAGGTGGTGTTCACCCGCGCCCGGACCTCGAATTTCCGGGAAGGCGTCACCGAGTACCTGACGGACCTGGGGGCCGCGGTCGCCCCGTGGGAGCAGGCCGTCGAGGAGGAATTCGACCTCGCGCTGACCGCCAGCCTCGGCGATGATCTACACCTGATCAAGGCGCCCGTCGTCGCCGTCTCCCATGGGGCCGGATACAATAAGCTGGGGAAACCGGAAACCGGAAACCGGAAACCGGAAACCGATCCGCATTCGCACTCCGCGCCCAATGTATTCGGCATATCCCGGCAGACGCTCTTCCGGAACGGCGTGCTCATCCCCTCCGCGCTCGTGCTCTCGCACGAGGAGCAGCGCGACCGCGTCGCGCGCTCCTGCCCCGAGGCCCTCGCCGCGGCCGTCGTCGCCGGGGACCCGACCTTCGACCGCATCCTGGCCGGGCGCCGCTGGCGCGACGACTACCGCCGCGCGCTGGGCGCCGACGGCCGCCGCCTGGTCCTGCTCACCTCCACCTGGGGCCCATCGTCCCTGCTGGGGCGCCGCCCCGAACTGATCCGCCGGGTCCTGCGGGAGCTCCCCCGCGACGAGTACCGGGTGGTCCTGGTGGCGCACCCGAACGCCTGGTACGGGCACGGCATGTGGCAGATGCGCACCTGGCTGGCGTCCTGCGAGCGGTCGGGCCTGGCCGTGCTTCCCCCGCGCGCGGGCTGGCAGGCGGCGCTGGCCGCCGCCGACCACGTCATCGGGGACCACGGATCGGTCACCTTCTACGGGGCCGCGCTGGGCACGCACACCATGCTCGGGGCGTTCCCGCACGACGAGGTGGACCCGGACTCCCCCGTCGGCGCGTTCGGCCGCAGCGCGCGCGTGCTCGATGACGCCGCGCCCATCGAACACCAGCTCCTCGACGATGCGGCCGCCCACGAACCCGACCGCTTCGCGCCCCAGACGAGCCAGCTGACGTCGCTGCCCGGCAAGTCCGGGGCGACACTGCGCGCGCTGTTCTACGGACTCATGAACCTGGCCGAGCCCGCGGTCCCGGCGCGGGTGACGCCCCCGGACACGCCGGAGCCCCTGGCGCTCGACTGGCCCAGGGCCGCACGTGTCGGCCCCCTGCTGGTGGAGGCCGAGGGTGATACCTCAGAGGTACACGTGCGGCGGTACCCGGCGGAGATGTACCGGGCCGGGAGCGGCGGCCCCGAACGGAGCCACCTGCTGGTCGACGCGTCCGAGCCGGACGAGGCGTGGCGGGACAGCGCCGACGTGCTGCTGCGGCGCGAGCCGACGCCGGGGGCGCGCGCCTGGGCCGAGGGGACGCTCGCGACGGAGACCGGCCTGCGTATGGCCGCGGCTGTCGAGCCCGACGGCACGGTGGTCGCCGCGCTCATCCCCGGCCGCCCTCGAACGGAGGAGCAGGACCGGCCGCTGACCGTGCGGGTGCGCCTCCACGACGCGACGGCGGGCGTTCCGGCCGAGGCGGGCCTCGCCGCACTGTGGCGCGCCGACGCGGACGGGTGCGACCTATGGCGCCCGGTGGCATCCAAGCTGCACCTGGGCGAGCGGACGGCCGACGTACGGATCGCCCCTGCCGGCTGAGAACCCACGTCGATCTCGGGAGACCCGACGCTAAGAGTCCGCGCGGATGGGCGGTTGTGCTCGTCGTTGATCTCGGGAGAAACGACGCTTCCGGGCCGGTTTTAGGGGCGCATTTCCCGAGATCAACGACGCAGGAGCGGCGCTCGGCAGCGGAGTCGGCGAGGCTGGGCGCCCTGCCGCCCGCGCGCCCATCCGCGCGGGTTCTGAAACCGCGCTCGTAGGGGCGTTTCTCCCGAGATCAACGCGGAGTTCGTGTCAGCGCCTTGATGCGCTCATCGGTGCGGAGGAAGTCGACCCCGCGTCCCAGCTGCTCGTACATCCTCCGGGCCTCGGCCAGCTCCCGAAGCGCGTCGGGCTTGCGGCCCTGCGCGACGCGCAGCTCCGCGCGCTGGGCGACCACATCGGCGACGCGCCTCCGCGAATCGCTCTCGCGGAACGCCTCCAGCGCCTCGGCCAGACGGCCCTCGGCCGAGGCGTAGTCCCCCTCGGCCGTATCCAGCTCGGCCAGGGACATCAGGATGCGCCCCTCGTTGTACAGGTCCCTGTCCGGCAGCCCCTTGACCTCCGACCAGGCGTCCCGCAGCTGCCGCCCCGCTTCCTCGAACGCGCCGAGCCCCTTCAGGATCCGGGCCAGTTTCTGGCGCTCGACCAGGACCGCACGGGTGTCTCCGCTCTCGTGGGCGAGCGCGAGCGACCGCTCCTGCTCCTGCCGCGCCCCTGCCGCATCGCCCTTCGCCGCGAGCACCTCCGCCAGCATCTCGAAAGCCGTCGACATCAGCAGGGCCTTGTCCTCCGGGGCGGTTCCGGCCCCGGCGTCGCCCGAGGCCTCCTCCACCGCCCGGCGCGCCTGCCCTTCGGCGTCGTCCAGCCTGTCCCGATCGGCGTCGCTCATCTCCAGGAGCGCGCGGACGAGCTGTGACCGCACCTTGGACACCAGCAGCGGCGGGGCGAGCGCGGGCCCGGCGTCCCAGCGCGCCTTCTCCAGCACCGGCTCGTGCGTCGAGATGATGTCGTGGAACAGGGAGTCCTTGAAGTACAGGGCCCACAGGACCTGGCAGAGCCTCAGCCCCCGGTGCGAGCCCGGCCCGTCCTCCTCCGCGGCGAGGTACACCGCCTGTTCCAAGGCGAGCCGTTCCTCCCTCAGCCAGCGCCTCGCCTCCGCCGCATCCGTGAAGGTACGGGGCTCACCGCGTTCCTCCGCGATCAGGCGGCGTCCGGGCATCACGCGCAGGTGGGCGTCCAGGGCCAGGGAGTGGCAGGCGGCGCAGTACCGCTGGACGAGCAGGTCGCGCCCCTGGTCACGGTCGAACCCCGCCCAGCGCGCTTCGGCGATCTCGCGAAGGTCGGTGTGCAGGCGGAAGCGGGAGCCGTCCTCCCCGGGCTCGGCCTCGACCAGTCCGAGGTGCACCAGCGACCGCAGCCGGTCGTCGGTGTCCTCCCGGTCGAGCGCCGATGCCAGCACTCTGCGCCCCACGGGCCGCCCGGCCAGGGCCAACAGCCCCACGAGCATCCTGTCGGTCGGCCCCAGCGCCTCGTAGGCGGCGTCCGCTGAGTCCAACGCGTCCTCCTCGCCGGTGGCGGCCGTGCGCCGGTGTTCGAGGGCGGCCCTGCGGACGCCGCGCATCGTGCGGCCATGCCTGTCGAGCAGGTTCCGGCGCTCGTCGGGGGAGGCGTCCGGCACGCCGAGAGCGCTCAGCTCCATCCCCAGCAGGGTCAGGGCGTCCTTCTCGCTGAGAGGTCCGACCCGCACCGGGCGGACGTCCAACGCGCCGAAGTCCGGGTGGCGGACGGTGTCGCCGCCGGCGCCGCCGACGACCACGACGATGCTCCCGCGCGCCCCCGGCAACAGGCGCTCGACATCGCGCGCGCTGCGCGGGTTCTCCACGATCAATGCGAGGGGCCCCTGGTCGCGTGTGATCGCCCGGAACAGGGACGACGGGTCGGTGCCGAGCATCTCGTCCGGTACGCCCATGTCGCGCAGCAGCTCCTGGAGGGCCCTGCGGACCGGGAGAAAGCCCAGGTTCACGGTCCTGGCGACGCGCTCACGTCCCGGGGCGGGCCGCGCCAGCCAGTCGCCGCACATCAGGCGCGCCGTCGCCGTCAGGCCGCTCCCCGATTCGCCGTGCACGCGGAAGACCGCCACCGGTGACGCCCGGGGCCGCCAGCCCTCCCAGAGTTGGAGCGCGCGCCGCTCGGCATCGGGGTGCCAGCCCTGGAACGGCGGCGCGGCGAGATCCGTATCCCGCCCCAGCCGGTACACGGCCCTGCGCCCCCGGTCGTCGACGACCTTCAGATGGAATCCCCCGTTGACGGTGCCCGCCTGGACGACGGTCCCCGTCACGCCGACCGCGTTGTTCCATGCGCCGCCCGCGAGCGCTCCACCGGGGTCGGGGCTGCTGTCGTCGATCGGGGTCATCGAAGCCTTCCTGAGGGGTCGCGGCGGCCCGGCCGATGCCGGGAAACCCTATCCTCCCGGCCTTCCCGCGCCCGGACGCGCCGCACCGCGGTGTCCCGTTCCGGCCGCGACCGGCCACGACCGACCGGAGACGGCCGGGGCCGACGGGGCCCAGGGCCTGTCCAGCGGGGGCCCAGCGGGGCGCGGCGGGGACGGCCGACTCCGGCGTCGCGCGGCCCTCGACACGCGCCTGGAGCGGCCCGGTCCGCCCTCCGACCCGCCTTCCGACCTGCCCACCCCCGACCCGTGCGCCTCCGGGCCGCCGCGTGGCACGATGGCACCAGTCACTGGTCTAGACCGATGAGGAGCCTCCGTGCCTGCACTCCCCCTGGTCCCCCTCCCCGCCGAGACGCTGCCCGGCGGCGCTGCGGGCCACGGCGCCGACGGCCTGGAGCTGGACGCCTCCACCCGCATCGACGCCGACCCCGAGGCCGCCGGGACCGAGGCCTGGCTCCGCGCCGAGCTGGGCGCCGCCACCGGCCTGCCGCTGCCGCCCGGGCGCGGCGAGGACGCGCGGCTGCGGCTCACCGTCGACCCGGACGCCGGGCTGGGCCCCGAGGGCTACCGCCTCATCGCCGACGACGAGGGCGCCGTGGTCGTGGGCCACGACCCGGCCGGCGTCTTCTACGGCGCGCAGACCCTGCGCCAGCTCCTGCCGGCCGCCGCCTACCGCCGCTCGCCCCTGGGCGGGCGGGTCTGGCGGCTGCCGTCGGTGCGCATCACCGACCGCCCGCGGTTCGGCTGGCGCGGCTGCATGCTGGACGTCGCCCGGCACTTCATGCCCAAACACGGGGTGCTGCGCTTCATCGACCTGATGGCCATGCACAAGCTGAACGTCCTGCACCTGCACCTGACCGACGACCAGGGCTGGCGGGTGGAGATCCGGCGCTACCCCAGGCTCACCGAGGTGGGCGCGTGGCGCAGGGAGAGCCAGGTCGGCGCGGGCACCCCCAAGAGCTTCGACGGGCGCCCGCACGGCGGCTTCTACACCCAGGAGGACATCCGCGAGATCGTCGCCTACGCCGCCGCCCGCCACATCACCGTCGTGCCCGAGGTGGACGTGCCGGGCCACTCGCAGGCCGCGATCGCCGCCTACCCCGAACTGGGCGAGGGGGAGCCGGTCGAGGTCGGCCGGGAGTGGGGGATCATCGAGACGGTCCTCAACACCACCGACGCAACCATCGCCTTCTACCGCGACGTCTTCGACGAGATCATGGAGCTGTTCCCCAGCGGCTACATCTGCGTGGGCGGGGACGAGTGCCCCAAGGTCCAGTGGCGCGCCAGCGAGACCGCGCAGGCCCGCATCGCCGAGGAGGGGCTCGGGGACGAGGACGGCCTGCAGAGCTGGTTCATCCGCCGCTTCGACGCCTACTTCGCGTCCAAGGGGCGGCGCCTGCTCGGATGGGACGAGATCCTGGAGGGCGGCCTCGCCGAGGGGGCGACGGTGCTGTCGTGGCGCGGGACCAAGGGCGGCATCGCGGCGGCGCAGGCCGGGCACGACGTGGTCATGTGCCCCACCGCCACCTCCTACCTCGACTACCGCCAGTCGGACGGGCCGGACGAGCCGATCCCGGTGGGCACCCTGCTGACGGTCGCCGACGTCTACGGCTCGGAGCCGGTCCCGCCGGAGCTGGCCGAGCAGGGCGCCGAGCACGTCCTGGGGGCGCAGGTCAACATCTGGACCGAGCACATGGACTCGCCCAGGACCGTGGACTTCATGGCCTTCCCCCGCCTGTCGGCCTTCGCCGAGGTGGCGTGGTCGTCCCACGAGCGCTCCTTCGAGGAGTTCCTCCCGCGCCTGGAGGCGCACCTGGAGCGCCTGGACGCCGTCGGCGTCGAGTACAGGCCGCTGGACGGCCCGCATCCGTGGCAGCGGCGCCCGGGGGTGCAGGGCCGCCCCTGACGTGCACGGCGGCCCGGCCCCGTGCGGGGCCGGGCCGCCTCGTGCTGCCGCTTCCGCGGCGGAGGGCCCGCGTCAGGCCGCCGCTTCGGCCTCCTCGGCCGCCTCGGAGCGCTCGTGCTCGCGGATCACCTGGCGGGCGATGTCCGGGTAGTCGGTGATGAGCCCGTCGACGCCCTTGTCCAGCGCCTTGCGCATGTCGTCGGCGTCGTTGACCGTGTAGGTCACCACGGCCATCCCCTCGTCGTGCACCGCGTCCACGTAGTCGGCGGTCAGGGTCTTGTGGCTCGGGTTGATCTGGTCGGCCCACTCGCCGTAGTCGTCGATCTCGCTCTCGGGGACCTGGCCGAGCAGCCCGTGCGGGATGGTCGGAAGCAGGTCGTGCGAGCGCTTGACCGACGCCCAGTCGAAGCTCTGGATGACCAGGCGGTGCTTGCCGCGCTTGCCGACCGGGACGAGCCAGGCGGGGTTGCGGGCCAGGGTCTCGGAGATGTCGGCCTCGATGCCGGGGTAGAGGACCGGCGCCTTGACCTCCAGGAGCAGGTTCAGGCCGTGCTTGCGCAGCCGGTCCAGGGCCTCCTGGAAGGTCGGCACCTTCTCCCCCTCGAATGCGGGGTCGAACCAGGAGCCGGCGTCGAGGCTGCGGATCTCCTCGAGGGTGAAGTCGGCGACGTCGTAGGAGCCCCGCCCCGGGAAGACCTCCTCGGCGTCCGTGGTGCGCTCCAGCGTGGTGTCGTGGAAGACGACCAGCTCACCGTCCTTGGTGCGCTGCACGTCGATCTCGACGGTCGTGGCGCCGCGCACCTTGGCGGCGTCGATCGCGGCGAGAGTGTTCTCGGGCGCGTACCCCGAGGCGCCCCGGTGGGCGACGTCGAGGACCGACAGCGCCGCGGAGCCGCTCGCGGGGCCGAGCGGGGAGTAACGGAGTTCGGTGTCGTCTGCTGCCACGGCGGAACCCCCGCCCACCAAGGCGAGCGCCAGGGTGGCCGCGGTGAACCCGAGCCGTCGGATCATGACACTCCTTCTCATCGAGACCGGTTCTCACCGACCGTTCAAGCGTCGACTCGGACGGTTACCGCCGGGTGACCTCGAAGCGAGGCGCCCATGCCGCCCCTGGGAACACCCCGGCGGAGCGGAGCGAAATCTCGACACGATGCACTCCTTGTGACCGTTTCACTACATCGTGTGCGACTTTTGATGCTGATGGCATTTTGCGCCACGCAACGTGTCATCCATACCACGCTAGGTAGTCAAACGAGAGGTCGAAACATGCGCAAGCACCACAAGCGGTGGATAGCGCTGGCAGGGACGACCGCCGTCTGTCTGGCCGGGTTCGGCCTGGTGGGCGGCGCGTCGGCCGCCGCGGACGACGACGAGGGCCTGCGCTGGCCGGTGATCCAGCAGCGCGCCTCGACCTACGCCATCGACGGTTTCGAGATCGGGTACCTGCCGGCCGAGCTGGAGCGGTACGGGATCAGCGCCGAGTCGGCCACGGGCAAGAAGGGCGAGCGGACCTCGCACATCGCGTGGGTGCAGGGGCCGGACGCCACCTACGGCAAGGTCGCGATCCTCCGGGACGCCGACCTGACCTCGCTCGACGTGCTGCGGAGCCGGCGCTACGACCACCTCGAGGACGCGTCCCTGGAGCGGGTGGAGGCCGAGGAGGAGAGACAGGAGGCCTACGTCTCCGAGTCCACCGGCGACTACTTCTTCCTCCAGGAGGAGGGCGTCGCGGTCGCCGCCTACCTGCAGCCGGACAAGTGGGACGCCGAGGAGCTGGCCAAGTTCGCCACCTCGGTCCGCCCGCAGGCCGCCGAGGTGTCGGAGGCCGCGAACGCGCCCGAGGACGACCCGCCGCCGGAAGAGGAGGGAGAGGAGCCCGCAGCCGAGGAACCGGCGGCCGAGGCTCCGGCGGAGGAGCCGGCCGAGGAGGCGCCCACTGAAGAGGCGCCCGCCGAAGAGCCCGCGGCCGAGGAGCCTGCCGCCGAGGAACCCGCGGCTGAGGAACCGGCCGCCGAAGAGCCCGCAGCCGAGGAACCGGCCGCCGAAGAGCCCGCAGCCGAGGAACCGGCCGCCGAGGCCCCTGAGGAGGAGGCTCCCGGGGAACAGCCCGCCGAGGACGCGACCGGCTCCGAGGAGGCCGCGGACGGCGCCGCTGAGCAGGAGACCGGGGCCGCCGAAGAGCCCGCCGCCGAAGAGGCCCCCGCCGAGGAGCCCGCAGCCGGCGGCACGGCCGAAGGGGACGAGGGCGCCGAGGCCGCGACCGACGGTGAGACCGTGGGCATCCGCCTCCCCCAGGGGGCGACCGCCGTCGACGTCCGGACCTGCCTGGCCGAGGAGATCACCGGCGGCGAGCTGGACGAGGAGATGCGGGAGACCGCCCGGGACGCCGAGAAGTTCACCGCGTTCTGGGGCGAGACGGCCCTCGCGGACCGCAGGACCGCGGTGGACGCCTGCATCGAGCGGCTGAAGGCCGACGAGTGGTGGTACGAGGAAGGCGCCGGGCAGGGCGATGAGGACGCGAGCGCGCGCTACGCGGGCGCGTGGCGTCAGGCGCCGTGGACCCTGCCGGCTCATCGCGTGGGCGACTGAGCAGGTGGTGCGCGCGGCCGTATCCCACGACCGACCCGCACCATGGGCGCCGCCGTGCACGCACGGCGGCGCCCTGGGGTCGAGCCTCGCGCCCCGTCGCCGACCGCCGCCCCCGTATCGTTGATCTCGGGGAAGCCGGGGTAAAAACGGACAGCATAAGCCCGACTTCCCCGAGATCAACGCCGAGGGGGCGGGTCACTCCTGGGACGCGGGGACCACCGTTCCCTCGGCCTCGCCCAGGCTGATGAAGCCGCCGCCGAGGCCCGGCGCGGTGGCGGTCACCGACACGCGGTCCCCGTCCTCCAGGAACGCGCGTTCCGTACCGTCCGGCAGGATCAGCGGATGCTCCCCTCCGCCGCCCAGCTCCAGCAGGCTCCCGCGCTCCTCGCGGGCGAGGCACGCGCCCGACACCGTGCCCGTCGACACCAGGTCGCCGGTCTCCAGCGCCGTCCCGTCGGCCGTCAGCTGCGCCACGAGCTGGTCGGGCGTCCAGTACGCCCCGCCCAGTCGCGGCCGGGCAACCGTCTGGCCGTTCACCCTCAGCTCGAACCCCACCTCCAGCGCCCAGTCGGCGATGCTGCGCAGGTGGGGCAGCGGTGGCCTTCGTTCCTGGGCCGGGATGCGGGCCGCGCCCAGGGCGTCCAGCGGCACCACCCACGGCGAGACCGACGTGGCGACCGCACGGCCCGGCAGGGGCGCGGGCGGATCGTCCTCGGAGGGCAGGTCGCGGGCGGACCAGGCGGCGATCAGGACGGCACCGAACACGTGCTCGGCGAACTCGCCCACCGGCACCCGGCTGCCCGGCGTGCTCGGGGAGCCCACGACGAACGCCAGCTCCGCGCCGACGTCCAGGCGCCTGCTCGGGCCGAGGTCGTCGTCGGACGGCGGGGGCGCGCTCCCGCCGGCTCCCGCCTCCTCCGCGCTACCGGCGGGCTCCGACGGGTGCCGTGCGTCCTCCGGAGGGCGGTCCTCCCGGCTCCCCCGTCCACCGTTCAACGGCCCCGAAACGGCCCCGTTGCCCTCCGGGACAGCGGCCCGCCGCCCCCGGGGCCGCGGTACCGGGCCTCCCGGGTCGGTCACCGACGCGGGTCGGCCCCCGCCGCCCAGCGGCCGGTCCTCCCAGGGCCCCGGAAGGACGTTCTCCCCCGGCGCCAGGAGCCGCGCCGCGTTGCTCGCGTACTCCAGCGAGCACAGGTAGCCCGTGTGCGCGTGCGGCGCGACCGGGGCCGCCATCTCGACCCGCTCCAGCGGGATCAGGTGCGGTTCGGCCTTGGCACGCCCCGCCTCGTCGGCCAGCATCCCGCTGATGCGGGCGCGCACGGCGCGCCAGGCGATCGGCCCCGTCGCCATGAACGGCACCAGCGACGGGCGGGCGAACTCGGGGGCCCTCAGCAGCGGCGCCAGGTCGAGCACCATGCCGCCGATGCGCGCACCGACCCGGGCGGGCCCGCCCCCGCGTTCGCGGAAGACCCCGTAAGGCAGGTTGTCCGCACCGTACCCGGCCTCGTCGGCGCCGGACACCCACGTCGTCCTCGTCCCGCTCGTCCGCTCCGTGTCCGCGGTCACGCGACTCCCTCCCCCACCGTTCCCAGCAGTCCCAAGCGCTCGACGTCGCGCGGCGGCTCACCCGTGCTGCGCGCGCCCATCCCGGTGAACACCCGGCGCGTGCGCAGCGCCGTCCTCCAGCCCACCGCCGCGAAGCGGGCCGCGATCAGCTCCTCGTCGGTGGTGCGCAGCACCTCGCGCACCTCCCCGGCACCCGCGCCCTCCACCGCCGCCGCCGTCGCCAGCAGGACGTTGAGGTAGCCGTGGCGGGCGGGGAGCCCACCGACCGCCGGGGCCGACACCGCCCGGTGCTGCCCGGCGGCGACGCGGAAGGGCACGTCCCAGAACACGCACTCGGCGATGGTGTCGGCCAGCTCGGTGACGCCGGGCGGCGGGCAGGAGCGCGTGCCGTGGCAGCGGATGCGCATCCCGAGCGGGCGGGCGCCGCTCAGCGCCGCGACCGACTCCACCCGGCGCGAGCCGCGCGGCATCTCGAAGTAGACGGTCCGCAGGCGGAAGGATCCGCCGACCCTGGCGAGGAGCGCGGCCCGGCGTACCTCCTCCGGCAGCGCCCAGGTCTCCACGTGCACCACCCGCACGCCCGGGAGGCCGGTGACGTCCGCGGGCACGGCCCCTCCGCCGTCGTCCAGCACCACCCCCACGTCCAGCGGGGTCCGGGGCGGCACCGCGCGGCCGTGGTCCGGGCCCGGCGGGCCGTCCCCGGGCCCACGGCCCGGCCCCGCCTGCGGTTCGCGGTCGGCCTGCGGTCCGTGGTCGACCTGCAGTTCGCGGTCGACCTCGCCCTGCACGGCGCCGTCCAGGGCGGCCTCCACGGCGGCGCCGTCGCCTCGGCCCGCGCGCCGGGCCAGGTCGGGCAGCAGCCCGGACGGGCACAGCAGCCTGCGGCTGAGCAGGGGGTGCGCCAGGATGCGGTCGGTGCGGTTGCGCTGCAGCGCCTGGAAGAGCGGCAGCGGCGCGGGCGGCAGCAGGCCCGCGTCGTCGACCAGCCCGTGCAGGAGGATCACACCCGGCGGGGCCCCGTGGCCGCTGCCCGGCATCAGCGGGCCCAGCTCCAGGCGTAGGCGGGGTCCTCAGAGGCGCGCCCCGCGGGTCCGATGTCCAGCGGCCGGAAGGTGTCGACCATGACGGCGGTCTCGGTGGTGGAGGGCGCCCCGAGCGCCGCCTCGACCGCTCCCGGCTGGGGGCCGTGGGTGAACCCGGCCGGGTGCAGGGAGATCGACCCGATGCCGATGCCCGACCCCTTGCGCGCGGCGTAGTCCCCCGCGACGTAGTACATGAACTCGTCGGAGTCGACATTGTGGTGGTTGTAGGGGATGGGCACCGCGTCCTCGTGGAAGTCCAGCGGGCGCGGGCAGAACGAGCACACCACGAAGTTGGGCCCCTCGAACGTCTGGTGCACCGGCGGCGGCGCGTGCGTCTTCTTCACGATCGGCTCGAAGTCCTCGATGTTGAAGGCGAAGGGGTACAGGTAGCCGTCCCATCCGACGACGTCGAAGGGGTGGTGGGCGAAGGTCATCCTGCTGAGGCCGGCCCGGGTGCGGACCAGGACGGGGGTGGCGGAGCGGGCCTCGGGCCCCTCAGCGGTGAACGGCTCGGTCGGCCCGCGCAGGTCCCGCTCGCAGTAGGGCGCGTGCTCCAGGAACTGCCCGAAGGAGGACAGGTAGCGGCGCGGCGGCCGGATGTGCCCCGACGCCTCGATGACCAGGGCCTGAACGCGGCCGTGCGGGACCCAGCGGTGGATGGTCCCGGTGGGCACGGTGATGTAGTCGCCCTCGCGCCCTTCGATGACGCCGTAGGTCGACTCGAAGCGCGCGCTGCCCGACTGCAGGTAGACCGTCTCGTCTCCGACCGAGTTCCGGTAGAGCCCGCTCTCCTCCTCCACCGCGGCGTAGGACAGGCGCACGTCCCCGTTTCCGGCCAGCAGCTGCCGCCCGGTGACCAGGTCGCCCTTGACGGGCAGGTCCCCGGTGCGGAAGTGGCGCGGGGCCAGGGGGAGGTTGGGCCGCGCCTCGCTCAGCGCGCGCATGTCCTCGGCGGGTTCGGAGTTGACGATGGCCGTGGGCAGGTACCGGTGGTAGAGCAGGGAGGAGTCCGAGGAGAAGCCCTCCTCTCCCATGAGCTCTTCGGCGTAGATGCCCCCGTCCGGGCGGCGGAAGACGGTGTGCCGCTTGCGGGGGAGCTCTCCGACAGCTCTGTAGAAGGGCATCTCGCCGTCCTTTCCGGGGGCGTCCGCCCCCTGGCGCCTCCTCGGTCCCTGACCTTCACCTACCCCGCCGGGCCGGTGCCCGCGCACCGCAGGCGCGCTCGATCGCGGACCGGACCCTGCCCGGCGGGGTTCCCGGGGGCAGGACGGCGCACAGGTGGGCGTCGGGCCGCACGGCGAGCAGAGTGCCCTGCGGGTGGCCGAGCGCTTCGGCGGCGGCTCCGGTGGCATCGACCCGCTCCAGGGCGAGCGGCACCACGTCCATGGGCAGGTCCGCGCATGCGCGCGCGGCCGCGGCCGCTTCGGCCTCCCCATGGGCGACGATCGTGAAGCCGGGCCCGAGCAGTGACCGCAGGCGCACCCGCTCCCCCTCGGCGGCGCCGACGGGCGCGCACAGGGCGTCGGGGCAGATGTCGCCGGGGGCGGGGTCTTCGGGCCGGGTCTGCGGCGGAACCGGGCCGGCGGGGGTGGTCAGCGGCGAGTCGCCGTAGCGGAAGGGCTCGGCGAGCTTGCCCGAGTCGATGCGGTCGCCTGCGCGGGGGTCCTCCAGCGCGCGCTCCAGCACCTCGCGCCGGCGCCGCCGGTCCTCCTCGGTGTGCGGGACGAGGAACCGCATGGTGTCCCCGGTGACGCGCAGGTTCTCCCGGGCGGCCGCCCAGCGCTCGGAGTGGTAGGTCTCCAGGAGCGTGTCGGCCGCCGCGGGGTCGGAGGCCCTGAGCGCGCACGCGATCTTCCAGGCGAGGTTCTCGGCGTCCTGCACGCCGCTGTTGAGCCCGCGCGCGCCGAAGGGGGCGTACAGGTGGGCGGCGTCCCCTGCGAGCAGGACGCGGCCGACGCGCATGCGCTCGGCGCACCGCTCGTGGAAGCGGTACACCGACGACCACACCAGCGTGTAGTCGCCGTCGCCGACGATCTTGCGGATGCGCTCCTCCAGCGCCCCGCTGCGGCGCTCGGCCTCCAGGTCGAACCCGTCGGGCACCTGCCAGTCGATGCGCCAGGTCGAGTCGGGGCACTGGTGCACGAGCACCTGGCGGCCGGGGTTCCACTCGGGGTCGAAGTGGAACCGCCTCTCCTTGGGGAAGGGCAGGTCGGCGCGGATGTCGCAGATGAGGAAGCGGTCACCGAAGGAGTCGCCCGGGAACGGCACGCCCGACAGGGTGCGCACCGCGCTGCGCGGGCCGTCGGCGCCGACGAGGTAGGCGGCGCGCATCCGCACCGTCCCGCCGGGGGTCTCGGCCTCGACGGCGACCTCCCCGCCCGGCTCCCCGTCCTGGGCGATCCCCACCACGCGGTGCCCGAAGCGCAGGTCGATGTCCGGGTGGGCGGTGACGGCGGCGAGCAGCTCCTCCTCGACCCGCGCCTGGGAGATGTTGATCCACGGCGGCAGGAGGCCCACGCCGCCCCCGGCCCCGGCGGGGAAGGTGACGGTGCGGACCTCGTGCCCCTTGTAGTACGTGCGGGCGGTCGTCCACGTGGTCCCCTCGGCGATGATGTTCCCGCCCACCCCCAGGCGGTCGAAGACGTCGAGCACGTCGCGCTGGAAGCAGATCGCCTTGGAGCCCGTGGAGCGGAAGTAGGCGGCACCGCGTTCGTCCTCGGCCTCCAGGACCGTGCAGGGGACGCGCGCGCGGGCGAGCGCCAGGGCCGCGGTCAGACCGACCGGCCCCGCGCCGACCACGATCACGGGCGGATACGCGCCCCCGGAGCGTCCGCGCGCCCCCGCACCGTTCCCGTCACGGCTGCTCATGCGTCCGCCCTCCCGGGGTCGAACTCCGCGGCCACCGCCCGCCGCACCCGCATGCGCGCACGCGCACCTCGGATGTGACGCGCACCACCAAAGATAACCCGTGGGAGGCGTTCGGCCCTGGGTCCGGGCGTTGACGCCGCCTAGACCCGCGCTTGACGCACGACGGCCCGCCCTCGCGGCGTTTTCCGCCGGTTTCGGCGCCATGGCAGTGATGCGGAGGTCGTTACGGCTCTTGCCAAATCGCCCCCGCGCTGCTTACCTTGACCGGGTAGCGAACGCCGCTCGGCGAGAGCCGTGTGTTCGATAGCCGAATAAGCCACACGCAGGGCCGGTATCGCTGACTCCCCCTCCCTCAGTGACGCGCCCTGCTTCCCCTCCTGCGGAGTCCAGCCCTCCCCTCCCGGCTGGCCTCGGCGCCAGGAGATGAGAAGGGGCGGTGCCGGCGCGGCACCGCCCCTTCGCGTTTTCAGGAGCCGGACGTCCGGGCTCAGTCCACCTGCACCCGGACGACGCCCGCCATCTTCGGCATGCGCACGTCGGTCACGCGCACGTCCAGGCCGGTGCGGGGGGCCTCCAGCATCTTGCCGTCGCCGAGGTAGATGGCCACGTGCGAGATGTAGTCGGGCGCCGTGGGGTCGGTGCGCCAGAAGATGAGGTCGCCGCGGCGGGCGTCCTCCCATTCGACGTGCTCCCCGGCGTACCACTGGTCGTGGGTGACGCGCGGGATGGCGATGCCCTCCTCTGCGAAGGCCCACTGGAGCAGGCCGGAGCAGTCGAAGCCGCCCTCCTGCAGGGACTCGCCGCCCCACACGTAGGGCACGCCGACCATCGTCTCGGCGTTGGAGATGACGCGCTCCATGGTGTCGTCGGGGACGGCCTCCCCGCGCGCGCCGGCCGGGCGCGGCTCAGGGTCCTCGGCCAGGAGCTGCAGCGAGGCGTCCTCCCCGAGGGCCTCCTCCAGGCGGTCCTTGAGCTTCCACAGGTCGGCGTCGGGGGCCGAAACGATGAGGCCGTTGCCCTCGGGGAAGCCGAGCTCGGAGGCGAGGTCGCGGGAGACGAGGGCGTCGATGCCGGCGACGCCCGAGGTGGCGTGGGTCCACACCTCGGCGGACCGGTCGCCGTCGGCGCCCGCGATGTCCACCTCGCTGCCCACGTCCAGGCCGCGCTGCTTGCCGGCGTCGTCGGACAGGGCGATGCGCCCCTCGGCGATCCCCTGCCAGATCTCGTCGGACTCGGCGGAGGGGCGGGGGGCGAAGTTGCGGAAGCCGCCCGGGTCGACGCCCAGGACCGAGGTCTCCTCGCCCTCGACGTTCACCCGTGCCGCGTCGACGACCTCGACGGCCTCGACGCCCTCCAGGTCGCGCACCCGGCGCACGGCCTTGTCGGACAGCGGCTCGGGCAGGACGGCGAAGTATTCGCGGCTGCGGGCTTTGCCCATGGGGGCGACCCTGGTGCCGTCCTGGAGCGCCGCGGGATCGGCCACGGGCGGGGAGGCCTGCCCGTTGCCCGGCTCGGGCACGGCCCCGGAGCGCGGCGCCCCGACCGGGGGGCGGTCGGTGACGTTGGGCTCAGATTCGGCCCAGGCGGGCGTCCCCAGCGCGGTGAAGGCCACCGCGAAGGCGACGGTGGTCCCCGCGCAACTTCTCAGCCGGTCCCGCACGAATCGACCTCGCTTTCCCGCGCCTGACGGAGGGTGGGCGGACATCGCGTACAAGCATGGGCGGACGGCGCCCCGTTTTCAAGCCGTGCACGGATGAACACGGGAGGAACCGAATCCCCACCCCCTGGCCGAAACCGGCCGCCCGCCGAAGCGCCCCCTCACCCCCAGTGCCCGGGGTACCTGGGGAACTCCGAGGTGTCGATGGTGACGCCCTCCAACGGCGAGGGCAGCGGGACGGGCTCGGAGAACCGGTGGGTGCCCTTGAGCCGGTACTCCCCGCCGACCAGGTCGGAGTGCACGGCCAGGGCGCCGCACCGGGGGTCGATGACCATGTACAGGGGGATGCCCCAGCTCGCATACACCTCGGGCAGGACTTCCCGGTCCTTGCGCGGCGTGCTGGGCGAGACCACCTCGACGGCCATGTCCACAACGGAGGCGGGCAGGATCGGACGCGCCCTGAGGAGTTCTTTCCGGTCGACGACCATGAGGTCGGGGATGGCGTACTCGGACGCCTCGGGCTCCCCCGGATCGGGCTCAGGAGCCACCGACGACCCGGCATGCGGTCGGCGTCCGTCCCGGAGGGCATCCCTGAGCTGGTCGTAGACGAGTTCTACGGCCAGGTTGTGCAGCGGCGTGGGTGCGGGGGTCACGTAGATCTTCCCTCCGAGGACCTCGACCTTGTAGCCCTCGGGAACATCGACGTGCTCGGCCGCGGCCCGGAGACCGGCCCCGGGCCGCTCAGGACGCTCGCACAGTTCCATGGTCATGGGCATTCCCCTGTTCTCTGTCGAGGTCACGCTACGGCGGCCCGGATCTCCACGGGTGTGCATGCGCAGGGACGACCTTCTTCGGCCGATTCGGGCACCGGCCTGCGCGGGCATCCGTTCGCATGCTAGCGATCCTGATCGGCCCCGGCCTCCAGGTCGGCCGTCGCCTTCACCTGGCGCTCGGCGGCCTCCTCCATGAAGCCCGCGATCAGCTCCAGTTCCTCGTCGCTGTACTCCTCGTAGAGCTCGCCCAGGCGGCGCATGAGGCCGGCGAACAGCTCGCGCCCGCCGTCGACCAGGCCGGGCGTGATCTCGACGACCACGCGGCGCCGGTCCTGCTCGTCGCGGACGCGGCGCACGTAGCCGCGCTTCTCCAGGCGGTCGAGCACCCCGGTCACCGACGCCGGCTTGAGCCCGGACCGGCGCACCACCTCCCCCGCGGTGACCGTGCCGCCCGACTGGACCAGGCCGAGCACCTTCCAGTCGCTCGGCCCCAGCCCCAGGCGGTCGCTGAGCACCCCGTGGTAGAGGACCGCGGCGTCGCTCATCCGGCGCCCCGCCGCGCCCACCCGCTCCAGCACCTCGTCCCGGTCGGCCATTGACGCCCCTCTCCGCCGCGCATATATTTCGTTCGAACGAACGAAATACTACCACGGGGAGACACCGCCATGCGCGTCCTCATCAGCGGGGCCGGGATCGCCGGACCGGTCGCCGCGGCCGCCCTCGGGCGGGCCGGGATCGACGCCGTCGTCCACGAGGCCCACCCCTCGCCCGCCGAACACCTCGGCTCCTTCCTCACCCTGGCCCCCAACGGCCTGTCCGTCCTGCGCACGCTCGACCTGCTCGACCCGGTCCTGGACGCGGCGCTCGCCCGCAGCACCGCCATCGAGTTCCGCAACGGCCGCGGCCGCGGCCTGGGCCGGCTGTCCGACGGCTCCCACGACCTCGCCCCCGGCCTGCAGAGCGTCTCCGTCATGCGCGGCGCCCTGCAGGCCCGCCTGGCCGAGGCGGCCACCGCCCCGGGCACCGAGATCGTCTACGGCAAGCGCCTGACCGGGTGCCGCGCCACCGGCTCAGGGGTCGTCGCCGAGTTCGCCGACGGCACCACCGCCGAAGGGGACGTCCTGCTGGGCGCCGACGGGCTGCACTCCCCCGTCCGCACGGCCGTGGACCCGGCGGCGCCGCGCCCCGCCTACACCGGCCTGCTCAACATCGGCGGCGTCGCCGAGGGGGCGGCGGTCGCCCCCACCCCGCCGGAGACCACCCGCATGGTCTACGGCCGCCGGGCCTTCTTCGGCTACCAGACCGACGACACGGGCCGGGTCTTCTGGTTCGTCAACGCCCCGCACCCCGAGGTCGGGCGGCGCGAGGCCGAGGCGCTCGGCCCCGGCCACTGGCGCCCGCTGGTCACCGGCCTGTTTCGCGACGACCTGCCCGAGATCACCGCGATCCTCGACGCCTCACCGGACGAGCACTTCCTCCCCTTCGGCGTCTACGACATCGCCACGCTGCCGCACTGGTGCGACGGCCCCATCGGCCTGATCGGGGACGCGGCCCACGCCGTCTCCTCCTCCAGCGGGCAGGGGGCGTCCATGGCGCTGGAGGACGCGGTCACGGTGGCCCGCTGCCTGCGGGACATCCCCGACCCGGCACGCGCGCTGGCGACGTACGAGTCCATGCGCCGCGAGCGCGTGGAGAAGGTCGTCGCCGAGGGCCGCAAGCGCGGGAACAGCAAGCTCGCCACAGGGGCGGTGCAAGCGTTCTTCCGGGACGCGTTCATGTCCGTGGTCATCCCGATGATCGCCAAGAAGAAGGGGCACTCCTGGATATTCGACCACCGCATCGACTTCGACGCGCCCGTCGCCCCCGCAGCGGCGTGAGGCAGAGCGGAGGAAGGAACGGGGGACAAGGGGCGGCCGCCCCGCCCTCACCCCTCCAGGACCACGTTCTCCAGGGGCTCGCCGTTCCCCCACCTGCGGAGCTGCTCGTCGATGAACCTGCGCGCGCGGGGATAGAAGGTGTCCGAGCCGCCCGCCACGTGCGGCGTGATGAACACGTTCGGCGCGGTCCACAGCGGATGGCCCTCCGGGAGCGGCTCCGGGTCGGTGACGTCGAGCGCCGCCCGGATCCGCCCCTCCTGGCCGAGCAGCGCCGCGGTGTCGAGCACCGGCCCGCGGGCGACGTTGACCACCAGCGCACCGTCGCGCATCAGGCCGAGCTCCTTCTCCCCCAGGAGGCCGCGCGTCTCCTCGCTCAGCGGGGTGAGCAGAACGACGACGTCGGCCTCCGGCAGGAGGGCGTGCAGGTCCTCGATCCCGTGGACCCCCTGCCCCGGCCGGGCCGTCCGGGCGACCTTCACGATGTCGCACTCATTGGGCGCCAAGCGCGCTTCCAGCGCCCGGCCGATGCTGCCGTGGCCGACGATCAGGACCCGCGACCCGGCCAGTGAACGCGTGTAGTGCGGGTTCCACGTCTGCTCGCGCTGGTCCGAGGACCACCGGGGAAGGTCCCGCCGGTCGGCGAGGATGAGCGCGAGCGCGTGCTCGGCGGTACTGGCATCGTGCAGCCCGCGCGCGTTGCACAGCACCACCCCGTCCGGCAGGTGCGGAACCGCGTTCTCGTACCCGGCGGTGAGGAGCTGGCACACGCGCATGCGGGGCATGCGCGACAGCAGGTCGACCCGCTGGCCGCGCCCGTAAGGCATCACGTAGAACACCACGTCCGAGAGGTCCTCAGGCTCGCCCCGGCCGTCGAAGACGGCGCCGTCGAACCCCTCGGGGACGGCGGACAGGTTCTCTTGCCAGGGCACCAGGACCCGGTCGGGCATCTCTCCTCCTCGGGGCACGAAGCGGCGGGCGGGCGAAGCCGGGACTGAGCCGGGTGCCCGGGACCGTCCGAGGTGGGACGCTATCAGGGGCACCCGGGGCGTGGGCCCTCCGGTGCGGTGCGGCGGGGGCCGTGCGCGCTTCGGAGGAGCCTGGGCCGACAGGGTCGTCAGGGCCCTGGATCACGGCCCTTTGGCCCCAGAGCGCCCCTCCGCTTCGTGACGTAGGGTGATCGCCATGCCGACGACCGATACCGCTCGCAACGTCCCCCGCCCCTCGCTCCCGGTCAACTCCTGGGCGATCCTGGGGCTGCTCTCCTTCGGGACGGAGCTCTCCGGCTACCAGCTCCGCCAGTGGGCGGAGAACATCCTCGGCTACTTCCACAGCGTCCCGGCGATGAGCCAGATCTACACGGAACTGCAGCGGCTGGAGCGCCACGGCTATGTGCGCCACCGCAGCGTGCCGGTGGCCGACGCCCCTGCGGGGACGCGCAACGCCCGCGCCAAGCGGGGCTACGAGATCACCCCTGAGGGCCGGGAGGCGCTGGCGGCCTGGATCCGCGACGTGCCGGTCGAGTACCCCACCGCCCGCAACGGGGCGATGCTGCGGGTCTGGCTGGGCGCCTACGCCGACCCTGAGCGGCTGCGGGAGATCGTCGCGGAGCACCGCGACCGCTCCGAGGAGATGCGGGCCTCCGCCGAGACGTCCACCCGCATCGCCGAGCACGACTACGCCCGGCACCGTTTCGCCACCCTGGTGACCTCGTGGGCCGAACGCCGCTACGCCGCGGAGCGCGACCTGGCGGAGGAGGTGCTGTCCGAGCTGGACGAGCTCCTCTACGCCCCCGGGGGCACGGACACCGGGTCCTCGGACGCCCACGGGGGCGACGGCGCGCCCGCCGCGGGCTCCTCCCGGGCCGAGCAGCGCACCAACTCGTAGCAGGCGATCGCCGCGGCGGCGGTGACGTTGAAGGAGTCGACGTCGCGCCCGGCCATGGGGATGCGCACGCGCGCGTCGGCCTGGTCCAGCCAGCGCGACGAGAGCCCGTCGCCCTCGGTCCCCAGCAGCAGCGCGGTCGGGCGCCCCGCGTCCCCGGCGAGCGCGTCACCGATCGGGACGGAGTCCTCCCCCGGCGTCAGGGCGAGGATGCGCAGACCGCGCTCGCGCAGCGCCCCCAACCCCTCACGCCAGTCGTCCATGCGGGCGTAGGGCAGCGTGAACACCGACCCCATGGAGACCTTCACCGACCGGCGGTACAGGGGGTCGGCGCACCGGGGCGACAGCAGGGCCGCGTCGACCCCGAGCCCGGCGGCACTGCGGAAGATGGCGCCGACGTTGGTGTGGTCGACGATGTCCTCCAGGACGACGACGCTGCGCGCCCCCTCGATGACATCGCCCACGGCGGGCAGGGGGCGGCGGTGGAACGAACCGAGTGCGCCGCGGTGCAGGTGGAACCCGACCAGCCCTTGGGCGACCTCCTCGGAGACGATGTAGACGGGCGCGTCCCCGCGGTCGAGCACGCCGTCGAGCAGGTCGCCGAGGGCCTCGCGGCGGCGCTCGGTGAGCAGCAGCGACCGCGGCTCGAACCCCGCCCGCAGCGCGCGGCGGATGACCTTGTCCCCTTCGGCCATGAAGAGCCCGTGCTCGGACTCCAGGCTCTTGCGCAGGGTGACGTCCCGCAGCCCGACATAGTCGGCCAGACGGGGGTCGCGGGGATCGGTGACCTCGATGGCGTCCATGGACCACCATTGTCGCCGATCCCTCACACCGTCGTTGATCTCGGGAGAAACGACGCTAAAACCACGGTTATAGGGGCGTTTTCCCCGAGATCAACGAGGAGGGGTCAGGGGGCGGCGTCGGCCACCGCGTCCATCAGGGGCCGCAGGCGCTGCCAGCGGACCTCCTCGCAGGAGTCGGCGCGGGTGACCTCGGTGTCGATCTCCTCGCCGTTCCACTCGCCGACGACGTGGGCCCGCCCGGGCCCGTAGTCGTGGTCCTCCTCGCACACGGCGTCCTCGGGCACCTCGTCGAACAGCCCGATGCCGTCGCCCTCGGCGGTCTCCTCCTGGACGAGGGCCAGGTCGGCGCAGACGCCGGGGTCGGCGGAGGCGTCGCCGGTGCAGGTGAAGTTCTGGATGTAGGCGCTCTGCTCGGTGGTGAGGCTCACCTGGAGCGTGCCGGTCGGCGCTTCGGGGTCCTCCTGCACGGACTCGCTGACGGTGTCGAGCGATCCGGCGGCCGACGCCCCGGTCTCGGGCGGGGTGGGCAGGAGGGACAGGACCGCGCCGAGCACCCACGCGACGGCTCCGCCTGCGCATACCGCCCCGAGCACGGCGGGGCCGATCGCGCGGGGGGACCGGCGCCGGGGGTTCTGCTTGGACATGGATGCCACTCTACGTAGTCGGACGATTACTTTACGACGTGAGCCGGCGCTTCGTCCACCGATCCCGGATCCCCCCTCAGGGCGTCTTGTGCGGGTCAGGGCCATCGCGAACGGCGGCCATGGCCCGCACAACACGCCCGAGCACACCGGAGGTCCACCCCGGCGCGCCTACCACGGGACGCGTCAAGCACCGACCACGCATACTAGCCACTTCCGTCAAACCCGGCGCCACCCGGTCCGGTCCCGGCGGCCCCTTCTCCTCACCCCCTACTAGACAGTAAGGTCACGCCAAGCACGCCCCACCCCCGGAGAAGCCCCGTGTCCAGCGGCCGACACCGCATCGAACGGCGCGACGGGTCCCGCGCCCGCAAAGCGCTCACCTCGCCCCTCGGCCTCACCGCCATCGCCGTGGCGGTGATCGCCGCCGCCAGCCTCGCCGTGCCCGCCGCGCTGCGCCTGGCCGACTGCGGGCAGACGCGCTACCTGCGCATCTCCAGCACGCTGAGCATGGCGCCGCTGATGCGGCAGGCCGCCGACGAGTTCAACGGGCGCCAGGCCTCCTACGACGGCGTCTGCGTGCTGGCCCAGGCCGACGAGACCGCCCCGCACCGCATCATGACCGAGCTGTCCGGCGGTCCGGGCGGCTCCACCGTCCGCCCGGACGTGTGGGTGCCCGAGTCCTCGGCCTGGGTGGAGCTGGCCCGGGTCTCCGAGAGCGGCGCGCAGACCGTGGAGACCGAGCCGCGCTCCCTGGCCGCCTCCCCGGTGGTGCTGGCCGCCCCCGAGGGCGCCGAGGGCGTGGAGGGGTCCGGCGGCACCGCCTGGGACCTGCTGCTGCCCGGCGAACGCGACCCCGACCGCCCCCTGGTGATGGTCGACCCCAACCGGGGCGTCGACGGCATGGCCGCCATGCACGCGGTCCGCCGGGAGCTGGGCACCGGGGACGACGCCGACACCGCCATGACCGACTTCGTGCGCGACGTGCAGCTGGACACCGCGTTCGGCGAGATCGACCCCGCCGGCCTCTTCCCCTCCTCCGGCGACCCGGGGAACGCGCCGCTGGCGGTCCTGCCCGAGCAGGCGGTGGCCGCCTACAACTCCGGGTCCCCGGCCACGCCGCTGCGGGCGCTGTATCCACCCGAGGGCACCGTCATGCTCGACTACCCGTTCGTGGCCACCGGCGACGACCCGCGCATGCGGCGGGCCGCCGACGACCTCTACGAGATCCTGCAGCGGCCCGCCTACCGGGAGCGCATGCGCGAGATGGGCTTCCGCGACCCCGACGGGACGGCGGCCCGGCCGCTGTCCGGCACCGCCGGGATCGAGGATGGGCCCCCCGAGACCCACGACGACCTGACCGGGGACGCGCTGCTCACCTCGCTGGACGACTGGAACCGGCTGTCCATGCACTCGCGCACCATCGTGCTGGCGGACGTGTCCGAGGCGATGTCGGAGGACCTCAACGGCGGGCCCAGCCGCATGGAGGTGACCCGGAGCGCCGCCGAGACCGGGCTGGCGCTCTTCCCCGACCAGACCGATATGGGCCTGTGGCTGATGTCGGAGGAGTTCGGCGCGGACGGGCGCGAGGTCGGCTCCCCGCCCGGGCCGCTGGAGGAGGCGGTGGGCGAGGAGGGCGCCACCCGCCGCGAGGAGCTGCAGGACGTCGCCCGCGACATCGAGGTCGCCGGGGGCGGCTCCCGCCTCTACGACAACATCCTGGACGCCTACCGGGAGGTGGAGGACGGCTACGACGAGGACCGGATCAACTCGGTCATCGTGCTCACCGCCGGGTCCGACGGCGGCTCCAGCGAGATCTCCCACGACGAGCTCGTCGCCGAGCTGCAGGACCGCTTCGACCCCGAACGGCCGGTGACGCTGTTCATCATCGCCTTCGGCGCCCAGTCCGACCGCGAGGAGCTGGCCGAGATCGCCGGCGCGACCAGCGGGACCCTGTCGGTCACCGACGACCCCGGGGAGATCGGCGACATCTTCCTCAGCTCCATCTCGCGGCGGCTGTGCGTGCCCGACTGCGGGAGCTGAGCCGTCCGGGCACCGACAACCGAAACCGGGTCAGGAGGGTGGACCGAAAAAAGGGCGCCCGGGCTGACCAGCCATCACCCCGTAATCGGACTTCGCTAACCTTACGAGGCACACGTCACAAATCCCCACATACACACCCCCGACACCACATCGAGGACCACCTTGGGACGCCACCGCGGTAATCACGCAGACGACGGAGACGCCGACCCGCGCGGTGCCGAGGGCCGCAGCCGGCGGCGCCGGCGCCGCGGCGGGGCCGTCGCCGCGCTCACCTCGGCCGTGGCCATCATCCTGGCCGTCGGCCTCACCGGCACCTACATCTTCCTCAACCAGAGCGGCTGCAGCGGGCAGGACGTCACCCTCGACGTCGCCGTGAGCCCCGAGCTCACCACGGCCGTGCAGGGGGTGGCCAAGGAGTTCAACGACCAGGACTACGCGGTCGACGGCCAGTGCGTGCGGGTCAGCGCGCGCGGGGTGGCCTCCGCCGACGTCGCCTACGGCATCACCGGGGGCGGCCCCACCATGGGCGACACCGAGTCCCAGGTGTGGATCCCCGACTCCTCGCTGTGGGTCAACTTCGTCAAGGAGAACTCCGGGGACGGCGTCGTCAACGACACCGGGACCTCCGTGGCCTCCTCCCCGCTGGTCCTGGCCCAGCCCGAGAAGGTCGCCGAGGAGGACGGGGACGAGGCCTCCTGGAAGACGCTGGTGCCCACCGCCGCCCCCGGCGCGGACGGCGACGACACCGACGTGCGCCTGGTGGACCCGGTGCGCAGCTCCTCGGGCCTGGCCACGCTCGCCCTGGTCTCCGACGCCGTCGGCGGCGGGGACGAGGAGGGGCGGGCCCAGCTGGTGGCGGCCATCCAGGCCCTGCAGGAGGGCGCCACCCCGAGCGAGGAGGCCGCCTTCGAGGCGTTCGCCGAGCAGAGCGCGGGCGACGGCGCCTCCCCCGTCCTGGTCCTGTCCGAGCAGGCCGCGGCCCGCTACAACCAGGACCACGCCGACGCCCCCGCGCGCGTGCGCTACCCCGACAGCGGCTCCTACAGCCTCGACTACCCCTACGTCACCCGCACCGACGACCCCCTCGCCACGCGCGCCGCACAGGTGTTCCGCAGCGCGCTGGAGGAGGACGCGGCGCAGAAGCGCTTCCAGCGGGAGGGCTTCCGCACGGCGGACGGGAAGGCCGACTCCGAGGCGCTCCCCGAGGGCCAGGGGTTCCAGGCCGACATCCCCGAGAACCTGCCCACGCCCAACAACGAGACCGTGGAGCGGCTGACCCAGGCCTGGAACCAGTTCAAGCTCGGCACGCGGCTGCTGACCATCGTGGACGTGTCCGGGTCGATGCTGGAGGAGGTCCCCGGCACCGGGATGAGCCGGATGCAGGTCACCACGGCCGCCGCCGACCAGGGGCTGTCGCTGTTCAACGACCGGACCGAGCTGGGGCTGTGGGAGTTCTCCACGGCCCTGGACGGCGACCGGGACCACCGCGAGCTGCTTCCGGTCGAGGAGCTGGCGAGCGAGGGCGCCGAGACCGCCACCCACCGCCAGGACATCGCCGCCGAGCTGGCGGGGCTGCAGCCGGTGCCCGACGGGAACACGGGGCTGTACGACACCTACCTGGCCGCCTACCGGGAGATGGCCTCCTCCTACAAGTCCGACAGGGTCAACGCGATCCTGATGCTGACCGACGGCAACAACGACGACCCGGACGGCGTCTCGCTCAAGGAGCTGGCCTCCACCATCGAGGAGGAGTCCAACCCCCACCACCCGATCCCGGTGTTCACCATCGCCTTCGGCCCCGGCATCGACCTGGAGCCGATGGAGAAGGTGGCGGAGCTGACCGGCGGCGAGGCCTACAAGACGGAGAACCCCGCCGAGATCGGCGACATCTTCCTGCAGGCCTTCTCCCAGCGCCTGGAGAACCAGCAGGGGCAGGAGGGCTCCTGACCCCGGACCGTCCCTCCTCCCCCGTGACCGCCCGTGGCCGGATTCGGCCACGGGCGGTCCGGATATTCGGTCCGAAACCCGGTGCCCGTGACCGATACATCCCTGTTCCCCACCCGCCGGGGCCTCTGGACTAATCGCCCGCCCTCGCGTACTCAGAAGAGTGGTTGTGCTGTGCGACGGAGGGTGGCGGCCGTGGCCGACGCATGGATGCCGGGCGCCGAGAGGGTGGAGTGCTCCTTCACCCCTGAGGGACCATTCCACGGAGGCGCGCCCCGCGCGGTATGGCGGACCACGGAGTCGGATCCGGCGGCGCTCACCGCGCGCGCGGTGGCCGAGCGCCTCGACGCCGACGGAGGCACCGCGCACCTGGTGTGGAACCCCCTCACCGGCGAGACCGCCCAGCTCCTCCCGGCCACCGCGCCGGCCAGCGGCGAACTGCCCGGGGACGGGACCGACCACGCGCACGAAGGGCGCACGTGCGTGATCGTCGTCGTGGTGGGGCGCGCGGTGGAGCCGTTCACCGACGGCCCCCTGAACGGGGTCGAGGCGATCCTCAGGTGGCTGTCCACCTGGGAGGTGGCGCGCACATGGCCGCCCGGCCCACCGCCGCCGTTCGCGACGCCGGTGCGCGACCCGGCCGCGGAGCGGGCCTGGGGGCGTTCGGGGCACTTCGGCGCATCGCAGGTTCCGGGGTCGGCCGAGCACGGCCCCGGCGCGATCGACGTCCGCCGCCTCCTGGACCCCGCGCGGGAGCGCCCCAGGGCGCGCCTGTCCGGGCCGCGCGGCCGCCCGGCACCGCGGGAGCGGGAGGCGGCGCTCCCGGAGGCCGACGGGGCGCTCTCCGAGTCGTACGCGCTCGGCCGCTGACCCCGCCGGGCCACCGGCGGGGACCTGCAGGGTCGCCGTACCCCTTAGTCTGTCGCCCATGGGTGGATCGATCGAGCCAGGCTGGTACCAGGACCCGCACGGCGGTGACGGCCGGCTCCGGTGGTGGAACGGCCAGGAGTGGACGCAGCACGTCCGCGACCTGGCGGATCTGCGGCCGGACGCGTCGGGGGGTGCGGCCGCGGGCTCCGCGAGCGAAGACGACGAACCGACCGCCGACCTGGGCGGGGGCCCAGCGCCGGACGAGGCGACGATCCCGACGTCCCAGGGCTCCTCGTTCCCCCCTGCGCCGGGCGAGTCGACCATCCCGACCGGCGGCGGCTTCGACACGGGCGGCGCCATCGGGGACGAGCCGTCGACGATGCGCATCGACCCGGCGGCAGCGGCGTCCTACACCGCCTCCCACACCACGCCCCCCGCGCCCCCACAGAACGACGAGGAACCCACCGCGGACCTCGGCGGCTCGACCATGCGCATCGACCCCGCCACAGCCGCCTCCTACACCTCATCCCACACAACACCCCCTCCCCCGCCCCAGAACGACGACGAGCCCACGGCCGACCTCGGCGGCTCGACCATGCGCATCGACCCGGCGGCGGCCGCGTCCTACACCGCCTCCCACACCACGCCCCCCGCGCCCCCACAGAACGACGAAGAGCCCACCGCGGACCTCGGCGGCTCGACCATGCGCATCGACCCCGCCACAGCCGCCTCCTACACCTCATCCCACACAACACCCCCTCCCCCGCCCCAGAACGACGACGAGCCCACGGCCGACCTCGGCGGCTCGACCATGCGCATCGACCCGGCGGCAGCGGCGTCCTACACCGCCTCGCACTCCTCCCCGGGCCAGGACCGGCCGGGCGACCCCTACTCGGGGGACACCGAGCGAACGAGCGACCTCACCGACCGCACCGACGACCTGTCGGACCACGTCTCGGGGCCCCGGACGGCGGTCTTCCAGCCCGGGGAGGCCGACGCCCCGCGCACCGCGGTCTTCAACCCCGACGACCCGGCGCTGGCCGAGTCCGGCGGGGTCGACGAGGGCGAGGAGAAGCGCGGCGGCTTCAACCGCTTCTTCGGCGACCTCAAGGACGGCCTCTCCGAGATCGCCGAGGAGCGCAGGCAGCAGCGCGAAGAGGCCCGCAAGAAGGCCGAGGAGGAGAACCGCAAGAAGCAGGAGGAGGAGGCCAAGCGCCGGGAAGAGGAGCAGAAGCGCCTCGCCGAGCAGGCCCAGGAGGCCGCCCGGAACCCCGCCCCGGACGGGACGCCCGGGGTCCCCGGCGCGCCCGGCACCCCCGGCGACCCCTACGGCGGCGCCTACGGCGGTCCGAGCGGCGCCTACCCGGGAGCGGCGGCCGCGGCCGGGGCCGACCCGGGCCGTCCGCCGTCCGGCCCCCAGCCGCCCTACCCCGGCGGGCCGATGGGCGGCCCCGGCGCCCCCGACCCGGGCATGCCCCCGGCGGGGCCCCAGCCCGACGCCGGGCACCAGCCCCCGCCGCCGTACCCGGGCGCCCCGATGGGCCCCGGCCCCGACCAGGGACGGCCGCCCTCCGGTCCCCAGCACCCCTTCCCCGGCGCATCCGGCCCCCAGCCGCCCTACCCCGGCGGGCCCGGCGGGCCCGGCGGCCCCGGAGGGCCGGACCAGCCTCCGCCGCCGTACCCCGGTCCCGGCGCACCCATGGGCGCCCCGGGCGGCCCGCCCGGCCCCGGCATGCCCGGAGGGCCGGACCAGGGTCCGCCGCCGCCGTACCCGGGCGCCCCGATGGGCCCCGGCCCCGGCCCCGACCAGGGACGGCCGCCGTCCGGACCGCAGCACCCCTTCCCCGGCGCATCCGGCCCCCAGCCGCCGCACCCGGGCCCGCCCGGCCCGCCGCCGGGGTGGGGGCCCGGTCCCGACGCGCCCCCGCCGCACGCGGGCCCCAGCGGCCCGATGGCGCCCCCGCACGCGCAGGGCCCCGGTCCCGGCCCCATGCCGCCGGACCCGGCGAACCCCTACGGCGGTCCTCCGGCGCCCTATGGGCCGCCGCACGGGCCCGCGGGCGGCGGTGCGCCCCAAGCCCCCCAGGGCCGGGGAGGCAGGCGCAAGAAGGAGAAGAAGAAGGGCGGCTGCGGCTGCTTCGGCTGCGGGACGATGATCGTCGTGGTGCTGCTGATCCTCGTCGTCGCGGCCGTCGCCCTGCAGATGACGGGGACGGTCGACGTGGTCTGGCTGCTGTTCGGCGTCTGACCGCCGCCGCCCGGTGCCCGAAGGGGCGCGGGGCGCCGAGCAGGCGATACCACCCGAAAGGAGGGGGCCGGTCCTCAAGGGGCCGGCCCTCCCCTCTTCGCGCCGGCGCTGTGGCCGCCGCCGGGCGCCGCTGGAAAACCGCACGTCGCGAATGGGCCTAAGCTGTCCGGTATGAATGACTCCCTGGTGTGGATCGACTGCGAGATGACAGGGCTCGACCTGGAACACGACGCGCTGATCGAAGTCGCGTGCATCGTGACGGACGGGCAGCTCAACGTGCTCGACGAGGGCCTGGACATCGTCATCAAGCCCCCGCAGTCGGCGCTCGAGCACATGGGGGACTTCGTCACCAAGATGCACACCGACTCCGGGCTCATCGACGAGCTCGACAACGGCGTCACGCTCGAAGAGGCCGAGGACCGGGTCCTGGAGTACATCAAGCGCTTCGTGCCCGAGCCGAAGAAGGCGCCGCTGTGCGGCAACTCGATCGCCACCGACCGGCTGTTCATCTCCCGGGACATGCCCCGCATCGACGGCTTCCTGCACTACCGCATGGTGGACGTGTCGAGCATCAAGGAGCTGTTGCGGCGCTGGTACCCGCGGGTGTACTTCAACAGCCCGGAGAAGCACGGCGGCCACCGCGCGCTGGCCGACATCACCGAGAGCATCCAGGAGCTGCGCTACTACCGGGCGGCCGCGTTCGTCGCCCCGCCGGGGCCGGACACCCCCACGGTCCGGTCGCTGTCCGCGGACATCGCCGCCGGCGGGACGGGACTGCGGCAGGAGTCCGATTCCGAGCGCGGCGACGGTTGACCGAAGCACTCGCCGGAGTCCGCTAGACTCTTTAACGAGCGCGGGCGACATCCCGGTCGAACCGGCGGAACCCGCGCCCATGGTGGGTGTAGCTCAGTTGGCAGAGCACTTGGTTGTGGTCCAAGAAGTCGGGGGTTCAAGTCCCCTCACTCACCCCAGAGCGAAGGCCCTGGTCGTCACGGTGGACGACCAGGGCCTTCGGCGTTCGGCAGAGACGCCCGGCCGCTCCCGTGCCCGATTCCGGGAGCAGGTCGGTAGCAGCCCCGCCCCACTCCCATTGAGCGCCCTCAGGAGAGTGCCGAAAGCCGGGACCGCCTGATCTTCACGCGGCGTCCCATGCCCCGTTCTCTGCGGTCATGACCGCCAGAGGCGGGTCGGCCACCTCGGCGACGCCGATGCCGGCATAGCCCGTCTCGGCGAGGAGGCGCCGGTAGGCGCCGCTCGGGTGCGCGTCCCCTTCGGTGGTGGCGACGAGCATCTGGATCCCGAATGCGGCTCCGACCGGGCCCAGGTCGCGCATCCAGGTGGCGATCGCGATCCTGCCGCCCGGCACGAGGATCCCGGTCACCCGGGCGAGCAGGTCGCGTACCCGGTCGAGGCCGAACATGTTGGTGAAGATGCCGCAGAGCACGAGATCGTAGGGGCCCGGAGCCAGGTCGGTGAAGGCGTCTCCGCCGTGGAGTTCGACTCCGGCCGCGGCGGTGCGCCCATCGGCGGCGAGGATGTCGATGACCGCCGGGAGGTCCTGCAGCGTGGTGGCGCAGCCGCGGCGGGCGAACTCGCGGGCGTAGGCGCCATGCCCGCCGCCGAGATCGAGCACCCGCAGCGGACGCCCCGGCTCGGCCGGCACGCGGTCGAGGCAGGCCTCCACGACCCGGGCGACGTAGGGGCGGGTGGCCGATTCCAGCAGTGCCAGGCCGGTGGCGGGGTCGGGCCCACCCGGTGCGCCGGCCCCATCGGCCGTGGCGGTGCGGTCATGGATCCGTGCGGGAAGGGTCGTCGCCCATCGTCGGATCCAGGTGCCGTGCCCGGCCAGAGCCAGGCGCTCGGGCCCACTCGGCCAGGCCCCGCCGGGCGTGAACGTTCCGGTCCCGTCGATGCTCAGGTGGTCCCACGCGGCGAGGACGTGGAGCACGTCGGTCACGGCCTGCTCGTCGAGGCCCGTCGCCTCCGCGACACGGGCCGGGGCTCCCGGGAGCGCGTCGAGGATCCCGGTGGTGTGCGCGGTCTCGTAGCACAGGGCCAGACGCCAGTCGATGAGGGCGTCCGGCGCGGCGAGCGCGGTCAGGTGCTGAGTGGAGGCCTCGGAGCGCTCATCGGCCATGTGGAACGCCTCCCGCGCGGGCACCGGTCCAGAGCAGGGCCGGTTGGACGACGTATCCGTCCGGGTCGCGGCCGACCCAGTGCGGGCCCTCCGGGTCGAGCAGCTCGCCGACGCGGGCGATGTCCTGCTCGGTCATGCCGGCCGCGCGGCCGTTCACGGCGACGGCGTGCCGCATCTCCGGCCACACGATCCGCTCCAGGTACGCACGCGCCGCGGGCTGCACCGTGGCCGCCGACAGGGGGACCACCCGCAGGGTCACGTCCTGCAGACCCGCCTGCCGCATCCAGGCGCCGAGCCGTTCGTAGTGGGTCGGGCCGTCGTCCGGTAGGCCCCAGGTGAGTTCGGACGCCGTGCGGATGAGCCGCTCCAGGCGGGAGTGACCGGGCAGGTACATCGACTGGTAGTAGTTGGTCGTGAAGAGCGCGAGCACCCCGCCGGGGGCGAGCGCTCCGGCCAGTTCGGCCACGATCGCGGCGGGGTCGTCGAAGGTGACGGGCCAGATCACGTCGGAGGACCAGATCAGGTCGAAGGGTCCGCCGTGCCCGGCCGCGTCGGCGGCGACGTCGCGCAGGTCGGCGACGCGAATCTGCGCGCGCGGGTCGGAGACGCGGCCCGAAGCGGCGGCGACGGCACGGGCGTCGGCGTCGATGGCCAGGACGCTTCCGGAACCGGGGCCCAGTAGCCGGAGCAGTCCGGGCACCGCTCCTCCCCCGCCGGTGCCGGCGTCGAGGATCCGCAGCGGCCGATCCCGTTCGGGGACCGCGAGCGCGGTGATCGCCGCTGCGACGGCGGGCGCGGTGAAGTCGCGGTTGGTGACCAGGTAGTCGACGTACCCGCTGACATCCGGCCCGGTGCCGACGGCGCCGGGCGCGCCGGTCGTGCCGGGCGCGTCGGAGTCGACTCTGTCCATGAATACCCCTTTCGGTGGCGGTTTCGGCCCCAGGACTGGGAGCGGCGGCCCCACGCTCGGCCGGTGGTCGCCGGCATCAGCGCCGCGGCGCTGATCGTGACGCCGACCTGCCATCCGGCCAGTCCGACCTCGCGGGAGAGCGGCGCGATGACCGGGTTCAGCGCCATCTGTGCCGGGTGGACGAGGAACACCGCCGACAGCACCGGCCTGATCCGCGGGGCCGGGCCGGGCGGTTCCGGCGGCGGGGCGGACTCGGGGGTCATCGGGGGACCTCGTCTCCTGCGTGGCCGCCGCCGGGCCGTCGTGCCGTGGCACCGGGCGGGGTGAGGGTGAGCCCCTGGTCGGCGGTGAGGGCGAGCAGGTCCTCGTCGTGGCTGATGAGCAGGACGACCGCGCCGCCGGCGGCGACACGGCGGATCTGATCGGAGACCGACCGCAGGTGGCGGCGGTCGACGCCGGAGCTCGGCTCGTCGAAGACCACCACCCTCCGCCCGGCGGCACGGACGGCCGCGACGACGAGCCGTTGCTGCTGCCCGCCGGAGAGCGACAGCGGATGCCGCTCGGCCAGATGGCCCAGGTCGAGGGCTTCGAGGACCGCTCGTGTGTCCGCCGGGCCGGTCGTGCCGGTCGTGCCGGGGGCGTCGGTGCCGGCGAGGCCGATCTCGGCGGCGACGGTGTCGGTGAACAGCTGGCGCTGCACGTCCTGCATGACGATCGCGCTCGCCCGCTGCCGGGCCCTCCGGCTCAGCGGCCTCCCGTCCAGCCGCACGGTGCCGGCGCTGCGCTGCAGACCGGTCACGATCCTCGCGAGCGTGGACTTCCCGGCACCGTTCGCGCCGCGGATCGCGGTCACGCCGCCGGCGGGGAAGACGACGCGGTCGAGGTCGATCACCGTGCGCCCGCCGAGGCGGCACCGGATGCCCTCCAGCTCGAGCGCTCCGGCCGGGAGCCGATCCGGCGGAGAGGGGGCGGCCACGCTCGCGCCGGTTGCGGGCAGCGGAGAAAGCGCTGCGGTGCTGACGTGCCCGCGAAGCCCTTCGCGCGCCAGATCGGTGTCGGTGACGGCGCGGAAGGCCTCGGCGCTCCACTCGGTGTCGACGGTGCCGTCGCGCATCACGATGATCCGGTCGGCGAGGTCTTCGAGGTAGCGCAGCCGGTGCTCGGCGACGACCACCGTGACCCCGTCGCGCTTGAGCCGGGCCAGGGTCGCCGCGAGGCGGTCCACCGCATCGGCCGACAGGTTGGCGCTGGGCTCGTCCAGCAGCACGATGCCCGGCCGGTGGGCGGTCGCGGCGGCGATCGCGACCTGTTGCTGCTGACCGCCCGAGAGCCGTTGCAGGGACTGCGCGATCGGCACGGCGCCGGCGAGATCGGCGAGTGTGTCGGCCACGCGGGCTCTGATCCCGTCGGGAGGCAGGCCGAGGTTCTCCATCGCGAACGCGATCTCCTCGGGCGCGGTGTCGGCGAAGAACTGGCGGCGGGGGTGCTGCATCACCGTGCCGGTGCACGCGCCGAGCTCGTCGAGCCGCGCCGTGCGGGTGTCGGCACCGTCGACGGTGACGGTGCCGGTGAGCGTCCCTTCCTCGTGGAAGTGCGGGACCAGTCCGTTCATCAGCCGCAGCGCGGTCGACTTGCCTGAACCGCTCGCCCCGCACAGCACGACGAACTCCCCCGGCCGGACCTGCAGGTCGAGGCCGTGCAGGCTCGGAGCGCCGGCGTGCGGGTAGGTCCAGCCCACGTCGTCGAGGCGGATCATGCCAGCGGCCCCGGAAGCCAGAGCGCGCCGGCCGCGAGGACGGCCACGGCAGCGGCGAGGACGAGGTCGGGCGGTCCGAACCGGGGTGGATCCATCGCCGTCGGTGTGCGGGGCGAGCCCAGACCGCGCAGGATCGCCGAGGCGGAGAGGTCCTCGGTGGCGCGCAGGCTGGCGGCGATCATCGGGACGGTGAACCGCTCGACGCTCCGCACCGGATGGCGGATCAGAGCGCGGGCGCCGACGAGTCCCCGCAGCCGCATCGCGTCCAGCACCGAGGCCGACTCCGCGGCCACGACCGGGAAGAAGCGCAGCATGACCGCGAGGGTCACCGAGACCGGGCGCGGCACGCGCCACGCGCGCAGCCCTGCCGCGAGCCGGGTCGGCGATGTGGTGGCGACCAGGTGCATCCCCACGCCGATCGCGGCGGCGAACCGGATCAGATACGCACAGGCGATCGCCATGGCCGCCGTCACCGGGTGCGGCCACCACGACGGCACGACCCACCCGAGGAGCCACATCGCGGCCGCGGCGAGGGGCAGTCCGGCCGCCCGGCCCCAGGACCGCTCCCACACCGCCAGAGCGGTTCCGAGGACGAGGACGGCAGGGACGAACCGCAGTCCGCCGGAGCCCATCACCGCCGCGCTGCACACGACCACCAGGACGATCTTCGTCCGCGGGTCCAGGCCCGGCGGCCCCGCGCCTGGGGCTCGGGGGACGGTGCGCACCGCCGTCGCCGCGCCGTGGTGTCCGGCGGCGGCTCCTCCGGTCGGTCCCGTTCCGGCGCGGCCGGGCCTCATGCCAGGCCGGCCTTGCGGAAGTGTCTGCGCAGCAGCCGGGTCCCCAGCAGGGCGCCGAGGAAGCCGCACACGAGGGCGACGGCGATCATCGCGAGCACCGCCGGGCCGGTGACGACCTGTTCGAAGGCCCGGGTGTAGCCCTCGCCCATCCCCTCCATCGCCGGGGAGCGGAGGTACTCGTCGCGATTGGTGAAGAACGGGACCCACGGGCCGATGAACCAGCCGGAGAAGACCGTGCACGCCCAGATCGCGGCCCGGCCGGAGCGGTACCTGCCGGCCCCGAGGACCAGCTCCCCGGCCAGGGACACGGCGACCATGACGAGCGCGGCCTGCCAGGGGTGGCCGACCATCATGTTGAGCAGGCCGAGGACGACCCCGAACAGCGTCGTCATCCCGGCGTGGCGGACCCGGGTCAGGAAGAGCATGTAGGGGATGCCGCCCGCAAGGACGCTCAGCGGCAGGGTCAGCAGCATCACGAGCGGGCTGACGACCCCCAGCATCGCGATCGCGAAGACGACGACGAAGTAGATCACCGCGAAGATCGCCACGCTGACCAGGTCTCGGGCGGAGAAGTGCACCCTGAACGGCGTCCGCGCCTGTGGGCCGGCAGGTGTCATGGGAGGGGTCGTCTCGGGCACGGTGGGGTTCCTCGTTCCTGACAGGTGCGGGCGTTCAGTCCTGGGAGGCGAGCCGCCAGCCGGCGGCGTCCACGCGCTCGGCCCAGTAGCGGGCGTAGGCGCCGTCGGCGGCCAGCAGCTCGGCATGGGTGCCGGCCTCGTGGATGCCGCCTTCGCCGTCGAGCATGATGATCCGGTCGGCGGTCATGATGGTCTGCAGCCGGTGGGCGACGACGATCAGCGTCCGATCGGCCCGGAGCCGCTCGATCGTGTCGGTGATCGCGATCTCGTTGCCGATGTCCAGCGCGGAGGTCGCCTCGTCCAGCAGCACGATCGGGGCGTCCTTGAGGAGCGCCCTGGCGATGGAGACGCGCTGCCGCTCTCCCCCCGACAGGTTCGAGCCGCCCTCGCCGACCCGGGCGTCCCAGCCGCCCGGCAGGCGCGCCGCGATCTCGTCGACGCGGGCGCGTTCGGCCGCGGCGATCACCTCGTCGCGGTCCAGGTCGGGGGCGCCGATCCGCACGTTCTCCAGGATCGTGTCGTCGAAGAGGTACACGTCCTGGAACACCGGGGCGACGGCACCGTCCACCGCGGCCGTGCCGAGCTCGGGCAATGGCACTCCGCCGATCGACACGGTGCCCGCCTCGGGATCGTAGTAGCGGGCGACGAGCCTGGTGATCGTGGTCTTCCCCGATCCCGACGGGCCCACGATCGCCGTCATCTTCCCTGCGGGAGCGGTGAACGAGAGGTCGCGCAGCACCGGCTCCGCCCCGTATCCGAAGGTGACGCCGTCGAAACGGACGCTCCAGTCCTCGGGTGCGCCGGGCGTCGACGGCTCGGGCAGGTCCTCGACGGCGGCGAGACGGTCGAACTGGTCGAGGGTGGTCCGGGCGACGGCGATGGCGCCGCCGAGGTCGCCGGCGCTGACGATCGGCTCGTTGAAGCGCACCCCGAGGACGAGCAGCCCGATCAGGGTGGCCGGGTCGACGCTCCCGCCGATCGCGAGGTACGCGCCGAGCACCAGGACCACGGTGAGGGAGGCCTGGACGATGGCGCTGAAGGCCGCGATGCCGGCTCCGCCGGAGAGGAGCATGGCGCGGTTGCGCCGGTGCTGGTTCTGCAGCGCGTCCTCCACGAGCCGGTCCGCGACCGACCCGTCCCCGGCGGTGCGGAGCGCGGGCTGGACCCGGGCGAACTCGATCACCCGGTTCGACGCCGCCGCCACGGCCTCCGCATGGGCGGCGTCGCCGCGGGCGATGCGCTTCTGCAGCGCCCGGTAGCCCAGCGCCATCACCGGGACCATGGCCGTCATGGCCACGGCGAGCCGCCAGTCGTAGAAGTACATCCCGACCAGCACCGTCGCGGGGGTGAGGAAGCCGGCGAGGATCTGCCGGAGGTACGAGTACGGCGTGGTGGACACGAACATCGCGCCCTGGGTGGCGATCCCGGCCATCTGCCCCGACCGGTCCTCGCCGAACCACGCCACCGGCAGCGCGGCAAGCCGGTCGCCGAGACGGGCCAGCAGCGACTCCAGTACCGCGGTGCTCGCCCGGATCCCCAGCCGGCTCACCGCCCAGTACACCGCGGCGTAGACCACGCCGATGGCGCCCAGGATGATGAGTGGGCCTCCGGCGCCGGCCGTCCCGCCCCCGAACAGGGCCCGCAGCACCGGGACGACCATCAGGAAGGCGGCCCCCTGGAGGACGGCGATGACGACCGAGCCGGCGAGCACCGCGATGAGCAGGCGGCGGGCGGCGGGGGACGAATAGTGCAGGATGCGGCGGATCACGCGTCGACTCCTTCCGGCAGCGTGCGGGCGTGGTTGTCCTGGTAGTCGGCCCACATCCGGGCGTACCGCCCGCCCGCGGCGACGAGCTCCTCATGGGTCCCGTCCTCGGCCAGGCGCCCCTCGTCGAGGACGAGGATCCGGTCCGCACCGGTGACGGTGTGCAGCCGGTGCGCGATGACCAGCACCGTCCGGTCGGCCGCCAAGGTGCTCAGCGCCCGCTGGATGGCCGCCTCGGAATCCGGGTCGGCGAAGGCGGTCGCCTCGTCCAGGACGAGGACGGGGGCGTCCGCGAGCAGGGCGCGGGCGATCGTCACCCGCTGCGCCTCCCCGCCGGACAGGTTCGCGTCCTCGCCGACGACCGCGTCGTAACCGCGCTCGAAGCGCAGGATCCGGTCATGGATCTGCGCCGCCCGCGCCGCCTGTTCGACCTCGTCGTCGGCGGCGTCGGGGCGGACGAGGCGGATGTTGTCCCGCAGGCTCGCCCGCAGCAGGTGCACGTCCTGGAACACGAACCCGACCGTCCGGTACAGCTCGGCCTCGTCGACCCCGCGCACGTCGACGCCCCCGACCGAGACCGTTCCCTCGGTGGCGTCGTAGAAGCGGGGTACCAGCTTGGCCAGCGTGGACTTGCCCGATCCGGACGCTCCCACCAGTGCCGTCACGGTGCCGGGGCGGCAGGCCGCGGCGATGTCGTGCAGCACCCGGTGCTCACCGTCGTAGGCGAACGACACCCCGGCGAAGTCCAGACGATGGCCCTCCGGGCTCCTCGGCGACGCCGCCTGCGGAACCGGGGGCAGGGCCAGGAACCCGGCGAGGGACTCCTGCGCCTTCATCGCATTGCGCAGGAACTGGCCCGACGCGCCGAGCTTCATCAGCGGCGCCGTCAGCCCGAGGCCCAGCAGCACGGCCGGCAGCACGTCGATCGGCGCGGCGGCACCGGCGCCGACCGCCCAGAAGCCGGCGGCGAGGAGCCAGACCAGGACCACGACCGGGGAGGTGACGATCTCGATGACCGTGAACAGCCACATGGCCTCCCGCGTCCACTGCTCGACGAACCCCACGTACCGCGCCGTCTCCTCCCGGTAGCGGCGATGACTGCGCCCGGCCTGCCCGAACCGCTTCACCACCGCGATGCCGTGCACGAACTCGACCGTGGCCCCCGACAGCCGCGCGGTCGCCTCGTCGTAGTGCGCGTACTTCTCGGAGCCGCCGCGCATCATCGCCGCGTACAGCACCAGCGCGACCAGCAGCGGCACGAGCGCCGCCATCCCGAGCCGCCACTCCACCGTGAACAGGTAGGCCAGGCTGACCAGCGGCACCGCGACCACCGTGACCACGTCGTGGATCGCGTGCGCCACCAGCTGGTGCAGCGCGTTGACGTCGCCCTCGACCAGCTTGCGCACCGTGCCCGAGGACCGGGCGTCGAACCAGCCGAGCGGCAGCCGCTGCAGGTGCCGGATGATCCTCTGCCGCAACGACAGCTGCAGGTCCGCATCGGCGAGGTGGCTCAACATCCCCGACAGGAACGAAGCGCCGAAGCTCACGAACAGGGCGACGACCGCGACCACAACGATCAGCCGCACACGCCCCGCGTCCACCTCGCCGCCGGAGAGGGCGGGCAGCAGCGCGCGGGCCAGCTCCACGATCGCGATGAACGGGACCACGCTGCTCACGGCGCCGAGCATGCTCAGCGCGACGATCGACGCCAGCCTGCCGCGCACCGGGGCGAAGAACCCCTGCCCCGCCGAGGACTCCGCCGGTGTCGACGGCGCCGCCGACACCGCCGACGCCGTCGATTCGACGCTGTCGAGTCGCTGCGCCACGACCACCCTCCCTACTGGTAATGAAAATCGTTTTCGGATGCTAGCATGAACACTGTTCTAATGGGGCGGCGGCCCGAGCGTTCGCGGAGCGACAGGGGGATGGACACAGTGGCGGCGAAGGCGGCTCAGGCGTCGTTCCACGCGGGACTCACGCCCGACGCGGTCGTGGACGCGGCCGTCGAGCTCACACGCGGCTCGCACCTGTTCGGCTGGTCGATGCGGGACCTCGCCCGCCGCCTCGGTGTCGCGCCGTCGGTGCTCTACCACCATGTCGGCGGCAAGGACCGCCTCTGCCGGCAGGTCGTCGAGCGCGTCATCGCCCGAATCACGATCCCGCCGGCGGACCTGGACTGGCAGGAGTGGTTCCGCACCCTGCTCTATGAGGTCGGCCCCCTGGTGATGGACTTTCCCGGGGTGGCGAAATGGATGCTCATGCACGGCCCGGCCGTTCCCCGGGTCATGCCGATCATCGCGGCCGGCATGGGCGCGCTGCGCCGCGCGGGCTTCGGCGAGGGCGCCGTCTTCGCCTACTCCGCGTTGCTCAACAACGCCATGCTCACTATCTCCATCGGAGACGACCGCCTCCAGCACGAGGAGGACGGGCGCCGCGACCATGCCGCGATCATGGCCGAACTCGCCGATCTGCCGGACGTGCCGGACGAGGTCCGCGCCTTCGAACGGGATTTCCTCGAGCCCTCCGCACAGGGGGGCGCGGCGGCCGCCCGCGTGCGTCACGATTACTACCGGTTCATCGTCGACACGACCATCGCGGGCCTCGCCGTTCGCCTGACGCCGCCCGGACACTGACGCAGGCGGAGCGGACCAGCGCTCGGCCCCGGTCCACGAGAGCCGGGAATCGAGCCGTCCGCCCGCCTCTGCCCCCGCACCGGGGACCCCGGATGAGAGGCCCCGGTCACCGGAGACGGTGACCGGGGCTCCCGTCGCATCCCCAAACCCGGTTCCGGGAGCCCTCGGGGAACCAGCACCTCCGCCCCCGCGATCCCCTTCGATGTGGCCCCTCACACGGCCCCGAGGAGCGGTGGCGTTCCCCGCCTGAGGGAATCCCTCCCCTCCTTCCCAGGGCCGGAAGCGGCCCGGGTGCGGCGGACCCGGCTCGGTTACCATTCGGGCACGTGGTCCCGCTCCCCGCGAACGCCGACACGACCACTGGGAGTCCGCCGGTGACGCTCCCCCGCCCTGCCCCTCGCCCGGCCGCCGCGCCCCCCGCACGGGCCTGCACCGTCGTGCTGCTCGCGGACGCGCCCGCCACCGGCCGCACCGACGGCGGACGGGCCCGGCGCTTCGCCCTGCGGGGGCGCACCCACTCCGAGCGCTCCGGGCGGTTCATCGATTTCGCCGTCGACGAGGCGCGGGCGGGACGCGCGGTCGTCGCCCTGTACCCCGCGTGGCGGCCCGAAGCGGCCCGGCGCGCGGTCGTCCACGCCCGCTCCCGGACGCTGAGCGACGAGATCGCGGGGATCCCGCTGCCTCTGTCCCCGCTCGCGCTCTCCGTGCTGGCCGACCGCCTGGCCGGGCTCGCCCCGGTCCACCCGCCGGGCATCGTCGCCGCGGCCGCCAGGGAGCTGCCCCGGCACATGCTCGCCGGGGCGTGCCTGCACAGCGTCGCGGGGTTGGGCGCGTTGCCGACGTCCACCGCGCTCCACGCGGCCTCCTACCTTCCCGGGAGCACGTTCCTGGCCCTGAGCTGCCCTACGGCCGAAGTGCTCAGGATTCCCCACGGGGAGCTGGGCGAGTCGCTGCCCCCGCTGCCTTCGCCCCCGGACGCACCGCTCCAGGTATCGGCCTGCTCCGGCACCACAGGGTCCGCCGCCTTCGACGACGACCTGATGCCCGCGCTGCGCACCGCGACGGCGCACGTGGTGCCCTCACAACCGCTGGGACCGGTGTTCTGGGGGACGACCCGCTACACCGAGTTCGCGGCCTTCGAGAGCGGGCCGCGTTCCCTCGCCCGCGCGCTGGGCGCCCTGCGGACGGTGCTCTGCCGCTGGTGCGGCCAGCAGGTGGACCGCAAGGTCTGCCCGTTCTGCCGCTCCCGGGCCCATGAGCTCCCCGCCGCCTCTTCCTCCAAGGCCGCGCGCCGCGGCGTCCCCGCCCAGCGCGCGCCCGACGGCCGTCCGGTACCGCTGCCCGCGTCCACTCCCGGGGAGCCGGCCGTCCCCGCCCAGCGCCGGCCGTCCGCCTGGCCCCGTCCCCCGGAGGGACTGCCGCTCGCTCCCAATGGGACGCCCCTGCCCCACCCCTTCGCGGCTTCGGAGGACACCCGGGAGTGATGGTGCCGGGGCCGTCCCGCCATACTGGTGACGTGGCCGAACGAGAGAACACCGGGCAGGACGCGCCCGTCGCGCGCCCCCGGCTGGAGATCGAGTACTGCACGCGGTGCCGCTGGCTGCCCCGCGCCTCGTGGATGGCGCAGGAGCTGCTGACGACCTTCGAGGCCGACTTGGGCGAGGTGGCGCTCGTCCCCGGAACCGGCGGCGTGTTCGAGGTGCGCCTGGACGGCGAGGTGATCTGGTCGCGCAGCAGCGATGCCGCCTTCACCGACGCCGCGGACCTGAAGAGGCTCGTCCGGGACCGCATCGCCCCCGGCCGCGCCCTCGGCCACTCCGACCGCACCGCCTGAAGGCCGAGCAACGAGGCGGGAACGGCCGAGCCGGGCGCTTCCCCGGCCCCCTCCCCGATGATCTCGACGAAGGTGCTGTCATTCCGGCGGTTTCGGCAGCACCTTCGTCGAGATCATCACGGGGGACGTGGACGGCCCCGACCGCCTAGGCGCGCTGCACGTCCTCCAGCCAGGGCTGGAGGCCGCGGTCCTGGAGGTACCAGAGGAGGTTCTGCGCGGAGGCCGCCTCCACGTCCTCGCCGTCCTCCCACACGGCCTCGCACTCCTCGCACATGCGGAAGCGGGAGCCGTCGAGCGGCATCGGCACCAGGTAGTCCTCCACGAAGCCGAACGAGCAGAGGGGGCAGCGCAGCGGCGGCTCGTCGTCGATCATGCCCCCACCCTTTCCCTCCGCGGACACGCGGCGCAAGCGCGCTGCGCGCACGGCCGGACTCCCCCCGTCGCCGGACCCCCACATTCTGTGATGGCATGGACACGGCGGAACTTCCGTCACAATGGTCGCGGTCCGGAACAGTGGCCTTAGAAGGCGCATTCCGCGACTTTCGCCCCTAGCGGGCCGCCATCAGCCTCCCCCTTGTTCCCCGCCCCTGAAGGGAGCCCCCGTGCGAATCCTCCTGCTGTGCTCGGCCTTCAACGGCCTCAGCCAGCGCACTTGGATCGAGCTCCGACGCGCAGGGCACGACGTGTCCGTCGAGCTCGCCATTGACGAGGAGACCATGGTCGAGGCCGTGGAACTGGCCCGGCCCGAGTTGATCATCTGCCCGTTCCTCAAGGAACGCGTGCCTGAACGGATCTGGAAGAACCACAGAACGGTCATCGTGCACCCGGGGCCGCCGGGCGACCGCGGCCCCTCCTCCCTCGACTGGGCCGTCGACGAGGGCGCCGCCGAGTGGGGGGTGACCGCCCTCCAGGCCGTCGAGGAGATGGACGCCGGGCCCATCTGGGGGTCGCGCACCTTCCCGCTGCCCGCGGAGCCGCCGAAGAAGAGCTCCCTGTACAACGGGCCGGTCACCGAGGCGGCCATCGCGCTGGTGCACGAGGTCGTCGCCAAGGCGGCCGACCCGTGGTTCCTTCCGGAGCCGCTGGACTACGACCGGCCCGAGGTCACCGGGCGGCTGCGCCCCACCATGCGCCAGGAGGACCGCGCCTTCGCGTGGAGCGACCCCACCGCGCACATCCTGCGCAAGGTCCGCGCCGCCGACGGGGCGCCGGGCGTGCGCACGGTGCTGTGCGGGGCCGAGGTGCGGGTGTTCGACGCCGACGAGGGGCCGCGGATCTCCGCCGAGCCCGGCACCGTGGCCGCGCGCAGCGACGGCCGGGTGCTCGTGGCCACCGGCGACGGCAGCCTGTGGATCGGCCACCTGAAGGTCGGGGCGCCGGGCGAGCCGGGCGCGATCAAGCTCCCGGCGGCGACGGCGCTCGGGGAGCTCGTCGACGGGGTGCCCAACGCCGACCCGAGCGTGCTGCCCTCCGACCGCGGCTACGGCGACGGCGAGATCGTCTACCGGCGCAGCGGCGCGGTGGGCGTGCTGTCCTTCGACTTCTACAACGGCGCCATGTCCACCGAGCAGTGCGTGCGGCTGGCGGCGGGGCTGCGGCACGCGGCCCGCCAGGACACCCGGGTGCTGCTGCTGCGCGGCGGCGAAGTGTTCTCCAACGGGATCCACCTCAACGTCATCGAGGCCGCCGAGGACCCCGAGGGCGAGGCGTGGCGCAACATCCAGGCCATCGACGACGTGTGCCACGAGATCATCACCTGCTCCTCCCAGCTCACCGTGGCGTCGGTGGGCGGGAACGCCGGGGCCGGCGGGGTGATGCTGGGGCTGGGCGCCGACCGTGTCCTCGTGCGCCAGGGGGCGGTGCTCAACCCGCACTACGCCACCATGGGGCTGTTCGGCTCGGAGTACTGGACCTACGTGCTGCCGCGCCGGGTGGGGGACGCCGCCGCGTCCGCGCTGACCGGCGAGTGCCTGCCCATCGGCGCCGATCAGGCCGTGGAGCTGGGCATGGCCGACACGGCGATCGGCGGGACCCGGGCCGAGTTCGAGGAGGCGGCGCTGTCCTACGCCCGGCGCCTGGCCGACCGCGGCAACTACGAGCGCGTGCTGCAGGCCAAGAACGACCTGCGCGAGGCCGACGAGCGCCGCCGCCCGCTGGAGACCTACCGGGTGGCCGAGCTGGCCGAGATGAGCCGGGACATCTTCGACGACCGCAGCGGGTTCCGCGAGGCGCGCCGGTCGTTCGTGCACAAGCTCAAGGCGGAGGCGACCCCGGCGCACCTGGCCGACCACCGGGCGCCGATCATGCGCGACGTGATGGTGTGACGGGACGCGCCGGTCGCCGGGGGTCCGCGCCCCGGCGGCCGACCGCGCCGCGGCGGCGCCCGCCATGGCGGATGGGCGCCCGCCATGACAGATGTCAGACGGAAGCGCTGCCACCTGTCACCGGCCGCCCATGACCGGAACGACTACCCGGGAGTGCGCCGTTCAGGAGACGATTGCGGCATGACCAACACCCCCGCCGAAGACCAGGAGAATGCCTCCCCTGGGGAGCCCGTTCCGGCCGGCTCCCAGGAGGCCGCCCCGGCCGGCTCCCAGGAGTCCGCCCCGTCTCCCTCCACGGACCCCGACGACCGCCCCTACCTCCCCTGGCGGGGGAAGGCGACGCGCACCGACAAGGCGCTGGCGGGGACGATCCTCGGCATCGTGCTGCTGATGCTGGCCCTGTGGCCCCTGCGCCCCTTCCTCATCGCCCAGGCACCGGTGGCGCTGGCGTTCGTCACGGGGAGCAAGGCGGCGACGGGCGCGGTGGCCGCGTTCGCATCGGTCGGGCGCTACCCGCTCTGGCTCGCGCTGGTGGCGGGCACGGTCGGCATGGCCAAGTTCGACTGGCTGTTCTGGTGGACCGGCCGCCAGTGGGGCCAGGGCATCGTGAACATGTTCGCCCAGGGGGACCGGGCCAAGCGGTTCGCCGCACAGGCGCACGGGTTCAACCCGTGGATCCTCAGGGGCGCGGTCCTGCTGGCGGTCCTGCCCGGCGTGCCGAGCGCGCTGGTGTACGCCTTGGCCGGCTGGACGGGGATGCGGCTGGGGACGTTCCTGGTGTTCAACGTCCTCGGCTCGTTGGGCATGGCGTCGGTCGTCGTGGCCGCGGGCTACTCATCGGGAGAGGCCGGGGTCGAGCTGATCACCGCGATCGACAGCTATGCGCTGTGGATCAGCCTGGCGATCATCTTCGCGATGGCCTACCTGGGCGCCAAGAAGGCGGGCAAGAGCGCACAGGCGGCACAAGGAGCCTCGGGCGGAACCCCCTCCACCACCCAGGAGTCCGACTGAGCCGCGTCTCCACGTTCCCCACCGTCCGCCCCGATGCAGGCCTAAGATGAGGGCATGGACCGTCTCCCGGAATGGGCCACGTCACCGGAGTCCCTTCTCCTCACTGAAGGGCAGTACGACGCTCTACCGGATCAGGTGCGGAAGCTGATCGAGGTCATCGACGGGCACGTGATCTTCTGCCAGAGCGGAACACCAGAACACAGCGACGTGGCCCGACGGCTGGCCAACGCATTCGAGACGGCCAAGCCCAAGGATCCCTGCCGCAGGGTGTCGACGGACATCGACGTCTACTTCACCAACCGGACGCGACGCGACGGCAAGCTCTCCTTCCGCCGGCCCGATGTGTCCATCTACCGCTGTATCGAGCGCGGCTCCAAGGTGACGACCACCGATACGGAGCTGGTGGTGGAGGTCGTCTCCCCGGGCTCCGGGTCCACGGACACCGTCGACAAGCTCGCCGAGTACGCGAACGAGGGCATAGCGGTGTACCTCGTGGTCTTCCTCGGCGATGACCTTCTCGTGAGTTCGATCCGTGAGTACCGCCTCGATTGGGCGAGCAAGACCTACCGCCTGGCGGACACCCACGAAGGGGCGCTCGGCCTGGAGTATCCCTTCGAAGTCACCGTCCCGTTCACCGACCTCGACGGCTGAGCATGTCCGTCCGTCACTCCCGCCCGCGCCCACCAGCGTGGTCGGCTCGACCGTCGCCCATGGAGACGACCGAGGTCAGCCGCCGGCAGTGGGCGCCGGGCCGGAACACTCTGCCGCAGCTCCCGCACCGGGCGAAGGTGTCATAGGTCCGGCGGGTGCCCGGCTCCAGCTCTCCGGCCGTGCCACTCCACGCTCCCGTGGACCGCAAGCCGCCCCGGAGCTCGGCCGCCTGGTCTCCACTCAGCCCGCTTCCGGAACCTCCCCTTCCTGGCCGGAATCGGCCAGGCGCACCCCTTCCCCTCGCGGTGACGGTACGCAGAGGGTTCACCTGCGGTTCCGCGACAGTACGGAACCGCTCCCCCGCCGCCGGCGTCTACCCCAGTACCGGGGGAACGGCCCACCGCAGTTCAGGCTCACCTCACCCGCCCGGCCGCGACCGGAGCACCGGCCGCCCCCGCAGCAGCCGCCCGCTCGACAGAAGGGACCACCGGCAGGACCGCCCGTACACAGCGCACCGCGGTGAACACACACTCTCAGATGAGCGCAGTAGGCTATCCCACCACGGATTCCTCCAGAACAGCGCGACCGCCCCGATTCGCCGCACGTCCCCATCCCCCTCGATTCATGGGAGTTCGCTGAAGTGACCACCCGTTCCTCCAGGAGTGTCAGCGCTGTCGCCCTTCTCGGCGACTACCCCAGCACTGGCCTGCTCGGGGCGCACCAGGCCGAGCGGTTCCCGATGACCGGCCGGGACAAGGGTGAACAGGCCGACGCCTTCATCGACTTCGCACGGGCCAACCTGGAGCAGGGGCGCAAGGTCACGGCGCTGTACGCCAAGTGGAACGCGGAGACCGCCGAGCGCGTCATCGCCTTCGCCCGCGGCGCGCTGCTCACCGACGAGATCGGCCAGATCGCCCTCGACATCTCCCCGCTGGCCCTCTCCCTGGTCGCCGACCAGCTCTCGTACATGGCCCCCTACCTTCCGTCGGGGGTCACCGCGGCCCTGGCCGAGGAGCTGTGCGGCCACGTGCTCGCGGGCGCGTGGCTCAAGCGGGTGAACAACCTGGCGACCATCCCGATCACGTTCAAGCAGCACCTCGGCTCCTACATCCCGCGCACCACGTTCCTGGCGTTCAACGCGCCCGTGAAGCGCGTCGGCCGGGTCAAGAAGCGCGACCCCCGGCCCAACCTGCCGAACCGCCCGATGGACCCCGTCCAGGTCCTCGTCTGCCGCCCCGACGGCCACAGCCTGGACGAGTTCAACGAACAGCTCACGCCCGCGCTCAAGGCCGTGTCCCTGAACGCCCTGCCCGAGCAGCCGCTCGGCCCCAAGTACTGGGGGGTGCGCAAGTACATCGAGTTCGTCGTGTTCAGCGCCCACCCCCAGGCCCTGACCAGTACCCCCCGGGCGATCCGCCCCTCCACCTGCACGTGGTGCCGTGAACTCGTGGCCGGGCTCCTGTGCCCGTACTGCGGAGGGGTGAACCAGCCCCCGGTCGGGCGCCCGCCCACACGCACCGCCGACGTCCCCGCCCCGCCCACCAAGAGCACCGGCGAGCACATCCGCCCCGCCTGGGTCGGCGCCGGCCGCCAAGGCGGCCCCACCGGACCCCAGCAGCCTCCGCAGCGCGGAGCCGCGCCGCAGCCGCCCCAGGGCGGCCGCCCCGGCCCGCCCGGAGGGGGGCACCCCAGCGGCCCGCAGGCCCCGGTCCGACCCCCGGGGCGGCCGCCGAACGCCGCGGCCCCTCCGCACACGTCACCGACCGGACCGTCGAGCACCTGAGCGCGGCATGACCCGCCCGCACGAATCCGAGTCCCTGCCCCCTCTCCCTTAGGAACGAAAAGCGTATGAACCCCCGCCAGCGACGCGGCCTCCTGCTGATGATCGTCGCCGGTATCGGCGCCGTCGCGGTCTTCCTGACCGTCGTCTCCTACGTGAACGGCATCAACCGGGAACTGGGCACCTACCGCACGACCCTGCGGCTGACCCAGGACGTGTCCCCGTACCAGCCGATCACCGAGGACATGGTCGAGGAGCACCAGGTCCCCGCACGGTTCTTCGACGAGGAGACCTTCATCTCCAACCTCGACCAGGTGCTGGACCAGCCCGGCCGCACCCCGGTCTCCTCCACCTACATCGCGGAGGGGTCGCTTCTTCAGACCAGCATGGTGATCCCCGCCCCGGAGCTGGAGGCGGGCGAGCGGGAGATCGCCATCATGGTGAACGCCGAGACCGGCGTCGCGGGCAAGGTCAGCCGCCAGTCCCGGGTCGACATCTACGCCACCTTCCCCGCCGACGGGGAGGGCGACAGCTGTGCCACCCGCGTCCTGACCGACGTCGAGGTCCTCGAGGTCGGCCAGGTCGGCCAGAGCACCGACGAGTCCGGCATGACCTCGGCGACCGTGCCGGTCACCTTCCGGCTCAACCCGGACGAGAGCCTGCAGCTCACCTACGCCGAGGCCTTCTCCGCCTCGCTCCGGCTCGCCCTGCTCAGCCCCGAGGGCTCCGGTGACCCGGGCAACATCCAGTTCTGCAGCAGCGACCAGCAGAACCTGGAGCAGGAGGCCCAGTCCGACGGCGACGAGGAGCAGCAGCAGGAGGAGCAGGGGACCCAGGGAGGCACGAACTAGAGATGAGCCACAAGGTCATGATCGGCGTCCCCAGCCCCGAGCTGGAGACGTCGCTGACGGTCCGCTTCGACGAGCTCAGCGACTGCGAGATCGTCAGCATCCACCGCTCCTATGCCGAGCTCAGCGAGACGCTGCGGTCCATGCCCGACCTCGACGTGCTCATCGTGCACGAGGACCTGGGGCCGCTGCCGGCGGTGGAGCTGATCCGCGACGTCGCGCGCAACCACCCCCAGCTGGCCATCCTGCTGATGGTGGAGGAGTCCGACCCGGAGGAGTTCACCCGGGTCATGGAGGCGGGCGCCCGCGGTGTGATGCTGCAGGACTGCACCATCGGCGAGCTCGACGCGCGCGTCGGCCACGCCGCGGAGTGGTCGCAGACGCTGCGCCGGCACTTCGAGGAGGCCAACGCCGACGTCCCGGCGTCCGGGCGGCGCGGCTCGATCATCACGCTCACCGGCGCCAAGGGCGGCATCGGCACCACCACCCTGACGATCCAGCTGGCCCGCGCCGCCGCCCAGGCCGGGCGGTCGGTCTGCCTGGTCGACCTGGACCTGCAGAAGGGCGACATCCCGGGCTACCTGGACCTGAACCACCGGCGGAGCATCGTCGACCTGGTCGCGGCGGCCGACAGCATCAGCGGGTCGATGCTCGGCGAGACCCTGTACGTCCACCCGGAGGGCATGCACATCCTCCTGGCGCCCCGCGAGGGCGAGCGCGGCGAGGAGGTCACCGAGACGGCCGCCCGGCAGATCCTCGCCAGCCTGAACTCGCGCTACGAGCTGGTGATCGCCGACTGCGGCTCGTACATGACAGACGCCACGGCGATGGCCTGCGAGCTGGCGCACACATGCCTGGTGACGGCCACCCCGGACCTGCCGGCGCTGCGCGCGGGCCAGCGGCTGATCTCCATGTGGGAGCGGCTGCAGGTGCGGGAGAAGAAGAACGTCAAGGCGCTGCTGCTGCGGCACAGCCGCCAGAACGAGATCCAGCCGGACTTCGCGCGCAAGCTCATCGGCGTCGACCTCGTGCCCACGCCCGTGCCGTCGATCTTCCGCAGCCTGGAGGAGGCGTCGAACACCGGCGACCCGCGCCGGATCACCGACCAGAACCTCCTGAAGGCCTACAGCAAGATCGCCGCCGAGCTGAGCATCCTGGAGGCGCCGCCCGAGCCGGACCTGGTCGCGGCGCACGCGGGCCCGGAGGCCGAGCAGATGCCCGAGGTCCCGCGCAAGAAGGGCCTCTTCGGCAGGGAGAAGGCGGCCAAGCCCAAGAAGGAGAAGAAGGAGCGGAAGAAGAAGCAGAAGGCGGGGGACAAGGGCGGACAGCTCATCGAGTTCGCCGCGGTCACACCGATTCTGATCCTTGCGGGGCTCCTGGTCTGGCAGGTGGTGCTGTTCGGCATCACCAGCATGTACGCCAGCCACGCCGCCAACGAGGCCGCCCGGCAGGCGGCGGTCACCCCTGACGACCTCGGCAAGATCACCGGTGAGGCCTCCAAACGCGTCCGAGCGCCCTGGGACAACACCAGCACCTTCCACGTCGAGATCGACCACCGACCGGACGGGTCGTATGCCAAGGCCGTGTTGGCCATGCCGGTGGTACTGCCCAGTGCGACGTCCCCCTGGGACGTCTCCGGGGAATCCAAGATCTACTACGAACGGTGACCCCCCACAGGCGGGACCACACCGCCTGAGACCGAGTATCCGAGAAAGGCATGGCCATGGCGCTCTTCCGGTCGAGACCCCCCTTCATCGCCGGCTCCGGCCGGAGGGGCGACCGCGGTTCGCAGTTCCTTGAGGCCGGAATCTACTTCCCTCTGCTCTTGGTCGTTGTCGCCCTCGTCATGGAGCTCTTCGCCGCGTTCATGGCGATGGAACGCCTGGGCAACGCAGCACGCCACGGTGCGCGCGTGGCGTCCGAACAGGGAGTGGCGGCGGGAACGGAGGCAGCCCGGGGTTCGCTTCCGGGTTGGCTCGACCATGCCGAGGTCACCTCGGGCTCCCAGGACGGCACCCGGTACGTGGAAGCGACGGCGGAAGCACCGTTCCTGGTGCCCGCAGGGGACTTCGGTATCGAGATCTCACGACGCGTCGACATGCCCGCCCTGTAAGTACGCACACCCGCCGCAACACGGAGCATGCATCACCCATGGCCCTGCGCAATCGTCTCGATGAGACTGCCCGCCCCACTCAGGGCACCGACGACCGCAACAGCGTTACCCACTGGCGCCAGCGCCTGCTGACCGAGGTCAACCTGGAGGACCTCGCCAAGCTCAGCATGCAGCAGCGGCGGATCCGCCTGGAGAAGGTCGTGGGCCACCTCCTCTCTCGGGAGGGGCCGGTCCTGTCCGACCGCGAGCGGAGCGCGCTGATCCGCCGCGTCGTCGACGAGGCCCTCGGACTCGGGGTGCTCGAACCGCTGCTCGCCGACGACAGCGTCACCGAGATCATGGTCAACGGGCCGGACACCATCTACGTCGAACGCGCAGGCAAGGTCGAACGGATCAGCACCACCTTCGCCAGCGATGCACAGTTGATGCAGACGATCGACCGCATCGTCTCCCAGGTGAACCGCCGCGTCGACGAATCCAGCCCGATGGTCGACGCGCGTCTCCCCTCCGGCGAGCGCGTCAACGTGATCATTCCCCCGCTGTCGCTGACCGGCGCCACGATCACCATCCGCCGCTTCCCCAAGCCCTTCTCCATCCGGCAGCTCGCCGCCAAGGGCAGCCTGGACGAGCACACCGGCGCCCTGTTGGCGGCACTGGTCCGCGCGCACTTCAACGTCATCATCGCGGGCGGTACCGGCAGTGGGAAGACCACGTTCCTCAATGCCCTGTCGGCCTTCGCGCCGAACAGCGAACGCATCATCACCATCGAGGACTCCGCCGAACTCCAGCTCCAGCAGGAGCACGTGATCCGCCTGGAGTCCCGGCCCCCGAACATGGAGGGCGCGGGCCAGGTCACCATCCGCGACCTGGTCCGCAACTCCCTGCGTATGCGCCCCGACCGGATCATCATCGGTGAGGTCCGCGGTGCCGAGACCCTGGACATGCTTCAGGCCATGAACACCGGCCACGACGGGTCGCTGGCCACCGTTCACGCCAACTCGGCCGACGATGCCGTCTACCGCCTGCTCACCCTGGCCTCGATGAGCGAGGTCAAGATCCCCTTCGAGGCGATCCAGGACCAGATCAACGCGGCCGTGGACGTCATCGTGCACTTGTCCCGGTACGCCGACGGATCACGGCGCGTCGGAGAGATCGGGGTGGTCACCTCGAGCAGACGCGAGCAGTTCCAGCTGACACCGGTCCTCCGTTTCGAGCCCCAGCCCCTGGACGCCCAGGGCAAGGTCAACGGCCTCTTCCGCCGGTTCCCCCTGCCCAGGAACATCGCCCAGCGCATCATCAACGCGGGCGAGGTGGTCCCCTCCGTGTTCACCGAGCCCGAGCACACCGTCCCCATTGGAGCAGTCAAGTGAGTCTCGACGTTCTGGCCCTGCTCTTGGCCGCCCTGACCCTGCTCATCGGGGTCTGGGGGTTCCGTGAGTGGGGTGTCGGCACCATGGAGCGCAGGGATCTCGCCTCGCGTGGGATGGAGGGCGAGCTGGACCGGCGCCACCGGTCACCCCTGGCGCGCATGGACAGGATGCTCCGCAACGCCGATTTCGGCGTCAAGCTGGAGAGGCGGCTGCGCACCGCCGGCCTGGAGATGAAGCTGTCGACCTTCGTCATGATCACCGTCGTGGCGTCGATCGTCGCCGTGGTGTTCCTCTGGAACGCGTTGGCCCCGATCTTCGGCATCGTGGCGATCTTCGGTGTCGTCGCCGGCATCTTCGGCTACCTGAAGCGTCAGGAGGAGCGGCGCAAGGAGGCGTTCACCGCCCAACTGCCGGAATTGGCCCGCGTGCTCTCCAACGCGACCCAGGCGGGTCTGGCGCTGCCGACGGCGATCGACATGGCCGCCGAGGAGCTGGACGACCCCGCGGGCGCGGAGCTGCGCCTGACGGCCCGCTCGATCCAGCTCGGCCAGCCCTTCGAGGAGGCCATCTCCGATCTGCGCGACCGCATGCCGTCCCGTGAGATCGGTGTTCTCATCAGTACCCTGCTGGTCTCCTCCCGCTCCGGCGGTGCCCTGGTGACCTCCTTGCGCAACATCTCGACCACGCTGGAAAGCCGGAAGGAGACGCGGCGCGAGGTGAAGACCATCCTGGGTGAGGCCACGTCGACCGCCTACGCCCTCCTGGTGATGGGCATCGGTTCGTTCTTCCTCATCAACACGCTCATGCCCGGCGCCGTCGCGACCATGGCCCAGAGCAACATCGGCCTGGCCATCATCCTGGTCTCCCTCACCTTGTTCGCGGTGGGCTTCGTCGCCGTCCTGCGAATGTCCAAGCTCGACTTCTGACCGCCGCCCAGAGACTCCGGAGCCCCCACCCATGTCCCTCTCCCTCACGACGATCCTCCTGCTGGGCTGCGCCGCGGCGATGTGCATCTGCGTGTTCGTCTGGGGCGTCCATCTGCTCACGGCGAAGGCCCAGGTAGCCGCCGACCTCACGTCCGCCGCCCCGAAGAAGTCCGAGGATGAGGACGAGATCTTCATCCTGCACAGGATCACGCAGGGCCTTGGCAGGCCTCTGCTGCCCACGATCAAGTCGAAGCTCAGCGACCAGCAGCTCGAGAAGCTGGACCAGAGGATTCAGGGAGCCGGCAGCCCTGAAGGACTGACCGTCGACCGCTACATCAGTCGCAAGGCAGGTGAAGTGCTCCTCTACGGGAGCGTCGCCGTCATCGTCCTGATCAAGGGCAGCCCACTCTTCGCCATGGCCATTCTGGTCTTCACCTTCATGACGGAGATGCGGCTCATCTCCGAGCGCGGCAAGCGCCAGGAGCAGATCCAGAAGCAGCTCCCCGACTTCCTGGACGTCCTGGCGGTCACTGTCGGGGCCGGACTCTCCTTCCGGCAGGCGCTGGCCCGCGTGAGCGACTCGATGCCCGGGCTCCTCGCGACGGAGTTCCGCACCGCCCTCCACCAGATGGACCTGGGGACCAGCCGCCGCGACGCCTTCAAGGAACTGCGCAAGCGCAACAACAATGAGTCTCTCGGGCGCTTCGTCACCGCCCTTCAGCAGGCCGAAGAGCTCGGTGCGCCGCTCGCCGATGCGCTCATGACCATCAGTGGCGACATCCGCCGCGACGATGCCCAGTTCCTCCGCCGCAAAGCTCAGAAGGTCTCGCCCCGTGTCACCGGCGTCACGGCGGCCACCATGCTTCCCGGTCTGCTCCTTGTCGTCGGAGGCGGGATGTTCCTCGGTATGGACCTCGATTTCAGCATGTTCGGCGGGTGACAGCGATGGCCGGAGTCGTCCCTGCCACTCTCCCCCGACTCGCCGCGCTCGTCCGGCTCCTGCTCCAGATCCGGATGCTGTTCTGCGCGATGGCGCTTCTGCTGATCCCGACCAACCGGCTCTCCGTCGAGACGATCGTGTTGGTCGCCGCCATATCGATCCTGTCCGGGCTGGCCGCTCGACAGTGGGAGAGGTTCGTTCCGTACCTGCGGTCGCATCCTCTGCTGTCCACACTGGACATCACGGCCACAGGTGCGATCCTCGTCATCGACGGCCCCTCCGGCCCCGCCTTCATCACCACGGTCATCTCCGCGGCGATCGCCGGGATCCTCTTCGGTGGGCGCCAGGCGGCGATGGTCGTCGCCTTCCAGATCTTCTGCTACATGTCGGCGCTCGCCGCCTACGCCACCATGGCCGGCCCCAGCGCTGAGATCGAGGTCCTGTCCTACCAGGTCCTGGCCGTACATCCGGCCCTCTACCCGGTCGCCGGCTATGCGGGGGCCAAGATCCGGGCGGTGCTCACCGAACTCGCCGGAGAGCAGATGGCACGCCGCAACGCCGAACGCGAGATCGCGGCCGTCCAGGAGCGGGAGCGCCTGGCCAGGGAGATGCACGACTCCGTCGCCAAGACGCTGCGCGGGGCGGCCATGGCCGCCCAAGCGCTTCCCCTGTGGTTGAAGAAGGACCCCGCGCGGGCCGAGGAGGTGGCAAGGCAGATCGTCGCCGCGTCGGACACCGCCGCGGCCCAGGCACGCGAGCTCATCACCGATCTGCGAGAACACGACGACGCCGGGGCCGACCTACCGTTCATCCAGGCTCTGGGCATCGTGATCGCCGAGTGGAACAAGGAGCATGCGATCGAGGTCGAAGTGACGATCCCGCCGGATGCGTCCCCTGAACCGCCTGACACCGCGAGGCGAGAAGCCTTGGCGATCCTCAAAGAGGCCCTGACCAATGTCGAACGGCACGCCGACGCCGGCCATGTCCACATCGAGGTCCAGGAGCCGACGCCCGGCACCTGCAGGCTCATCATCACCGATGACGGACGAGGGTTCCCGGAACCGCCGGCCCGGCTGCTGGAGACCGAGCGCTCCGGCAACGGCCACTACGGCCTTCTGGGGATGGTCGAGCGGGCGGAGGGCGCAGGCGCGACTCTGGAATTCACGGATGGGCCCGGGGGAGGCGCCCGACTCTCCCTGTCCCTTCCACTCGGGGATGCTCCCAGGGCCACCCGACCATCTGCCACCGTGTGACGGTCTCCGCACCTTTCGGAGACCGGGAACCGGCGCCTCCCCCACCGCATCTCAATTCGCGTAGCCCGACCTGACGAGCCAGGAGTCCCCGTGACCTCCCCTTCCCCCGACGCCCTGCCCGACTTCTCCCCGATCACCGTCCTCGCCGTCGACGACAACGTGATCGTCAGGACCGGCCTGGTCTCCCTCCTGGAGGCCATCGAGGACATCACCGTGGTCGCCGAGGCCACCAACGGAGCCGAGGCGCTCGAACTCGCCCGGCTGCACAACCCGACCGTGACCCTCCTCGACGTCCGGATGCCGGTCAGGGACGGCATCAGCACCGTCGAGGAGCTCTCCGGACTCTCCAAGGTGATCATGCTGACCCACACCGAGGACGCCGACATCATCCGGTCGGCGCTCCGCAAGGGAGCATCCGGGTACCTCGTGCACGGGCACTTCAGCGGTGAAGAGCTTGAGCGTGCCCTGTCGGAAGTGGCCCGTGGCTCCGGCACCCCCCTTTCCCCTATCGCGGCGACAGCGGCACTGCAGTCCGTGCGAACGACGCCGGAACAAGCACCGCCGGACAATCCCGCGGACGGCCTCGGCTTGACCGAGCGCGAGGCTGAGGTCCTGGAAGCCATCACCCGCGGGTTGAGCAATAAGGCCATCTCGAAAGAGCTCTTCTTGACGGAGAAGACCGTCAAGAACCACATCAACCGCATCTTCCGAAAACTCGATGTGACGACGCGTGCAGAGGCCATCGCGCGCTGGAACGGAGTCGGGCCGTGACCTGAGGTGCCTCCTCAGCAGGCCGGGAGTGGGCCTCGGGACCTCAAAGGGCTTGGGCCCACGCCGACCTCAAGTTGGGCCCGCAGGCCCTATGCCCCCGGCCATCCGCCCCCGTAGATTAATGAGCGTCGCAAGGGCACAGGCCCCGCCGGGAAAACGGCGGAACTCAGAAGGAGACTCAAATGCTGGACCTCCGCACCAAGATGAACGACTTCGTCGCCAAGCGCCGCGCCAAGAAGGAAGACAAGGGCGCCGGCTTCATGGAGTACGGTGCGATCATCCTGCTGGTCGCCGCCATTGCCACCGCGGTTCTCGGGCTCGGCCTCGACGACACGATCAAGGGCTGGTTCAAGGACAGCGTCGACGAGATCGAGAAGGAGGCCGGCGCCGGTGGCGGCGGCGGTGGCAACGAGGAGGAGGAGGAAGAGGGCGGCAACGGCTAAGAAAGCCGCTCCTCTCTGACACCGGACGTCGGGCTGACGCCAAGGAAGCTTTTGGGAGGTGGGGCCTTTCCCCACCTCCCACCCTCCAGATATGAATGCTTCACGATGAAACTCATACTGACGTCGCGCTTCACCGGCGAGCGGGGACAGGCCAGCCTGTACCTGCTCGTCGGTTTGGCGCTTTCCCTAGCAGCCCTTGCCGTCCTCTTCGTTCGTGTCGGTGAGGCCAACAACATGCGGTCGTCCGCGCAGACTGCGGCCGACGCGGCCGCGCTGGCCGCAGCGGGAGACATCCAGCACCGGGTCGCCGAGACACTCGCCGGCGGCAATCTCCCCTGGGGTGTGGGCTGGCAGGCGGGAAGCGGAAAGTCCGCCGCCAAGGACTACGCCGCGAAGAACAACGCGACGTTGGAGGACATCCGGGCCAGCGACAACGAGCAGGGCCGCATCGGGAACTTCGTCCGGGTCGAGGTCAGAGGTAACGCGTGCCAGCGCGAGCTCCAGGACGACCGCAGCGTTACCTGGATGTTCCGCGAATGCCCGGACAAGGAAGAACTCGAGGAGGCCGAGAAGAACGACGAGACCATCCCGGTCACCACGGGTAACGCCGCCGCGATCGCCGAGGTGCAGATACCCGACTGCCAGCTCGTCCCCCTCTTCAATGTCCTCGGCGTTGAGATCGGGAACTTCGTCGCCTGCCGCCCCGCTGACAGCGGTGGCGGCTATCAGCGCATCTGGACCTACGGGCAGGCCAAGGGGATGACCGATGTCCGCCTCGTCGACCGCGAAGGGCAGTGGATCTACTCCGAGCTCACCGGTGGTCCGGGCAGCGGCCGCTACCCCTGCGACGCTGTGGGCGGGCAGAACATCACCCGCCAGATGTGCGAGACCCACGAGGCGATCATGGGCGAGTGGGGTGCGGTCTTCGAGAAGTACGGCGTCGGCTGCTATCGCTCCCAGGAGGACGGCGGCGACCACCCCCGCGGCCGCGCCTGCGACTACATGGTCTCGGCCAACGGCAACCTTCCAAGCGCCGACCTCAAGCAGGGATCGGACGCCGCAGCTCAGTGGATGATCGACAACCACGAGAAGCTGGACATCAGTTACATCATGTGGGACCACCACATCTGGAACCCCAGCCGGGATCCGGTGGGCGACTGGAACAACGTGAAACGCTGGGTCCCTGAACGCGGAGGAAACACGGTCAACCACATGGACCACATCCACGTGTCCGTCAACACCTGACGCCCCACGGCCACCGGCCCTCTACCCCCGGACTCACGCCGTCCGCTAGCCTCTGACCGACCGACGTACCTCAGAGGAGCCCCCATGCATACCAGCAAAGGTGCGGGGAAACGCACGCGCACTTTGCCCAGCGTGCTCGCCGCCGCAACGACGACACTCCTTCTCGCCGGATGTGTCGGCGCCGATGACAGCGGTTCCCCTTCCTCCGGAGGAGGGGAAGATGGAGGTTCCGGCGGGCAGGGCGGTGGAAAGGACGGGGTCGTGGCCACTGCAACCACCACTTCCACCTTCCACAAGGACAAGTTGCAGATCGACATCCTTTCTTTGGAAAGAAGTGGAGATACGGCGGTCCTCACCGCGCGCGTCACAAACAATGACGACGAGGATGCAAAGGTATACGACCTCTTCTCCACGAGCAATCGATTCGGAGGGCAGTACAGCACTCCGGACGGAATCAGTCTGATCGACGCGGCGAATTACAAGCGCCACCTCCCCCTCGTGGAGCAGGAGGAGGAAAAATGCCTGTGCAGCACTTGGGACGACACGAGCTCCCTGGCCCCCGGAGAGGACTTTGAGTTTTGGGCGGCCTTCCCCGCCCCTCCCGAGGACGTGTCATCGGTTTCCATATCAACGCCGGTGACCGCGAACATCAGCGGCGTACCGGTCTCGGATGGCGGAGACATCGACTCCGAGATCACCGAAGCCGATACCAAGGACCCGGAAATACTCAACCTGGACGCCTACCAGGAGAACCTCGAAGGCGACAGCGACCGTGAGCAGAGCGGCGAGGAAACGTCCATTCACCTTTCCGCGGACGTCTTGTTCGAGGTGAATGAATCCGAGCTGACCGGCAAGGCCGACGACACCCTGGAGGACGTGGCCAAGGAGATCGACGGCAGCTCTGCGACCACGATCAAGATCGATGGCCATGCAGACGACACCGGTGACGACTCCATCAATGTCCCCCTGTCCGAGGACCGGGCGGAGTCCGTCAAGAAGCGTCTTGAGGGCCTCGTGACCCGAGACGGCGTGGAGTTCGAGACCGCCGGCCACGGATCCGAGGACCCCATCGCCTCCAACTCGACCGAAGAGGGACGCGAGAAGAACCGCCGAGTCACCGTGACGTTCCAGAAGTAGGTTCACGAATGCCAACTCATCGACTTCCGAAGCGGATCATCTCTGCCTGCACCGCGACCGCCGCGTGCGCGTTGGTCCTGCCGATCTCCTCCTCCTACGCGGAGGAGGCCCTCCCCGTCGCTTCGGCGGCCGAGGCATCGTCCGACGACTACGGGGCGTCGTCCATCGATGTGAACAGCGCCGTTCGTGAGGAGGGTACGGACCTCGTCACGGTCACCTGGACGATCAACGTCAAGGACAGCGATGACATCTACGCGGGCGACCTCACCGGAGAAACCTTCGAATACACCGGAGAAGGAAGCCACGGCGTGACCGCCCTGGACGAGGAGAACCAACTTCGGTTCTACACCCTGCGGGACGAGCGAGGGATATGCCTCTGCGCCGGCGTCCAGACCCCCGGTGACTTCATCGACCCGGTACGCGAGGACTCCTCCGCCCCGTACTGGAACACTTTCATGATCCCGCAGGACACAAAGAAGATCACGCTCGAGTTCCCCGGGTTCGAGCCCGCGCAGGACGTACCCATCGAATAGTCCCCCCAACTGTCAGGTTTCTCCATGAAACGCATTGCCCTCCTGAGGGATCGATTCGCCAATAGAAGCGACCGCGGTGCGACCCAGTTCCTCGAGCTGGGTGTCATCTCCATGCTCGCCGCCATGATCATCACGGCGGTGGCTGCGGTCGACCCTGGAGGCCGGTTCAACGACATCGTTCGCGAAATGGTGTGTCTCGTCGAGGGTCCGGAGTGCGATGGAAAGACCTGGACCGAGGTGGACAGGCCTAAGAAGCCCGAGGAGTACTCCTTCGGAATCCCGACAGGTGGCCGTGCCGGCGACAACAAGGCCAACAAGAAGATCGGCAAGGAGCTGGCGGCCGAGCGCGGCTTCACCGGTCGCGAATGGGAGTGCCTTGAGACGCTGTGGAGCCACGAGAGCGGCTGGAACCACAAGGCCGTGAACCCCAGTAGTGGAGCCGCGGGCATCCCACAGCTCCTGCCCAGTGTGCACAACGTCCCTGCGGGGTTCATGGACAGTCCGGAGATCCAGATCGAATGGGGTCTCAACTACATCGAGGACCGCTACAACACGCCGTGTGAGGCGTGGGCGTTCTGGCAGAACCCCACGAACAGCCCGTCTGGGGCCAGCGCAAACTGGTACTGATACCGGAGCGGAACTTTGGTGCGAAAAGGTGGGGTCGGTCTCCAGACCGACCCCACCTTCTATCTCCCTACCCAAGGTCGATGAACGCGCAGATGGGTTACTCCGCCACCAGGAGGTGACCCCCTCGCCGCCGTCACGGGTGTATCAACACGGACCGTCTCTCCAGTGCCGGGGGTGCCTGGGGGGCGGGGGTACCGCCCCCAGGCACCTTCACCACTTCAGGATCGGTAGCAGTGAGGAATAGGAATCGGTCCACACGGGGCCATCGGTCGGGATCGCCTGCCACTCGTCGGCGTTAGGTGCACCATCGGAGGTGATCGGCTCCAGGTCGCCCTCTTCGGCGGCGAGGACCGCCCACACCGATGGATAAGCGTACGGATTGACCTCGTCACCGTCCTCATCCCGATTGGCGTCGGAGCGGAGCAGTCCCTGCATGCCGGCCTCGGTCGCGGTGGCCCCGAGCATGGGCTCAAGCTCAAGGTTGCGGTTGCTGAGGTGTACGACCAGGACTCCCCCGGGCGCGAGTTTGGTCTTGAACTCCGCCAAGGCCTCGCGAGTGAGCAGGTGGGCCGGGATCGCGTCAGAGGTGAAGGCATCGAGGACGATCACGTCGTAGGTTCCGTCATCGGCCTCGTCGAGCAGGAGTCGGCCGTCACCGACCATGGTCCGCACATCGCACGCGCACTCGTCGAGGTAGGTGAACCAGCGCGGATCGGAAGCCACCTTGACCATTTCCGGGTCGATCTCGAAGAAGTCGAATCTCTGTCCCTTCTTCCCATGGGCGGCGATCGCACCGGTTCCCAGGCCGACCACCCCGACGTTCGACGCGTCCTGGCCGTAGGTGGAGAACACGTCCCCCACCGGCCCTGTCTCGGAGTAATAGGAGACGGGCGTGGAGCGATTGTCGGCGTCTTGGAGCTGGAAGCCGTGCACGGTCGTACCGTGGGAGAGCTGGCGCCGTTCACCGTCCTCGGTGATGGAGTAGGAGCCGAAGAACGTGCGGCCCTTGAGAACGTCGTCATCGCGGAGGTATCCGAGACCGACGAGCGCCAGCGCGGAGACCACCGCCAAGAAGCCGACGAGGACGCGCCGGTCCCGCATGATCACGATGCACAGCGGCATCGCCATGAGCATCGCGCCCATGAGTACGGGAACGCTGCGGGTGACGAAGTACAGGACCACGGCCACCGCGACCAGGGCCAGCAGAGCCAGGCGCGCCCAACTGCGGTCCCGCAGGGCCTGGACCGGCGCCGAGGGACGGGTGGCGGCCAGAGCGACCAGCACGGACGCGATCAGCGCGAGCGGGTACTCGAGCATCTCGTCGAATACCAAGGGGGCGATGACCCCGTTGAATAGACTGCCCAGCGCACCGCCCAACGATGTGATCATGAAGAACTCGGTGAGTCGTGAAGGCTCGGGGCGGTCGGCGGCCAGCAGCCCGTGGCATGCCAGGGAGACCAGGACGAGCATGGCCATCGCCGCGAGCATCGCGACCGAGACGGGCACCAGGGTCGGCATCCTGCTGAGCAGAACGAGGGGCAGAACGGCGACCAGCAGGAGCTCCACCGTTCCGGAGACCCAGCCGTGCCGCCGCGCTCCGAAGGCGATGATGTAGGTGCCCAGGAACAGGGCGAGGGGGATGACCCACAGCAGCGGGACCGCTGCCACGTCGGTGGACATGTAGGTGGTCGCGCCCTGCATGAGCGAGGACGGCAGGGCCGCGAGGGCGAGCCACAGCGCTCGCCGCTTCCAGGTGACCGCCGTTCCGGACGCCGGGGGCGCCTCTTCGCCGGCTTCCCCACCGGCTTCCTCCTGCTGCGGGACGGCCCGGCTGGCACGTCGGCGGACGATGACCGCGCAGCAGCCGATGAGCACCGCGAACACCACGTAACCCGCCGCCCAGGTGAGCGCCTGCGTGCGTGTCTCCAAGGTCGGTTCGACGATGAAGGGGTAGGCGATCAGGGCCGAGAGACTGCCGACATTGCTCGCTGCGTAGAGGAAGTAGGGGTCGCGGGAGCGGGGCAGGCCGAGCTGGGAGTACCACGCCTGGACCAGCGGACCGGTGGTGCTCAGGACCAGGAAGGGGAGCCCGACCATGGCCCCGAGCACGAGGAGCAGCCACGCGGCCACCGGGACCCCCTCGCCGGGGATCGCCCAGGCCGGGAGAGCGACAGGGAGCACGAAGAGCGGTACGAGGACCAGGACCGCGTGCAGGGGCGGGTGGGCACGTCCGAACAGCCTCGGGGCGAAGTGCGCGTACGCGTAGCCGATGAGGAGCACGGTCTGGAAGAACAGCAGCGAGGTCGTCCACACCGCCGCGGCGCCCCCGTAGGGGGGCAGGAGCATCTTCGACACCATCGGCTGGACGGCGAAGAGCAGGAGCGCGCTGAGAAGGATGGCCGCGGTGAAGAGGACGTTGAACAGCCCGACGCGGGATGGGCTCCGAGCTTCAGTCTCGGAGGCGGGCGGGGCCTCTGAGGCCGTGGTCATGGGGGCTCCGGTGGAGGGCTGGGGGTAGCGGGACATACATGGTCACCGTGGTGACAGGTACGTCATACCAGCCCACCCACCCCAGAGGTCCCTTCGGACAGGCGAATCCTGGCCAGATCACGCCGATCTGACCGAATGCGGCCATGCCGTCCCGCTCATGGTGAAGGCCCGGCCTGCAGGCCGGGCACCACACCCTTCTGGGCTAGTCGTCAAGTTCGAGCGTTCTTAGAAACCCCAGCCACTCGGCACTTGGGAACTCCAAGTGCCCCCGGTTCCGGTTCATCGTGTCGCGCACGGCGCTCGAACCGGGGAGGTCGGCGACCTCGACACAAGCACTCTCATTGACGCTATAGCTGGACTTCCGGAACTGAAGCATCGAATCCGTCCTCCTCGCCTATTCGATGAAGCTTCGCAGGTATGCCACGGAGTCGGCTTTGGAGAGAGCATCCATGCAGACATGCTCGAAGGCCGTCCGATATCCCGCCACCTGTGCCGACTCCTCCAGGTACAACCCTTCCGACCGGGTCTCCAAGTACACGATCGACGGATCCAGGTCCTCGGCGTAGTCGAGGATGACCATGGATCCGTGTGTCGATGCGTGGAGTCCGGCGGAGATCGGTAGCACCTGGACGGTGACCGTGTTCACCGCCTCGGCCTGATCGATGAGGTGGCGGAACTGCTCCGGGGCGACCTCAGGCATCGCCGCCAGCCTCAACAGGGCGCTCTCATCGATGACGGCTCTGAAGTCGGGGGCGTCGCCGCGCTGCAGGATCTTCTGGCGCTCCAGTCGAGCGCTGACCGCTCGGTCGATCTCGGCCTCGGTCCTGGCGGGGACGACCCGAGCAGTGGCTGCGGCGTAATCGGCCGTCTGCAGCAGGCCGGGGATGACGATCGGCTGGTACGAGGAGATTACCGACGCCTCGGCCTCGAAGGCCACGTAGAGATCGTTGAAGACGTCCCCGTACTCGTGCCACCAGCCGCGCTCCTTGGACTGGCGCCCCAGGTCGAGGATGGCCTCGCGGCGTTGGTCGTCGTCCACGCCGTAGAGGTTCATGAGGTCCCGGAGCGCCGAAGAGTCCGGCCGCGAGAGCCTGCCGCCCTCCATGTGGTTGAGGCGCCCCGACGACCAGCCGAGCTCCTTGCGCGCCTGCTCGACGGTGTAGCCGGCCGCCTCCCTCATACGACGAAGCTCCAGCGCCAGACGGCGCCTGCGGATCGTGGGGCTGTGCCGGTTGGTCATGTCCGCCTCGGGCTCCTGCTCGTCGCTGCCACGCCGATCATAGGGCGCCGCCTCGCAGATCGGGATATTTCTGTCAGATTGACAAAACCATATTGACGAGTCAATCTGACAGAGTCAAACTCGGAGTTGTCTTGCACCACCGCCGCCTGGCGGCTCGACCTCCCCTGGGGGAGCCATGTCCACTCCGGCCACGACCACCGCCCGCCCTGAGGGGGCGCCCCGATGAGCGTGACCTACTCCGTCCCTCGACTCGACGGCGACGCCTACTCCCGCTTCGTCGAACTCGCCCTGCGCTACACGCGCTGGGGCCTGGGCTACACCTCCGACGGCACCGCACTGCTGTTCACCGCCGCGCACTCCTGCCACGACGTCGGCTTCTCCTGCCGCGACCTCGACGACTTCGCCGAACTGCTCTCCGCCACCGACCGCTATCTCGCCCGCCTGCCCCGCAACCGCGTCCGGCCCTTCCTCGCCGCACACGAGCGCGCGGTGGCCCGCCGCGAGGCGCGCGACGTCCACGCTCTGATGACCCTGTCCCAGCGTCTCGGGCGCGGCGATGTCCAAGAGGCACTGGCCCGGCACGCCAAGTCCCACTGCGAGTGGTCCCGGTGAGCCGCCCGGTCCGCATCACCGATCCGGCGCCCGGCATGGCACGCCTCGAGTCCACCGACGACGGCGAACTGCTGCTGACTCTGGCCCCCGGTGTCCACGTCGTGCTGCGGCTCGGCCGACACGACCGTGCCGACCTGCAGTACGCCTACCTTCAGCGCCTCATGCGCCAGATCGGCGCCGCCCGCCGCCTCGTTCACCGGCCAGATACGCTCGAATCCCACCTCTCCAAGAAGGATGCCCGAAGTGTCCCTTGAGGAAGAGATCCCCGAATGCGCCACGCCGTCCCTTCTCTTGCGGGAGGCGAATCCGGATCCGGATTCTCAGAAGCAAATCCTCGACCGGGTACAGACCGCAATCTCAGTCAATCGTGCCTGGTCGGAGATCGTGCCAGCATGGATGGAGGACGTGTTCGCCCTACTGGCCCCGGACTTCGTCCGCGCGAGCGTCGTTCCCGGCTGCGACTTCATCACCTGCCTCACCAGAGCAGGGAGGGCGAGCGGAGCCTTCCAGTACATCGCAGGCCTCAGGATCGAGTTCCGCGGTGCGTTCCGAGGGCCTGGAGACGTCGCTCCAGGCGGCAGGGTGATTCGGCGGCTTCATGGGCTGCTGGAGTGGTCAGGGCCCGAACCTGACTCCGTCACACGAACGGTTCGTGAGGTTTACCCGACCCCCGAGGCATGGAGACGCGCAGTCGATAGAGGTAACGTGGCCGATCTCGATCTGAGGCTGCGGAGCTCACTCGGATTCGTGGAGTCGCTATGGGAAGAACGGGCTGAGCCTTGGGAGCACAACGCAAGGGACCCCCGTCTGGTGACTGTGGACCCAGATGGAAGACTTCAAAGGCGAGCACCTATTGCCGTTGACGCCGGCGGAGGTCCGATTTGGAGTGACCGCCGACACGTCCGGCGGTTCATACGACGAAACAAGCAGGAGCTGGACATGATCGCCCAAGAGTTCGGGGCATGAGCACATCGTCCATCGATGACCTCCTGACCTGGCTTGCCGCCAGGAAGGTCGAGGACATCGTGGTTCCGGGCTACATAGACCACACACTCAATGAGGAGCGCCCGTTCCTCAACGTGTGGAACACCAGCCTCTACGTGGTCACCGACGAGGGGATGCTGCGCATCGAGGACCGGCGTGCGCACGGCCGGCTCCACTTGTCCAGGACCGACGACCTCACCGACGCCGAACAGGACCTTGACGAACATGTACTGAATCGGGAGTACGGGGAGGAGTTCATGCCCGTCTCCCTTGAGTGGCAACTGCTCGCCGACGGGCGCGACTTCAACACACTGACCCGGGCCAGGTACGCGGCCGGGCCGGACTCCCGCCCTCAGCAGGGGGTGGTCGACTGCCTGGAACTCGTCTTCGACGACTGCTGCTGCCTGTTCACCGCTTCGGAGTGGGACGGCCTGGACGTCGGCTCCCACGGCGCCTTCGACCGCTGGACCGATTACCTGCATGAGGACCCCGAGGGCCTGCGCCGCGTAGTGGAGTGGACACCGTCCCACCGCCGGTGAGGCGCTCTCTGGGCACCACCGCCCGGCGGGCCGGGTCTTTGGCCCTGCGCGGGGTGTTCTCCGCCGCCCCAGCGGCGGCGGAGAACACCTCCTCGCACCTACTCCGGAGCGGTCACGCTGACCCGAACCGAGCCCGTCGCGGCGCCCTCCACCTCCGCGGCCTCCGGGTCGGAGGCGGTCACCTCTTCAATGGTGCCGGTGTGGCCGGTCTCCAGGGTGAAGGTGTCACCGGCCTCGCCCTCCACGTACTCCTCGGCGTCGGGGTCTCCGGCGTCGGCCTCGGGGACGAAGGACAACCGGGCCTTGCCGTCCTTGGTGGACAGGACACCGATGCGCAGCCCCACCGCGGAGCCCTGCGTGCTCTGCGCGATGGTCAGCGTCTCCTCCGCGCCCGGGCTCGGGGACGGCGGCGGCTGGTTGGGGTCGTAGGGCTCCTCCGTGGAGGAGTCCACCGTCGACAGCGCGGGCGGCTCCTCCCCTCCCCCACCGTCGGAGCACCCGACGGCGAGCGGCAGCAGGAGGACGCAGGCGCCCAGCGCGAACACGGAGAGCCGCATACCGTTCACCGGCATCGATGGCCCCTTTCCCTCACCCGTGGGAGTTGATGTCGACTCGGCGGACATGCCTTTGGAACTCCTCCTGCGTCAGTGTCACGTGGGAGTAGCCCCACGGATTGTAGAGCGTGACGTTCCCGTCCTCGTCGATGTCCTGGACGATGTAGGCGTGGCTGTTGGCCAGCCCGCCCTTGGACGGTTCCTTGTCGTACAGCGGACCGTCGTCCCCATCGCCCTCCGGGAACGTGGAGACCGTGACCGCGGTCTTGTTGCCGTTCAGCCACCCTTCCAGGTCCGACTGGTCGACGTCGTCGGTGTCGTAGGTCTTGCTGTCGTCGCCAGTGACGAGCTCCATCGCGTTGGTCGCACGGCCGCCCTCGATCTCCCCGAAGCTGCCCTCACGCTGTGCGTAGGCCTTCTCCAGAATGATCGGCCACATGGCGCCGCCGGAGGGGCGGGCGAAGGCGGGGCCGCCACCGCCGTTCATGACCATGTCCGCCGTGACCGTGACCTGCTCGCCATTGTCCGGGAACGTGACGGTGTAGGTCCCGTTGGCGTTCTCGGTGATCATGTCCTTGATGAGCTCGGGGTGCTTGTCGGCGATCGCGCCGAGGCCGGCCAGCCACCAGCAGTCGCCCAGCGCCCCCTGCTGGATGTCGTCCATCCCGATCTCACCGTCCTCGGGCCACAGCCGGACCTTGTCCTCGTCCACACGGCCCCAGCGCAGGTCGTCCTCCTGCCCGTTCTCGTTGGCGTCGTCCCCACCGACGTCGTCGAAGTCCGGCTCGATGCCGTCCTCATCGACCAGGCGCAGGTCGCGGATGGTCTGCAGCGGCAGTCGGCTCAGCGCGATCTCGCGGACGCCCTCCTCACCGAGCAGCCGCCTGATCTCGTCCGCGGTGAGGCTCTGGAACAGTGCGTCGAGCTCGGCGTCGGTGAGGTCGTTCAGGATCTCCGCCGGAGCGTCGGGACAGCCGAAGAGGCAGCCCCAGAAGTCGTCCGACTCGTCCCAGTACTCGCGGATGTCGTCCGCCGCCTCTTCGGCGGCGTCGAAGTCCTCGTCGTCCGGGGAGGGCGGTGTGTCGGGGGTGGGTTCGTCAGGTGCGCGCGCGGGCTTGGGCTCGGCGGCATTGTTCTCGTCGTCTGCCGGGTCGGAGGCGGTGTCCTCGCACTCCTCGGAGCCTTGGGCGGCCTCCTCGACTTCGCATACTCCGGTATCGAAGAAGCCGGAGACGCGGTCGGGGATGCCGGTGGCGAAGACAGCGACCACCAGGGCCGCCACCAGGAGGATGACCGCGCCGTACTCGGTCATCCCCGCGCCGCGGTCCCACCGCGGCGCGGACGGGGCGCCGGAGCGGGCGCCGTCCCGGCGCATCAGCTCACCGCCGACCGGCGGAAGGGGGATCTTCATGGGGGTCGAGCGCCTGTTCTGGTAGGGGGTCCGGCCCGCAGAACGGCCTCGTGAGCCGCTCCCGCTCGCGCCGGTGGGACTCGCCGAAGGACACCGGGGCCCCTTCACTTCTGCGAAGGTCGGCACTCCAGTCCTCACAAATCGGCACGGGTCATCCTCTCCCGCCTAGCAGACCCCCGCCACATCACGGAATGTCGACTGGGACCTGGGCCCTTCCCGGCCTCCCGATGTCGCCCCGGCGGAGAACCCGCACAACTCCCCAGTTCAGAAGGGTTCAACGGTTCGAAGAGCGCAACATGCACGCCCTGGAGCCCTCAGGACGACCGACCGGAGATTCCAACCAAGTTGGGCCCAAGGACCCAAGCCCCTAAGCTCTCTGAGCCGAAGTGCCGCTAATCCGCTAGGCGAACGCGAGCCTGGGTGAGGCGGTAGCGAACGAAGTGCAGCTCACCCTTCGTCTCCGGTGCGCGGAAGTCCAGTCGGCCCCTGCCCATGAACTCCCCGGTCTTCTCGGACGAGCCTCCGGCCTTGTTGATCGCTTCTTCCGCCAAGGAGACGTTGACCAGGGAAAGGTCGGCCCCTGCGGGAAGGTCTCCGGGCATGGGCACCGGTCCGCCGGGAGGTTCGATCGTGATCTCGGCCAGCTGCCCGGTGGCGGTCCTGAGGCGGACGGGGCCGTTCTCCGGTGCGACATGGCCGATCAGGGCAGTCGCCTCGGCCACGGGCATGCCCAGCATGAAAGGGTCGTAGAAGCCCGTGGAGACCAATTCCTCGATCGCACGGACCGCCTTGGGGTACGTCGAGCGCTCACGCGGCGAAACCGGGACCGGGGCGAACTCCGATAGCACCGCCCCGCCCGGCGGCGACGTGTACGAGTTCGTCTCCGCGGACGCCGGGCCGGCGAGGTCCTCGCCGTCGCGCCAGATGGAGCCGCATTCACCGCACACCCACAGGCACTCACCGGTGCGCTCCGCGCACTCCATGCCCAGGTCGATCGCCCCGCACTCGTTGCACCGCTGCATCGGCCCCCTCAACCGGCGGCGGCCCCCTGCCGCCGCCCTTCCACCCGGTACAAAGTTCGCCACGCTCAGGTTGTCGACCTGCTGTGCCCGCCGGTCGGTTCTGGCGGCGGTCACCCGGCTCGAGCTCGCGGGCCTCCTTCCAGGTCTGCTCGTCCTCGCCCCAGAAGGGGTGGCCGCCGGTGGCGGTGATCCCGCCCCCGGAGTGTTCGGACGGCACTAGAAGCCGGACAACGCTATCGGAAGGGACGCCCCCTTCTCCCGCCGTCCCCCTCCGGCGCCGACACCCCTGGAGCTGGGCCCGAGATTGGGTCCCGGGGCCCTGTGCCAGGTCAGATGTCGCCCAGTAGCGTTTTGAGGCTGCGCGTCCGAATCGCGCTGCACTGACGTTGATCGCCTGTGTTGGGAATACGGATGCGCTGGGTGTGGAGGGCCGAACACGGCGGCTTCAAGATCGAGTACGGGGCGTTGTTCCTGCTCGTGGCGACGATCGCCACAGCGATCCTCGCCTTCGGCATGCCGACGCGCGTCCAGGAGTTCTACGTCGTGGCCATGTGCCGCATCGACCCCGAGCGCGAGGACTGCGAGCCGTACGGCGGAGGGCCGGGCACCGGGGACGGGAACGGCAGCGATGACGACGGTTCCCAGGGCGACGGTCAGGACGGGGACGGCCAGGAAGGCGACGGCGAAGACACCGGGGACGGTGAGGGTTCCGAAGACGGCGAAGGCGGAGAAGAGGACGAAGGCGAAGGCGAGGAGGGCGACGAGTCCGAGGATGAAGAGGACACGTTCGACCCCGCACTTCTCGAAGAGGTCTCCGACGCCAACTCCGAGCTCGCCGATGCCGAGCAGGAGCTGGCCGACGCCGAGCAGCAGCTCGAAGACGCCGGATACGACGAGGTCTACGACGCCCTGATCGAGGTCGTCGCCGACATCGTCGGCTGGACCGACGCCAAGAAGTGCATCACCGAAGGCGACATCATCGCCTGCCTGACCACCATCGTCGGACTCAGCCCCTGGGGCAAGGGCCTCAAGCTCATCAAGAACTCCGGCAAGATCCTCAAGCTCTGGAACCGCTTCCGCAAGGCCAAGAAGGCCCGCGACGCCGCCAAGAAACTCGTCGACAAGGCACGCGGCAAGGTCAAGGACAAGAAGAAGGCGCGGGACACCGCCGCGACCACCTGCAGCACCGGCAACAGCTTCGTCGCCGGGACGCCCGTCCTCATGGCGGACGGGTCGACGCTGTACATCGAGGACATCGAGGCCGGCGACGAGGTCCTCGCCTTCGACCCCGTGACCGGTGAGGAGGGCCCGCGGGAGGTCACCGCGACCATCACCGGCGACGGCCCCAAGGACCTCGTCGACCTGGTCGCCGAGGTCGACGGCTCCACGATCACGATGACCGCCACCGCCGGGCACCCCTTCTGGCTCCCCGAGGAGGCGGAGTGGACGGACGCCGGCGACATCGCGCCGGGCGACCGCCTCCGCACCCCCTCGGGCGCGTGGGCCGAGGTCACCTCCGCCGACGGCTACGGCGTGGACGAGCGCCAGGTGTTCAACCTCAGCGTCGCCGGCACGCACACCTACTACGCGGGTGACGGCCCGACCCAGGCCCTGGTCCACAACGCCCCGCCGAAGGGGTGCGGGCTCACCCCCGGCAAGAACGCGCCCCGCTTCGACAGTAAGACCGTGAAGAACGGCGAGTTCAAGGGCGGCCGGTTCCGCATCGACGTGGAGAACTCCTACCCGGACAAGCCCGGGTCGGCGAACGTGCACATCCAGCTCAAGGGCCGCGGGTTCGACCAGAGGAAGGACAAGTACTTCTACAATCCCGAGGACGGCACCTGGACCAACAAGGACGGCGTCGCGCTGCCCAAGAAGGTCGAGAAGCTGGTCTCCAACGCCGACATCGACAAGGCCCTCGGCTACCTGGACCTGAAGCGCCCATGATCACCAACGAACCGATGGACCGGCTCCTGATGGAGCTGGGGCCCATCGACGACGCCCCGCTGCCCGAGGAGCTGGCCGAGATCGCGGACGCGCCTTGGGGGCGCGGCCCCACCGGTGTCCTGTCCCCCGGCGGTCCGCCGCCCGACTGGGCCGCCGAGGAGCCCGACACCGGCCCCGAGGGGCTGATGGACACCGAGCTTGAGGTCAACGACTTCCGCATCGACGACGAGGACCTGGTGGAGGACCCCTCCACCTACCTGCACGCGGCCCTGTCCCGCGGGCTCCTCTTCGCCGCGCGGTGCCTGGTGGGCGCGCGGGCGCTGCCCGAAGCCGCGGACCTGCGCGCGGTCGTGGTCACCGGCGTCGACGAGGACTACCTGGTGAGCGGCACGACGGTGCGCTTCTTCCGCCTGCGGGACGCCCTCCCCGGCCGGTATCAGAACCTCACGCTGTTCACTCTGGAAGCCATGGCCGTGATGGACCTGGAGGACGCGGAGCGCATCGCAGGCTGACCCGTCGGTCGGCCGCGCCTGCGGCCCCATGCGTTGTTGATCTCGGGGAAGTCGGTCTTAAGTGGGCCGTCATTAGCCCGAGTTCCCCGAGATCAACGACAGCGCGCCCCGCACCGCCGCCCCCTCGATGATCTCGGGGAAAAGGACGCTAAAACCGGCCCGGTAGGGGCGTTTTTCCCGAGA